>CAZYHZ010000001.1:0-166667 GCA_964647625.1 uncultured Acidobacteriota bacterium
AAGGGGACTGTCCCCTATTCCTCGGGGGGGCCCGACGCGGCGGCCACCTGGTCCGCCTTGACCTTGCCGGCGTCGAACTTCTTTGCCGAAGCCGTCATCTTTCCGATCGTCTCGTCGAATTCCGGGTCGCCGCCGCGCTGGAACCGGATCGGATTGATCCGCGCGATCACGAACGCCTTGAGGTAGGGGCTGACGAAGCCGCGCTCCTTCAGCGCGGCGACCGCGGCAACGACCAGCTCGTCGAGCGTAAGAAGCGCCCCCGCGCGCTCGTCGCGGACCGTGAGCGCAGCCGGAAGCTTGGCGGAGAGGAACGATTCGACGCGCTTCAGGACGGGCGCGTACGCGCCGCCGGAGAAACGGCCCTTCTTTTCGTACGTCGCGCCGAGGGTGAGGAACGACGGGTCTTCGAACTCGAGGGCGAACTCTTTTTCGGGGCGCGGGTCGAGCGTGGCCAGGGCGCGCGCCATACGGATCACCTCGAGAGACTTCTCGCGGACGTTGTGCGCCTTCTCGGTGTTCAAGGCGAGGATGCGGTACGCGGTTTCAGGCTCGGGGAGCACGAGCGCGACGATCGCCTTGGCCCCGATGGTGCGCAGCGCCGCGAGGCGGTGATGGCCGTTCGGAGTCCAGTAGCCGCTTTCCGCGCCACGCACCGCGATGATCGGATCGAGGAAGCGGTCGATCTTGTCGATGACGTCGGCCAGCCGCGCGGCGTGCGTCGCGGAGAGATCGCGCTGATAGGGCGTCGGCTGCACCGCGTCGATCGGCAGCGCCGCCAGGAGCTGCCAGCGCCCGCCGACCGGGTCGCGATACGACGCGAGGATCTCGCCCCCATCGTCGGCGATCGTCTTGCGAAGGGACTCGAGGGCCGCGGGCGGTTGGCCGCTCGTCAGTGCCGTCGCCGCCAGGCCTCGCGAGCGGGCCTCGGGCTTGGCACTCTTCTTCTTTGCTTTTGCCATGCTCCTTGCTATCGCGCGCCAGCCCGTCCGTCAAGCGACCGGTCGATCGGGATCAGCAGCGTGGCCGCGGCGCCCCCTCCCGCGCCGGGCCGCAGGTCGAAGGCACCGGCGGCACCGTACAGCCGCTGCAGGCGGGCCCGAAGGTTGGCGAGCCCCACGCCGCCCGCGCCCTGCGCGCCGGGCTCGGCCCCGAGGCCGGCTCCGTCATCGACGACGCGCACGATCAGCCCGCGCCGGTCGTCGGCGACCTCGATGGCGATCCGGCCCGGGCCGCTCTTTCGCGTGATCCCGTGAACGATCGCGTTCTCGACGAGCGGCTGGAGCACGAACGAGGGGACGAGCCTCGAAGGGTCGGCCTCGATCCGCCAGTCGACGTCGAGCCGGTCGGAGAAACGGACCTTTTCGATCTCGACGTAGAGGCGCGTCAGCTCGAGCTCCTGGTGGAGCGGGATCTCCTGCCGGTCGCCGGTCCGAAGCGTGGCGCGCAGCAGCTCACCGAGCTGCACGACCATCTTTTGCGCGCCCTTCGGATCGCGATCGATCATGGCCACGACGGAGTTGAGTGCGTTGAACAGGAAGTGCGGCCGGAGCTGTCCCTGGAGCGCGCGAAGCTGCGCTTCCACGAGGTCCTTTCCCAGCCGCGCGGATTGAATCTGCTGGGCCCTGTAAGCGACGTTCCAGCGCAGGGCGCCGTGGGCGACCACGATGCCCCAGTAGATCACGGTGAAGAGGTCGCCCAGCTGCCGGACGCCGACGGCGATCGTGCTCCAGAACGGAAGCGGCTCGCGCAGGCCGAAATACACCGCGATCGAGGTGACGGTCAGGATCTGGAAGATGACGACGGCCGCCCACAGCGGAACGTGGACCGCCAAGGCGCGGCCGATGCGCCCGCGCTCGAACGGAAACCGGTCGCCGACGGCGAAGATCAGAATCGTCGAAAGGGCCCATGGCAGCCAGAGCGCGAGCTGCGCGATCAGGATCTGGCCGGAGGTCATGTTCGGACGGAGCCGGGACGGAACGAGCTGCATTCCCAGTGTCGCCACGAGGGCGGGCACCGCCCAGAAGGCGATCAGGCCGTAGCGCGCGCGGCCGGTCATCCGCGCTCTCCGAGCCGCCGCTCGAGGACCTCGCGGTGGTTCCGGCTGACGGGGAGCTTCGCCCCGCCCTCGACCACCAGCACCTGATCGCCGCCCGACCACGGGCGCACCTCGCGCAGCGCCCCGAGGGAGACGAGATACCTGCGGTGAATCCGGACGAAACGCGCGGGGTCGAGCCGCGCTTCGATCGCCGTCAAAGTTTCCCGGGCACGAATCGGGCCTTCGGCCGTGTGGAACACGACGTGGTTCCCCGCCGACTCGATCCAGCGGACGACGTCGAGCCGCACGACGATCGACCGGCCCGCATCGCGCAGCACGAGCCGGTCGCGCGACGCGGCGGCCTCGCTCCGGCCCAGCGCGTCGAGAAGCTCCCTCAGCCGTGCCGCCTCGCCTAGGAACGCTCGCGAGGCCACGGACGACTCGACCCTCTTCCAGGCGGCCTCGAAGCGGTTCTCGTCGACGGGCTTGAGCAGGTAGTCGACCGCCGCCGCGTCGAACGCGGCGAGCGCGTGCTCGTCGTACGCGGTGACGAACACCGTCGCGGGCATGCGCTCGAGCCCGACCGCCTCGACGACCTCGAGGCCGCGGCGCCCCGGCATCTCGATGTCGAGGAAGACGACCTGGGGCGCATGCTCGAGGATCGACGTGACCGCGGCGTCGCCGTCGCCGGCGTCCCACACGCAAGCGGCCGGCGCGAGCCGCGAGACGAGCCGGCGCACACGGTCGCGAGCCAGCGGCTCGTCGTCGGCGATCAGAACCCGCTCGATCACCCAGGAAATATAGCAATCCATCGCGTCGCCCCGGTCACCGCTCGTCACGGAGCGATGACGTCTCGTCCCACGGCCCGCCGATGGCACGTCTCTTTCGCGTACCGTGGGCGCATGCGATCACGACTCCTTCTTGGGGCGCCCCTGCTGACCCTTCCCCTGCTCTGCTCCGTTCCTCCCGCGCGCGCCGATGCGACGTACTCGATCGCCGACACGCACGCGGATCTCGTGCTGAGCATCGATCCGGACGAGACGTTGATCTACATGAACACGTTCCCGGTCGATCCCGCCGGACCGTACATCGACCTCATCCGGACGTCGTTCGGCCGGGTCGGCGGACCGACGGCGTTGAACGGCCTCGCGATCAAGATCGTTCTCTACGAAGATCTCGACGGCGGCTCGCCCCAGAACGCGACCCTGCTCTGGTCGACGGACGCCGTCATCGCCAACGGCAACACCGACACCCTGAACGACTACGTGGTCCCCCACGTGCTCGTCCACGGAACGCTCGTCGCCGCCGTCTACTTCAAGAACACGCGCACCGTGCCGGTTTACATCAGCCCGCTCGACACCACGGATCCGACGCTCGCCCAGCGGTCGTTCTTCGGCTACACGGGCGAGGGCGTCGCGCTCGATCCCGCGAACCTCGCGGCAATCCCCGATACGCAATGGAAGGCGCAGGAGGACACCACGGCCCCGGGCAACTATCGCATCGAAGCGCGCGGGCGCTCGACCGACGGCATCATCCTTTCGGTCACGCGTCCGGCCTCGCCCGACGTCGTGCGGCTGTCCTGGACCCCCACCAAGCCGGCTTACGACGTCGAGCGGGCCACGCAATCGAATTTCGGCGACGCCGTCGTGATCGCGCCGTCCCTCGCGGGGACGACGTACGACGACCCGGTCTCGACGGACGGAATCACCTGGTACTACCGCGTGCGCTGACGGGACGCTAGTCGAGCATCAGCTTTCGCTTCGCCTGCTCGTAGGTCTCGACGACGGGGAAGATGGTGTCGACCTTCAGCCGCTCGAGGTTTTCCTTGCTGATTCCGGTCGCCACGACGCCGAAGATCAGACCGTAGCTGTGCAGCGAGCGCGCGGTCTTGACGAGGAGCCCTATACCGATCGAGGCGAGGACGTCGACCGCCGTGATGTCGACGATCGCGGGCAAACGGCGCGCGACGGTGTGTTCGGCGAGCTGGCGCTCGATCTTCTCGACGCCCGTCGTGTCGAGCTTCCCCCGGACCGCGATGTGCGTGAAGCCGTCTGCGGCTTCGATGACGACGAGCTCGGTCATGACCTTCTCCCCGTGCGATGATCGCACACGATCGGGGGCGGCGGCACGCTCACTCGTACCGAAGGGATTCGATCGGGTCGAGACGGGACGCCTTGACCGCGGGGTAGGCGCCGAAGAAGATCCCGACCCCCATCGACACCGCGAGGCCGACGATCGGAGACCACAGCGGGATGTCGGTCGGCAGCGCCGGCACGTTCGCCTTGATCAGCGAGGCGATGGCGATCCCGATCGCCACGCCGATCAAGCCGCCGAGGCTGCTGAGCGTCACGGCTTCGGTCAGGAACTGCCCGATGATGTCGCGGCGGAAGGCGCCGAGCGACTTGCGGATGCCGATCTCGCGCGTCCTTTCGGTCACCGACACGAGCATGATGTTCATCACGCCGACGCCGCCGATCAGAAGCGACAGCGCGGCGATGAAGACCATCGCGCCGGTGATGCCGCCGGTGATCTGCTTGAACTGGCTGATGAGCTGGTCGGGGGTCGTCACCCCGAAATCGTTGGGCTTGTTGAAGGGAACCTTGCGGCGCTGCCTCAGGATCGACACGCACTTGTCGACCACGAGCCGCAGGTCCTCGCTGCGGGCCGGCACGACGCTGATGTTCACGCCGTCCTGGAGGATGCGGAACGGGAACTGGCGGGCGAACGTTCCGAACGGGAGGACGACCTTGTTGTCCGGCGACCACCCGAACTGCTCCCCTTTGCGCGCGAGGACGCCGATCACGCGGTAGTGCTCGCCGTCGACCGTGATGTCTTTGCCCAGGGGATCTTCGAGCGGGAAGATCGCGTCCTTCACGTCGGCCCCGACGATGGCGACCGGCGCCGAATGCGCGATCTCGGAGGCGGTGAAGAAGCGCCCGTGCCCGACGTTGTAGGTGGTCCCCTGCGGGTACCACTCGTCGACACCGAGGGTGTAGGGAAAGTTGGCCTCGAGGTTGCCGTGCTTGACGTGCAGCACGGCGTCCGTGTACGCAGCGAGCGCCGAGACCGCGGAGGCCTCCGGCACGCCGGCGCGCAGCGCGGACGCGTCGTCCATCGTCAGGTTGTGGCGCTTTCTCTGTTCCTCGTAGTTCGAATCCCCCGCGCCGAACGATTCGTCGTACTTCTTGAATTCGATCCGGTTCGCGCCGAAGGCCTGCAGGTTCCCGATGACGTTGTTGTTGAACCCCGACACGATCGCGACCATCCCCATGACGGTCGTGACACCGACGACGATGCCGAGCGTCGTGAGGCCGGCGCGGAGCTTGTGCTCGCGGATCGCGCCGAGCGCGAACATCACGTTCTCCCAGAAGCCGCGGCGGAAAACGTCGAGATAGCGCTGCATGCTTGTCTCCTACTCGTACCGCAAGGCCTCGATGGGCGTCTTTCGCGCCGCCAGCGACGACGGCGCCAGTCCGGCGAGGATGCCCACGAGGACGGCGAGGACGAGCCCCAAGAGGATGAACTGAACCCTCACCGCCGCGGGAAACACGAAGCTGATCGCGGCCGCGGCGGCGGCTCCGAGCGCGGCGCCGGCGACCCCACCGGACAGCGACAGCATCGCCGCCTCGACGAGGAACTGGCGGTGGATGTCCCGCGAGCGCGCGCCGAGCGCCTTGCGGAGACCGATCTCCTGCGTGCGCTCGACCACCGAAACGAACATGATGTTCGCGATCACGATCGCGCCCACCACGAGCGACATGCCCGAGACGATTATCATCGCGAGATAGGCGCCCTGCGAGATCGAGCTCCACACGGCCTGCACCGCGCGCGATCCCACCACGCCGAACGGGTCGTCGGACGCGAAGCGGGTCTTGCGCGCCGAGCGGAGGATGGTCCGGACCTCGTCTTCCACCCGGTCGAGCCCGGCCATCCCGCCCTGCGGGCGCACGAGGATCGCGAGCCCCCGGTCGACGCTCAGGACCTTCATGAGGAACGTGATCGGAACGAACAGCACCTTGTCGCGCGCCTGGCCCATCATGTTCCCGAGGCGTTTCTGCACGCCGATCACGCGCACCGGATAGCCGTGGACGAGCACCGTCCGGCCGATCGGGTCGACGCCCGCGAAAATCGAGTCCTTGACGTCCGCGCCGATGACGGCCACCGCCGCCGCGTGGGATTCCTCGGTGGGATTGAAGAACCGCCCGGCCTCGAGATCGAGGTTGAGCATGGAATCCGCGTTCGCCGTGTAGCCGGTGACCTGGACCCCGCCGAGCTGGTTGTGCCCGCCCTTCACCGTGTCCGTCTGATTCGCCTGAGCCCCGACCGCGGCGCACGAATGGCAATTGGCCTCGACCAGCTTGCAGTCGGCCATCGTGATCGGCTTCCTGCGGTTGGCGAGCAGGAACTCCGAGCGGCTCCTCATGATCCCGAACCGGGTGAACACGAGGACGTCGGGGTTCAAGTTCACGAGGTTGGTCGCGACGAACTCGTTCAAGCCGCTGATCACCGAGACGACCGCCACGACGGTCATCACGCCGATGATGACCCCGAGCAGCGTCAAGCCGGAGCGGAGCTTGTGGCTTCCGAGCGAGCGGAGCGAGGTCGCGAACAGCTCCCGGAGATCCATCGGCCTACGACGCCCCCTCCTGCTTGGACTCCATCGCCTTTCTCTTCTCCTCGCTCATCTCGCTGACCCGGTCGCCGTCCTTGATCGACCGGAGCGTCTTGAACGGTCCGCTGACGACGGTCTCTCCGTCCTTGAGGCCGTTTTCGACCTCGATGTCGAGCTCTCCGGTCAGACCGGTCTTGATGGGGACGAAATGGACCTTCCCGTCGGCCACGGTGTACACGCCTTCTTCCGATTTGATCCGCCCCGAGACGTCCTTGTCGCCCTTGGGAGAATCGCGGATCACGACCGCAGCGAGCGGGATCGTCGGCACGTTCGCTTTCGAGCCGGTGACGATGTCCGCAGTGACCGAGAAGCCCGGCCGGATGGTCGGCGGCGGATCGGAGATCTTGACCTTCACCTTGAAGTTGATCGCCTCGGTGGTGGTGATGAGCCCCTGGAGCTCGGAGTCGTCCTTCTGGATCGGCGAGTGGCCGACCTCGGTCACGGTGCCGTCGAATTTCCGCCCCGGATACGAGTCGAGCGTCAGCATCGCCTTCTGGCCCACCGTGATGTTGGGCATGTCGGTCTCGTCGACCATGAGCACGGCCTGGACCGCCGACATGTCCGAGATCGTCATCAGCTGCGTGCCTGGGTTGTTCATCGTGCCGAGAACGGTGACCTCCCCCGCCTTCACGCGAAGCGTGGTCACGACGCCCGAGATCGGCGCGCGCACGGTCGACTTGTTCACGGTGTCGTGATTCGCGTTGACGATGGCGCGATTCTGCTCGATGCGCTGCTCCGCCGCCTGGTACGCCCCGCGGCTGCTGTCGTAGCTCGATTGCGCATGCTGGTAATCGGCTTCGGGAACGATTCCCGCCTCATGGTTCTTCCGGGCGCGCTCGAGGTCCTTGCCCGCTTGCTCCATCGCCGCCTTGGCCGAGTCGAGATCGGCGCGGCTGGCCAGCACGGCGGCGGCGGAGCTCGCCTCTTCGGCCGCCGCGCGTGTCTTGTCGATCTGGAGGAGGAAGTCCCCTTCCTTGACGCGATCCCCTTCGCGCACGACCAGGTTCACGATCTGGCCCATGACCAGCGCCGAGAGATCGACCTTGTTTTCCGCCTGGATCTTGCCGTTCGCGGTGACCTTGCCGACGACGTCCTGGCGCTTGACCTTCGCCACGCTGACCTCGGTGGCCTGGTGCTTCTTCTTGTAGATGCCCGACCCGGCGAGCCCGAGCGCCACCACGGCGATGACGCCGAAGATGATTTTCCCCTTGTGATGCTTCCACATTCCGATCCGCCCTCCCCTCGATCCGGTAGACGATACGATGGAACGTCGTTCCGGTTCTAGCTCGCGGGGCCGGTCGGGATTGTCCCCTGTGCCAAGAAATAGTACATTCGCCCCGTGAAGCTCGATCACGACGGCGTCGTGAGGCGCTGCGAGGCCCGCGGGCTGGCGCTCTCCCGCGCGCTGCGCGAGGCGGGGGTCAGCCGAACGGCCTACTACTCCTTGAAGCGGAGCGGATCGGTCCTTCCGACGACCATTCTCAAGCTGGCCCGCCTTCTCGACGTCCCCGCCCGGGATCTCCTCGACGACACGGCGATGGAGCAGAAACGGGCGCGCAAGAAGATCGAGGCCGCGAGGCGAATCGCCGGCGAGCGTCAGGGGGCGTCGTTCGAGAACGTCTGGCACACGATGGTCCTCCTCGATGAGCCGCCCATCGAGCGATTGAACAGGGCGTTGCGCCGTGGCCGAGCCGGGGCTCTTTAGCGAACGGGAAGCGGGCTTCCTCCGCGCGCTCGTCGACGAGGGCGTGGAATTCCTCGTCGTCGGGCTGTCGTCGGCGGCTCTTCAAGGGGCGCCTGCGGTGACGCAGGACATCGATATGTGGTTTCGCGACCTGGCGGATCCGGGCATCCAGAAGGCGCTCCGGCGTGTCGGCGGGGTCTACGTCGCGCCGACCGGGTCGACGCCGCCGATGTTCGTGGGCCCGGCCGTCGCGCTCTTCGACGTCGTGATCTCGATGCACGGCCTCGAGCCGTTCGAGAAAGAGGCCGCCCGCGCGATCGTGGTTCCGCTCGCCGGTGTCGCCGTCAAGCTGCTCCCGCTCGAGCGGATCATCGTGAGCAAGAAAGCGACGGGGCGCCCGAAGGATCGGGCGATCCTTCCGGTGCTCGAGGACGCGCTCCGGACCGTGCGCGCGCGCGGCCGGAAACGTTGACCCGCGCCGCCGGCCACTCCCGCAGAGCGGCGGGGGCGAGGCCGCGCAGCCGCGTCAAGGCCGCCGTCCACCGGGCCAGCGCACGCGCTTCCGGATCGCCCCACGGGAACCCGTACGCATCGCGGACCGGCGCCGGTAGATCACCGATCGTCAACAACTGAATGGGACGGAACACGGGCCATGCGAGCCGCCATTGCGGCGGGAATAGAAGCGCCCGGGCCAGCGCCCGGGCCCGGTCGGTGACCACGATCCGGCCGCTGCCGAACGACTCGCCGATGGTGGCCTCGAGCGCCTGGGCGTCTCGCGGCAGCAGCCCGGCCGGAATGCCGAGCAGCGGCTCCATCACGGTCGCTTCAACACAGTAATGCCGGCGCTCTTCGGCCGTGAGCGGCCCGACGAGCCGCTCGTAAGCTCGCAAGATCGAATCGAGTAGCGTGGCATGGACCCAGCGGAGCAACTCGGCATCGTGCGCGGAGTACGTCTCTCCTGCCGCATACACGCCGGCCGCGCGATCGAGCGTTCCCCGGATGCGATCGTGAACGGTGTTGATGTGGGCGGCGGCGGCGATCGCCTGCTCGTCGCCGCCGAACGTCAAGGCCAGCATCGCTTGGACGGTCGACCGGGCCCGCCCGGCTCGCGCCAACGGAGTGCTGCGGACGCTGCTGTGGGTATCGACGGCCGCGGCGACGAGCGGGTGAGCGAGCTGAAGGAGGACCGCGCGCCCCCAGCCCGCGACGACGACGATCTCGCGATTGACCTTGAAGCAGACGCTTCCCGGGCCGGGCCGGGTCAGGCCCGACGCTCGCAAGCGCTCACGCGTTGCGGCGATGTGCTCGGACAGCGGCGGCATCTGCGACTCCGTGAAGTACTTCACAGTGTAAAGTACGTCCGGCCCGGGCCGGCGTCAAGCTGTCTGCCGTTTCTTCGAGGCCCCCGATTTCGCGCGTGCGTGGTGGCGGCGCGCCTTTGCGCGGTTGCCGCAGATCTTCATGTCGCACCAACGGCGCGTGCCGTTCTTGCTCCGGTCGAGGAACAGCCAGAAGCACGTGTCGGCGCCGCACTCGCGTACGCGGCGCAGATCGTCCTCGGACGTCAGAAGCTCCGCCGCGCCGCGCACCACCGGGGCCAGCATCGGTGTCAGGTTCTCCGGCCCGTGAACGAACCGTAATGAGAATCCCTCGCGGCCGGACGACACGCGGAGCGAGCCCAAGGCCTTAGGCAGCGCCTCGTTCAGAGCGTCGACCGCGGCCGCGGGCGGGTTCTCCCCACGCGCGGCCGCGATGAAGATCGAAAAGATCCTCTCTCGCAGCGCAATCGCCTCCTTGAGGGCCGCGGCGGCCGCTCGGGGCCGTTCGCGGGCGGCTTCGCGGAGCCGCTGCGCCTCCTTCCCCGCCAGGAGGCCCGCCTGCAGGCTCCACGACACCAGCCGGCCGTACGTCGGCATCCGCTCCACGTTCGGCACGGGGGCGACGCGCCGGCCGACGGTGTTCGCGAAATCGAGCGCCGGGTGGCCGCCTGCGAGCCTGTAGACGTAGCCGTCATCCCCGGCCGGGTCCCGATGCGCCTCGTGACCGTTTTTCATATAACCACAATATACCACTTGACAGGTTAGACGCCCGCTCGTACGATGTAACCATCGAAACTGTATAGATAGGTTATATCGGCAAAAGGAGCCAGCCATGAGAAACCGCATCGCAAGCGTCCTCGTTCTCGTTTCCGTGCTCGCTTTCGGGGCCGCTTCCGCCGCCTCGAAGGACCGAAAAGAATTCGTCAACGTCGACCGCGAGACGGTCGTCGGAGGCTCGGTTCTTCCGGCCGGAACGTACCGGATCGACCTGTCCACCGGGCCCGACAAGGCCCGGTTCATCAAGGGAAAAGACGTCGTGGCCGAGGTCCCCTGCTCGGTCGGCCTGGCGGACGTCGTCTATTCGGGAAACGCGGTGCACTACCGCACGCAAGCGGGCGATCGCGACCGCTTGATCAAGATCGTCTTTGCCGACACGAAGATGGCCGTGGAATTTCCGGCCGAGGCAGTCAGCGCGTCCGTGCGGTGATCCGGCGGGCCGGGGTGTCCACGAACCCGGACGGCACCCCGGCCTCGGCGGATGACGAGCGGAGCGGACACCCCACGTCACCCGGCGGGATGGGGCGCCGTTTCGATCTCTTTCTCCTCCGCCCGGAGCTGGCCCGGAAGTCGCACTATCCCGGCGCGGAGGATTTGCCATGAACAAGAGCCGCTCCCAGAATCGAATCGTTCGAACGCTTGCGATCGGCGCCGGCGTTCTCGCCATCGGCCTCGTCTCGAGCGCGTCGCCGGCCAACGCCGGAGGCATCCCGCTTCCTCACGAGATCATCGAGGCGCATCTGCGGCACGTCGATCAGATCCTCAGGCACACGTCGGTCGTCGTCCGCGCTCCCATACCGGCTCCGGTTTACGTGGCGCCCCGCCCGTACTACCGGCCGTATCGCGCCTATCGCCCTTACTACCGTCCGTATTACCGGCCCGTCTACGCGCCCCCTGTGGTCGTCGGCGGCGGCTACTACTACGCCCGCCCCGGCTTCAGCGCCTACGTCTCGATTCCTCCGGTCGCGGTGACGGTCGGCGGCGGATGTGCCGCGGACCGGCATGACGCCTACCGTGACGACGCATACCGGCAGGGCGACGATCGCCGCTATCGCCGGGATGACGACGACCAGGGCGAAGGCAACTGACGCGAGCCTATCGACGATTTCGGAAGAACGCCGGCTAGAAGCTCAAGAGAGCGTAGCCGGCGTTCTGGTATTCCATCAGAACGAGGAGCGCGTCATCACGCCAGCCGATCTCGAAGGGCCTTCTCGAATTCCGGCGGCGGATCCTTGCGCGTGGCGTCGCGGAACGCGCGGATCGTGTGGAGATAGGACTCGACGTAGGCGACGCAGCGCGGACACACCCCGAGGTGCGCGTCGATCTGCCCTCGGATTTCGAGGGGCAGCGCGCCGTCCACGTAGTCGCCCAACAGATCGACGCCGCGTGCGCAATTCATGGCCGGACCTCCGGAAGATTGGCGAGATAGCCTCGCAGCAGGACGCGCGCGCGGTGCACGCGCTGGCGAACCGTTGCGGGCTCGAGGTCGAGCATCAGCGCGACGTCCGCCGTCGGCACCTCCTCGAGATCGCGCAAGACGAACGGGACTCGAAGCGTGTCGGGGAGGCGCTCGATCCCCTCCATCGCGCGACGCGCAAGCGCCTCGCGATCGAGCCGCTCCTCCGCCTCCCCCGCCGCTCTCAGGATCTCGGGAGGATCGGCGTGCACGCCGTCGGCGTCAAAGCGCGGAGCGAACGCGTCGAGAGGTTCCACCATACGGCGCGCGCGGGCGCGCCTTTGCATCAACGCCGCGTTCGTCACGATACGGAAGATCCACGTCGCAACCTTGGCCTCGCCGCGGTACATCTTCAGGTGCTTCAGGACCTGGAGAAACGCATCCTGCACCGCGTCCTCGGGATCGCCTCCGGCGCCGACGAGGCGATAGGCCAGCCGGTACGCGGCGGCGTGGTATCTGTGAAGCAGCTCGTCGAATGCGGACCGGTCCCCGGCCGCGGCCCGGGCCGCGAGATCTTCGTCGCTCGGTTCCGCGCCGGGAACGTCCACGCAGCCGGAGTCTACCTGGACCGTATCGCCGCCTTGACCTTTGCGGCCAGCTCCGGCGTGATCTCGGTCACGCCGTGGTCGTGCTCGGCGTGGGCGGCCACCTGGCGCACCAGCTCGTCGTCGGTCTCGGCGCTCGCGTGGAACGAGCAGCCTTCCACCACGTCCTTGCAGTCGATGTGCTTCGTCATCGGACGGTCCTCCTACCGGGATTGGCGGGCGAGTACTCGACGAACCGGAATCGGAGCGGTGAGCCGCCCGGGATCTGCCGAACCTCTTCGATGTCGATTGCGACCGAGAAATCGGGCCGCACGTCGGCACGCCCGGTGAGCAAGAGCAGGTCGCCGTTCTTGAAATCGGGGACGAGAACGCCGGCGGACGGATAGACCGCGAGATTCCCCAGCGTGTTGAACATCCCGTTTCCCGGATAGTCGTCGAACTCGATCCTGCATGGGCTCGGCACGCGGACGAATCCCGGAAAGCCGCCGCGGTGCGACGCGTCCGCACCGCCTTCGGGATGGAAGCTCGCGAGAAAGAGCGTGTCGGCCCGCGTGATGCGCTCGCGTTGCTGCGGGTCCAGCTTGTCCGAAAGGTGAGCCGGCCCCGGCTGCGGGGGTACGTCCGGCTCGGGCTCGCGCCGCTGGATGTACTTCGGGCAATTCCCGTACGCCTGGTCGACGTGCAGGAAGATGCCTTCGGGCGCCAGCAGCCCGCGGCCGTTGAAGCGCAGGCGCCGCCGCGTCGCCGGATCGAGCACGAAGAGCCCCAGCTCCGGCCGCACCGTGAGATCTTCGGCCAGCGGGTCTCCCTCGACGGGCCGCGCCGCGAGGTGCAGCAGGCGCGGATCGACAACCGTCACGAATCCCGCCGGGCCGGAGAGGAGCGAGGCCCAGACCCGCCCCTCACGGTCGAGGCTCGACGCCACCGCGAGGCGCTGGTCGGCAAGGAATCTCGCCGCGCCGGCGGGGATCTCGGCTCGGATGCTCCGGCCGAGATCCCGCGCGTTGGCACCGGCTCCGGCGCGCCGCTGAAGCTCCAGCTCGCCGGCATGAAACGGGCCGTTCGAATGCGTCATGCCCGTTTAGATGCCTGGGCGCCCGAAGTGTGACAGACGCCTAGGAAGGCTCTTGATTCAAGTAGATCTTGTTCCCGTTGAGGTCCTCGAGCGTCACGCCGGTGCCGTAGGGGAACACCTGGGGCTCGCCGTGGAACTTGACCCCGGCCTCCTTCATGAGTTTGTAGTCGCGGATGCAGTCGTCGGTGACGATCCCGAAGAACGGCTGCGATCCGGCCTGCTTGCCGATGAGCGCCCGGTCGTCGGCCGATTCCGGCACGCTCAGTGAAATCGAAAACACCTCGTCGCCGGGAAGCCGCACGGTCACCCAGCGCTGCGGCCCCATCGACACGTCCTCGACGAGAGAGAATCCCAGCTTCTTCGTGTAGAACTCGATCGCCGCATCCTGATCTTTCACGTAAACGCTCACGAGGGACATTCGCTTCATGACGACGGCTCTCCGGTCGGTGGTTTCGTTCGTCACCGCACGGACCGCCGACTTCGGGCCGCGCGATTTGAACTTACTCGGCCGGCGCTCCGGGGAATTGTAAGAACACGACATCCTTGCTCTTGAGGATCCTCTGGAACTCCCGCATCGCATCGGCGTGCTCCGTGGGAGTCTTTCCGGCGAATTCCTTGAAGTCCTTGATGAAGTGCGCCTGGTCGAAGTACCCGGAATCGTGGGCGAGATCGGTCAGGCTCGTCTCGGGGTCGAACATCAGCCTCCTCTGGGCCTCCTCGAATCGCAGCGTCCGGGCGAGGGTCTTCGGCGTCGTTCCGACGACTCGCTGGAACCCTCGCTCGAGCTGCCTGACGGACATCCGGCAATGGTCCGCCAGCTCCGCGATCCGGAACCGCCCTTTCGTGTGGTGGAGCATCTTCGCCGCGGTCTGGATGATCTTCGGATCGTAGGCCCGGGCCACCGCGCGCTCGATCAGGAAATCCTCGAGCGTGCGCACCGCGTCTTCGTACCGGCCATGTTCGACCTCCTCGCGGAGCCTTTTCTCGAGAGCGCCCCATCCCCCGCCTGCGGGCGTGATGGTCCGGGTCAGCTTCGAGACATCGTGCTCCACGAGCCCGAGCGCCCCCCACGCGAACAGGCGCGCCGCAACCGCCCGAGTCTTCCCGCGGATGACGAGCGGGATCGGCCGGTTCTGAAAGCCGACGATCACGGCGGCCGGAAGCTCCGTCGCCTCCGGCTTCGTCCGCAGGACGTACGGGCTCCCGAAGTTGAAGATCAGCTCGACGCAGCCGTCGGGCGTGATGTCCTCCTCGGTCTCCGTCCCTTCGTCCCCTTCGTGGATCCAGAAGCAGCGGACCGTGTCGCGGAGGATCTCGTGCGGCTCGTACTCGTGGTATCTCACGCCCGACCTCGATCCGCTAGATCCGCGAGCGAATGCTCCGGTAGAGATAGATGCGGGCTTTCTCCCAGGCTCGCTGAACGGTCCGCTCCGACACGTCGCGCATCGCGGCGATCTCGGCGAACGAGAAGCCGCAAAAGAATCGCAGGTCGACGATTTCCGCGAGCGCAGGGTCGCTTCCGGCGAGCTCGTCCAGGGCCTCGCCGATTCGCGTCAGCTCGCGGGCATCGACGCGGGCATCCGCGACGTCCGTGGCCATCGTGGTCAGCTCGAACTGGCCGCCGCGCTTCTGGGCTTGGCGCCGGCGCGCGTGATCGATGATCAGGCCGCGCATCACGCGGGCGGCGTACCCCATGAATCGCGCGCGGTCCGGGAATCGCGCGCCGTCGCGGCCGGCGACGTTGACGTACGCCTCGTGGAGCAGCGTCGTCGCGCCGAGGCTCATCGGGGCGCCGTGGCGCCTCAGCTCGCGAATCGCCATGCGGTGGAGGTCGGCGTAGAGCGCCGAGAACAAGGCTGCCGCCGCCGACTCGTCGCCGCCGTCGGCGGCCTTCATCAACTCGGGGATCGAGCGTTCCACGTGCTCGAAATATACGACGAGCGCCGCTCCGAGTTAGCCGGTCGATTCCTCCCAGTCGAGACCGACCTCGCGGAGCGCCCGGCGGAGCTTCGGAACGTCCCAGATCAGCACGTGATGGTCGTCGACGGGAACGGCCAGCCACCGGTCGTCGGCGCTGAACGCCGGCCGCAGCATGCTTCGGCGCGCCGCGGGGATGGAGCCGAGCTCGCGCCCGCTTCCGACGTCGACGAGCAGGATGCGGTCGAGCGGCAGGGCGATCGCGCAGAGTCTCGAGTCGTGCGAGAACGCCGCGAACGCCGTCAGCACGCTCGCCGGGCGCCTCGGAAGCGCGTGAGCTTCCTTCCACGAGCCGACCGAGTAGAAGCGGATCGCATCCGGCCCCGTGACGACGAGCGTGCGGTCGTCCTGTGAGAACGCGACCGCCGCCGTGCCCTCCGCCGGAAACGAGACGGGCGGATCGCTCGACCCCAGGCGCTTCGCGCCCGCCGCGTGCCCGTGCCAGTTTCCCCAAGCGAGCCACGCTCCGTCGGCGCTGAGCGCGGGCTCCGCGTCGGACGGGCCGGATTCGGCCACGGTGATCGACCGCGGGTCGCCGAAGCGGCCGAGGGACCAGGACACTTTTCTCGTGAGCCCGTTCGTGCCGCGCCTCACCCAGCTCGCACCGTCCGGCGAGATGCCGCCGAAATACCACGAGACCGTCGGGCGATCGGCGTCCCAGGGCAGCACGCGCGGCTCGGACGGAAGCGTCCACGCCCGCAGGTGGTCGATCGTGACCGCGCGCAGCTCGCTCGAATCGGGCGTGAACCGGACGGCAAACGCGGATTCGTCGATCAGCGCCCGAACGTCGCCCGATGCGGGATCGATCAAGCGAACCCCGCCGGGGCCCGCGGTCGCCAGCCAGCGGCCGTTCCCGCTCCACGCGATCTCGCGGGGGCCTTTGTCTTTTTCCGGAACCGCGATGGCCGTCACCGCGACCGGGGGCTCCAGCTCGACGAGGGTCCAGTCCGGTCCGTTCTCGAGAAGGAACGCCGGGCGATCCCGCGCCGCGTGGACGATGGTGCCGCGCTCGCGCAGGACGAGCTGCCCATCGCGCAGGTCGAAGATTCCGATCTGCGTGTCCCAGCCGCCCGTCGCGAGCCACCTCCCGCTGGGATCGGTCACCATGTGGACCGGCTCGGCTTCGTGGAAACGGAGCACGAGGCGCGGCGCCCCCATCGCGGGCCAGTTCCAGACGCGAACCGAGAAATCCTGGTGAGACGTGATCAAGCTCGCACCGTCGGCGCTCCAGAGCGCCGATCGCCCGAGCGCCGGCAGCGGCAGCGAGCGTGCGAGCGCGCCGTCCTTCGTGCGGCGGATCGCAAGCTGGGCGCTGCCCGGATCCGGAATGAAGAACAGGGGCTCCGCGGGATGCACCGCGGCCGTCGCGTCCGACACCGGTCCGGAGACGACGGCGTGCACGCCGTCACCGCCGCCGAGCGGGAAGACGCTCGAACGCCCGGGCGAGCTGGCGACGAGCGCCTTGCCGTCGGGCGTGAATTGACAGGTCCCGGCGCCTTCGACGAGCCGCCGGCTCCGCTTTTCCGCGAGGTTCCAGAGCCGGAGCTGATGATCGTGGTAGACGACGGCGAGCCAGGCGCCGTCCGGGCTGAACACGCCCCATTCCGCGCTGACCGACAGTGGAGGAAGCCGCATCAGTTCCGAGTCGTCGTCGATCGCGTGGATCGAGATGCTCCCATCCGCATGCGCCCGCGCGAACCGTGTGAGGCGGGTGTCCGGCCACTCGCCGAGCCCGTCGCCGCGCGCGTTCCACCGGCGCCGCACGCGGAACCCCGGCGACGACAACGCCGCGATGGCCGCGTTGCGGGCGTCGAGATCCGGGGCGATCGTGGCGACCTTCTGCAGCGCGGCGAGGGCCCGGGCGCGCTTGTCGGGCTCGTTGCCGTTCGTCAGCGTGAGCGCCTGATTGAGGAGCGACTCGCGGAGCTGCTCGGTCGACAGCCGCTCCGCGCGGACCGCGCGCAGCAGGGCGAGCGTCGAGACGACCGCCCCCACGGTGATCGCGAGCGACACCGCGACGATCGCCGCCGCGGCGACGCGGTGACGGCGGGCGAGCTTTCGGATGCGGTAGAGCGTCGAGGGCGGCCCGGCGAGCACCGCCTCGCCCTTGAGAAACCGCTCGATGTCGGCGCCCAGCTCGGCCGCGGACGAATACCGCCGCGAGGGCTGCTTCTCCAGCGCGCGCTGCGTGATCCACTCGAGCTCGCCTCCCAGCTCCCGCGTGAGACGCTTCACGTCCGTGCTTCGCCGCTCGGCGACACGCTCCGGGTCGTCGTGGGCGGTCCGCACCCGGCTCGTCAGCTTCGGCGGCTCCTTGTCGCGTACGATCTCGAGAAGGGCGAGCGGGGTCGCGCGCGCCATGTCCTGCATCGCGAACGGCCGCGCGCCGGCGAGAAGCTCGTAGAGCACGACGCCGAGCGCATAGACGTCGCTCCGCGTGTCGACGTCCGCGCCATCCGCGCCGGCCTGCTCGGGGCTCATGTACTCGGGCGTGCCGAGCGTCAATCCGGTCTGCGTCAACATCGCCTCGTCGCGCGACGGAGTCAGCGCCTTGGCGATTCCGAAGTCGATCACCTTCACGACGGGCCGCCCGTCGAGCTCGGTCACGAGCAGGTTCGAAGGCTTGATGTCGCGGTGGATCACGCCCTTCTGGTGCGCGTGCTGGATGGCCGCGCACACCTGGAGGAACAGCCGGAGCCGTTCGCGGATCGTCGATCGGTGGTCGTCGCAGTACTGCGAGATCGACGCGCCCGCGACGTGCTCCATCGCGACCCACGGCCGCCCGTCCGGCGTCACCCCGGCGTCGTAGACCTTCGAGATCCCCGGGTGGTTCATGTTCGCGAGCATCTGCCGCTCGGACGCGAAGCGCGCGAGGACCTTCTCCGAATCGAGGCCGGGCCGGATCACCTTGAGCGCCACCTCGCGGTGGATCGGATCCGTCTGTTCGGCGAGGAAGACGATCCCCATCCCGCCCTCGCCGATCCGGCGGATCACCCGATACGGACCGACCGTGCGCAGGGTGTCGTCGGGCACCTCGAGACCACCGGCGTCCTCGAGGAACCCTTCGCGCGCGAGTGCCTCGCGATCCGCGAGCAACGCCTCGAGGTCGGCCGCGAGCTCCGGCGCCTCGGCGCGGAGCGACGCCAGCCACGAGGCCAGCTCGTCCCCGGGCATCTCGATCGCGCGGTCCAGGTGCGGGCTCAGCTCCCGCCAGCGCTCCCGATCGATGGTTCCCATCGGCACGGGAATCTATCCCAACACCGGACCGTCTCGTCAGCCGCCGATCACGTAGACCGTGATGATCTCCTTGAAGCGTCTCGGCGCGGCCGCGCCGAGCGGCTGGTCGCGGCAATCACGGTAGAAATCGTGCGGCGAGAAGTGCTTGCAGACGTGCGTGGCCGAGAACTCCCCGCAGTTTCCGGCGAAGCTCAGGCCGCAGAGAGTGTGCGTGGGATCGGCCG
Source organism: uncultured Acidobacteriota bacterium (assembly GCA_964647625.1). GTDB lineage: Bacteria > Acidobacteriota > Polarisedimenticolia > Polarisedimenticolales > DASRJG01 > DASRJG01. The sequence goes on from CAZYHZ010000001.1 coordinate 19,002, forward strand.
GGTCCGGCTCCGCGCAGTCGCGATCGACGAGGCCGCCGGTCTCCCCCGCCGCCTGGTCCGCGCCCTGACAGGCGATCCACGCGAACGTGTCCGTGGTCGGAGCGAAGAAATCACCGTAGAAGGCCCCTTCCTCGAGATTCCATTCCGCGGCCTCGGCTGCGTCGGCCGCGAGCGCCGGATGCTGCCCGCGGAGCGATATCGGGAGCGGCACGTCGTGGGCGTTGATGCGCGCGTACAGGCAGGCACTGACCCAACCCCGGCCCGATTCGCGCAGGGGATGGTCGATCCATTCGGGGGCCAACCCCAGCTCTCCCAAGAATTCCAGCGGGACGGGGCCCGGCAGGACCAGCGAATCGGTTTCGGGAAGAGCGCAGCTCACGATGAAGCTGAGCACTTCTCGCCCGTTGTCGGTCGCGAGCAGACCGGCAGCGCCGTCGACGTTCAGAGCATAGGAGTGCGGCCCGACCTGCTCGACGGAGAGCTTGCCGGCTGCAAGCTGGCTGGCGGCCGCGCTATTCGCGAGCGCGCTGACGGCGCTCAGCTTGTTTGCGGCGAGCTTGTTCGCCGCGAGCTTCGCTCGCGCCGGGGTCACGGTTCCGACCAAGAATCCGGCGGTGAGCAGGCAAGACACCATGGACCAGAGGTGAACGGACTGGATTTTTCGCATGAGCGACCTCGCGGCGGGGCTCGGCCCCAGGTTTCACGGACGACGGCCGCAGCGGCCGCCGTCACCTGAGGAAATCGGAAAGCGCGGGTCGAACACGACACCCGTGCCGCGTGGCTCCTAGCTTGACCGCGAAGCGCGACCACGCGAAAGCTTCTCTGCTCCGTAGCAGAGGGCCAGCCCCGCCCCGAACGCGACGATGTCGAGCGGATCGTAGGTCCCGCGGAATAGCCCTCGGGGCCACCACATCTGACTCAGCTCCGTGACGGTGCTCGCGCCGAACAAGAGGATCGCCGCGCGTTCCGGCGTCCGTCCGATGAAACGCCCCAGAGGGCGTGGATAGAACACCAGACCCGGAACGAGCTCTCTGCTCAAGATGTAGAGTGTCGCAGGCACCGTCAGGTCGGCCAGATGGCTCGTCAAGAAACCCGCGCGCCAGTGGAGGAAGTGCAGCGCCGCCGCCACCACGAAGGCCGCCTCGAGGCCCCACAGGGTGATCTTCCAGCCGGTGAGCTTCACTCCGGGCGCGCGAGCACGATGTGGGTGGCTTTCTCCGATTCGACGCGCTCGACGCACCGGTATCCGAGGGCGCGCATGTCGACTCCCTCGAACAACCGCTCTCCCCTTCCGAGAAAGACCGGGGAGATGGCGATGTGAAGCTCATCGACGAGCCCCGCGCGCAGATACTGCCGGATGGTGTCGGGGCCGCCGCCGATGCGCACGTCCATCCCACCCGCGGCCTTGCGCGCGCGGTCGAGTGCGTCGTGAATGCCGCCGGTGACGAAGTGGAACGTCGTGTTGCCGTCCATCTCGAGGGACGCGCGCGCGTGGTGGGTCAAGACGAACGCCGGGACGTGATAGGGCGGAGTGGGCCCCCACCAGCCTTTCCAACTCGTGTCCGGCCAGGGGCCGCGGATCGGTCCGAACATGTTTCGACCCAGGATCCAAGCGCCGACGTTTCGGAATCCGCGCGCTGCGAAATCCTCGTCGATCCCGGTCGTCCCGTCGTCCCCTCCCAGCACCATGCGCTGGAACGTGCGGGTGGGGAACGCCCATTGGTGCAAGTCCGTCCCCCCTTCGCCGAGCGGATGGTCGAGGCTCTGGCTCGGCCCGGCTCCGTAGCCGTCGAGCGAGATGGTAAAGCTTTCGACGCGCACGCGTGTCAAGGTCGCGGCCCCGCCCCCTGTTTCAGCTGTCGCTGGTATTCCGCTTCATCATAGTGACCATCCGACCTTGCAATCAGTCCGTTGGGGTCCATGGTCCACTCTTCGTAGCCGGTCATGCGGACGGAATTGCCCGTGCCTCCGCGCCCCGTGTTGGTGCCGGTCCAGATCCAGTGGAAGACCGGGTGGTCCCCGCGTTGGTCCATGCGATCGAGCCGGACGACCATGTCGGGGAAGGCGGTCATGAACGACTCTGCCGTCGCGGCGACCGCGGCTCGGCCGGTCGATGGCGCGCCGCCGTTGACGCTGAGCGATCCCTCGTCCGCGTAGAACGAAGCGAGCCGCGCCGGATCCCGGCTGCTCCAGGCGGCGGCGTAGCGTGTGGCGAAGGCGGTGAGCTCGTGGGTCATTGGCTTTGCTTTCCGCTCCTGTACAAACGCACGTCGACTTTCTCGATGGTCGCCAGCCCTTCCGTCACGTTGTCGTCGATCAGCGCGAGGAACGCCTCGAGCTTCTCCTTGGCGTCGACGATCTCGATGACCATCGGAAGGTCGAGCGACAGCCGCTCGACTTTGAATGTGTGCAGCCGGCTGTGAGCCCCGTAGCCCATCATCCCGCGCATGACGGTCGCCCCGGCCAGGCCGCTCTCGCGGGCCTTGAGAACGATCCACTCGTAGAGCGGCTTCCCCTCGTGCTTGTCGCTCTCCCCGATGAAGATCCGCAACAAGTGGCCTTCGCGCGGGATCACCATGGCGCTACCTCCAGATCGTGTGGGCGGTGAGCCGGCCGAGCCACACAGCAGCCAGCGCGAGAACGAGCTGCCCGCCGACGTTCAGCCCGGCGGCCGCACGCTGGCCGTCCCGGATCAAGTTCACCGTTTCGTTGCCGAATGCGGAGAACGTCGTGTAGCCCCCGAAGACGCCGACGACGAGAAAGGCTCGACCGTTCGGCCCGAGGAGGCCCTGGGTCTCGACGAGCTGCGAGACGAGGCCGATGGCGAAGCAACCCGTGACGTTGACGAACAGCGTTCCGTACGGGAACGTCGAGCCGGCGACCGCCGACTGGACCAATCCTCCGAGCAGGTATCGGAGTATGGAGCCGAGGAATCCGCCGGCGCCGACCAAGAGCGCTTTAGTCAACTCCCGGGCCTCCGGGCAGCCGGCAGTAGCAGTAGACGAACTCCTGCTCGCTCCCCCAGGGCGTCGTGTGGATCTCGGTGGAGTCCGCCATCTTCACGAACTCATCGCCGAACTCCGAGTGGAGCGCCTCGGGGCTGAAACGGAGCACGTCGAGCCCACTGCACTTTTCGGGACCGTGCGGACCGAAGGTCCCGACGACGATGTGCCCGCCGGGCCGGACGACCGTTCGAACGGCGTCGACATACCGGGCGCGTGCTGCGGCGTCGGTGAGAAAGTGGAACACGGCGCGATCGTGCCAGAAGTCGTAGGCGCCCTCGGGTAGATTCGCCTGCGTGACGTCGGCGCAAACCCAGCGGACGGACGACGCGCGCGCTCCCAGCCGCTGCCTCGCGGTCTCGAGGGCCGCGGCCGACAGATCGAGAACCGTCACGTTTCGGTAGCCGAGGTCGAGGACGTCGTCGACGAACGTCGATGCACCTCCGCCGACGTCGATCAGGGCCGCGCCGGGCCCGATGTTCGCGGCAGCCAGAAAGCGAACGGACTGGTCGAGATGCGGCCGGTACCAGCTGACGCGATCGGCGGCCTTCGCCGCATACACGGCGTCCCAGTGCTCCTTGTCACGCGACGTCATGGTCAGACCGCATCGTACTGCCATCTCAGGTACAGGAGCATGTAAATGCTCACGCCGGCCTGCATCAGCGTCGCGAACACGAGCCAGCGCGGCCCGTAGAGCCAGATCGCCAGCGAGACGGCCACGATGCCGAACACGGTCAGCTTCGACCCGCGCGAGGCATCGGTGAACGCGACGTGGTGGAGCCCGAGCACGATCGAGACGAAGACGGGAATGAAGTTGTATCCCACGGGGCTCACGCGACGTCGATACGGTACCGCAGCTCGGGATTCGCTCCGAGAGCCGCGGGGGTGATGAACTCCTCCACGAACACGCCGCCGTTGGCCAGGATGACCCGCTGGGACGCGACGTTGTCCGGTGTCGTCATCACCTCGACATAGCGAAGCCCCTCGGCCGGAGCGTCCCGCAGGATGTCGCCGAGGGCGCGGGTCGCGTAGCCGCGCCGCTGCTTCCACGGCACGACCGAGTAGCCGATGTGTCCGAGGCAGTGCGGCGGCAGCGCCTCGGTCCCGCGCTGCCAACGGAAGCCGATGCTGCCGGAGAACTCGCCGTCCCACAGCCAGCGTCGGTAGCCGGGCAGGCGCGGAACGACCGTCCCGTCGGGCAGGGTGATGGGCGCGCCTTTCGCTTCCTTGTCCACGAGACCGGCCAGGAACGCATCGGGGTCGTTCGCGATTCGCGCGAGCTCTTCGCGTCGAGCTTCGTCGTTCCGGAGATTGTCCGGCGACCAGCCCTTCTCGAGCGCAGCGACGTAGCTCGGCAGGTGAATTCGTGCCGGCCAGACCAGCGTCAAGTTGGGCATTGGCCGCCTCCTTGGGCTCGCGGTCGGGGACCACGATAGTCCAAGAGTCCCCCCGACAAACAGGTGAGAATCACCCCAAAATGCGATCCCAATGGGGCGAAATGCGCGTATCTCTCTTCCGTGAATTTGAATCGTCGAGCGCACGCGGCGCGACGACGGGAGGAATCACCATGCATCGAAATTGGAGTCGGACTCTGATCCTGCCGGCGGCGCTCGCCGCGGCGCTCTCGGCCGCACACCCCGTCCTCGCGGTGGACGGCACGATCGAGATCAACCAGTCCAGGGCCCTGGCGGGAAACGTCACGCCGGGCGACGGACCCGGATTCCCCGTCACGATCGCCGCGGGAGGCAGCTACCGGCTGACGAGCGACCTGTCCCCCCCGGCCGGGGTCGACGGCATCGACGTCACCGCCAGCCACGTCACGCTCGATCTCAACGGATTCAAGATCGTCTCGGGCGGGGCGGGAATCGCGGACGGCGTGTCCCTTCAAAGCGTGACGAACGTCGAGGTCCGCAACGGCAGCATCCTGGGCTTCCAGAGGAATGGAATCTTCACGAACGCGGCCACGAATTTCATCCGCGTGATCGGAATCCGGGCGATCGGGAATGCGACGATCGGAATCGATCTCCAGGGCTTCGGCGGCCTGATCGACGGCTGCACGGTGCTCGACAGCAACACCGGCATGCGAGTCTCGGAGAACTCTCGCGTGACCAACACGATCGCGCACGGGCACACCTCGTTCGCGTTGGTGCTGGTCGGTCCGTCGGGATACGGCGGAAACGTATTCACCGGGAACAACGGCGGGAACGCCAACCCTCAGGTGAGCGGCGGATTCGAGCTGGGAACGAACATCTGCGGCTCGGACACCGTTTGCCCATGAGCGATCGACGCGTCGGAGCGTGCACGGTGGCGATGGTCCTCCTGGGGACGGTGGCGCCGGCGTTCTCCGCGACGCCGCTCAGCGAGATTCGCGTCTCGCCGGACACGACCGTGACGATCGGGGGAACGACCGCAAACGACGAGGGGGTCCTGCGGGACAATCTCGCCGGATCGGTGACGCTGATCCCGATCGGCTCGATTCCGGCGGAGACCGACCTCGACGCGTACAACGTGCGCCCGAGCGGCGTGCAGCTGCTGTCGTTCGACACGACGGTCGTGCTTCCCGGCGGCGTGACAGCGCGGCCGGGCGACGTGGTGCGCTACGACGGCGCCGGCTACGCGATCGAGTTCAACGCCGTGGCGGTCGGCATCCCCGACGGCGTGAACCTCGACGCCGTGGCGGTCTACGGAGGCTCGCTCCTTCTTTCGTTCGACCGCGCATTCGACATCGCCGGCCTTCATGTCGAGCCGGCCGATCTCGTGCTGTTCGACGGCGCCTCGTTCAAGAGCTTCTTCAACGGCCAGACGGCGGGAATCGCTCCGGGGCTCAACCTCGACGCGGCGGATTACCTCCCGTGCAACGGGCACCTGCTTCTGTCGTTCGACGGAAGCGGAACGATCGGCGGCGTCGACTTCGACGACGAGGACGTCCTGGAGTTCGACGGTGCCGGCACGTGGGAGATGGCTTATGACGGCTCGGCCCATGACCCCAACTGGGGGCCGGCGGACCTCGACGCGGTCCACGCGGTCGTGAACCTGGGTTCGGGGACGCCCGTGGTCTTCGGCCAGACGGTCAAAGTCGACGCCGACAAGGCGACGTTCCGCTGGCCCGTCGGGATCGCGTTCCGGGCGGTCCGCGGCTCTTTCACGACGTCGTCCTCGATCGGCGCCTATGCCGTGCAGACGATCACGATGGGCACGTCGAACGTGCTCGTCGATCCGAACCCACCTCCCGCGGGAACGGGCTTCTGGTATCTCGTGAAGGGCGGCGGGTGCACGCCGACGAGCTGGCAATCGACGCTCGGGCAAGAGCCGGGACGCGACGCCGCGATTCCGTGAGCGCGGGCTACGAGGCGCGCCAGCCTCGTCGCACGGCGGGCTCGAGGCAGATCGATCGGCCGATCGCGGGCGCCAGGATCCGCAGCTCGGCCATCAGCCTGTCGAATTGCGCCGGGAACATCGACTGCGCGCCGTCGCTCTTCGCGTGGTCCGGGTCGCAGTGCACCTCGATGAGCAGCCCGTCGGCGCCCGCCGCGACCGCGGCTCGTGCGACGGGCGCGACCTTGTCCCGGCGGCCCGTCGCATGGCTCGGGTCGACGACGACCGGCAAGTGGCTCAGCTTCTGCACGATCGGGATCGCGGAGATGTCCAGCGTGTTCCGCGTGTAGCTCTCGAACGTCCGAATTCCCCGCTCGCAGAGGATCACGTCCCGGTTTCCGCCCGACAGGACGTACTCCGCCGAGAGCAGCCACTCTTCGATGGTCGCCGAGATGCCGCGCTTCAGAAGGACCGGCTTCCCCGACTTGCCCAGCTCCTTCAGCAACGTGAAGTTCTGCATGTTGCGGGCGCCGACCTGAAGGATGTCGACGTAGCGCTCGATCAGCTCGATCTGGCCGACGTCCATGACCTCCGAGACGAGCTTCAAGCCGTGCCGGTTTGCAGCCGTGCGCAGCATGCGCAGACCTGCCTCGCCCAGTCCTTGAAAGCTGTACGGCGAGCTGCGCGGCTTGAATGCCCCGCCCCGCAGCACCTTCGCACCCGCTCGCTTCACGGCCGCGGCCGTGGCTTCGACCTGCTCGTCCGTCTCCGCGGAGCAGGGCCCCGCCATGACGACGACCTCGTCGCCGCCGATCCGCACGTCGCCGATCGTGACGACGGAGTTCTCCTGCTTGAACGCACGGCTCGCGAGCTTGTAAGGCTCGGTGATGCGCAGGACCTCGCGAACCCCGTCCAGGATCTCGACGAGGCGCGGGTCCGCCTCGTGATGGCCGCCGACCGCGCCGAGGACCGTGCGCAGCGCCCCCGTCGATCGATGCACGTCGAAGCCTTGCTCCGTGAGGCGCGCGATCACCTGCTGGATCTGCTCCTCCGTCGCCCGTTCTTCCATCACGACGATCATGGCGTCACCTCGCTCTTCCGGTCAGCCGCCGGACGAAATCCTCGACACGCGTCTCGAGCTTCGAGCCATCCCCTGATTCTTCGACGACTCTCACCACCGCGCTCCCCACGACGGCGGCGTCGGCAAACCGGCCGATCTCGGCGACGTGCTCCGGCGTCGAGACGCCGAACCCCATCGCGAGCGGCATCGACGTCACCTCGCGGATCCGGGCGGCCAGCACCGCGGCGTCGGCCGAGAGCGCGGCGCGTGCGCCCGTGACGCCCGCTCGCGTGATCCCGTACAGGAATCCCCGGCCCGACGCCGCGGCGCGCTCGATCCGGGCGCGGGTCGTGGTGGGAGCGAGCAAGAGGATCGTGTCGATCCCCGCGGCCGAGACGGTTTCCGACAGCGGCCCGGCTTCCTCGATCGGCAGGTCCAGCACGAGGACCCCGTCGACGCCCGCGGCTTTCGCCCGCCCCGCGAATCGTTCGATGCCGAGCTTCAGGACGGGATTCGCATACGTGAAGATCACGACCGGCACCGGCAGCTCGCCCCGGACACCGGCGACGACGTCGAGGACGCGCTCGAGCGTCGCACCCGCTGCGAGCGCCCGCTCCGAGGCCCGCTGGATGACGGCCCCGTCGGCCAGCGGATCCGAGAATGGAATCCCCAGCTCGATGACGTCCGCGCCCCCGCGCGCGAGCGCGGACAGCACGCCGGGCGTCCGCTCGAGGCTCGGATCCCCCGCGGTCACATAGGCGACGAGGCCCGTCCGCCGCTCCACCCGTAGGCTCGCGAAGCACACGTCGAGTCGCGAGTCGCGCCGCGGCGCGGCCGCCCTCATCGCGGCCCCCGCTCGCGCGCGGCCGTCTCGATGTCCTTGTCGCCGCGGCCCGAGAGATTGACGACGATGCGCTTGCCGGGGCCGAGCTCCCCGGCGAGTTTTCGCGCGTGCGCGATCGCGTGGGCGGATTCGAGCGCCGGGATGATCCCTTCGAGCGTGGCGAGCGTTTGAAATCCGTCGAGCGCTTCGGCGTCGGTCGCGTACACGTACTCCGCGCGCCCGCGCTCGCGCAGCCATGCGTGCTCCGGCCCGACCGCGGCGTAGTCGAGCCCGGCCGAGATCGAATGCGTCCGCTCGATGTTCCCGGCGGCGTCTTGCAGGATGTACGTTCGCGTCCCCTGGAGCACGCCGGGGTCCCCGCCGGCGAAGCGCGCCGCGTGCCGGCCGGCGACGATGCCTTCACCCCCCGCCTCGACGCCGACGAGGCGCACGCCGGCGTCGTCGAGGAACGCGTCGAAGAGGCCCATCGCGTTGCTGCCGCCGCCGACGCACGCGACCACGGCGTCCGGAAGCGCTCCCGTGCGATCGAGGATCTGCGCTCGCGCCTCGCGGCCGATGACGGATTGAAATTCGCGCACCATCAGCGGGTACGGATGGGGCCCCAGGACCGAGCCGAGCAGGTAGTAGGTGTCCGCGACGTTCGTCACCCAGTCGCGCATGGCCTCGTTGATCGCGTCTTTGAGCGTCCGCGCGCCGGCGTCGACGGCTCTCACGTCGGCACCGAGCAACCGCATCCGAGAGACGTTGGGCGCCTGCCGCGCCATGTCGTCCGTTCCCATGTACACACAGCAGTCGAGCCCGAGGATCGCGCACGCCGTGGCCGTGGCCACGCCGTGCTGACCCGCCCCGGTCTCGGCGACGACCCGGCGCTTTCCGATCCGCGAGGCGAGCAGGGCCTGACCGATCGCGTTGTTGATCTTGTGCGCGCCCGTGTGGGCGAGATCCTCCCGCTTCAAGAACACCCGGGCGCCGCCCGACCTGTCGCTCAAGCGCGTCGCCTCGTGAAGCGGCGTCGGGCGCCCGACGAAGCCGGTCAAGAGGTCGTCGAGCTTCGCCCGGAACAGCGGGTCCGATCGCGCTTCGAAGTACGCCCGCTCGAGCGCCGCAACCGGCGCGACGAGCGTCTCCGGAACGAAGCGTCCGCCGTACGTCCCGAAATACCCGCGGGCGTCGGGGTCGCGCAGACCGAACGACGGCCCCGGTGTCAGCATTGCCGCAGCTCCAGAAGTGCCGCGCCCGGATCCGCTGCGGTCATGAGGCGTTCGCCGACCAGAAACGCGTCGTAACCGGACGCCGCGAGCGCGCGGAGATCGCGCGGCGTCGTGATTCCGCTCTCGGCGATCCTCGCGATGCCTTGCGGGATCCGCGGCGCGAGAGCGCGCGCGGCGTCGAGCGAGACGTCGAGCGTGCGCAGATTCCGGCCGTTGACTCCGACGATCGCCGCGCCCGCGTCGAGCGCGCGAGCGAGCTCCGCCTCGTCGTGGACCTCGACCACGACGTCGAGGTCGAGCGCACGAGCGCGGTCGATCAGTGCGCGCAGGCCGTTCGCGGCGGCGGCGAACGCCGCCACGATCAGAAGCACCGCATCGGCCCCGACGGCGCGCGCCTCGAAGAGCTGGTACTCCGTGACGATGAAGTCCTTCCGGAGAACGGGAACGTCGACCGCGGCGCGGACCGAGCTCAAATGCTCCAGCTTGCCGTCGAACGCCTCGGGCTCGGTGAGCACGGAGATCGCCGCCGCCCCGGCGCGCGCATACGCCGCTGCGATCGCCGCGGGATCGTAGTCCGGGCACAGCAGTCCGCGCGACGGCGACCGGCGTTTGCACTCGGCGATCACACGCGGTGCCTTGCCTACGGTGACAGCCCGCAGGAAGGACCGCGTCTCGGGAAAAGGCCGCGCTTCGAGCGCCGCGATGGGAACGGTCCGCTCCCTCTCTTCGACGCAGCGACGCGTCGCAGCGACGATCGACTCGAGGAAATTCGCGTGTCCCGGGGTGTCACGCATGGGATGCCCGCACGAGCCGGTCCAGCGCGGCTGCCGCCGCGCCGGAATCGATGGACTTCGCGGCCTGGACGATTCCTTCGGCCACCGACGCCGCCCGGCCTGCGATCAGCAGGGACGCGCCGGCGTTGAAGAGAACGATGTCCCGCGGCGGCCCGGTCCGACCCTCGAGGATCGTCCGGGCGATCGCCGCGTTCTGGTCCGCGTCGCCGCCCCGCAAGGCGTCCGGCATCGCCTTGGGCAGGCCGAACTCCGACGGATGAACGTAGAACGTACGCACCGCGCCCGCCCGGCATTCGGACACCTTCGTGTAGCCGGTCGTGGAGATCTCGTCGAGTCCGTCGGCGCCGTGAACGACCCACGCCCGTTCCGTGCCCAGGAGCGAAAGAGCGCGCGCGACCAGCTCGGTCAGCTCCGGCCGCGGCACGCCGACGAGCTGGCGCTTCGCATCCGCGGGGTTGGTCAACGGACCGAGCAGGTTGAACGCCGTGCGCACGCCCAGCTCTTTTCTCGCCGGGCCGGCGTGCCGCATCGAAGGGTGAAACGTCGGCGCGAAGAAGAAGGCGATCCCCGCCTCGCGCAGCGATCGTTCCACGGCGTCCGCGGAGGCGGTGATCTTCACGCCCAGCGCCTCGAAGAGGTCGGCGCTGCCGCATCGGCTCGAAACCGACCTGTTGCCGTGCTTCGCCACGCGAACGCCGCAGCCGGCGAGCACGAGCGCCGACACGGTCGAGACGTTGAAGGTGTGCGCCCGATCGCCGCCGGTGCCGCAGGTGTCGAACACGTCCTCGAAGGGCGCCGACAGCTTGACCGCGCGCTCGCGCATCGTCCGAGCGAGCCCCACGATCTCCGCCGGACGCTCCCCCTTCATGGACAGGCCGACGAGGAAACCCGCCATCTGCGCGGGCGGCGTGCGACCGTCCATGATCTCGGCCATGGCGTCCGCCGCCTCGCTCGACGACAGATCCTCGCGCCTCGAGAGCTTCTCGATCAGTGCGGGAAACGTCATAGCTCCGTCTCCGCCATCTCGATCGCGCGCAGGAGCGCTTTTGCCTTGTCCTTCGTCTCTTCAAACTCGGCGGCCGGATTCGAGTCGGCGACGATGCCGGCGCCCGCCTGCACCGACGCGCGGCCGTCTCGGATCGTGATCGTTCGAATCGTGATGCAGAAATCGAGATCGCCCGCGAAGTCGAGGTATCCGACGGCGCCCGCGTAGATTCCGCGCCGCGTCGTCTCGAGCCCGGCGAGCAGCTCCATCGCGCGGATCTTCGGCGCGCCCGACACCGTCCCCGCCGGAAAGCACGCGACGAGCGCGTCCAGCCGGTCGCACTCATCGGCCAGGCGTCCCTCGACGGTCGAGACGAGGTGCATGACGTGGGAGTACTTCTCGATGGCCATCAGCTGCGGCACGCGGACGGACCCCGATTCGCACACGCGCCCCAGATCGTTCCGTCCGAGATCGACGAGCATGACGTGCTCGGCGCGTTCCTTCTCGTTGCGCTTCAGCTCTTCCGCGAGACGCAGGTCGTCCTCTTCGCTGCGCCCCCGCGGCCGCGTGCCCGCGATCGGGTGCGTCTCGACGTGCCGTCCCTCGACTCGCACCAGCATCTCGGGGGAGGAGCCGACGATCGACAGGCCGCCCATCCGGAGGAAGTACATGTAGGGCGACGGATTCACGTGCCGGAGCGCGCGGTAGATCGTGAACGGGTCGGCGGCGACGCCGACGTCGAATCGCTGGGACAAGACCGCCTGGTAGATGTCCCCGGCGGCGATGTGGTCCTGAAGCGTCCGGACGCCGCCTTCGAACGTCTCCCGGGCGATGTTCGACGAGACCGGACCCAGCCCGGACCGCACGGCGGCCGGCTGCGACAACGCGCGCGTGAGCTCGCGCTCCAGGAACTGGATCCTCGCGCAGGCGAACTGGTACAGCGCCTCGAGGTCCTCGTCCGGCGTGATGCGCGCGTTGGCGATGACCAGGATGCGGTGCTTGACGTGGTCGAACGCCAGCACCGTGTCGAAGAGCATGAAGCCCGCCTCGTCCTCGCGCGGCTCATTCGATTCCGCGGAGCGCGCTGCGGTCCACGCGCGCGAAAGCGCCGGCTCGAACCACGGCGCGGCGTCGTATCCGAGGAACCCGACCGCGCCGCCGGTGAACCGTGGGAGGTCGGCCACGTACGGCGCCTGGAACCTCGCCATCAATCCGCGCAGCGTGGGGACGAACGGCTCGGGCGACTCTTCCCGCGTGCCCGAGCGCTCGATGAGTGTCTTCCCGTCGCGCGCGCGAAGCACGAGGAAGGGATCCTTGCCGAGGAACGAGTAGCGGGCCATGTGCTCGCCCCCCTCGACGCTCTCCAGAAGGAACGCGTAGTCCGAGTGCTCCGCGATCTTCATGAACGCGGAGACGGGCGTCAGCAGGTCCGCCATGATCTCCTTCGCGACCGGCACGAACGTTCCCCGCCGCGCCAGCTCGACGAATTCTTCGTACGTGGTCTGCTTCATGTTCGCCGTCCAATAACAAAAAAGCCTCTTCGGCCCGGGGGCTGAAGAGGCTCGTGAACTTCCGGCTTGTGTCCTTAGCTCAGCGCTTCAGCGCAGCCTCTCCCGCCTGGTGGAAGCGCCACCACCAATACTGATTCGCGGAGCCGAGTTCGGTCGCCATGAGCCCCATGAACATACCGGGGCTCCCGATGGCGAGCAAGCGAATTCGTTCAGCGGGGTTGCGCCAGCATCCCGTCCACGGCCGCGTCGACGACCAGGCCGATTACCCTGTTGCGATCGGCCCACGGGAACGCCGGGCGGACGATCATGAGCGACGTGATCCCATGGACCGCCGCCCAGAGCGCCTGGCTCGCCGCCTCGACGTCCTTGCGGCGGAGCCGTTTTTCGTCGACGCACCGCTCGACCAGGGACCGCAGCCGCTCGTAGGTGACGTGCGGCTTGCGCGGCCCCGCCTTCCCCGGGCGGCGCAAGATGAACGCGAACTCGTAAACGCTCGGGTTCGCGATGCCGAACTCGACGTACGCGTGCGCCAGCTTCCGCACGAGCTCGACGGGATCGTCCCGCCGCGCCGATTCGGCCATTTTCCGCAATCCTTCGCCGAGCCGGTCGAAGCTTTCCTCGACCAGGCAGTCGAACAGGGCCTCTTTGTCCTTGAAATGCAGGTACAGGTTGCCGTGCGAGCAGCCGATCGTCTCGGCGAGCCGGCGCATCGAAACCCCCTCGTAGCCGTCCCGTACGAACGACTCCCGTGCGGCATCGAGGATCTCGCGCCGGAGCGCCTCCCGGTAGCGCTGCCTGGGGGTTCGAGCTTCCGCTTGACTCTTCATGTGACCGATGGTCATAATAATGACCTTAGGTCAAAGAAGCAAGCACAAGGTCAAAATCAGGAGGTGCCCCGATGATCCGTCGCCTCGCGCGCGCGATCCCCCCTCTCTTCATCCTCATCGCTCTGCTCTCCCCCACGATCGCCTGTGCCTCGCCCGCGGCTTCGGACAACGTCGTCCAGGAAGATCGCGTCATCGCCGGTGGCCCTAACGACTCGCTGGAGGTCCGTCACCTCGTCCTCCGAGGCACCAACGAGCAGATCGGGCGCGCGCTGGCCGGGATCGCCAAGGAGCGGTACGGCGCCCGGCTCCAGCCGGCCAAGGACCCGCTCCAGATGCGCGCGCAGCGCAAGTTCCTCGAGCGGAACTATCCGATTCTCGTCGATCGCATGCGGGGTGTGGCCTCCGCGTTCGGCATGACGATCGACGACGACGGCTGGGACTTCACGGCGCTCGTGTTCACCGACTTGCGGGCGGGCTGCTCCATCGCCCACCTGCCGCCGTCGTCGATGGCGAACGGCAAGAGTGTGGTCAGCCGCGACTACGACTTCACGACCGGGGCGCTCAGCTTCGGCTTCCTTCCGCCGGGAATCCTGCATCCCACCGCGCGCCCCTACCTGCTCGAGCTGCATCCCGACAAGGGGTACGCCTCGATCGCGATGGTCGCCTACGACCTCCTGAGCGGCGTGCTCGACGGCATCAACTCCGAGGGACTGACGGTGACCCTGGCGATGGACGACGAGCTGTTCTCCAAGTTTCCGGTGGAGCCGACGCGGGTTCCGGCGGTGGGCCTGAGCGAGCTGTCCACCATCCGCCTTCTCCTCGACACGTGCGCGACCGTCGAGGACGCGAAGCAGGTGCTCTGGGCGACGAAGCAGTATTACCAGTACGTCCCCGTGCACTACCTGATCGCCGACCGCAACGGCAATGCGTTCGTGTGGGAGTACTCGCAGTCGCACAACCAGGAATTCGTGATCGAAAACCCGGGGCAGCCGCTGATCATGACGAACTTCACGCTTCACACGAGGCTCGCCGAGGGCAAGCCTCCATCGGCGGACACGGCGCGCCCCGTTTGCAAGCGCTATGCGTATCTCGAGGAAAAGCTCGCGACCGGAAGGCTCGACGACGAGACCATCCGCGGGTTTCACAAGAACGTCGACGCGCAGATGTCCCAGTCTGCCGACCCGTCCCGTCCCCCGGAGCGGACCTTCTGGCACGCTTTCTACTACCCGGAGGATCGCCGCGTGCGTCTGAGCTACTACCTTCGCGACGAGCCGTACCCGGGCGAGCCGCGATTGGTCAAGCCGGTCCGCACGGACTATCTCGAGTTCCGCCTGGAGCCCACGGGTGGCGCGACGGGCAAGGCGGATCCACCGGCGGCGCCCGCGGCGGGCGCGGCCGCGGCGGATCTCGGCACGGCGATCGAGTCCGCCGGCGGATCGGTGAAGCGGAGCGGCTCGCGGATCGTCAGCGTGGGGCTCGAGAAGGCCTCAGGCCTCGAGTCGGTCCGTCCCCGGCTTTCGCAGCTTCGCGACCTCGAAGAGCTGAACCTTGGAAACCCGGCCGTCACCGACGCCGATGTGCGGGCGCTCGCGGGATTCCCGAAGCTCCGCGTTCTCGGCCTCCAGGGAGCGCCGGTCGGAGACGACTCGCTCGCGGTGATGAAGACATTGCCGGCCCTTCGCGTCCTGAACGTCGTGGGCACGAAGATCACCGACGTCGGCCTCACCCATCTGCGAGACCTGTCCGCCCTCGAGTACCTCGGCGTCAAGGGCACCGGCGTCACGGATGCGGGCCTCGCGAGCCTCGAGAAACTCACCGGTCTGACGAGCCTCAATCTCGCCGACACCAAGGTCACCGATGCGGGCCTGGTCCACCTGGCCGGGATGACGCGCCTCGAATCGCTCAACCTCTCGAACGATGACGTGACCGACGCCGGCCTCGCGCACGTCGCGCGCCTGTCCGGGCTCGGAGGCCTCAACGTCGCCGGGACGAAGATCACGGATGCAGGCTTGGCCCAGTTGAAGCCGCTCCCGAAATTGACCAAGCTCAACGTGACGGGAACGGCGGTGACGGAGCAAGGCCTGAAGGACGCGAAGAAATATCTGCCCTTCTGGATGACGGTGACCAAGTAGCGGCCCCAGGGCGCCCGGTCCCCTCGAATGTTATCGTGCCTGCATGGCACAACCGTGCGGCAAGTTTCCACCCGTGAATTCGCTCGAGGAGCTGGTCGACCGCGACAAGGACCATGACTGCGACGGCCTCGGCCCTCATCACATCTGCGTCCGGGTCGCCGCGGTCGCGCACCTGCCGAGCCGGTTCGGCGACTTCCAGATCGTCGCCTTCTGGAACAACCGCGACGGCAAGGAGCACATCGCCATCGTCCATCGCCAGGTGATGGGCGGGGACGATGTCCCGACCCGCCTCCACTCCGAGTGCTTGACGGGCGACGCGCTGGGCTCGCTGCGCTGCGACTGCCGGGACCAGCTCGAGGTCGCGATGCAGAAGATCGGCCGCATGGACCACGGGCTCATCCTCTACATGCGCCAGGAGGGGCGCGGCATCGGACTCATCAACAAGGTTCGCGCGTACGCGCTTCAGGACAAGGGGCTCGACACGGTCGATGCCAATCTGGCCCTGGGATTTCGCGACGACGAGCGGGACTACGAGATCGCCGCCCACATGCTCGCGAGCCTCAACGTGGGATCGATCCGCTTGATGACGAACAACCCGCGAAAGGTCCAGGAGCTCGAGAAGCTCGGCACCAAAGTCAGCGCGCGGATCCCGCACGTGATCCCCGCCAACGAGTGGAACCGTTTCTATCTCGAGACCAAAGCCCACCGCTCCGGGCACCAGATCTCATTCGACGGCAAGAGCCACCTGCCGGAGCAGGACGATCCAGTGATCGTCGAAAACGAGAGCTAAGCCGCCACCCGCTTGACGCTCACGCTCTTCACGAGCACGCCGCTGACGATCAAGCCGGCGGGCAAGATCCATTTCGGCATGTCGAGCTTCGTCACGCAAAGGACGAGAGCGATCAGAATGCCGATCATGATCACCGCGCGGATCCCCGAGAATCCCATGGCGGCCTCCTTAAATAATGAAGGGAACCTGGAGCCGGCAATCTAGGCCCCTCGCGTCGGCACGCAATGGAGCGGGAGGGCGGCCTCGCGAATGGGCGGCCGGGCCCCGCTTTCACGATTACGGAATTGAACTCCACGGCTTGGAATGCCTCCGACTGGAGTAGGATCCACGATCGGAAACAACCTCCATTCGAAAAGGAGACACGATGCGTGTGAGACACGGCCGCCAAACGGTGACGATGCTGCTGGCCCTGGGGACAGCTCTGGGATTGGTCAGCTTGATTCCGCGTGCCGCCGCCGCGGAAAGCGATCGCGAGCAGAAGTGGCAGACGTCGATCCCCATCACGTTCACGTCGGGCTCGAGCTACGACAGCGGGAACGGGACGAAGGTGCACGTCAACGACGACCTCGGCTGGGGCTTCGGATTCGGCTACAACCTCAACAAGAAGTTCATGCTCGGCGTCGACTTCACCTGGCTGAGCGCCAATTACGACGCGAGCATCGCGACCGACAACAACAACGACCAGATCCCGGACGCGACGGTCGACATCGGAGGAACGCTCGATGCGGCCAACCTCCAGTTCGTTGGCCAGTACAACATCCTCAACAGCAAGGTGACCCCGTTCCTTCGTGCCAGCCTCGGATGGACCTGGGTCGACTCGAACATCCCCTCCGGCCCGGCGACCGGGACCTGCTGGTGGGATCCGTGGTACGGCTACATCTGCAATACCTGGCAGCCGACGTTCGAGGACACGTCGTTCGCCTACGGCGCCGCGGCCGGCGTTCGTGCGGAGTTGACCGACCGGTTCTTCGTCGAAGGCAGCTACAACGTGCTCTGGATTGATTTCAACAAGGCGGGGACGCAGTCGTTCGACGGCTTCCGCATGAACATGGGCTGGACGTTCTGACCGCTTCGTGACGGGCGACGGCGACGAGCCGGGTCAATCTCCGTCGGCGAGCTCGGAAGCTCGGGACTTGCCGTAGGGATAGAAGCCCGACTTGTCGCCTCCCTCCCATGCCGCGCGCTGGGCCGACGTTTCGATGTCCCAATCGGGCCGGCAACGTCTGAGCACCTCGCGCAGGTCGAGGCGCAGCTCCTCCACCGTGGGCCGGCCGAAAAACCAGTAGCCGTTGTAGACCTTGTGCACCCGCAACCCGGGCTCGAGCACGACCGTGTGCGGGATCATCGGGTTGTGCGTGGGGTCGGTGTACTCCGCGATGTCGAGGTCTTTCTGGATCTTGCGCCCCGGGTCCGACAGGAACGGCCACGAGGCGCCGACGGCGCTCCGGAACTCGGCGGTCTCGAGGAGGCTGTCGGTCGAGATCGTCACGAGCCGGCAGTAGCCGACGAGCATCTCGCGGTGCAGCTGGAGCAGCCCTTCGTGCTGTCTGCGGTCCTTCGGGCAGTACCCCCCGCGCGCCAGGACGACGATCATCGGATCGCCGCCCTGGAGCTGCGAGAGCGTGCGGTGCTTCCCGCGGTGGTCGGACAGCTCGTAGTCCGGAAAACCGGCGCCGGGGACGATGTCGGGTCTCACCGCAGGGTCGTCTCCGTGTGGCGCGCCCCGTCGTTGTACGCGTCATCGGGCGTCTTTCCCCGCTGCCGGGCGACGATGTAGGCGGAATAGAACGCCGACCAGTGGTGCTTCGGAGCGGCCGGCTCGTACTTCCCGTGTGCTTTTTCGGCTTCCTGGAGCAGCTCGCTCAGGCTCGCGACGTCGAAGTTGCTCAATCCCCGCCCCGGAAGACGCGTCGTGATCTCCTGGAGCAGCCAGCTGTTTCCATCCGGATCGCTGAACGTCGCGTACGTTCCGTAGGTCCGGCCACTCGGCTCGGGCCCCGGCACCGGCGGCGTTCCGAATCCGTTGAAATGGAAGGTCTCGCCGACGCTCGCGCCTTTGGCGTTGAGCTCGCGGCGGGCCGCCTCGATGTCGGAGACGACGAGATACAGATTCTTCGCGGAGCCGGGAGCCGCCGGCGTGATGCCGCGGCCGATGTGGATGGAGCACGGCGACCCGGGCGGCGTGAACTGCACGACCCGCCAGTTGTTCGGGCCGGGGAAATCGCCGTCGAGCCGCCATCCCAAGCCTTCGTAGAATCGCTTCGAGCGATCGACGTCGGATACGGGCAGAACGACGACCTCGAGCTTCAGATCGACACTCATGGTGACCTCCGTGACGCCGCCTGGGCGGCGAGTTGTTCCAGGCTCGCACCGAGCACACGGCTGAAGGCGGGAAACGGATGAACGACGTCGGCCAAGGACCGGAGCGGGATCGCCAGCTTGATCGCCAGCATCAGCTCGCCGATGATCTCGCCTGCGCGCGGCGTGACGAGCGTTGCGCCGATCAGCACGCCGCGCTCGCGGTCGCCCACCAGCTTGATCGTGCCGTTCTGGAAGTCGTGGATATAGCCGCGCGCGCTGTCGCCCGGGTCGCTCGTCGCGACGACGACGTCGATCCCGCGCGTGCGAGCCGCGGATTCCGAGATCCCGACCGAAGCGATCTCCGGGTCGGTGAAGGTCACGCGTGGGATCGCCGCGTGATCCGCGCGGGCGTCCTCGCCGCGCAGCCGGCGCGCGACGATCTGGCCGTGGTAGTACGCGAGGTGAGTGAACCCGCCGAGGCCCGTGACGTCTCCCGCCCCGAAGACGCCGGGCCGCTCCGCGAGCGTCGCCCCGTCGACCTTCAGCCAGCCGCGCTCGGTTCGAGCGAGGCCGGCGGCGCTCCACGCTTCGAAGTTGGGCCGGCGGCCGGTGGCGACGAGCAGCCGGTCGGCCTCGACGGTCTTGCCGGATTTCAATCGGACGGCGACCCTCGAGAATTTCTTCTCGACGGAGACGCACGGGTCGCCGATCGTCAGCGTGATGCCGTCGGCCTCGAGGTGCGGCCGCAGCGCGGCCCCGGCCTCCGGTTCCTCGAGGTGAAGGAAGCTCGGGCTCGATTCGATCACCGTCACCTTCGAGCCCAGCCTCGCGAACGCCTGGCCCAGCTCGATTCCGATCGCCCCCCCGCCCAGGACCGCGAGCGTCGCCGGCAGCTCGCGCGGGGTCGCGGCCTGGCGGTTCGTCCAGAACTCGACCGTCGTGAGCCCCGGAATCGGCGGGATGACGGCGGTGCTGCCGTTCGCGATCACCACGGCGCGGCGCGCGACGAGCCGCTCGCCGCCGACGTTGACCGTGTGCGGGTCGGTCAGCGTCCCTTCGCCGCGGAAGAGCTTGGCGCCGGTGGCTTCGAGGGCGGCGGCGGGACGGCTGTCGTCGAGATCGCGCGCCATCCACAGCACGCGCTTCGAGATCTTGGGGAAATCGACGGTCCATTCGACCCGCGACGCCGCCAGCGTGCGCGCGCGGTCGGCCTCGGTCAGCGTCTCGCTCGAGCGCAGCAGGGTCTTCGACGGAACGCACCCCCAGTACGGGCACTCGCCTCCGACCAGCTCCCGCTCGACGACGGCGAGCGTCAGCCCGCTGTTCCTGAGGCCGCCCGCGATCGCTTCTCCCGCGACCCCGCCGCCGAGACAGACGACGTCGAACTCCCGGGACACGCCCCCCGGCCTCTCAGCGCTCGATCTGGAGGTGCGCTTCGACGAACCAGAGGTCCTTGTCGATGCCCCGCGAGATCTCGGTGAAGATGTCGGCGGTGCCCTTGTCGCCCATCTCGTCGGACCGGTCGATCCCCTGCCGGATCACCGACGCGAAATAGGCCAGGCTGCGTGACAGCGCCTCGACGTGATGCGGCCCGTCGGCGATCGTCAGCGGGTATTCGGGAAGCTGCGATTTCTTGGCCACGACCCGAGCCGTCCCTTCCACGGTTCCCCCGAGCTGCGCGATGCGCTCCGCGAGCAGGTCCGCGTAGTCGCCCGCGTTCGCGTACACCTTGTCGAACAGCTCGTGGAGCGCGATGAAGCTCGGCCCCTTGACGTTCCAGTGCGCTTGCTTGGCGTGCGTCACCAAGTCGATGGCGTCCGCGAGGCGCTCCTGCAGGAGCCCCGCGACCTGGATCCGGACCTTCTCGGGCAGATCGTTTTTCGTTCTGTGCATCTTCGACCTCGATTGTGTGTTCGACTCAACGTGACCGGTCCCCGGAGTATAGCCCCGTCGCTCCCCGCGGGCCGGTCGTTCCCGATTGGTGACTCATGCGCTTCGGGCGTATCCTGCAGAGGCCTCCGAACGGGATCGGACACCAAAAGAGAGCGCCGCTTGACCGAAGCCATCCAAGCCGAAGCGGAGGCCTTCCCCGCACTGACCCCCGCGCAGATCGCGCGGATCCGGTCGTCCGCCGAGGAACGCGCATACGGCGACGGCGAGCCGATCTGGGAGGCCGGCGACCGTGACCGGCCGATGTACGTGGTCGTCGAGGGCGCGATCGAGATCCTCTCGGGCGACAGCCACGCCGTCACCGTGCACCTGCCGGGCGCCTTCACCGGAGACGTCGATCTCCTCTCGGGGCGTCCGGTCGTCGTGCGCGCCCGCGCGAAGGGCGCCGTGCGCGCGCTCGAGCTGCCGGCGTCCCGGCTGCGCGCGATGGTCCAGACCGACGCCGAGCTGAGCGAGATCTTCCTGCGCGCATTCATCCTGCGCCGGTCCCTCTTGATGTCCCAGGGCGGAGGGAACGTCATCCTCGTCGGATCGCAGCACTGCTCGCACACGCTCGGCCTCCAGGAATTCCTCATCCGCAACAGCCAGCCCTACGGGTACTTCGACCTCGAGAAAGAGCTCGCCGTCCAGGACTTCCTCGATCGATTCGGGATCACGATCGAGGACATGCCGGTGGTCATCTGCCACGGCAAGCACGTGCTCAAGCATCCGACGATCGAGGAGGTAGCACGCTGCCTGGGCCTCGACGAGATCAAGGAAACCGAGGTTCGCGACCTCGTGGTCATCGGTGCCGGGCCGGCGGGATTGTCGACCGCGGTCTATGCGGCCTCCGAGGGGCTCGACGTGTTGATGATCGAGTCGCGCTCGCCGGGAGGCCAGGCCGGATCCAGCTCGCGGATCGAGAACTACCTCGGCTTCCCGACCGGCGTCGCCGGCCAGGAACTGGCGCAGAAGGCCCTCGTCCAGGCCGAGAAGTTCGGCGCGGAGCTGGCCGTCGCGCGCACCGTCCTGAGATTGAACTGCGATCGCCCTTATCGCATCGAGCTGGGCGCGGACACCGTCGTTCGGGCTCGCGCCGTCGTCATCGCCTCGGGCGTGAGATACCGCAAGCCGGACATCCCGAACCTGTCGAGCTTCGAGGGGATCGGCGTCTATTACGGCGCGACGCAGGTCGAGGCGATCCTCTGCGAGGGCGAGGACGTGATCGTGGTCGGCGGCGGAAACTCGGCGGGGCAGGCCGCGGTCTACCTCTCGGGCGTCTCCCGCCACGTCACGATGATGGTGCGCGGTCCGGGGCTCAGGGAAACGATGTCGCGCTATCTCATCCGGCGCATCGAAGACACGCCCAACATCACGCTCAAGACCCACTGCCGTATCGTCGGGATGGAAGGGACGACCCGTCTCGAGCGGGTCACGTGGCGCGAGGGCGATTCGAAGCCCGCGAATTCGGACGTTCGACACGTGTTCCTCATGACCGGCGCGGACCCGAACACGGCGTGGCTCCAGGACTGCATTGCCCTCGACGACAAGGGGTACGTGAAGACCGGCTCCGACCTCGACCCGGGCACGCTGTCGAAGGAAGGCTGGCCGTTCGCGCGCGCGCCGCTCCTCTTCGAGACCAGCCGTCCGGGCGTGTTCGCCATCGGCGACGTTCGCGCCGGAAGCGTGAAGCGGGTCGCCGCCGCGGTGGGCGAGGGCTCCGTCTGCATCCAGCTCGTTCACAAGGTGCTCGCCGAATCCCAAGCGTAAGCCGAGCGTCGAGGAGACCGACCCCATGCCGAACGAATGCGTGCACCTCAAGGAGATCAAGAAGGTGAAGCCGGGCACCCCCCAAGGCTGCGAGGAGTGCCTGGCGACGGGCGGCCGCTGGGTCCACCTCCGGCTGTGCCTGAGCTGCGGCCACGTGGGCTGCTGCGACAACTCCCCCAACAAGCACGCGACCAAGCACTTCCATGCGACTCAGCACCCGGTCATGCGCAGCTTCGAGCGCGGCGAAGATTGGGGCTGGTGCTACGTCGACGAGCTGTTCATCGAGCCGGCTCCCCGCTAGCGAGCTAGACGGCCTCCGCCAGCGTCAGCGCGAATCGCTCCCCGTCGATCCATTGCGAGCGCACGCGGAACCCCGCGCGCTCGAGCACCGAAGCGACCTCGCGCGGGCGGTACTTGTACGAGCTTTCCGTCCAGATCGTCTCGCCGGCTTCCATCGTCAGCTCGAGGCTCGCGCGGCCGATGTCGATGCGCTGCCGGACGTCGCTCCGCAGGTGCATCTCGATGCGCGAGCGGCCCTCGTTCCAGACCGCGAGGTGGCTGAACGCGTCGAGGTCGAAGTCGCCTTCGAGGTCTTGGTTGATCCGCGACAGCAAGTTCTTGTTGAACGCCGCCGTGACGCCGAGCGGGTCGTCGTAGGCGAGAAGCAGCTCCCGCTCGGGCTTGACGAGATCCGCGCCCAGGAGGAACGAATCGCCTCGATCCAGGGCAAGCCGGACCAAGCGCAGGAATTCGTCGCGTCCGGGCGGATCGAAATTGCCGATGTTCGATCCGAGGAACAGCGCGAGACGGCGCCCGCCTTCGCGCCGGACGAGGCCGAACTCTTCGAGGCCGGCCTCGTACGTCGTCTCGTGATTGACGACATCGACGTCGTGGTGATCTTCGAGTGCCCGCCGGGCCTGCGCGAGCGCGCTCGAGGAAACGTCGACGAGATGAAGCTGCAGCCGTCCCCGCCCCCCGGCGCCCGCGATCAACGTCGAGAGCTTCGCTCCGCTTCCCGGGCCCAGCTCGACGATCGTCGTGACGTCGGAGCCGAGGATCTTCCGCGCGTGTCCCTCGAGCAGCCGTGTCTCCGCGCGTGTGAGCGAATACCAGGGCAAATGGCAGATGGCTTCGAAGAGGGCCGACCCCAGGCCGTCGTAGAGGTAGCGCGACGGCAGCTGCCGCGGCTGCAGCGACAGGTAGTACCGGACGTCCCGCGCGAACTCGTGTGCGGACGACCGGGCGGTCGTCCTTTGCACCGTCGATGTCATCGGCGTCATGCGCTCTCCCTCACGCAACGGAAGGTCGCGTACACGAACGGATACCGTCTGCGGAACCAGTTGCGAAACGTCGGCCGCACCAGCTCCGATGCGGTCGCGGGCGAGGCCCCTTTGATCACGAAGTGATCGCCGTCGAAGAAGTCGGCGGAGTACTGAGGGTACGTGTCCTGCGGCCGGAAGCCGGGAAAAGGAGCGAACGGAGTGCTCGTCCATTCCCAGCCGTTGCCGACGAGATCGTCGACGCCCCACGCGCTGCGCCCGCCGGGGCGGCTGCCGGCAGGCAGCGGGTCCCAGCTCTCGAAGTCGAACACGCCGTGGACGGACGAATCGGGAGCGGCGTCGCCCCAGGGGAAGCGCCGCTCGGATCCGTCCGGCGTTCCGTAAGCAGCGCGCTGATACTCGGCTTCGGTCGGAAGCCGGACGCCGCGCCAGCGCGCGAACGCCTCCGCCTCGGCGTGGCTGACGTAGACCGGCCACGACGCCGGGAGCGCAACCGGCTCGAAGAGGCCGCGCCAGAACCACGTGCCGTCGCGGCGCTCCCAGAAATGCGGGTGCGAGAGGTTCTCGCGGATCACCCACTCCCAGTCCGAAGCGGCCCACCATCGCGGCTCGCGATACCCGCCTGCGGCGACGAACTCCATGAACGCGGCGTTGGTGACGTTGCCGGATTCGATCTCGAATGCGGGAACGATCGCGTCATGACGGGGGCACTCGTTGTCCCACGCGTACTCGACCGCCGCTCGATCGACACCGAGCGTCGCGCGGCCGGGAGCGATCTCGATCCAGCGCGTGGGCGCCGTGGCGCCGTCCTTGCGCCGCTTGTATCCCTGGGGCGGTTTCTTCTTCACGTACGGGAGACGGTGGAGCATGTAGAAGAGCGTCTCGTGATGCATCTCCTCGTGCTCGAGGATCACGAACACGGCTTCGGTCCGGTCGATGTCGGCGTGCTCCAGAGCGTCGATGACCCGCTCGTCCGCTGCGTCCGCGAATTGCCGCACGACGGCACGGGTCGGCCACAGCTCACGATTTCGCATCGACGTCGACGCCGGCGCCTGGTCCGTCGGTGGATCGATGCCTCGCGCGAAGAGGTCTTCGAGGTCCGGATCGATGCTCGCCCCACCGAGGCCGCGCTTCACCAGCGTGTTGAAGCTGAATCCGGGAATGTGCCCTTCATAGAAGACGAACGGGTGCCGCAGCGAAATCGGCTGGCCGTAGTAGGCGTCTTCGTCGGCGAGGAAGTCGTAGAGAAGCAGGGACCGCACGCGGTTGCGGCGATAGCGTGCGATCAATCGCTCGCGATCGAGCATCGGACCCTCGACCTTGCAATATTCGACCCGAAGGGAAGGTTACCACCGCTCACGCGTCGTGCCGAAGACGCAGCCCCTTCGGGACGATCATCCGGCCCAGGCCTGCGAATGCCGCCTGGACGAGGAGCGCCAGGGCTGCCGCGGGGAGCGCGCCTTCGAGGATCAGTCCGAGATCGTCCAGGCGGATCCCCGTGAGGATCGGCTGCCCGAGCCCGCCCGCGCCGATCAGCGCGCCGAGTGTCGCGGTCCCGACGTTGATGACGGCGGAGGTCTGGACGCCGGCGAGAATCGACGGGGACGCGAGCGGCAGCTCGATCTTCGTGAGTCGCGCCCGCCGCGAAAGCCCCAATACGTCCGCCGACTCGATGAGCGCCCGGTCGATCCCTTCGAGTCCCGTCACGGTGCCGCGGACGATCGGCAGGACGCTGTAGAGGAACAGCGCGACGATTGCCGGCGCCGTGCCGATCCCGAACAGCGGAATCATGAGGACGAGAAGCGCCAGCGACGGAATCGTCTGGATGACGCCGGCCGCGGCGAGGATTGCCGCCCCCAACGCTTTGCGGCGAGCGGCCGCGATTCCGAGGGGAACACCCACGAGCATCGCGGCGATCAGCGAGACCGCCACGAGCGCGAGATGCTGGGCGGTGTGCCGGCCGATCCGTCGCGCCCGCGCCTCCGCTCGATTCCCGGCCGCGACACCGGGCGCCGCGGACAGGAATGCCGCCGCGACGGCGGGCTCCGGCACGCGGTCGAGCTTGGCGCGCGCATTGAGCCGCTGCATGGTGGCGGCGTCGATGCGGCCTTCGAGCGCCGAGAGTGCAGCGAGCACGGACGGGTGGCGGGTCTCGATCTCGAGGCGGTAGACGATCACGGCCCGGTACTTCGGGAATTGCGCGAGGTCGTCCTCGAGAACCCTCAGGTGGTAGAAGGGGATCTCGGCATCCGTCGTGTACAGATCGACCGCGTCGACGTCGCCCGCCGCGAGCGCGCGATACGCGAGATCGTGATCGAGCGGCCGTACGTCGGTCTGCGGCAGCCCGTACCGCTCCCGCAGCGCCGGCCATCCGTCCTTTCGGTTCAGGAATTCCTCGCTGAATCCGAACCGGAGCTGCGGCCGTCCTTGGAGATCGGAGATTCGCTCGATGCCCAGCCGCGCCGCGTCGGCGTCTTTCATGCCGAGCGCGTAGCTGTCGTCGAATCCGAGCGGGCCGCTCATTCCGACACCGTGCGCGGCGAGCGCCTCTTTCAGCGATTCGTCGTCGGCGCCCGCGCCGGCCCCGTGCAGGATGTCCTCCCGGATCGTCCCGGTGTACTCGGGGTACATGTCGATCTCGCCGGCGAGAAGCGCGTGCCAGAGGACCTGCGTGCCTCCGAGCTCCGCCCGATGCGTGGCGTGCACACTCGCGCCCCGCAGCTTCTGGGTGACGATCTCGCCGAGCACGACCGACTCCGTGAATTTCTTGGAGCCGACGCGGACGTCGGACGCCGGCCCGCGGCACGCGGCGAGCGAGAGCACCGCGATCGCCAGGACCGGCCCGCGGCGACGGCGGATCAAAGGCTCGCTCCGGGTCGCGACTGCGCGCTGATGAACCGTGCGACGAACTCGCTCGCCGGATGGGCGCAGAGCTCGTCGAGCGGGCCTTGCTGGACGACGGCGCCGTCGTTGAGAAGGACGACGTGGTCGGCGAAGAATTCCGCTTCGACGAGATCGTGCGTGACCAGGACGACCGTCTGTCCGAGAAGCTTGAAGATCGCCCGAAGATCGGTCCGCATCTCGGCGCGAATCATCGGATCGAGCGCCCCGAGCGGCTCGTCGAGCAGGACCAGCTCGGGGCCGAGCATGAGCGCGCGCATGAGGCCGACGCGCTGGCGCTGTCCTCCGGACAGCTGCGCGGGATAGCGCGCCAAGGCGTCGGCCGGAAAGTGCGTCAGCTCGACCAGCTCGTCCAGCCGGCGCGCGATGCGCTCCTCCTCCCATCCGAAGTAACGCGCCGCCAGCGTGACGTTCTGCTTCGCGGTCAGATGCGGGAACAGGCCGCCTTCCTGGATGACGTAGCCCATCCGCCGCCTGAAGGAGCCGATCGTGACGGGCGTCAGCGGCTGCCGCCACAAGAGCACCTCGCCCTCGCTCGGCGGCGCGAGGCCGGCCACGAGACGCAGCAGCGTCGATTTCCCGGATCCCGTCGGTCCCAGGAGAACGGTGACGCCGGGACCGACCGCGAGCGTCGTCGCCTTCAACGACTCGACCGCGCCGAACCGCTTGCCGGCGCCGCGCAGCTCGATGGTGGGCGCTGGAATCGAAGACGTCACGGCGAGACTCTCTCATACCTCCGTGCGAGTGCGCGATAATGCGCGAATGATCGAAGTCGACGGACTGGTGAAGACGTACGGCACGGTGGAGGCGGCGAGGGGAATCAGCTTCTCCGTGGGCAAGGGCGAGATCGTCGGTCTCGTCGGACCGAACGGCGCCGGAAAAACCACGACGCTGCGTTGCATGACCGGCATCATCCCGATGACGTCGGGCCGCGTGCGCGTCGCGGGCTTCGACCTCGCGACACAGCCGGTCGAAGCGAAGCGCCGCCTCGCGTTCGTCCCCGACGAGCCGCGCCTGTTCGACTACCTGACGGCGTGGGACCACATGACGATCACCGCGCGGCTGTACGGCGTCGAAGACGGCGAAGAGCGCGCGGCGCACCTGCTCGACGAGCTCGAGCTGGGCGACAAGCGCCGCGCCTACCCGTCCGAGCTGTCGCGCGGCATGAAGCAGAAGCTCGGCGTGGCGATGGCGCTCCTCTACCGGCCCGAAGCGCTCCTGCTCGACGAGCCGCTGACGGGCCTCGACCCGGTCGCGATGAAGCGCATGAAATCGCGCATCCGCGACACGGCCACGGGAGGTGCCGCGGTCGTGCTGTCGTCGCACATGCTCCACCTGGTCGAGGAGCTGTGCGAGCGCGTGGTCGTGCTGGTGCGGGGCCGGAAGATCCTCGACGGGACGCTCGACGAGATCCGCCGCGCCGCGCCCGAGCTGGGAGACAACGCGGGCCTCGAGGCGATCTTCATGCGCGCGGTCGAGAGCGATACCCCGTGATCGGGGTCCTGATCCGGCTGCAAGCTCTCACGATCAAGGGTCGCGTCGTGCGCGCCCTGCGGCTGCTTCGCCAGCCCAAGTATCTGGTCGGGTTCATCGTCGGCGCCGGATGGATGGCGACGTGGGTCCTGCGTCCCGCGATGCGCGGCGGAGCGCCCGTCAACGTCGAACAGTGGGCGGTCACGGGCAGCGCGTTCAGAGCGATCTTCCACGACGCGGCCGCTTTGATGCTGACCGCCGTCACGCCGCTCGGCTGGATTCTGCCGTGGGGACAGCTCGGGCTGCCCTTTCGCGAGGCCGAGCTGACGATGCTGCTTCAGGCGCCTTTGACCCGCCGGCAAGTCATGCAATACGGATTGCTCAAGTCGGAGCTGGGCGTCGTCATCAGCGCGTTCTTCGTGTCCGTGTTCGTCGCCGGGCGCGGCACGCTGGGACGGCTGCCGAGCTTCGCCGCCACGTGGGTCCTGTTCGAGCTCCTGCACCTGCTCTCGAAGTCTCGCGCCCTCTTTCTCCTCCGGCAGGCCCAGCTCCCACCGGCCGCGGCTCGCGCGCGGCGGTTGGTGGTGTCCGCCGTCGTGCTCGCCTTCTACGCCGTGCTCCTCACCGGGGCCGTCCAGCTGGCCGGAACCCTCCGCACGACGGTCCTCGCCGGAGATGCCAAGCAGACCATCGCAAACCTCGCCGCGATCGAGGCCCCGCCGCTGCTCGCCGCGCTCGTCGCGCCCGCGTGGTGGCTGATCGCACCCGTGTTCGCATCGAGCTGGGCCGGATTCTTCCTGCCGCTGGCCGGCGGCGCGTTGATGTTGGTCGCCGCCCGCGAGCTGGTGCTGCGATCGAAGGCGCGGTTCGAGGAATCCTCGCTCACCCAGGCGCAGCAGGACGAAACGAAAAAAACGCCCGGCCGGCGCTTCGCCGTCAAGTCCGGGCGCGCGCGCGAGCGGCAGCCGTTTCCGCTGCGCCCGCAGGGACGGCCGGAGCTGGCGCTGATCTGGAAGAACGCCGTGCAGGTTTCGCGTATGTCCTGGCGCACGCTGGCGCTCGTCGCGGGCGGAGCGCTGGTCGCGATCGCGGCGACGCTCGCGCTCTTTCGCTTGAATCCGGTCTTCTACTTCATCCCGGCCACGATCGGATTGTTCTTCATGATCTTCGTGCCGTTCGTGACCGGCATGATGTGGAACAACGACATGCGATCCGACGTGCGCTATCTCGAGCTGGTCCGGACGTGGCCGCTGTCCCCGCGGCGCTACGTGGTCGCGCAAATTGCCTCCCCGGCTCTGCTCAGCGTCGTGGCAGCCGCGCTGGGCGCCGGGCTCCTCGCCGCGTGCTCATTCGGCGCCGGGTGGCAGCACGTGGTGTCCGGTCACTCCACGGGGCTCCAGTTATTGCCGCGCTCCGGATCGCTCCTCGGCGTGCCCAATGCGATCGCGCTGCCGTTGCTCCTCGTCAGCTTCCTCCTGATCGCCGGGCCCCTGTCGTTCTTGTCGTCGGCGCTCCAGAATCTCGCCATCCTCTTCGCCCCGGCATGGATCCCTTCGGGTCCCGATCGCAGCCAGGGCATCGCGATGTTCGGCCAGCGCGTGGTGACGTCCGCGCTGCTGGCGCTCTCGCTGATCCTGGCCGCGATTCCGAGCGGCCTGCTTCTCGGCGCGGCGGCGCTCGTCCAGACGTATTTCGATCTGCCGTGGACCGCCTGGGAATTCCCGTTCCTCGCGGCGCTCGCGGCGATTCCGATCGCGGCGATCGACGTCCTGCTCGTGAACGCCGCGGCGCTCCTGTGGGACCGGCTCGATCCATCGGAGGAGATGCTGGAGGCGGGGCGGTAGGCGAGATCGAATTGCTATGCTTACCCCCTAAGCATATATTGGAAGCATGAGGCTCCCCGAGGAGATCCGAGAGCAGTTCCGGAAAGCCGGACGCAGCGGCGGGTTGGCCCGCGCTGCGCGAATGGCTCGCCCCGCGCGGCGGTCGGTGGCGCGACGCGCCGCGACCCGGCGCTGGATTCGCGCGCGATTCGGCGCTTCGAGCTTCGCCGAGCTCGGACTTCCCGGCGGCGACATGGTCGATGCCGGGCTTGCGGATCTCGCCGCCGGCCGGTCGACCGCCGAAAGCCTGGCGGTCTCACTCGCGGCGGCGCGATTGCGTCGTGAGGGCGTTCCGGTCGGTGCGATCGAGCCGGACGCCGAGAGCCGCCTCTACAAGCTGCTCTGCGAGCGTGCTCCCGAGCTCGCCCACGCGCGCTACGGAGCCCACCTGCGGCGGCTCGTCTCGTTCGCCGATGCCTGTCGATTCGCCCGCGTCGCCCGGAGACGGCATGCGTCATGAGCTGACGCGCGGCGACTTGAAGAAGCTGATGCGCGAAATCGCGCGATCGGCCCCGAGAGGTCGCAAGTTCCGCGTCTACTTCATCGGGGGCGGGACTGCCGTTCAGTCCGGCTGGAGGCCGTCGACGATCGATGCGGATGTGTATTCCGACGACGACGACGTCTTTCGCGACGTGCAGGGCATCAAGGAGCGTCTCCGGCTCAATATCGAGTTCGCGCGGCCCGAAGACTTCGTGCCCGCACTCGCGGCGAGCGACAAACGTCACGTCTTGATCGACACCGTCGGAGGCGTCAGTTTTTTTCACTACGATCCGTACGCGCAGCTTTTGTCCAAGCTGGCTCGTGGATTCAACAAGGACATGTCGGATGCTGACAACTTCGTCGCGAGCGGCATGGTGGACGTGGCCCGCTTTCGACGCCTCGTCGACGAGATCCCCGATGAAGCGTTCGCCCGCTACCCCGCTCTCTCACGAAAGGCCGTTCGGGAAGTCGTCGAAGAATTCACGTCACGCCGGCGTTGAGCGACCGCGCGGCGGAGGAGGTGCCCGATGCGCTTGCGAATGTTCGTTCTCGCGCCCCTGATTTTCGTGCTCGCGGCTCCTGCGTTCGCGGCGGATCCTCCGCCTGCGCACGGCGAGACGTTCCAGACCAATGGTGTGACGATCTGGTACGAGGTCCGCGGCGGCGGCTCCGGAACACCGCTCGTGGTCGCGAACGGCGGCCCCGGGTTCGACCACGCGTACCTGCTCTGCGGCGACGTGTGGGACCGGCTGGCGAAGGGGCGCAAGATCGTGTTCTACGATCAGCGCGGCAACGGGCGCTCCTCCGAGCTGAAGGACGGCCAGCCGTGCGGCCTCGCGGAGCAGGTCGACGACCTCGATGCGCTCCGTGCGCACCTGGGCTTCGAGAAGATCGACCTCCTCGGCCACTCCTGGGGCGGCTACCTCGTGATGGCGTATGCATCGCGGCATCCGGATCGGATCGCGCACCTCATGATCGTCGACTCGGCGGCGCCGAAGATCCAGGACACCGTGTTCCTGTTCAAGAACATCTATCCGGAGACCACGGCGCACGAGGACGGGCTCGCCTTCGCCGTGGAGCTGGGCGACGAGAAAGCGATCGCCGCGGATCTCCACGATTACATGGGCATGATCTTTTACTCGCCGGCGAACAGGGACGCGTTCCTCGCGCGCTCGAGCGCGTTCGTGTACCGCCAGAAGGTCAACAAGGCGGTCTGGAGCGACCTCCAGCGCTTCGATCTCAACCCGGAGCTGCCGAAGTTCAAGTTCCCCACCCTGGTCGTCACCGGCCGGTACGACTTCAACGTGGCGCCGTCGGTCGCCTGGGGAATCCACAAGGCGATCCCCGGCTCGGAGCTGGCGGTCTTCGAGAAGAGCGGCCACTTGCCGTTCTGCGAGGAGCCCGATGCGTTCCTGAAAAGGGTGGAGGGGTTCCTGTCCAGGTGATGAGAGGCAGTTCCCGCCGAACAATCGATCGGAAGGGTCGCGAAATTTTGTCCGTTCCGACGGCGGCCGGTCGGATAATGCGCGCATGGGCAACTCCCCCCAGCGCCCCATCTCGGTTCTGCTGACCAGCCACTGGCTGAGCCTTGCCGGCGTCGCCCTCGTCACCACGGCCGGCGTGTGCTGGCTGTTCGCGCTCGCGGTTCACTCGCGAAACGGCATCGACAACCCGTACACGGGCATCATCCTCTACTTGATCCTGCCGATCGTCTTCTTCGCCGGGCTCGCGCTGATCCCGGCCGGCGCATACCTTTCGCGCCGCCGGATCGCAGCGGGCTTCGGCGCGATTCCCGATCGCGCAGAGGCCTTCCGGCGGCTGGTCATCTTCCTCGGCGTGACCACCGCGGCGAACGTCGTGATCGGGTCGCAGCTCGTGTATCGCGCGGTCGACCATATGGAGACCCCCCAGTTCTGCGGCGAGAGCTGCCACGTCATGCGGCCGGAAGCCGTCGCCCACCGGCGCGGCGCGCACAAGAACGTCGCTTGCGTCGAATGCCACGTGGCGCCGGGCGCCTCGGGTTGGCTCAAATCCAAGATCAACGGCACGCGCCAGCTTTACGACGTCACGACGTCGTCGTTCCACACTCCGATCGCCGCCGGCCTCACCTCCGGACGCATGGTCAGCTCCGAAGGCACCTGCGAGCACTGCCACGCGCGAGGCGTGGGATCGTCGTCGCGCCTCGTCGTCATCCCGAAATTCGCGAGCGACGAGGCCAGCA
Source organism: uncultured Acidobacteriota bacterium (assembly GCA_964647625.1). Lineage (GTDB taxonomy): Bacteria > Acidobacteriota > Polarisedimenticolia > Polarisedimenticolales > DASRJG01 > DASRJG01. The sequence continues at coordinate 51,711 of CAZYHZ010000001.1, forward strand.
CGCCGGCGTGGACCGTCTTGACGATGCACGTCGGCAAGATCCACGAGGCGCACTTGGCGTCCGGGAAGACCATTCGCTTCGCATCGACCGACGCCTCGCGCGCGACGATCCCGTGGGTCGAGGTCGCCTTCAAGGGCCGGGTCGCGAAATTCGCGACGGCCGGCGAAAAAGCCGCGGCCGGCGACGGGTCGAACGTCCACACGATGCAGTGCCTCGACTGCCACAACAGGCCGGCGCACACGCTCGAATCGGCCGAGCGCGCGGTCAATCGAGCGCTGGCGTCGGGCGCGCTTCCCCGCGAGCTTCCCTCGTTGAAGAAGCACGCGCTCCTGCTGCTGCAGGCGAGCTACCCGGACGAGGCTGCGGCGCGCGAGGGGATCACGAAGGGGCTCATGACCGCTTACGGCGAAGCGAAGCCCGAGGTCGCGTCGGTGTTGATCGACCTGTGGAGCGCGAACGTGTTCCCCGATCTCAAGGTGACGTGGGGAACCTACCCGTCCCACCTCGGCCACGAGGAATCCCCCGGCTGCTTCCGCTGCCATGACGGCGACCACGCCAGCGCCGGCGGAAAGTCGATCGAGAACGACTGCTCGACGTGCCACGAGGTGATCGCCTCGGAGGAGCCGTCGCCGCCGGTGCTCGAGACGCTCACCGCGAAGCCGGGAACCTGGGTCCGATAAAGTCCGAGGCTCGGCGCGGTGCGGCCGACCGGCGTAGCATCCATCCATGGAGCTCGATTGATTCGCGGGCACGCGCTCGCGCTGGCGACCGTGCTCGCCGCATCGACGCTCGGCGCACGCGCGGCGACCGAGGTCACCGTTCGAGTCGTCGATCCCGACGGGAAGGCGCTCGCCGATGTGCTCGTAGCGGTCAGGCTCGTCGAGAGCCGCACGTCGGGCGTGGCGGCGTCACACTATTTCGCGTACATCGCCCCCCGGAAGACCGACCTCAACGGCCAAGCGACGTTTCCCGGGCTCATCCCCGGAATCTATGCGACGTCGATCACGGGTCTCTCCGACGCGTACCTGATGCCGCCTTCGTCTCCCGGATCGGACTCGTTGCAAGGGCAGTTCACGGTGCGCGACGAGTCGCGCCTCACCGTCCCGATCGTCCTCACCCGCGGCTCCGAGGTCGACGTCGACGTCGTGAGCGACATCCCCGAAGACCCGCCCTATTCGTTCGCCTTCGTCGAAGTCGTCACGGGCGTGCGCGTCGCCAGGACGCTGCGGCAGGCGACGAAGGCGACGTTGATGCTTCCCGTGGGGCGATGGCGGGTCGAGTTCGCGCCGCCTCTCGGCCTGGTCTTTCGCTCTCTCGAGATCGACGGCGTGACGGCGCCGCTCGCGTCCGCCACGCTCGACATCGACGAAGGCGGGCAACGGCGCTTCGTCACGCTCACGTTTTCGGGTCCTTGCTTCATCCGCGCGCACGTGGCCTCGGTCGGCGCGAGCGGTGACCTACCGAGCCTCATTGCGAAGCTAACGGCACCCGGCCCGTTGACCACGGCGGCGACGTCCGTGGGGGCACCCCCCCTCGACCCCATGTGGATTCCGGAGGAATTCGCGTTGCCCACCTACGATGGCTGGCTGCCGGACGGAGTCTGGCGGATCACGCCGACCAGCGACGGGCTGGAATCGTCCGACCCCCCGTTCATCGACGTCGACTGCACGGCAACGCCGCAGCACGCGCTCGAGTTCGAAGTGCGGATCAGCGACGACGGCGGCGGGCGCAAGCGCCCCGAGGGAAAGCTCGTCGTCACCGTCAAGGATGCCGACGACAACGACCTCGACGGCGCTTTCGTCGAGGTCTATTCGAAGGACGGCATGGCCCAGGGCGACGAGCCGCTCACGCGCCGCCGAACGAGCGCCGATTATCCGGGCGGGCCCGTCAAGGCGACGTTCACCGGGCTTCCGCTGGACCCTCTCGTCGTCGTCGCCGGCCACGAGAAGGGGATCGATGCGAGCGTGAGCGTTCCCGCGCGGGATCCCAATGCACAGGACCAACGATGGCGTCAGGCGGCCGTCCGCCTCGGCGCTGGGGCTTCGATCGAGGTCGATGCGCTGAAGCCCGGCGACGCTCCGGCGTCCGGCGCGGTGCTGAAGCTCGATCGTGACGACCGCGACGCGGGCGTCGCGCGCGTGGCCGCGGGGGCCTCTCCGCGAATCAAGGACCCGGTCCTGCGCGCTCTGAAGGCCCACCGCTCGGCGCGCACCGATGCAAGCGGCCGCGCCGAGATTCGCGCCGTCGAGCCGGGCTCTTACCTCGCAAAAGCGTCGTACGGTGGATCCAGCGACGCGAGCTACTTGGTTCAGGTGCGCGAGAGCGCGTCCGAGCCCGTCGACACGCTGCCCGTTCACATCGCGGGCACGGAGCGTAAGCGGCTGACGATCGTGTTTCGCAAGGCCGCGAGCATGATCGCCGCCTTGTCTTGCGATGACCGAGGGGGCCTACCGCTCAAGATCGACGCGCGGCTGCTCCCGGCCTACCGCGACGCGGCGTGGCGCACGACGCTCCCGTTGGGCGAGCTGGTCGATCCTCTCTACAAGCTCGGCGGGCTTCCGCTCGGCGGGGCGGAATCGAACCGGCTGCGGCTTGGCCCGCTGACGCCCGGCTCCTACGGCCTCGCGATCCGTCCGCAAGGGTTCGACCGTTGGTCGTTCGCGGGCGGCGGCGACGATCCGTCGCGCGCGATGACCCTGCAGCTTCAGGAGGGCCAGGAGCTGGATCTCGGCAACTGGGAAATCCCGTGCCGGCCTTCGATCCTGCTCGTCCCTCGCCTGGTCGACGACGGCACGACGCCGCCCCCGCCCGACCCGAAGCGACAGCCCGACGTATCGCACGCCACCGTGACGTCCACGATCGCCGCGTCCTCGGTCCGCGTCGATAGCGACAGCGCCAAGCGGAACAGCTACCGCAGGCCGGACTCGATTCCGATCCTTCGCGCGATGCGCCTCTACGGCGTGCCGAACGAGCCCATCACCTTCGGCTTGCAGGTCCGCGACCGGTACTTGTTGCCCGAGAAGCTGTCGCCGGCGCCAAACCCCCTCGTGCTCGACCTCGACCGCGGGCGAGAAAACGTCGTTCAGCTTCAGTTCGAAGCGCTCGCCGGAACCATCGACATCGCGGCGGACGCCCCCGCGGCCCGAGCGATCTTCGCGGACGGCACGATCACGATGATCCCGCACGACGGGACAACGGGGCTGTTGCGCGCCGGGCCGTTGCGACCGGGTCTCTACACGGTCGAGGTCTGCGCCGACGCCGACTGCTCGAATGTCGCGCGCCGCTTCGACGGCGTGACGGTGAAAGCGCTCTCCCTCACGGTGCTGCCGCCTGGGAATTGAACGAGCGCGTCATCGAGCGAGGTATCGGTTGGGGACGTTCAAGTCGGGAGGCACCCGCCTGCCCGACGCGCGCAGGAGAGCCTCGACGTTCTCGTAGGTGTCGATCTCGGTCCGTTGCATCTGCCGGAGCAGTCCGAGCTGAGCGTACGAAATGGGCGTGACGTCGAAGCAGACCGTTTCCCATTCGAACCCTTGGCCCCACGTGATTCCGGACAGCCGGATATCGGCCCGGGCGCCCGCGTCGAGGAGCAGCCGCATGACGGGCGCCGACCGGTTCCCGTTCGAATTGACGGTGTGAAACAGCGGGGTATGGCCGTTGAACCCCTGATCGTCGACCGCGGCCGCCGCGTTGACATCGGCGCCGAGCGCGATCAGCCGGCGCGCGGTCGCGAGGTGGCCGTACTCCGCGGCGACGTGCAGCAACGTCGCACCGCGCAGCGGCGTGAACGCGCAGGCCATGGAGACGCGGTGCGTGGCGACCTCCGCTCCCGCAGCCGCCCGTGTGTCGAGCTCCGCCACGTCATTCAGCAGCACGGCGCGCAGTAGCGGATCGTCGATTCGGGCGCCTCGGTCGAGGAGAAGCCGCAGGCAATCCGGGAAGGCGTCCGAGCGGTAGTACATCTCGATGAAATGATCGACGAGCGGCTTGCCGTTCCACGAATCCCCGGCGTCAACGCCGGCGTCGAGCACAGCCTCGATCCCTGGCCTGCTGTGCGACTCGAACGCGCCCAGCAGCGCTCCGATCTGGCGTCTCATCCGCGGTGGAGCTCCACGTTCGCGTCGACCTGGTCGTACTCGACGAATTCGACCGGCGCGATGCAGTTCGGATAGAGAACCCCGGCGAACTTCTTCACCGCCGCCGACTCGCCGTGAACGCGATTCGCCTCTTCGTCGCGCCAGACGAAGATGTGCACGAACCGCGTCGGATGCTCCTTGTCCTGCCACACCTCGTAGCGCAGCGCGCCGGGTTCGCTGGCCCGCACGTACGCGACGAACTCGTGGATTGCGGCGAGGCAGATCTCCAGGGACTCCGGACGAACCTCGTAACGCGCCAGCTCGTGAATCTCGGCGGGAGCACCTTGAATGAACGCCATGAGACCTCCTACAACGCTCGCGAGAGCCAGTGCAGGATATTGAGCGCCAGTTTTCGGTTGTCGTAGCCGGGTACGTTCATTCCGACCAGGTTCCCGTTGCGCTCGCGTTGCGCCCGCAGCATGCCCGCTTCGCCGAGGACGACCACGCGTCCGGCGTGCCACTCCAATGCTATGCCTTGCGCTCGACCCGCCGCGGAGACCGGGTCGCCGTACTCCATCTCGACTCGTACGTCGCCGCCGGCGCGCACCACCTTCGCAGGGCCCGGCGGCCGCTCGGTCGCGGCGTCCGACAGCGCCAGGAACGGCACGGACGCGGCGGGGCCCTTGACCGACTGTCCTGTGAACGTCAACACGCGCTCGACTTTTTCCGCCGCGCCGCGTCCCCGCACGATCGGATGGTCCCTGAGGAGCCCGTTCTCGACCGAGAAGACGAGGTGGCTGTCGCCGCGCGCCGGATCGTCGTGCGTCGCGTCCTGTACGAATCCCGCCCCCATGTCCACGTCGAATCGCCGGGCGAGGGACGAGACGGCCGACCCGTACGGCCAATGGTCCGTCACGAGGAGAAGGGACCCGCCGCCACGAACCCACTCTTCCACTGCCGCCGCCTCGGCATCCGTGTACGCGGGATGGTCGTTGGCGTCGTTCGACCCGCGCGCGAGCGCGAGCACCAGCACCGAAACTCCTTTCAGGGTCTCCGCGGTGATCGACCGATCGGACACCTGCACGCGGTAGCCGTCGCTCCGGACGAGGTCGGCCAGCGGCTTGTATCCCCCGGTCGTCGTGTGCGTGTTGAGGTGCCCTTCGTCGAACAGCACTTCGGGGCCGTTCGTGCGGTACGCCGGATCGGCGACGCGCGTGTCGAACGTCCGGTCGTACGGCTGCTCCCGGTTCAAGACGAAGAATCCGGCGACGCCCGCTGCGACGAGGACGACGGCGATCGCTCCTAAGGTGCGCCGACGGGCCATTTACGCGCCCTTGTTCTTGTCGTCCCAGATCATCGGCTCCCACAGCTCGACCTTGTTCCCGTCCAGGTCCATGATCCAGGCGAATTTGCCGTTCTCGTGCGACTCCGGTCCGCCGACGATCTTCACGCCGCCCGCACGCAGCTGCTCGAGCATCTCCCCCATGTTGTCGACGCGATAGTTGATCATGAACGCGGAGCTGCTCGGGCTGAACCACTTGGTGTCGGAGTCCGCGACGTGCCACACCGTCATGCCCTTGTCGTCCGCCGGATCGTCCGGCCATCGGAGGACCGCGCCTCCGAAATCGGCGAGCGAGAGGCCCAGGTGTTTTTGATACCACTCTGCGAGCGCCGTTCCGGTACTCTTGCTCTTGAAGAAGACGCCGCCGATTCCGGTGATCTTCGCCATTACAGCCTCCTCGTCGCAGGGATCGAATCGCCCGGGTTACCTTGAGGAGTCTACATGCAACAGGGAGCGCCCATGAAGAACACGCGGCTATTGATCGTCCTGTCTCTGATCTCGATCGTGCTCCTGACCTTGCACGTCACGGACGACATCGTGCGCGGCATCTCGCCGGCCGGGCCCGCGAACCTGTTCGGCGTCGCCATCTTCGTCGTCCTGCTCATCGGCCCACTACTGCTCGCCGAGCGGCGGTCGGGCACCGTCATCATGCTCGTCGGCGGACTGTTTGCGCTGGCGATGCCGGTCATGCACATGAGAGGGGCTCATTACCCCGAGTTCGCGGCGTCCCGCGGAGGCTTCTTCTTCGTGTGGACGCTCTTCGCGCTGGGATGCACGGGGACCTCATCGGTCATCCTCGCGCTGCGCGCGCTCTTCAACGCGACACCACGAGGCGCAACCAAGCCCTGACTCAGTCCCCCGTCGGAACGATCGATGCGTTCTCGACCATCAGGATGACCGCGCGCTCCGGGGCCCGTGTTCGATGGACCACGCCCTTCGGGATGACGTAGCCCTCCTGCGGCCGGAGGTCGATCGACTTTCCTTCGAGATCGATGATGAAGTGCCCCTCGAGGACGAAGAAGAACTCGTCGTCGTTGTCGTGCTTGTGCCAGTGATACTCGCCCTGCATCACGCCCAGGCGAACGACCGAGCCGTTCACCTTGCAGAGCGTCTGGTTGTACCACTGGTCCTTGACGGCTCCAACCAGCGCCGGCACGTCGACTTTGGTCAGCACGGGAAACTTGATGTCGAGATGTGTTGCGTAGGGGTAGTCGGGCTTGGTGCTCACTGGACTCCTCCGCTGGACTCGTCGGGGTCGTAGCCTAGCGTTTCTCGAAGGTTCCTGTACGCCTTGATCTCGATGACATTGTGGCTTGGATCGCTGAGATACATCTTCGCTTGCTCGTCGGCCGTGCCGGCGTTCAGGATCGCCGGCTCGGACAGAAACGTCCGGCCCTTCGTTCGGATCGAGCCAGCAAGCGCCTCCCACTCGCCCCAGGAGAGCACCACCCCGAAGTGCCTCTTCCCTTGCCGTTCCGGCGGAGCAACCTCCGATGGCCTCAGTTGAAGCGTGATCTGGTGGCCCCAGAGAAGGACGTCGAGCCACTCCGGTGTTTGCCGGCCGACCCTCGCGCCGAGAACGTCGGTGTAGAACCGCCGCGCCGCGTCGAGGTCGGCGACCGGAATTGAAAGATGAAAAATGTGCCGGGTCATCGTGTCCGCGCGGAACCGTTCAGGTTGACGCCCCGGTGCACGACGACCTCCGAGCCCTCCGCCAAGAAGGACGACGAAGGCCTCGCCGTCAACGCCGGGGAGAATTCGTCTCCATAGAGTGCACGTACGTCGCAACTCAACTCGACCTCCTGCCCTCGCCACACGCGCCACCGTGGATGCTCCACGCGGTATTCGACCGTGGAGCCGTCGCGCTGGGTGACGTATCCCCAGTAGTGCTCCGTGATGAAGCTCTCCTCCGACTCCGGCGACGGCAGGTAACTCTCGCCGCCGATCGACACGCGCATGCTTTGGTCTCGCCCGCCGTACGTCCACGCGTACCGAACCTGCTCGCCGGTGTCCTCAAACGACATCGGTACCGCCTTGTAGCTCTCGTTGTAGACCGCGTTCGCGACCCACGCGATCGCCCGGCGCGGCACGAGCTCCTTGACGAACACGACTCCGCGTCGCACCTCGTCGTTCACGACGCGGCGCACGTAGTATCGAAGGTTCACCTCGAGGAAGTCCCTGTGAAAAGGGATCGCAACGCCGAGGACCCGCGTATCGACGAACCGGAAGCCGACCATGCTCACGAAGCACCGCCCGTTCCACGCGTCGAGCTCAGTGCCGCGAGGCACGCGCGGACGCAGGACGCTCGGGTCGATCTCGTAGTTGATCATCGCGAGGCGCAGCCACCTCGCCGTCAGAAATCGTCCCGTCACCGGCCGGTCGTCGTCTCCGTCGCCTGTTGTTGCAGCTGGTGCTCCGTGCCGGGCTCCGTCTTCTGGAAGGCCATGTAGATTGCGAAGCCGTCGTGCGGCGGCCTGATGAACCCATCCGCCATCAACCGGTCGGCGACGCACTTCATCCCGTCGTCTTCCGGGCTGACGAGCGCATCCGTCGGATAACCGTTGTCGCCGATTCTGAGGGCGATCACGAACGAATCGTGCGGCGCCGAGCGCACTGCCGCGGCGCGGCACGCATCTTGGGCCGCATCGAACGCCAACATCCAAGGATTCGTGAAGAACTGCTTCACGTAGGCTTGACCTTCCGGCGTCTTGGCATCCGCCACGAATTGCTGCTTCAGCGCATCGAGGGTCACGGGCTCGCGAGTGAAGCCCGGAAGCGCAGCCGCAACGGCGACGAATACGAAAGCGAACACTAGCTGTCGGCGCATGGCGACCTCCTTGGCGTTGGTCTGGCTAACAGTGAGCGTAACCCACGGGCTACGCCATGTCACGCCGCGAACGCTTCGGCTTAGCGCTCTTCAAGGTCTTGCGCGGCGTACGAACAGCCATGCGGCCAGCAAAACGGCGGGCGGGACAAGCGCCAGTGCAAGCACACGCCAGCCGGAGAAAGTTACCGCGGCCGGTCCGTTACCGTTCGATTCGCGTTGAATCCAGAGCAGGTCACGAAACAACTGCCAGCCACAATAGACGGTGACGACGATCAGCCAACACCCGGATATCGAGGCGACGCGACCGAGTGACCACGTGCGAAACGGCGTCATGGCGACTCGGCCTCATGCCTGTGCGACGCCGGGCGGCTGAACGCCGTTCTTGCGGAACGCTGGGTCATTTTAGATTCGTGAGCAGCGCGGCCCCGAGGATCGTAATCAACGCGCATACTCCGGTAGCGATTGTCGCAACAATTACCAGCGCTTCCTGGGCCGAGCGATAGTCCGTGCCCGCATGGCCCAGGGCCTCGCGATCGAACGTCTGGCGAACCATCGGGATGCGATAAAGGGCGAAGTTGACGAACACCATGGCCCAGCCCAGAGAGGGAAGACTTGCGGGCATGGCGAGCAAGAAACTGGGAACAAAAATTCGCAGCGGGAGGCCATCCGGCCAGAAGCACGATCGAAGTCCAGCATGATTCGGATGCATGAGCACGTGAAGGCCCCACGCCAAGTTGAACCCACCCCACCAGAGCGCCGCCCACACGGGAATGATGAGCAGCGGTAAGAGAAGGTTCAAGGGACTCTTTCGGCGTTGTGCCCGGGCGCGAGCGGATTCGATGAAGGTCCCCGAACGAAGCTCTCCCAAGGTGCGCCGCAGCCGCGACATGCCTTGCCCGAGAACGGATTTCATCGTCTTTTCGGCAAGCTCCGTAACGGAAGGCATATCGCGAGGGTCGCACGGATCGGCGCGAGCGCGCAGTCGTTAGACCTCATGGTTATTTCAATCAGGGAACTCGTGGCCGCAGACTTCGCCTTCAACCGTTGAAAGCATTGCTTTCAGCTCGACAGTTCGCTTGTTCGTCAATGTCGCTTTCGCATTGGCAAAACACATTGGAAACACTGAGCCGTATTGACCCTGTTTGTCGTCGGACGGCCACATCGCGTGGAGTTGTGCGTCTCGGTACGCCGTCCAAGCGGACTGCGCCTTGTCGAGGACGGCGATGGCCTCTGGCTTGCCCGAGGCTCGAGCCCGCAACTGGCTGAGCACTCTTGTCATTTCCCGTTCTGCGGACTCGAGAGAATGCCCGGCCTCAACATCCAGGTCGAATTGGGTTTCCGGCTGCTTCCGTGCCGGGCCATGACCGCCTGCTAGGAGTATGACGCCGGCGCACAATAGACACTCGATTGTTCTCATGCGGTTGAGCACCGATTCCACCGCGGAGGCCACACGGCGGCAGAAGGCGCCGCCCTCATTGCGCGATCCCACCGCTCGCCTCCGCCGGCCGCGGCTCCAATGCTTGCCCGTCGAAATCAACGATCAGGCCGCCGGTGAACCGAACGACGAAGTTGAACGCGGCGGCAGTCACCAAACCCGATATCCATCCCACGGCCAAACCCATGATCGGGTAGACGAACAGCATGATGACGACCATTCCGACTCCCAGCGCATTCGACTGGTCCCCCGGCGCGAACAACGCGAACAGCAACATGAACGGCGCGAAGATCAATGCGAAGACCGACGTCATGATCCCGTAGACCACGGCCCCGATATTCGCCGCGCGCATCGGCTCGACTCGCTTGAGTTCGAAACGCATGCTCGTTCCCCCTCCCTCGGCTCCGTGCGTCGAGTGCTTTTCGTCCGATCACTGTGGCGGCTGACGCAACATCACGCCGCAAGCTGGACAGTAATTCTCATTGCGCGTTCTCATCCGCGTCTGAATCCAAACCTGACAACCCGGGCAACGCGACGAGCGGTTTGCGATCCATGCAATTCCAAAGAACAAAGGCATCCACAACGCCATCAGCGGCACAGGAGCAATCAAGTCAGAGAGCCACGCGTTGGTGCGCGGAATCATGATCACCGGCAAAGTGATCAGCAAGATGACGAACCAAAATTGTCCGTTGGACTGTTGCTTCGCCCAGCGGCTCTGAATCTCCGCTACCTGTTCCGGTGTGTACTGATTCATCGCGGATGGATCGCGCTCAAACGCCGTTCGCTCGACCGCGCAGTGCGTAAACCACCGATACCGCTCCGATGACGATCGACATCGTGAGCGTCACCTGGAACACCTGGACGATCGCTTCCTGCCACGGCGCCGCCGTGAACCCCGCGCCCGCCAACGGCGTCAGCTTATTGGTTCCCCAGGCGGCCGCGAGCAGCGACGTGCCCCAGTTCGCGAACGTGCCGTAGAGGAAGGTGATCTTCGTCAGCTTTGCGTGAGCGGGAGTCTGTGTGAGGAGACCCCAAGCAAGGCCCAGCGCGATCAAGTAGAGCGCGTTCATCGCGCCGGTGACGTGGCCGTTGACCGCCATCCTCGTATTTCGAAACGCGGGTACGGCGAACCCGGTGAGCAGTGCCAACGTGAAGAGGACGAACCCCGCGCGGATGAGGCCGCGCTCCGGTTTCCAGGTCTCCATGTTTCCTCCTGAGTCGGGTCGTGCGTTCACGGCCGCTTCTCTTCCATGAGCCCCACGAGATTTCCGTCCGGGTCGCGCAGGAAGCCGATCCATAGCTCGTGATCGGGCATCTTCGCAGTGAGCTGCGGGGGCCGTTCCTCCGTGGCCCCTCGAGCAACCAGCGCGGCCTGGGTGGTCACGATCTGCGTGACCGCAAAGTAAAGGATGGAGTTGTGCCCGACGCTGCCGGCACCTTGCGGGGTGGTGAGCATCAGGCGAACGCCGCCGGCGTTGAGAAACGCGAGATTGGGCCCCGCGCTGAACAAGAAATCCAGCCCGAGCACGTCGCGGTAGAAGCGCAGGGCCGCGTCCACGTTGCCGACGGTGACGGCGATCTGCCGGATCGCGGAAAGCTTCAAGTTGCTGCTCATTGGCTCGTTTCTTTCGGCTGCCAATTGTGGACGAATCCTATCGAGAATCGGCCCGGAGAGTTGCCGCGTTCTAGGTATATTGGTCCTCCAGATGGTTCGATAACGCGTGCACCAACGAAAAACGCGGGATTCAAGGGAGATGATCATGGACACCATCGGGGGCGCCAAGAGCAAAGGATTCTTCCTCTCTATGGCCACGGTCGTTCTGGTCCTGGCGGTTTTGACGCCGGGGGCCCGGGCGACGTATCCGCCCGACGGGTCGAAACCCAACGGCCCGGGGGCGTATCGCACTCCCGGGGATGGGATCTGCGTGATCGGCATCAAGGCCGACGGCACGATGCTCGTCGACTGGTCGATCACGAACTTCCGGGACTGCGCGTCGTACACGCGCTCGGCGAACGGCACGGTCAACCTCGTCGGCATGACCACCCAGGCGCAGTGCACGACCGGCAATGGCGTCGCGCCGAACGACGGGTACAAGCACGCCTGGTCGACGAGCCTCTGCTACGACGTCGCGAACAGCCGCGGCATCTCCCGCATCGATCTCGACAACACCGACTCGATGTGTATCTCGAAAGGGGGCACGGTCGTCACGACCGGCAAGTGCGTCGCGTACGGCTGGCTGTACCTGAACCGCAAGGCCGACGGCTCGCTCCCGGTGACGGGGACGGGGATCTCGACGACGCAAGGGCCCGTCAACCCGAGCGATGGGCTGGGCTTCTGCTACACGTCGGTCAATCTCACCGCCGCCGGCGCCGACGGGACGTACACCTCGACCGCGACCTGCCCGTCGCGTCACAACTCGTTCTCTCTGACACCGGCCGAATGGCCCGCCTGCCTGAGCACGCCCGACGGCTGTCAGACGCAGGCCTCGTACGACGCGGGCCTCGGGTGGAGCTTCACTTCCAGCCAGTGCCGCTACACCTACGGTGTCAAGGGAAAGACGACGGCAACGATCACCCGCGCAGACGGCACGACGATCGCGACGGGGACGGCCGTCGACCTGACGACGGCCGCCTACGACACCATGGGCGAATGCCTCGGCCAGGGATTCTCCTGGGACAACTGGCTGCCGGTGACCGGCACGACGATCCGGACGAGCGCGAGCGGCGGCGATTATGCCGGCATGCCCTCGGGGACCGCGGTCTACAAGCTCGATGCGCTGACCAACGTCGAGGACGGCGGCGGCGCGTTCTACAGCGGCACCGGCGCCGTGTGCCTTAAGTGCCACTCCGATCAATCGCGCTCCTACCAGGAGCGTAACAAGCCCGGCTTCGTGCTGACCCGCCACAAGCTGGCCGGGGACGCGCTTGGAAAACCGTTCCAGCCCTTCTTCACGGCAGCCGGTTCGGACTGGGGCCTCCAGGGCGTGCAGTGCTCGATGTGCCACAGCACGTCGAAGCCGGCACAGGACGATCTGATCCAGGTCCAACCCGCGGGGACGACGGCCAACTCGCTGTGCACTGGTGCTGCCGCTCCGTACAGCTGCTGCACGGGCGTCGGGACCGGCACCTGCACGTTCCCGAACGCGGGAGCGCCCAAGAGCGCGTCGGGCCACAACCAGACGGAATACGGCACGCACCTCATCGACGTCTGCTACACGTGCCACGGCACGCCGGCGAACCCGGCGACCGTCAACCCGGCGACCGTGATCCCCGTCTCGGGGGGTGACTTCGTCAACACCGCCAAGGGGCTCGCTCCGATCGCGAACGAGTTCTTGAACAGCCCGCACGCCCAGTACCTGGGCTCGAGCACCAAGGTGGACGTCGGCGACAAGACGAAGTACGCGAGCAGCTTCGAAGGGTACGTCTGCCGGTCGCCTGCCACGCAGTTCCGCAACAACGCCGCCCCCGGGGATACGCCGGCCAACTGCGCCGCCGCGGGTCTCACCTGGTACACCCCCGCGGGCATCACGGCGTTTTGCTACTACAGCGCCGCGAGTTGCGGCGCCCTCTCGACCGGATCGTGGATCACCTCGTTCGACGCAACCGTCTATTCGTGGGCGGCGGCGGCCGGCGGGCCGGGGGGCCTGTGCGCCGGCATCGGGATCGGCAGCATCATCACGACGGTCTACCGGAACGGCGCGGCGGAGGAGGTCCCGAACCTCGACAGCATCGCCAACACGGCCTGCACCAACGCGGGTAACGGCTCGGCGACGAGCGGCGCCAGCGGCTTCTGGGTGAAGGACGGCGAGACCTCGACGGGAACGCCGACCGACACCGCCCAGGGAAACTGCATGACCTGCCACGACGTCCACTGGGCGCTGGCCGACACGAACCCCGAGGCCAAGCCTCTGCGCCGCGAATGCACCACGTGCCACGTCAACTCCGGCGGATCCGTCTCGGGCGCGCCGCAGATCGACCCGACCCGCATCAACCACCTCTCGAGCGCCGGCACGCCGCTCGAGCACCTGGCGACCAATCCCAGCGAATCGTGCAAGATCTGCCACATGCCGAGGTCGACCGCCGGCAACTCGCGCATGCACCTGTGGAGGATCAACACCGACAGCACGTACGCGACGATGGGGGCCGGCTCCGTCAACCTCGCGGCCGATGGCGACTACGCGAGCGCGGCGTGGGTCGACATCGACCACGCCTGCGGCCAGTGCCACAACGCGAGCCGCCCGAACCCGTCGGTGCCGTTCTTCACGACGAGCCAGCTCGCCGTGGCGGCGCGCGGGATCCACGGAACGACCTCCGGCGGCAACTCGCCACCCGTGGCGGGCGGCACGTGCACGTTCGACGACAACACCTGGACGATGACCGTGACCGACGCCTCGACCGACCCGAACAACGACATCGTCCAGGAGACGGTGAACTGGGGAGACGGCTCCGTGGTCGCCGATGACCGCTCGGTTCCGTTCGGACCGTTCGTCCACGCCTACATCGGTGCCGGCTCCTACCCGATCACCCACCGAGCGATCGATTCGGTAGGACAGTCCAGCGTGCAGTCGTGCACGGCCTCGCCGCACAACTTCACGATCGGGGGCACCGTGACCAACAACTACACCGGCCACAACGGCCCCCTCGACGGCGTGACCGTCACGATCACCAAAGTTGCGACCGGCCTGGTCGCCGCGACCGCGGTGACCGACGCGAACGGCGTCTACTCCGTGACCACGCTGTCGCCGGGCACCTACAGCGTGTTCGCCCAGAAGGTCGGCTTTACCTTCCCCGCCGCGGTGAACGCTACGGTCGGTGGGAACCAGACGGTGGACATCAACTCCCCGGTTCCCCCGCTCCGTGCGGTGAAGCCGCCGAAGATCAAGCCCCCGTCCGGAACCCTCGGTACTCCCGTGGTCAACTGAGCTGGCGCGTTTGCTCGCTGGAGGACATATGAGAAGACAGCTGCTCGTCGTCGTGATGATCGCTTGTGGTGCGCTGCTCGCGGGGGTTGCCTCGGCCGCGCCGGGCGACCCCGGGACGGGGATCAACGGCACGGTGCACGACCTCGCGCTGCTCTATCCGGCCATCCCGCCCGACAGCGGCCTGGCCGGCGGCGAATCGCGGATCTGCATCTACTGCCACGCGCCGCACAACACGTACAAGCTGAGCCCGGCCAATCTCGGCCCCGGCGCCCTGGGCGGCGGGCCGCAGGCCGCCGACCCGTTCACCTACCTGCCGCTGTGGAACCACCAGCTCACCGACAACTACGCGGCCTACACGATGTACTTCCCCGGTCCCGGCCGCCCGCTGACCGGTCCGCGGGCGCTCCAGGCGTTCAACG
The DNA here is from genome assembly GCA_964647625.1 of uncultured Acidobacteriota bacterium. Taxonomy (GTDB): domain Bacteria; phylum Acidobacteriota; class Polarisedimenticolia; order Polarisedimenticolales; family DASRJG01; genus DASRJG01. The sequence goes on from CAZYHZ010000001.1 coordinate 66,732, forward strand.
CGATGGTGCCGGGAAGCTCGTCACTCCTCTGCCTGAGCTGCCACGACGGATCGGTCGCGGTGAACTCCTACGGCAACGCCGACCAGCTCCTGCGGTCGGTGTCGTCCGGCGGACCGCCGATCACAAGCCGCCGGTACATCATCGGCCTCGACAACTACCTGGGGAACCACCACCCGATCGGATTCGACTACGCCGCGGTCTCCGCGGTCGATACCGAGATCCGTCCCGCCGGCCTCGCGACGCTGGGCGCGGCGGGCACGGTCGAAGATCACCTGTACAGCTCGAGGATGGAGTGCGGAACGTGCCACTCCGTTCACAACACCGGCAACACCGGCGAGTCGCTGCTGTGGCGGAGCGACGCGGCGAGCCGGCTCTGCCTGACCTGCCACATCAAGGGGACCGATCCGGGTTTGACGGTTCCCTGACGTCTTCTGCTGGTAGATTTTCCCGCAATGACCAGAACCATCGAGCGGGCAGCGGCGGCTTGCGCGCTGCTGCTCGCCCTCTCCTGTGCCCCGAAGGTCGCGCCCAAGACGGCGCCGGTCCTTTTCCCGCCCGCCCCAGCGCCGCCGCGGATCCAGTACCTGACCTCGTTCTCGGGGTTGAAGGACATCGAGACCCAGTCCTCGTTCAACAAGTTCGTTGCCGGCGAGCGGCCCGACCTCAAGCTCGACAAACCCTACGGGATCGCGGTGCAGGGCGGCAAGATCTACGTCTGCGACACCAACGCGACCGTGTTCGTGTTCGACCTCAAAGCAAAGACGTTCGCACCGCTCAAGGGGGCGACCGGGCCGGGGCGGCTGATCCAGCCGATCAACGTCGGCGTCGACGGCGATGGGATCAAGTACGTGGCCGACCCGGTGCGCGGCCAGGTGGTCGCCTTCGACAAGAATGACGACTACCTGACCGCTTACGGCACTCCGGGCGACTGGCGGCCCGTGGACGCCGCGGTGCACGAAGACCGCGTCTACGTCGCCGACGCGGGGAACCATCTGATCAATGTCTTCGACAAAGGGTCCGGTGCGTTCATCAAGTCGTTCGGCGACAAGGGAGACGCGGGAGAGAAGCTCCTCCTGCCGACGAATGTGGCCTTCGACGCCGAAGGTTCCCTCTACGTCACCGACGCCGGGCGGTTCCAGGTGCTCGTGTTCGACCGAGACGGCCATTACAAGTCGGCGGTCGGGAAGGCCGGCGACAACCTCGGACACTTCGCCCGCCCCAAGGGAACGGCCATCGACCGCGAAGGCCGGCTGTACACCGTGGACGCGTCGTTCAACAACGTTCAGATCTTCAACAAGCAAGGACGGCTGCTGATGTTCTTCGGCGAGGCCGGGGACCAGCCCGGCAATCTCCTCCTCCCCGCAAAAGTGACGATCGACTACGACGACCTCGATTACTTCAAATCGTTCGCCCAGCCCGGGTTCCAGATCGAATACCTGATCCTCGTGACGAGCCAGTTCGGTCCCCGGATGGTCAACGTGCTCGCGTACGGCAAGCAGAAGGGCGTCCACTACCCGACCGACGAGGAGCTGCAGAAGGAGATCGAAGCGCAAAGGGAAAAAGAGCTGGAGAAGCTGGCGAAGCCGTGAAGCCGCCGACGCGCGCCGCGGTCTTGGTCTGCCTGGCGGCGGCCGTCGCCTGCAGCGCGGCGTCGCGCCACAAGGCCCTCACGACGTTCTTCGACGGCGTCCCGCCTCTGAAGACGGCCCCCGCCTCCGCCGCCCCGTCGCCGGCGTCGCACGCCGCCGCGCAGAAAGCGTCGTACACGGAGCACGGCCCCTACGCCGCCAAGAACTGCGACGCATGCCATCTGGCCTCGGCGATGAACGCGCTCGTCGCGCCGAAGGACCAGCTGTGCGGGCGGTGCCACGAGGTCAGCCTGGACGTGACGTACGTCCACGGCCCCCTGGCCTCGGGAGGCTGCCTCGTCTGTCACGACCCGCACCGGTCGCGGTACGCCGCGCTCCTCGTCGCGGACGCGGCGACGTTCTGCGTCCGCTGCCACGACCGCGGCGCTCTGGAAGCGGTCCCCGGCCACGACGACCCGCAGGCGGACTGCACGGCGTGCCACGACGCCCACGGGTCCGCGCAGAAGTACCTGCTCCGATGAGCCTGGGGGCTCACGCGCGCCGTGGGGTCGCGCTCGCGCTCGCTGCGGTCTGCAGCACTCGTGCCGCGCCATCCCATGCCGCCTGGTCCGACGTTTTGCCCAAGCCGTTCGAGAACGGCCTCGGGGTCGAGCTGTTCGGATCCCACGAGAGGGAGAACGACCGGGGCGCGGCCGACGCCTTCGGGTGGAAGGACACGTTCTTCCGCGAAGAAGTAACGTTGTTCTCGAACGGCTACTTCTACCATCCGCGCTTCCTGCTCTACCGGCTGTCGCTGTCCGGAGCGCTCAAGCAGGAGAACTACGACCCCATCGAGGGCACGAAGGCCGGGTGGCTGACCGGGACCGGTGTCGAGTACGACGCGCATCTGTTCGCGCTCCCCGAGCACCCGTACAATTTCGAGGTCTTCGCGCTGCGGCACGAGCCTCTGTACATGGAGCAGTCGGCCATCCTCCACGACAGCGTCGAGACGGGAAACGGCGCGCAGTTCCGCTTCCGGCGAAAGCCGTTCTTCGCGCATGCGGGGTACCTCGACAACAAGACCGACTCGTCGTCTCAGTGGGCCGACGTCAAGCGGCTCACCGCGGACGGGCAGTACTACCAAAACTACGCCGGGGGAAATCAGCTTTCGCTCAACGCCGCCTACAACCAGTCCTGGTTTACGGGCTCCGGCGGGATCGACGGGAACGCGCGCGACTACGGCGCGGGTGGGTTCGTCGAGCTCCCGCGCGTGCGGCTCAACGCCTCCGCGACCAAGGGAACCTCGGATCAGACCGCGGCGCTCACGGGGCGGTCGAGCTACGACCGGTTCGCGTTCAACGAGGTGGTGACGCTCGATCTTCCGGCCCACTTCCGCGTCGACCTCGCCTACCGGCTGTTCGACAACAAGAGCGAGACGCCGATCTTCGGAGGCCTCGCCGGATCGAGCCGCGAGGAGCGGACGGAGGACGAGCAGGCGGAGGTCAACCAGACCCTCTACCAGAGCCTGGACAGCCGCTACCTCTTCCTGCGCCGCGACCGGACCTCGCCCACGGGGGACTCGAATCTCACGTCGCACACGCTCAGCTTCGACTACCGGAAGTCGATCCCCCACGGCCGCGTCCAGATCGGCGTCAACGGCACGCACATCGACTCGGAGAACGAGGGGCGGACGGACGTCGTCGGGGAGTCGCATCCGGGGACGCCGGTGCCCGGAACGTTCCTGCTCGCGCAGCCGTTCGCCGAGCCCGGTACCGTGGACATCACCCTCCTCTCGCCGATCCCGCCGAACCCCATCGTCCACTTGATCGAGGGGACGCACTTCACCGTCGTCGCGAGCGGGAACCGTCTCGAGATCACGGTGTTCGCCCTGCCGCCGGCCTTCATCGTCCCGGGAACGTACGACCTGACCGTCTCGTACTCGCTGGCGACCGGGACGTTCGAGCTGGTGACGAACTCGTACGGCTTCAACGTCAGCGTCCCCTGCCTCGACAACATGATCACCCCGTACGCCGACTACGTCGCCGTCCGGTCCAACCTCGTCTCCGGCGTCTTCCCCGGGGTCTCGCCGGACTCGACCACCTACACCGTCGGATTGAGCTTCCTCGACGGGCCGTGGCGGGCGCTCGGCGAGTATCAGTCGCTCGACTGGGCGGTCAGCCCGTACGACGCGTGGAAGGGGGAGATCCAGTACGTGGGGACGGTCACCCCGGACACGCGGATCTACGCGACCGGAACCTACCTGCATCGCTATTACCCTGAAGCTCCCGAAGGGACGGCGTCCTCCTCGTACACCGACACGACCGCGACGGTCTCGGGCACGCTTCAGCAGAGCTTCCTCTCGCGCACGATGACGCTCGCCGCCGGCGCCGCGTACACGCGCATGACCGGGCGGGTGTACGGCTACTCGTACTCGGCCAACGCCTCGCTGAGCTGGAAGGTCGGGAAGCTCGACTTGATCGCCGGCGCGTCCGGGTACGGATCGCAAACTCAGGCGTATACGTTTCAGGAGTACGACCGCGCCCACCAGTTCTACTATTTCCGCTTGCGAAGGCAGTTCTCGAAATGACGTCGAAGGCCGTGCTCGCCGCGGTCGTCTTGTGCGCCGTGGGATGCGCCACCACGTGGACGGTGCGCAGCACGCCCGCGCCGATCGCCCTGCAGTGGCCGCCGCAGCCGGCGAAGGCCAAGGTGGTTTACGTCGAGTCGCTCTCGGGGTTCTCGCAGCGGAAGGGCTCGGGGGAGGCGTTCAAGGCGTTCGTCTACGGCAAGGACAGCGAGGAGCACGACGCCTTCATCCTCCCGGTCGCGATCGCCAGGGGGAGCGACGGCCGGATCGCGGTGGCCGACATGGGGCGCCGGTCCGTCCACCTCTTCTTGCCCGTGGAAAAGACCTACCTGCGCCTGACGGGCGCGAAGAAGGATCCGCTCGTCGCGCCGGTCGGCGTCGCGTTCGACGAGCTGAACCGCCTCTACGTTTCCGACGCGTCGGGAAAGGTCGTCGGCTTCGACGAGAAGGGGGCGCTCCGGCTGACCGTGACGAAGGCGGGGGACGCGCGGCTCCGGCGCCCGACGGGGCTCGCCTACTCCCCCGCCCGCAAGCTCCTCTACGTGGTGGACACGCTGGCGAACGCGGTGCACGCGCTGGACACCGACGGAAACACGGTCTTCTCGTTCGGGAGCCGCGGGGACGAGCCGGGCGCGTTCAACTTCCCGACGCATATCGTGCGCTCGCCGGGCGGCGAGCTGTACGTCACGAACTCGCTCGCGTTCCGGATCGAGATCTTCGACGAGGACGGCAAACCATTGGGCTCGTTCGGGCGTCACGGCGACGGGTCCGGCGATCTCGCGATGCCGAAGGGGATCGCGGTCGACCGGGACGGGGTCGTCTACGTCGTGGACAGCCTGTTCGACAACGTCCAGCTGTTCAACCGCAAGGGGGAGTTCCTTCTGACGCTCGGCAGGCGCGGCACCGAGGCCGGAGAGTTCTGGCTCCCGTCGGGGGCGTTCCTCGCCGACAATGACGAGCTGTACGTCTGCGACACGTACAACCGGCGGATCCAGGTGTTCAAGATCACGGAGCGCTATGCCGAACCCGCCTCGTAGCCGCCGCCTCGCCGCCCTCGGCCTCGCCGCGATCGCAGCCGCCGCGGCGGCCGGAGGCGTGTGCGCGCAGACGACGGCCGACATCGTCAACACGAAGCACAACCTTTCGGCATCGGGGCCGGGGGTGACGCGCGCCTCCACGGAGACGCGCATCTGCGTGTTCTGCCACACGCCGCACAATGCGACGCCGGCGTCGCCGCTGTGGAACAAGGACCTCGAGCCGCAGGTCTATACGGTCTACACGAGCCCGACGCTGCGCGCGGGGCCTCTCCCGCAGCCGACCGGCCCGACCAAGCTCTGCCTGAGCTGCCACGACGGGACGATCGCGATGGGCGCCGTCGTGAATCCGACGGGAGGGATCTCGATGGCCGGCGGCGACGTCCTGCCTTCCGAAAGCCTCTCGAACTTCGGCCTCGATTTGTCGGGCCACCATCCGGTCTCGTTTCCGTATCACACGGCGCTTCCCAACCTGGAGCTGGCGCCTACTCCTCCGTCCGACCTGACCTTCGGCGAGATCGACGAGCTCCACTGCACGACGTGCCACGACCCGCACCAGGATCTCTACGGGAAGTTCCTCGCGAAGGACAACCGGTACTCCGCGCTGTGCGTCACGTGCCACCAGATCACCGGGTGGCCGGGCTCCGCCCACGCGACCTCGACCGCGTCGGTGGATGGCATCCTTCCCCGGCCTCCCAAGACCTGGCCCAACTATGGGACGCTCGGCGAATGGGGATGCGAGGCGTGCCACACGCCGCACTTCGCGCCCTCCGCGGAGCACCTGCTCAACTTCACCGACGTCTCGCCGGCGTTCTCGTGCACGACGACCGGCTGCCACGCCTCGAATCCGGGCCCGCCGCACACGGCCGTCGGAGGAAGCGGGGGCGGCGTCGACATCGGCAGGCAGGTCCGCAAGCCCTCGGCTCATCACGAAATCCCGGGGATGGTCTCCTCCACGCTTCGCGGGGCGGGAGGCGGAAGCCGCGGCGTCACACCGGGGATCGGCTGCGCCGACTGCCATAACCCGCACGTGGGGAGCACCCAGGCCGCCGAGCCTCCGTTCGCCTCGGGACTCCTGCGCGGGGTGCGCGGCGTGGACCGGAACGGCGGGATCGTGGCCGCGGCGACCTACGAGTACGAGGTCTGCTTCCGCTGCCATGGCGACAACTCGCCCGACCTCGACTTCGTCAAGCGCGTGATCCCGAGCACCAACACCCGCCTCGCGTTCGCGACCACGAACGCCTCGTACCATCCGGTGATCGAGACCGGAAAGAATTTCGACGTTCCGAGCCTGCCGTCGTCGTTCCGGCCGACGATGACCGCGTCGCAGCAGATCTACTGCACGTCGTGCCACGCCGACGACGAGGGGACCTCGCGCGGACCGCACGGATCGTCCTACCCGCCGATCCTGCGCGAGCGGTACGACACCGCGGACAACACGCCGGAGAGCTTCGACAGCTTCGCGCTCTGCTACCGGTGCCACGACCGGGCCAGCATCCTGCGTGACGACAGTTTCAGGAAGAAGTCGCTCAGGGCCACGCCCTCGGGAGGCGGCCACAGCGGCCACCTCGCGGCGGGGATCCCCTGCTCCGCCTGCCACGATCCGCACGGTGTGAACGAGACGGCCTCGGCCGGGACGGGCTCGCACACGCACCTGATCAACTTCGACCTCAGGATCGTGCAGCCGGCGGCCGGGCACGCCGTCCCCGAGTTCCAGGACGGCGGGACGTTCGCAGGAAGCTGCACGCTCGTGTGCCACGGCGTGGCCCACGATCGTTGGTCGTATCCGTAGTCGAGAGTTAAGAGTCTCTCGACTCTCGACTCTCGACTATTTCTTCTTTCTGTCGTAGGTCTGCGGCTTGTGGCAGCCGGGGGCGCAGCTCCCCCCGGTCTCCGTCTTCACGAACTTGATCGGCAGGCTCCACGTTCCGAACGGGACGGTATCGGCGATCAGCATCGGCCCGCGGCTCGCGTGCACCTCGTGGCAGAGCCGGCAGCTCCGCCCTTTCTGCTTGTTGTTGACGTGGAGGAAGTGCAGGTTCCGCTCGCCGTCGCGAAAGCCCGTGGCGAACGACGTGTCGGGGTACTCGAGCATCTCGCGCTTGTGGCACGAAAAGCACAGCGCGTAGTCCTGGTCCGTGTACGGCACGTACGGCTGTTTCGGGAACGACGCCGTGAGCAGCCGTGGATTCGGTCCGCCGTGGGGATCGTGGCAGTGGGCGCAGGCGCCGTCTTTGACGGGAGCGTGGACCGTCGCGGCCCCGGCGGGGACGATCGTCTTATGGCATCCGAGGCAGGTGTCCTTCTCCGGTGCCAGGAGCAGCTTGTCCTGGTCGGACGCGTGGGGCGAATGGCAGGTCACGCAGGCCTTCTCGCTCTTGACCGCGGCGTGGACGACGGGCGCCGCGAGCTTGTCGCCGATTTCGGCGTGGCACGTGACGCAGACGCCGCCCCCCGCTTCCGGGAGCAGCTTCGCATGCTCGGAGCCATGCGGGTCGTGGCACGTCGTGCAGCCGTTGCCGAGGGCCGCATGCACGTGGGGCTTCTTCTGGAACTCCTCCGCGTCCTCGTGGCAGTCCACGCACAGCTCGTCTTCGTTCTTCACGAGAAGCTTGGGGTTGTCGGATTGATGAGGATCGTGGCACGCGACGCAGTCCCCCGCCTCCGCGGGCCCGTGCATGTGGGCCATCCCGGTCTTGTCGGAATGGCAGGAGGCGCACAGCTCCTTCATCGGAGCCACGAGCTTGAACGTCTTCTTCCCCGGCTGCGGGTGCTGCGATTCGGCCGCTTCGTGGCAGGTGTCGCAGCTTTCCGCCGGCGGGTGGACGTCCTTCTTCGTCAGGATCGTCGCGTGACACTGCGCGGTGACGCACGTCGGCTCGGCGCCCCACGCGGGGACGACGATCGAGAAGATAAGGGACACTCCCCTTTTCCACCCAATTCGACGCAACTCGCGCATCATCCTACGGAATGCTTCGGCGGGATAGTGGACCGAAACGGTCGGCTTCATTGGTGATGGGATGTCACGATTGGAGATAGTCACCGAAAGAGCCTTCGGCGCGATCCCGCCGACGGCGCTGGTACTTTTCGGCATCCTCAGCGTTCAGCTGGGATCGACGCTGGCCAAGCACCTGTTCGCCGCCGTCGGCAGCTTCGGGGCCGTCGCGCTGCGACTGCTCTTCGCGTCCTTGATCCTCGTGCTGGTATGGCGGCCGTCGCTGCGCATGGATCGTCGCGCGTGGGCCGTGGTGGTCGGCTACGGCGCGATTCTCGGCTCGATGAACCTGTGCTTCTACCTGGCGTTGGAGCGGATCCCGCTGGGGATCGCGGTCACGATCGAGTTCCTCGGGCCGCTGGCGGTGGCGCTCGGCGGATCGAGGCGATGGCTGGACGCGTTCTGGGCCGTGCTCGCGGCGGGCGGAGTGGTCTTGCTGACCGGCGGACGCGGGGATCTCGACCTCGTTGGTCTTTTGTTCGCCGTCGCCGCGGGAGCGTGCTGGGGCCTGTACATCCCGGTCGGAGCGGCGCTCGGCCGCCGCACGACTCAGGGCGCCGGGCTGGCGCTGGGGATGGCCGTCGCTGCGCTTCTCGCCGTGCCGGCCGGCATCGCCGAAAGCGGAGCCGCGCTGATCGAGCCTCGCGTCCTGGTCGCGGGAGCCGGCGTCGCTCTGCTGTCGTCGGTGATCCCCTACTCCCTGGATCTCGAAGCGTTGCGCAGGATTCCGCCACGCGTGTTCGGCATCTTGATGAGCCTCGAGCCCGCGATGGCGGCCCTCATCGGCCTGATCGTGCTCCACGAATCGCTGCGCGGGTGGCAGTGGATCGCGGTGATTTGCGTTGTGGCCGCCTCGGCGGGATCCACGCGAGGCGTCACACCTTCTTGATGGCTCGAATGATCAGGACCAGCACGACCGCGCCGACCGTGGCGCAGACCAATGAGCCGAGAAGACTGTAGGTCGCGATGCCGAGGAGGCGGAAGATGAACCCGCCGAGGAACGCGCCGATGACCCCGACGACGAGATCCCCCACCAATCCGAACCCCTGGCCTTTGGTCAGCTTGCCCGCCAGAAACCCCGCCAGCATGCCGATGATAAGGAACCATACGAGATACATGAGCTGTCCTCCTTAGCTGCAGTTACCGTACCGAGAAGTCTTGATTGGCAAACGGGTTTCCCGACGGACGCACCACCACGTTGAAGCCGAAGTTGGCCGCATGGTGACATGCGTTGCAGGCGTCCGTCAGCCGGTCGAACGCTCGCGTGAACGCCTCCCTGTCCTTTCCCTGCACGGCGGCTCGCAGCTCCTGGAGGGGGCCGCTCGTCATCCTGGGAACCAGGTCCTTGATCGGCAGCGGCGATCCTTCGTGCGTCGGGTGAAGGACCACGGCGTCGTGAAAGCCTTCTTCCAACTCGTCGAGCTCGTAGCTCGCGAGAGGCCAGTTCCCGGCTTGCCCTGCGAGCCACAGCTTCGCATGCCGCATTTGAGTCAGCGTCATGATCTCGCCCAGGCCGGGGGCGTAGCTCGGCTTGGGCTGTTCTCGGGCACAACCCACGAGCAGGAGAACGACGACCGCGAGGGGCTTACGCCCGCAGGATCTTCTCCATCGGCTTTCCCTGGGCCAGCTCATCGATCAGCTTGTCCATGTATCGGATTTTCTGCATCAGCGGATCTTCGATGTCTTCGACGCGAACGCCGCACACGACGCCGGTGATGAGCGCGCTTCGCGGGTGCATGGACGGCGCCTTGGCAAAAAACGTCTCAAGATCGCTCTCCTGTTTGATTTGCTTCTCGAGGCCGGCCTGGGTGTAGCCGGTCAACCAGCGAATGACCTTGTCGACTTCTTGTTTCGTGCGCTGCTTGCGCTCCGCCTTCTGCACGTACAGCGGATAGACGCTGGCGAACTTGATCGCAAACACCCGGCTCTGCGGCGTCTTCATCGTCCGATCCCGTTACAGCGGCGGGCGGTAGATCAGGCCCAGCACGATTCCGGTCACGAGCCATTGAACGAAGTAGGCCACGCCCTGCTGGATCGTCAACGTCAAGCCGATGTTGAGGTTGACGAAGTTGTGCACGACGAACGAGCACACGGCAAATACGCCGATCAACGCGCCGAAGACGGCGCCTGCGGCGAGCCCCGGGGCGCCCCGGTAGGTCATCGCGTAGAGCACCGCGAGCACCGCGATCTCGACGACGATGCCGAACATGCCCAACGGCATGTATCTCATCATCGCTTCCTGAGGCCGGAACACGGCCGGATACTTCGCGAACTCGGATTTCATCGACGGCAGGGCCGCGAACATCACGAAGCCGAGGCCCATGTACGCGACGAAACCGCCGAGCGCTGCGAGTGCGATGCGTGTGACGTTCATCCGCGGTCCACCGCAGCGTTGTGTGGAGTCGTCAATGGTGCACCCTCCATGCGTTCGGGCATTCTAGTACCTGAACGCGACTCAGGCGCCAACCTCGTATTCGGTCTGCACGAGTCCGCTTGCGTACTGCCGCGTCCACAGCGGCGTGAGCCGGATGTCGCCCTCGAGCGGACCGAACAGCGGTATCCCGGTGCCGATCAGCACGGGAACGCGCGTGATGATCATTCGCTGAATGAGGCCGGCCCGAAGAAACCCCTGGATGGTGAGCCCGCCGTCGACGTAGATGTGCCGGATTCCGCGCGCCTCGAGCTTCTCCACGACGTTCGCGGGATCGCCGGCCAGATGCTCCACGACGGCGCCGGCGGGGGCGGCTGCGAGCGCGCCGGTGCTGAGCACGAAAACCGGCTTGTCCCCGTAGGCCCATCCGCCGAAGCCCAGGACGGTCTCGTACGTCTTGCGCCCGATGACCATGGCGTCCACCGTCGCCATGAACTCTTCGTAGCCGTGCGCCTCGCCCCCGTCGTCCGGCAGAAAATCGAGATCGCCGTTCAGCCGGGCGAGGAAGCCGTCGAGACTCGTGCCGACGAAGACGGACGCTTTCACGCGGGCTCTCGCCGGACGAAGAGCACCCAGAAGAACCCGAGCGCCAAGGCGCTCTCCACCGCAACGGCCCCCCACGCGTTCAGATGCAGAGCGACCGCGCCGTAGACGCTGAGCGCGTCCGTCAGCGCCCAGCCCACGAGGGACCCCACCAGGATCGCCCGTCGCGCGGCGGTGTTGGGCGCGCCGCGCGCAAGCCACGAGACGACCATGACCCCGAGCATGAACGCTCCGTAGCGGCGGCCCATGTACTGGCCGGTGTCCGGCACGATTCCCCAATATTTGTAGAAGACTCCGGGCGCCAAGAGCCACCCGGTGCCGAAGACGCCGAACGCCGCGGCGCTGACAGTCAATACCGATTTGCTATTCATGCGTCAGCTCGACTTTCCGCACTTGAGTCTTGGAAGGGAGATGTCGAAGCCCACCGGTCAGGCTGTTTCCATCGACCACCAGGCACCACACCCCTTGCACCCGAGGCGTCGAGAGCTCGGACCGCCAGCACCCTTCTGCTTTGCTGTAGACGAACTCGAGATCGCCCATCGGCAGCCTCTTCCCGTCGACGATCTTGTCGGCGGCGAGGACGACCGTCTGTGGCTTGTCGGAGCGCCGCACCTCGTAAACGACGGTTTCATCGTTGCAGCTCGGTGCGGCCTCCCGATTGACGCACGTCGACGTGCCATGCCAGGTTCCCAGGAACTTGCTCATGTCGTCCGTTCCCGCAAGCGAGACACCGCCTGCGGCGAGTATGGAAATGAGCGCCAATGTTCCACGTCCTCTCATGTTGTCAGCCCCCCCTCGGAAAATCGCACTCGAGCGCGCTTCATGATCTCTTGCAACGAGGTAAAGCCGTGAATCGTCGCATCGCTCGACAAGGCTTCAACCTCCGCCAGGACGGGCGCGATGTTCACGCCGGCCTCTGTTGCGATGGCGCAGATCTGGTCGACCCCGACGATCGTGTCGCGGATATCTCTGCCGCCGTTCATCGCCGAGAAAAGAAGTAGATGCCGGCGGAATCCGCTGGCTGTGGACGCGGGCTCCGAGATGCACGCGGCCCAGGCGAACATCGGATACTTCGCGAACAGCTTTCGGATGGACGCACGCTGACCGTCGTCGCCGGCGGCGTAGGCATCCAGCAAGGAGGCCACGAGCGCGTCGCCCTCGGCCCTCATCCCGACCTCGTCCAGAAGTGCTGGCCTCGTACTCAACTTGCTGCCCCATTCGGGATCCTTGAAAAGGTTGAGGTCCACGGGACGCTTGCCGATCGGAGTCAGCGCCTTCTCGAACTCCGCCGCCGCCTGGCTCGCTTTTTCGATGTCGAACGTCTGCTCTTCCATCAGCTCCAGCCGGTTTCCGAACGGGTCCGATACGTACACGCGGTTGTAGCCGGGCAAGCCGTCGTCGTCGATCACTCTTACTCCCGCCTCACTGAGTCGCCGCACGAGCGCCGCCAGGTCCCGAACGAGCAAGGCGGGATGCGCCTTCAATGCAGGACGGAAGTTGGCTTCGACGCCGAGATGAATCTTTACCGGGCCTTGCTGGAACCACGCACCGCCGCGTTCGGCGAGGGCTGACGGCTTCGGAACCTCGGGGATCCCGAGCAGCCCGGTGTAGAACCGCCGAGCCTTGTCTTCTTCACCGGCCGGCATGGCCAGTTGAACATGATCGATTCCTAGGATCTGCATCGCAGGTCCTTGTCCTTGTCGGCCGACGATAACACCGTCAGCGATGGCAACGCAGCACCTAGCCGTCTCGCAACTCGTTCAGCCACTTTCGGGCCATGAAGAACGCGACCGTGGAGACGACGAACGAGGCAATCAAGGTCGCGGCCGAACCGAGGAAGGGTTGACACAGGGCGTCGACAATCCACCCGACCACGATTGCAACCAACGCAGCGCCCAGGTACGTCACCGCGTCTCCCGCGCCGCGACAAGCAAATACGGCGGCTCGCTGAACGTCGTGGCCGGCAAGTCTAGTGCTGTTGAATCCATTCGGTTATCTCGCTCGAGTCGATCTTCGCCAGAAGGGTGCCGAGCTCACGTTCGCCGGCCGCAAGAGCGACGACGGCCATCGTCGACCGGATCACGTAGGGATCGGTAGTCGTCCGGAGATCGTCCAAGGCGAGTTCCCTCGCACGCGCCATCGCCGTTTCGTACGCGGGCAGTAACCACTGCGGGATCGGGGGATTATGCGGCTGGTGTCGCCCGACCTCGATGGTCGCTATGAGCCCGAAGAAGTTCCAGTCCCGGCTTGTGGATCCGCAGGCGTCGATCAGTAGCAATACTGCGGCATAGGAGGCGTCTCCAACGTCGCCCTGGTGGTGAAGCTCATTCCAGAGCGTGTCCCACGACTCCTGATTCAGTGGGTCGGCACGAAGGGCCGCGATCGTCGGCCTTGGGTCGTACGGGATCCCGTACCCACCCCGGAGTTCATTCCATTTCGGATCGGACGTAGGATCCATTTCCCGTCCAGCTTACGACAGTGCTGTCCAATCACAGAAGGGCGGCCACCGTTTCTGCCGTCGCTCTTGCAGACCACGGGTTCTGGCGCGTCACCAGCGCGCCTGCTCATCGAGCCGGACTGACGCTCTTACCGGAAAGCCACGCCGCCGCCGTCAAGCAAACGGTGATCGCCGCGGAAAAGACGATGGGGATGACGAACAGGTACATCCAGCTCAGCACCGTGATGGCAGCGAAGCACAGCGCGAGCGACCAGACGGTGACGCGCATCGCTGCCAGAGTGTCCGCAGGAAGCCCGCCGCGACGAAGAGGTCCCAATACGTGCGACTGAACCCTTGAATGTCGAAGTGGGTCGTCCGAAGTGCGCCGAGAAGTGTCTCGATCCCCCACGCGGGATCGGACTGGCGAAACCCGAGAGTATGGCCCGCGGCGAACAGGAGGAGAAGAACTGCTGCGACTCGATAGAGGCGAGACGCATTCATTTACTTGCGACTTCGCGAACGCTTCTTCGCCGATGTCAGGCGAACCACCACCGGCCCGCGGCCGGTGCGCGCAAACGGGACGCTGGTGCGAGAGAAGGCCTCGTCGATCAGGCGCGCGACCGCCGGGCGAGCGAGAGTGGACGCGCCCTCCACCTGGATCCAGCGCGCCTGGCCGCCGGACCCCTTCAACAGTTTCTTGGGATCCGGCAGTCCCTTACTACGGTTGAAGTACAGCCTGACGCCCTCCGCGCTCCCGCGGATCGCGAGCACGCCATCGTACCCTTGCCCGTTCGGTGAATAGCTGATGACGAAGGCGTCGGCATACTCGTAAACCACCTCGTGGGCGGTGGGCAGACGCTTTTGCAGCGATCGTCGCACTGCGCCTGCGAGCCGCTGATGCTCGGCCGCGAGCTTGACGATGAGGCCGCGCAGCTCGGCTTCGGCCGCTCGTTTCTCTGCTGCTGATTGGGTGCTCGGTTTCGATGTGCTCATGATTTGACGAGCATACGCGAGTTCGCTGCACGCTGAGGAGGTCTTACCCTGCTTCTTCGTAGGGCAAGTCCTCCGGATCGACACCGACGAAGTCGGGCTCGGGGTCGGTGCGAAATCGCACCGCCGAAACGTGGCTCAAGCCTGCCAGCAACGCCTTGAGAACCCTGTGCATGCCATCCATGATGCGGCCATCGCTCGAGAGGATCACAGGGAACGCCAGGTCCGCTTCCTCGATGAGGCGAGCGTGCTCGGCGACCTCCCGGCTTGTCATGCACGGACCCCAGTACGCTTCGTCCAGCTCCCGAACGTCGGCGATCGGGACACGCTCGGGAGCGAAATCCTTGCTCAGCGCCACGAGTCGATCGACGTCCCACGCTTTCAACCCCGCGGGACCTGGTCGAAAGTGATACTGCTTGCGCACGTACGGCTCCGTCGCGACGCCTAGGGAGTTCCAGGCGCCGGCGACTGTGGCACCCGCGCGGACGCCCGGAGCTGCAGCAATCCAAGCAGCAGCATCACCGCAAACGGAATGGAATTGATGATGCCCCGCGAGGCGGAGCCGATGAGGCCGCCCGGCCCAACCCAGTGGATCAACGCGTCCAGCGAAAAATAGAGTGTGATCATCCAGTGAAGACCGCGGCTGTGATCCTCGCGGCTTGCACACCAGAGAAACACAAAGCCGAGCGCAAGGACGACGGTTCCGAACTCCTGCAAGAGATGCGCACCGAAGGAGCTCAGTGTTTCGCCGGCCAGAAGCTTGCCCGCCAGGCTTTGCGGCAGCCAACCGGTCGGGAGCAGCATGGACCCCGCGCCGAGAAGAACGTAAACGATGCCGAACAGACCATAGGCAACGCGAGTCGTCTTGTTGAGCATCATCCGTCAAGCTCCATCCAGCGCCTTGGCGATGGCGGTGATGGTATTCCAGTTGCGCGTGGTGACCGGGACGCCAAAGAGCCGGTCGATGCTGCCGAGGTAGCCGATGACCTTCATGTGGCGCCGGTACACGCCGAATACGAATCGGCTCTTCCGCGCGAGGATCTTGACCAGCCATGTGCCGTTGGACGGCAGCCTCATCGGCATCGACGGGATCGAGCGGGGCCGCCCCGACAGGACGCTCACGAAGCGGACGACGTCGGGTCGGGCGGGCCGGCTCGCGAACGGATGCCGGGAGACCAACCCGGCGATCTCGCGGCCCTCGCAGATCACGATCTCGGCATCGAAAGGAAGCCTGCGCTTCAGCTCGGCGCGGACGTGCGCCCGCGTGACCGGGCGCCGGATCACGAACGTTCCCGCCGCGCCGATGTTGACGGCATCGAGGTGCCTCAGTCGCGCGGCCAACGTCGCAGGACGGAACCTCCGGTGCCCGCCCACGTTGACCCCTCGCAGAAGAACCACGAGTGCCACTCACGACCCCTGGTTGATGTCCCGCGCACCCTGAAGGAAAACCAACCGCGACCAGGTGACGCCGGCGTCCCGATTCACGGCCTCAATAGACTCCGCCTCGACGGCGAGGACATTCGTCAGCCCCACCGACCGGGCAAGGTCGATGGTTTCCGCGGCCGACACTTGATACATGATTCGTCCCGCCGGCACCGCACCATGGCGCAGCGACAGCACGATCGTTCCGGGCGATCCAAGCAGGGATGCGATGACTTGCATGCCCGCGCGCCGCTCGCTCGAGTCGAGATGCATCCAAACGGCCGATAGAACGATGAGATCAAACCGCAGCCCGCGAGCCGCGATGACGGACAGGTTCGGGAGCGAATCGTCCAACCACTCGATCGAACCGGACGGATGCAGGCGCCGGCCCGCCTCGCGAAACGCCTCCACCGGCTCGACCGCCAGGACACGGCTTCCGCGCTCGGCAAACCATGCGGCATCTACGCCGGTGCCGGCGCCGATGTCCAGTACCGTTGTTGGACACTGCGGTAGCAGATGGAGCTCTGCCCGGTACTTGTGCGCAAACGGGATGGCCTCATATCTCTCGATGAGGTCCGATGCGTTTTCGGCGTATCCCGCAGTCCCAGTTGTCATGGGCCTTGGCCTACCGTCACCGCCGCCGGTCCCGAACCAGTATGTCGGTCGCCGAGGTGAACCCGATGGCCGCATAGAACGGCGCCGCCGCCTTGCGCGAGTGCAGGACGAACTTGATGTCGTCCTTGCCGTCGAGCAATCGCGCGAGCATCGCCCGGCCGACGCCCCGCAGCCGATACTCCGGATGGACCATGACCGAGCTGATGTAAGCGTTGCTCACACCGTCGGAGATCGCTCGGCAGAACCCAACGAGACGCCCGGCGTCGTACGCATGGACGACCCATCGCGCGCCTCGCACCTGCTTCGCCAGGTACTCGCGATCCTTGTCGGCGAACTCACACGCCGCGCGCAGCACCGCCAGGGCATCGAGATCTACGTCGTGGCTCTCGCTGTATTCAATCATGCGCCTTCCCGGCCGACTGGCCCGTGAGACGTGCGAGCGCGCCGCGGTCGTCCGCTGCGTCCTCGAGCCTCTGCGGCCGCATGCACATATTGGTCGCGAATACGTTCGGCTTCAGCTGAGAAAGGTACAGCAAGTAGGAGACGCCTTCTTCAAACGGCACGCCGCAGTCTCCGCCACCCCGCCCGGTCGTGATGAGCATCATGTCGGGTGTCGTTCCCTTCCAGCGACGGCTGACCGCGAACTCGACCCGAACGCCGCACTCCGCTTCGTAGGGGCCGAGACTTTCTGGGGGCCCGTGGAAGAACTCCTTCACGCCGCACCAAGCGAGCCGGAGGTAGCCGCGACTGACGTCGGCAGCGCGCCCTTCCACGACCGCATCCGCAGCTTTGAACATCTCCTCGGCCGATCCCGACCCGCATTGACATCCGAAGGCACTTTGCCACGCGAGACCCGCTGCGATTGTGCCGATCGCTATCCGTCGAAAAGTCTTTGGCATGCGCTCAGGACCGCTTTCAGTCAGGCCGAACGATAGGGTTCAGCAACGGCGCGCAGCGCGCGCCGCCGCAACCGAATGTTAGTCGGCACTCGCTATCTGTTGGCATCGCGACTCAAATCCCGCAGCTGAGTGAGCTGCCGGTGAAAGACCTCCTGGGGCACCTGAGATGGAGCCCATGGCAACGGCATCCCGGGGGCCGCGTCATCCAGATACCGAGGAACCACATGAACGTGCAGGTGAGGCGCCAAGTTTCCCAAGAGCAAGTAGTTGACATGACATGGCGCAAAGGCTCGGGTGACCGCGCGACCGACATGTTGAACATCCCGCCAGTACTGCGTCAGCTCCTCCGGTGTCAAATCACCGAGGTCGGCAACGTGGCGCCCCCGGAAGACCACCGCTGTATGGCCCGTCGCAATCGCCCATCGCTCCAGGAGAGCTTCGCTGGTGCGCCCACGATAGAAAGACCCGCCCGAGAGATCACCGCAGAAGAAACACGAGTCGCCTTGCTTGCGCGATTCCCAGTCCTCAGGCCAGGTTCGTGTCATTCAACGTGCCTCCCTCGCCTCATCTGCCCAACGCGTGCGTCAGCGGCGGCCGGCCAGCGCCGCGCGGACTCTCTTCGCAGGCAACCGGCCCGCCGTTCGCTGCACGCAGTAGTTAGACGACATCGTGACTATCTGCACCCGCACTGAAGCGCTCGGACACCGACGGTGAAATTGTCATGGATTGCGAAAAGCGTCGAAAAACAAGTACGCAACCAACCAACTGGCTACTGGCAGCGAGAGCGCGACGGGAAGCCAAGCGAAAATGCCGGCGAAACGGCGCCGCACGACGTGACCGATGGCGCAGATCAAGGCGGCGATGGATAAGACGAGAGGCACGAGATACGCGATGCCCCAGACGAGTTCGTTGCCATGGACAAACGTCGTCGTACGTGCCTTGGCCAAGCAAATAATGGCGAGCGTCGACAGCCCAAGCGATACGAAGCCAAAAGCTCGTGACGCGCGCTGAGACTGCTGAGCAACACTGGCGTGGCCAGGCTGGCCGCTCTCGATTCGACGCGAGTCCGTTCCGGTCATCTGATTTGTCGTCTAACGCAACGCGTATCGCGCGGGGCGGACGGGCGCGCGCCTTGCGTAGTGTGCAAAGCCCGTGACCGGACGGTCCGGCGCGATGACGCCGGAGTTGGACGGCGCTGTTACGAGCGCCGGATGCTGGTTTGATTGCCTAGGGCCACTCAACGCCCGGTTCCTTCGACGCCAACATTACTACTGCCGCCTCCGAGGCCGCACCGGTTCTTGGTAGCTCGGGATGTTTGAACCAAATGCGGACAAGCTGCCCAACAGCGAGATCCGAACGTGGCACGCGCCCGCCGTAGACCGTGAAGATCTCCGTCGCTGGTGAGACCGTGACCAGAACAGGGCTTCTGCCGGATTCATCGGAGCCGGGGGTTACCGCAATTTCTGATGCCTCGATACTCTGGATGCGTCCTTCGACTGTTGGTGGTGACGAATGCGTGCGGGAGTCTGCCGAAGGCAATACATATGGCCGATACGGGCACCCGGATAGGACAGTTCCGACAAGTACTGCCGTTATCCCAAGCCGGTTCACTCTTCCTTCAATCCGTCAACGTGAAATGGACTGGCCAGCATTGGCACCCCAAAGCGGGGTGACTTCCGGACAGCCTATCCCACCAGCAATCCTGTTGTGTCGTTGCATCTCTTTCTTATTACTCCACTTGGGTACGGCAATCCAGCGGCTTTCCCGACAAACGCGGCAAAGATTCCGCTTCGTTTGCCGGGAGGGTCTACCGCCGGTCGACCGGACCGATGACGCCCCGGCCACCGCGGTTGAGGACGTGGGTGCAAATCATTGTTTTGGAGGCGTCGCGGTGACCGAGCAGCGCGTGGATGGTCCGGATATCGTCCCCGGGTTCGAGCAAATCGGTCGCGAAAGAGTGCCTGAGGCTGTGGCCGGAACCGGGTTTTGAGATCCGCGCGCGGAGCACGGCTTCGCGGACGACGCTCAGCAACGCTGGCGCTGTTCTCGTTGCCCGCGCACGCAGTTCGTCGTACATTCCTTCGTATGAATCGCACCCGCCATGCAGCCGAGGCCGCACGCCGCGCTTCCTCCGGCGGGTTACCCGTCTACCGTAGCCGCTGATCGCGATCCGAACCCCGTTTCAATCGAATCGTTGACGCTTCAGCCGCGCCTGCATGTGCAGGCACACGGAGACGACCATGAACCTGGAAAAAGACATCGATCCGCGCTGCGTCGCGGTCCATCTCGAAGAGCCCGCACCCGAAGGCGACGCCATCGGCTATCCCGACTACTCCGCCGAAGATCACGAAACGTGGCGGATCCTGTACGAGCGCCAGCGCGCGCTGCTCGATGGCCGCGCTTGCGACGAGTACCTGGCCGGCCTCGAACTCATGCGCTTTCCGGACGATCGGATCCCGTCGCTGCGTGACGTCAGCCGCACGCTGCAGAGCACGACCGGCTGGAGCGCCGCGCGCGTGCCGGGCATGCTTCACGAGCGCGACTTCTTCGCGTTCCTGGCGCGGGGCGTGTTCCCGTCGACCGATTACATCCGGCCGCGCAGCGAGATGGACTACACACCGGCGCCCGATCTGTTCCACGACATCTTCGGCCACACGCCGATGATCACCAACCCGGCCTTCGCGAGCTTCTACCGACGGCTGGGGGCGGTGTCGCTGTCGGCGACGGGAGACGACCGGCGCCGCCTCGAGCGGTTCTACTGGTTCACGGTCGAGTTCGGGCTCATTCATACCTGGGCGGGTCTGCGCATCTACGGCAACGGCATCCTTTCTTCTTACTCCGAGGTCCGGCACTCGTTGACGGACACCGTGACGAAGCTCCCGTTCGATCCCGATCGCGTGGCGGCGCAGGAATATGACTTCAGCTCGATGCAGCCGCTGCTGTTCGTGATCGACTCGTTCGAGCAGCTCGCGGACGGGTTCGACGCGTGGGTGAGGCGCCAGGCCTGGGATTGACGGCGCCCGTCAAGCCTTAGAATGGCGGCCGTGCGGCGGCTGACGAAAGGGCTTCTCTACATCGCGGGCCTGGTGGCGGCCGTCCTCGCGACGATCGTGCTGGTGTTCGCCGTGCAGGCGCGTGTCCGCCTGCCGGAGCTTAAAGCCTGGCACCGCGTGGTCCTGCAGGAAGAGTTCCGGGCCGGGGCGACGAACGCGCCGGCGACGTTCGACGACTATCGCAAGCTGGAAGACCGTCTGTTCGCCGAGATGCGGCGGCGTGTGCTCGACGATCCGGCCTCCGCCGACCGCGCGACGATCGGCCGGTACAACCCGGCGAGCGTGCCGTCTCACCTCGCGCTCGATGGGAACTACAACCGCTCGTACGAGATGACGCCGACGGCGCCGCGCGGCGCGGTGGTGCTCGTGCACGGGCTGTCGGATTCTCCGTACAGCATGCGCGGGCTCGCCGAGACGTTCTACGCGCAGGGCTATTACGTGCTCGTGCTGCGGCTGCCGGGGCACGGCACGCTCCCCTCGGGTTTGGTGGATGTGACGTGGCAGGACTGGTACGCCGCGGTCGTGCTCGCGGCCCGGCACGCTGCGGCCAAGGCCGGCGAGGGCAAGCCGCTCCTCGCTGCAGGCCATTCGACGGGCGCCGCACTTTTGACGCTCTATGCGCTCCACTCGCTCGAGGACTCGTCGCTGCCGCGGCTTCAACGACTCTTCCTGGTGTCGCCGGCGATCGGAATCTCGAAGGCGGCGGTGCTCACCAACATCCTGGCCGACCTGTCATTCATCCCCTACTTCGAGAAGTCGAAGTGGCTCGACGTGTACCCCGAGTACGATCCGTACAAGTACAACTCGTTTCCGGTGAACGCGGCGAATCAGATCCACAAGCTGACCGGCGTGCTCAACCGCGCTATCACGGACGGGCTCGAGGCGGGCCGTCTTTCGGGCATGCCGCGCGTGACGGCGTTCCAGTCGTTGGTCGACTCCACGGTCACTGCGGCCGAGGTCGTGCGCGGTCTGCTGGCGCTGCTGCCGAAGGGCGGCCACGAGCTGGTGGTGTTCGACGTCAACCGGCGGGCGCTGCTCGACGGCTTGCTGGCGCCTGGGCCGGCGGAATCGCAGGCGCAGCTTCGCGCCGCGACGGACTTTCCGTTTCGCATCACCATCGTCGGCAATCGCGCGGGAGACACGGCCGCGGTCTCCGCGTTCACGCGCGAGCCGGGCGCCGCGCAAATGTCGGAGACGGAGCTGCCGCTTGCGTGGCCGCAGGGGATCTTCTCCGTCGGGCACGTGGCGCTGCCGTTCCCGCCCGACGATCCCGTCTACGGCCTCGTTCGGCCCGCGGGCCCGGGTCCATCGTTTTCGCTGGGCGCCACCGGGGCGCGCGGCGAGAGCGGCGCGCTTCTGGTGCCGCTCGGAATGTTCGCGCGGATCCGAAGCAACCCGTTCTTCGACGTCATCAGGACGAAGGTGATCGAAGCGCTCCCGTAGCTCGCCGCCGCGGTGTGGATGCTGCGCGTGTGCGTGAATTCGGCACCGCGTGTGCCTCCCGACGCGTACGCTCCGGATAGGACATTCGGAGGGTGACGTCATGAGATCCTCACCCGTTGTCGCATTCACCGTCGTGTTGCTCGTTGGTTCTCCACCACTTGCGGCGCACGCGCGGGCCGTGCCGGCGGGCGAACCGAGCCTGGAAAGCCTCTGGAAGCAATTCCGGAACGGCGCTGCCCCAAAGTCAGAACACGACGGCATCTTTGAAGATGGGCTCGGTAGTGCGCTCTGGAAAGCCGGGCGAGCGGACGCACGTCTCGCATTCTCCGTGTCGGCAGTCGCCAAGGAGTTTGGAATCAACGAGGCGACCGCGACCGATCTGGTCGAGGCTACGCTCGCGGAGCGATATGTCTCCGAACTCGACGAAGATACGCCGGAACAAGCCCTCGTCGACCGCGTCATGACGCCTTTCTGGCGTGCGTATCAGCGCGAGCCGGGCGCCGCGATTGTCGTGCAGCAGGCGAGTTGGATTCTGTTTTCGTCCGAGCGCAGCCCCAGCCTGAACGAACGCGTGATTCACGAACTTGGGCGCAGCTCCGATCCCGCACCGTTGACCGCGCGCATCGCGTGGACCGGATTGCTCGAGGAGGACACGCGGCGCGCCGCCGTTGCCAACGCGCTCGCGCATCGGCCGGGACATCCCGTCCTCCTGCTGCAAGCCGCGGCACTCGCGCAGGATGACGCCTGTGCGTCTGCGGCGTGGGCACGGGAGGCGGTAATCGCCGGCGCCATGGCGGATCCGTCCGACGGCAAATTCCTGGCAACCGCGCGAAATCGGCTCCTCCTCGCCATGCTCGATGCGGGAAGCACACGCGAGGCCGTCGCTCTCGCGAAGTCGATTCCTCCAACAGAGCTCGATGGCGCACTCTCGATCGCGCCGTCGAACGATCCCGCTCTTCGCGCGGGATTGGAGTACGAGGTGAAAGGGACGGACGTGCGCGCGGCCCTTGCCTCGGCAGCATTCCTCGAGCACGAAAGTGACTTCGCGTCTCGGCTGCTCAACGGCGCCCCGAAGCCGTCCGCGCGTCGGGACGAACACTCGGAAGAGGCCGAGATGGTCGACCTGGTGCATGCCGCCGCGACCCAGCTTGCCGGAGAGTCATCGATCGACGCATTTGACACACTCGAGCACGCGGTCGAGGTCATCGGACGGAGCTGGAACTACGAGTCGTTCACGACGCTCGCCGTTCTGGAACAGTTGGCCGGCTCGACCGGGTACCCCGAATTCATCCCGGAACTGTCGGAGCATGTTCGCGATGCGCGTGCGGTGCTGCGGGCCGTCCCCGACGGGCGTGCGCCGGAGGTCGATGCGTGCCGCGCACACTCGGCTCAACTCGCCGAGGCGATGAAGACGCTTTCGTCCAGCTCCGACGCGGCGATGTCGGCCGCCGATCCTGGCGCAACGATTATCGCCACGGCCCTCGCGGCGAAGCCGCTGTCCGTCTACACGGAGCGACCGCTTCCCGAGGGCGTTCCGCCGTGCGACGCGTCGGCGCGGACTGATGGCGGAAACGACAAGTCGCTCGAGAAATGGCACGTGCCGGACCTATGGCCTGTTCGCGTGGAGAAGTCAGAAGGGGTCGTCGTCGCCATCGGGCTCTCCCAAGCCTACGATCCGGCCGGCGAGACGTCCGGGGGCGGATACTGGATCGTTCGCTCCACAGACAACGGTAAGACGTGGGAGCGTCCGCGCTATGCCGGTCTACGCCCTATGCACCCCTACGTGGTTTGCGCGCAGTCTCGAATGCCGCTGCTCGTCGGGGGACGCCTCCACATTGAGGTCGCGATTCGTGAGCTCGACGAATCAAAGATCACCTTCCCGCCGATCGGCCGTTCGTTCAAGCAGGAACGATCAGGCCTCTTCCTCGACGCCGCGTGGGCCGATATCGAAAGGGACTCCGACGGCGACGGCCTGACCGACCTCGCTGAAGAACGCCTTCTCACCGATCCGCTCTTAGCCGACACCGATGGCGACGGGTTGACGGACGGCACCGACCCGCTTCCACACATTCCGACGGGAAAGTCGCCGTCCGCGCGGGCCGGCGCGCTCGCCGCAACCCTCGCGCAGGGCGCCGGCGCAAATGCGCGCGCGATATTCCCGTCCGATCCCGGCGGACAAGGGCCGGCCGAAGGGACGCTCGAAGACACGCTGCAGTACGCGCATCGCGATCTTGGAGCACTGCCCTCCGAGGACACGCTGTTCGTCATCGGCGACCGCAAGGCGTTTTCCGGAATCCTGACCGACCGCCGCGTCGTCGTGCTCTCCGAAGCCGAGGCCGAGCTCGCATCCGCCCGATTCGGTCGGCATTACCCGGCGCGCTTGCGCCTTTTCGTGAATCACGCCGGAACGCGCGCGCTCGCGATCTGGAGCGAGTCCTGGCGCGGGTTCACGATGGAGCTGACGAACGAACATGGTACTTGGCGGGGAACGACCGTCTCGCAGTGGATTACTTGAGCGATGCAGCGGAGCTTCGCCGGCGTGACGGCGAAGCCCCGCCTCCGTTTTTCTGCTTACAGCGCGACCACTCCGGTCCGGATCATGTACGAGAACCGCTCGCGCTGGTCGGGACGAAGCAGCGCGTGGATGCGCTCGAGCGCGCGCACGACGGCTTTCCCGACGCGGTCGCCGCTCTCGCTCCGCAGCGTCGCGCCGCTCGCCGCGCGCGTCGCGTCGAACGACTCGCCCACGACGGCCTCGGCGAACGCGCTCAAGGTCCGGCGCTCGTCGACGGCGGCCTGCGCGCGCTCGGTCTTCAGCTCGTCCAGGATCTCGGCGAGCTTGCGAAGCTGCGCGTCGTCGAGATCGAGCTTGGCGGCGAGGAATCGGAGCGGCCGGCGGACGCCGAACGCGCTCCCTCCCCACGGCCCGCCTTCCTGCGCGGACATCTCGTGGCGCCCCAGATCGTGCGACCCGGGCTCGGAGTAACAACCTGCGGGGACGGCGAAGGCGTAAGCACGCCGGAAGTGACGGTGGAACATCGGATCCTCCTCTCGCCGGGGTGTTGGCCGCCGGCGGGGTTTCTACGCGTGGGCACGTCGCCTCACGCGGCACCGATCAGACTAAGATCGCCGAATTGGCGCGTCAAGCTCCACGGTGGCCGCAAGCTTGTTGACGCTGCCAGCGCAAAGCACTGGCCGACCGAGACTTGTCCCTCCTTTCGATGTACGGGAGGCGCGGACGCGATCCGCACGCCCTGAAGAGCGCCAGGTCTCGGGAGAAAGTCATTCTCGGCGCGCAAACTAACGAGGCCCGCGACGGATCCGGGCCACTGAATCAACAAGCTTGCGGCCACCGTGGTGGAGGTCATACTCGAGGGCATTGCCGGAGGAGACAGCATGGAAGAAGTCACCGTGAAACGGTTCGAAGAGCTCGAAAGCTATCAGGATCAGGGGCGGTTCCTCTACGCGGGAAAGACGCTCGGGGTTACGGCGTGGGGCATGAACGTCCTGAATCTTCCCGCGAACTGGGGCGATTATCCCGACCACGATCACGCGAAGGACGACCAAGAAGAGGTTTACGTCGTGATTCGCGGAGCCGCGGCGCTCGTCTCCGAGGGAAAGCGCTGGCAGCTCGAGCCGGGAACGATCGCGCACGTGCCGGCGCACCGGAAGCGGAAGATCATTCCGGGAGCGGACGGCGTGACGATCCTTGCGCTCGGCGGCACGCCTGGAAAGGCGTACACGCCTTCGTGGGCCCGCCGTGATTGATCGAGCGCGATCGTGGCGATGCGTCGCGCTTGCGGGGTTTCCCTTGCGACGGATTCGTTACACCGGCTGACGCTCAATTCCGTCACGCAGAATTGACCTCGGCGTGCTCCACAGCGGTGTAGCATCGAGCCATTTTCCGCTCGAGACATCGCTGAGGAGGAGCCATGAGCCCACGTGCCGTCGGGTCTTCCGTCATCGTCTTCTTCGTCACGCTCGCCACTGCATCGGCGCATCCATCGAAGGTCCAGCCGGAGAACCTTCGCATCGAGATTCTGCCCGGGGTCGCGGACAAGCTGATCGATCCGGCGTTGTCCGAACGGATCCCGGTGGTCGTCTTCGGATCGAAGGCCTTCGACGTGCACCGGATCGACCCCGCGACGGTCGTTCTTGCGGGGGCCGCGGCGACCAAGAACGACGACGGCACGCTCGCGCGTTACGGCGACGTCGATGGGGATGGCGTCATCGACCTCACCCTCTCGTTCGTTTCGAGCCGGATCCGGCTCGGCGAGCGGAGCGCGCGCGCGACGCTGTTCGCGCGAACGCAAGACGGCGGCGTCGTGGCCGGTTCGGGAGCGCTTCGCTCGGTGGACAGCGCGCGCGCGGAGCGGCGTCTCAACGCTCGCACCGACCGCGACGTCGAAAAGCTTCCTGTGCTTCCCGTCGGCATCGACGTGCTGCCGTTCGATGCGGAAAACCGCATCGAGCTGGGCAATCGCGGGACGGTGCCGGTCGCGGTGCTCAGCGCCGCGGGGTTCGATGCGACGAAGCTGGACCCGCTCTCGCTCAGCCTCGCGGGCTCTCCTGTGACGCGGCGCGCCAAGGGCGGGCTCGCCTCGATCGAGGACGTCAACGGCGACGGGCTCGCCGACCTCGTCGTCGAGGTGCCGAAGAAATTCCTGCGGCTCGGTCCCGACTCGACTCAGGCCGTGCTGACCGGGCTCACCCCAGGCGGCCGGCTGATCCAGGGGCGCGATGCGGTCGCGATCGCGCCGACCGCGACCATGGTCTTCGACAGCGACGACTCGCGGACGACGGCGCCGCCCGGCGTCGAGTTCGCGAACTCGGCGGGGATCACGATCAACGACCTGGCACCCGCGACGCCCTACCCATCGAACATCGCCGTGGGCGGATTGTCCGGTGTGATCTCGAAAGTCCGCGTGACTCTCCGGGGTCTCAGCCACACCTTCCCGAACGACATCGACATCCTGCTCGTCGGCCCGACCGGCCAGAACATCATCTTGATGTCGGACGTGGGCGGCAACGGGCCCGGCGTCGCGGGCGTCAACCTGACGTTCGACGACGACGCCGCGCTGTCGCTCGACACGGCGTCCAATCCCGCGACCGGCACCTACCGTCCGACCAACTCGGGCGGGGGCGACACCTTCCCCGGCCCTGCTCCCGCTCCAACCGCCGCCGCGACGCTCTCGGCGTTCAACGGCACGAACCCGAATGGGACGTGGAGCCTGTACGTCGTCGACGACACCGGGGGCGACGTCGGCACGATCGCGGGCGGCTGGACGATCGATTTCGTGATGGCGACCGAGTTCTGCGGTCCCGGCCCGATCACGATCATGGACAACGCGCCCGCCGTGCCGTATCCGTACCCGATCGCCGTCGGCGGCCTGCCCGGCGTCATCAGCAAAGTCACGGCGAAGTTCAAGGGCTTGAGCCACACCTATCCGCAGGACATCGACGCCCTTCTCGTCAGCCCGGGCGGCCTGACGAGCATGATCATGTCGGACACCGCGGGCATCGGCCCCGGCATTGCGGGCGTCGACCTCGTGATCGACGACAACGCCGCGCTGACGTTCGATCCGTTCGTCGATGCCGCGAGCGGCACGTATCAGTCGCAGGACAACGCTCCGGGGGACTCGCTGCCCGCTCCCGCTCCAGCGGCGCCCTACCAAGGCGGGCTCGGCGTCTTCAACGGCAGCAATCCGAACGGCGGCTGGACACTGTGGCTTGCGGACGACTCGGCGAGCGACGTCGGCAACGTCGTGCAGTTCTGCATCACGGTCACGACGATGACCCCGGTCGACAACAGCAATCCGGCGTCGATCACGATCCCCGCGGGAGCGCCGGGCGTGACCACGGGGCCCGCGGCTCCTTATCCGTCGCAAATTGTCGTGTCGGGCTTGCAAGGAACGCTCACGAAAGCGACCGTCACGCTCAACTCGTTGACGCACACGTTCCCGCAAGACCTCGACATCCTTTTGACGTCGCCCACCGGAGCGAACGTCATGCTGATGTCGGACGTCAGCGGCAGCAATCCGGGTGTCGCCGGCGCGACCTACACGTTCGATGACGACGCCGCGTCGTCGATGCCCGTGGCGTCGAACGCCGCATCGGGAACGTACAAGCCGACCAACGACAACTCGGGGGGCGCCGACGCGATGCCCGGCCCCGCCCCGGCGGGCCCCTACGGCACGACCCTCTCCGGGGTCGCCGGCGTGTCGCCCAACGGAACGTGGAACCTGTACGTCTTCGACGACGCCGGCGGCGACGTGGGGACGCTCTCGGGCGGCTGGACGCTCACGATGACGACCACGCTCGGAGGCTTCGGCGGCTGCAACGTCACGCCGATCACGATTCCCGCGGGGGCGCCGGGAACGACGTCGGGCCCGGCGAGCTCGTATCCCGCCGGCATCATCCAGGTCTCCGCGGGAGGAGATCTCGATGAATACAAGGTGACCGTCAACCTCGTCGGGCTCACGCACACCTACCCGCGAGACCTGGACGTCCTCCTCGTCGGCCCCGGAGGACAGAACGTGCTGCTGATGTCCGACGCGTCGGGGAACGGCCCCGGCGTCAACGGCGTGACCTACACGATCGACGACGATGCGCCGGCCGGCCTCGACCAGCTCAACAACATGCCGACTGGGCGGTACAAGCCGACCGACTTCGAGCCGGGCGACGTGTTCCCGGGACCGGCACCTGCCGGGCCTTATGGGACGACCTTGTCGGTGTTCAAGGGCACGAACCCACTCGGCGGCTGGAAGCTGTTCATCAACGACGACACGGGCGGCGACGTGGGCAGCATGTCCAGCTGGTGCCTGAACCTCCTGACGTCGATCACGGCCGGCGGGGTGCCGGCCCTACGGTGGCTGAACAAGACGACGCTGACCTGGGACGCCGGGCCGAACGCGACGTCCTACGATCTCTACCGCGGCGAGGCGGCAGCGCTGCCCGCTCTGACCGATCAAACCGTCGATGCGTGCTTCCGCGGGACGACGCTCACGCAACAATTCGCGTCGATCGCAGAGATGCCGGCCCTCGGCACTTTCGAGTGGTTCCTCGTTCGTGGAAACAACGCGCAGGGAGAAGGCTCGGCCGGGTTCGTGAGGATCCAGGGGCAAGAGCTGTCGCGGATCGTGAACAGCTCGGGGCTGTGCCCGTAAGTTCAACTTGATGGCTTCCCCGAGCCCGATGCGAAGTTGCGCTCGAGCTCGGGGAGCCAGTTGAACACGACGTGGAGGCGGCCCGACGTCGGCGTCCGCCGGAACATCAGGAACCGGCCGTCGAGGGTGAGGTCGTAGTTCGGCGACGAGATGCCGGGCCCGAAATCGTACTCGTCGTTGAACAGCGCCACCGGGCGGCCGAGGCGCGGCTCGCTCCCCCGCCCGTCGAACGCGGCGGCCATCATCTTCCCGCCGCCGCGGTAGTAGATCTCACGGCCGTCGCGGCTCCAGCGCGTCTGCGCACCGCCGCCTTCCGAGACTTGCCAGGCGCGGTCCATCGCGGGAAACCGGCGGACGTAGATCTCGGGCTGGCCCGACTCGTTCGACTGGTAGACGACGAAGCGTCCGTCCGGCGAGAGCTGCGCGCCGCCTTCGTACGCCGGAGTGGCCAGCAGGTCGCGAGGCGGGAACGCACCGTCGATCGAAACGAGCAGAACGTCTCCGGCGGTCTCCGGCCGGATCCTCCCCTCGAGAATCGTTCCGGGATCGGGCCCGGCCGACGCGGGGTAATCGTTGATCGCGGTGTCGGGAACGCTGCCGCTGCGCCCGCTGCCGTCGGCGGCGATCCACACCGGCGCCGTATAGGGCCGGTAGATGATGCGCCTGCTGTCCGCGCTCCAGATCGCGAAGCTCGTCCCGAACGTGCCGCTCGCGATCCGCGTTCGCGTGCCGCGCTCGAAGTCGAGCGCGTCGAGGACCTGCGGGCCCTCGAGCAGCAGACGCTTTCCGTCTCCGGACACGCGCGGCATCCCGTACGCGCCCGGGGGAAGATCCATCGCCCGCTCGCCGCCGTCGCGGCCGACGGACATCAGCCGCTTGTCGTCGAATTCACGCGGCATGTAGACCAGGGTGCCGGACCTCGAGAGCTGGAAGGCCAGCGTGCCGTAGAGCGGCGCCGCGAGCTGTGCGGCCGGGGCGATCGCAACCGCCTGTCCGGTGATCGCCGCGGTCGACGCATCGAACGCCGCCGCCCACACGGCGCCGTCGCGCTCGAAGAGGAGCCGGCCCGTCGGGGACAAGCGCGGCGTCGATGCGTTCTCGATGACGACCGAGCGCGCGCCGTCCCTCAGCGAGAGCGATTCGATCCGCGACTGCCCCACATTGCTCGACAGGCTCGCGAACAGGAGCCGCCCTGTTCCCGGAAGCTCGACCGGGTCGGTGTGCAAGACCTCTCGCCGCGCGGGGTCGAGCTTGGTCAACCGTGCGGCCGGGCCGCCCGCGAGGGGCACCCGCCAGATCTCTCCTGCGGAGAGGTAATAGATGTCGCGCTCGCCCCAGCAGACGCTGTTCCGCAGGTCGGCGCCGCTCGCGAGGACACTGCTCTGCTGATCGGCGAGCGAGACGCGCACGATCCGCCCGCTGCCGGGCACCAGGGCGACGCTTTGGCCATCCGGCGAGAACGTCGCGGCGTTCACGCCCGACAAGCCCTTGATCTCGATCGCGTCGGGGCGATCGAAGGCGCGGATGTACAGCCGCCGCTGGCCTTCTTTGAACCCGATCATCGCGATCGAGCGGCCGTCGGGTGAGATCGCGAGCCCCGCGGGGACGCGGGTCACGAGCTCGACACCGTCGGGAAGCGACAGCTCGACGTGCGTCGGCCCCGCGGCGCCGGCGCGAGACGCCGAGGCGCGCGGCGATGCGAACAGCACCCAGCCCGCGACGGCCAGCGCGAGGGCGGCGAGGGCCCAAGGCAGCGCGCTCGTCCACGCTCGGCGCGGCTTCCCGATCGACGGCGGCCCATCGACCGTGGACGCAGGCGGTGCCGCCGCGGCCTCCGCGAGCGCGATGCGCGCGTCGCCGATGTCGCGCAATCGATTCTTCGGATCGCGCTCGAGGCATCGTCGAAGCAGCTTGCGGACTTCGGCGGGCGTCGATGGCGGCAGGCGGTCGAGATCGATCGTCCGCATCAGCACGTGCGCCAGCGTCTCGGGAACGGTCGGCGCGTCGAACAGCCGCCCGCCGCCGAGCATCTCGTAGAGCACCACGCCGAACGCCCAGATGTCGGCCCGCTTGTCGACCGCGGCGCCTTTCGCCTGCTCCGGCGCCATGTAGGCCGCCGTGCCGAGGATGATGCCGAGCGCGGTCCCGCCCGCCGCGGTCAGCGTCGGCGAGTTCATCGGCGCGGGCGATCCCGAAGGCGACGACGCGGACCCTGCCGGGTCGACCGCCTTCGCGAGGCCGAAATCGAGCACCTTCACCGTGCCGCCGGCGGCGAGCTTGATGTTCTGCGGCTTGAGGTCGCGGTGCACGATCCCCTTCTCGTGCGCCGCCTCGAGCGCCTCGGCGACTTGCCGCGCGATCGACAGGCACTCCTCGAGCGGCAGCGTCCCCCGCTCCAGCCTCTCCGCGAGCGTCGGTCCCTCGACCAATTCCATGACGAGCGCGAGCACGCCGTTCGACTCTTCGAAGCCGAAGATCGAGGCGATGTGCGGGTGATGGAGCTGTGCCAGGACCTGCGCTTCGCGCTCGAAGCGCGCCACGCGCTCGGCGTCCTCGCCGAACGCCGCCGGGAGGACCTTGATGGCGACGTCGCGCTTGAGGCGAGGATCGCTCGCGCGCCAGACCTCGCCCATGCCGCCGGCGCCCAGCTTCGCGGTGATCTCGTACGGTCCCAACCGGGAGCCGATCAAAGTGGACTCCGACAACGATCGTCCGCGGAAATGGACTGGCTCGTCGCGCGTATTCTAGGGCAAGCCCTTGCAAGGAGCGGCCATGGAATCGATCAGAAGCCAGGCCCGGCGCGCCGGGCTGCTCTACATCTTCGCCGGCTCGATGGCGCCCTTCGCCTATCTGTACGTCCCCAGCAAGCTTCTGGTCGTGGGCGACGCCTTGGCGACTGCGGAGCGCGTGCGTGCGTCGGAAGGCCTGCTCCGCGCCGCGGTCGTCTGCGAGTTGTACGGCGCGACGGTGCTCCTGTTCGCAGCCTTGGCACTCAACGAGCTGTTCAAGAGAGTCGACCGGAAGCTGTCGACCGTCATGACCGCCATGATGCTGGTGTCCGTGCCGATCTCGTACGTCAACACGCTCGCTCACATCGCGCCGCTCGTTCTCCTCAAGACCTCGGCGATCGCATCTTCGCTGGGGCCGGGGGCGGCGGCGGCTTCGGTGATGCTCTGCCTGCGGCTCCACGACTACGGGCTCATCGTGAATCAGATCTTCTGGGGGCTGTGGCTGATTCCGGTCGGCATCCTCGTCATACGGTCGCAGTTCATCCCGCGCTGGCTGGGTTACCCGCTTTTCGTCGCCGGCGGCGGCTACGTGCTGAACTCGCTGGGGATGCTCGTCCTGCCGCCGTCGGTCCGATGGATCACGGATTCCTTGCAGGCCCTGGGTGTGGGCGAGATGCCGTTCTTCAGCTTCTATCTTCTTATTTGGGGCGCCCGCGGATACGCTGTGGACCGGCTCGCGGCGGTCCTGGTCGTTATTTTCTTCGTCATCGGAACCGCGGGAACAGGGCTCTTGCTTCTCAATCGGATCGCCCCGGCCCAGTATGAAGCCTTCGTGTTGACGTCCCTGGCCGTCGCCATCGTGCTCGTCATGCGCTGGCGGTCGGAGGCCCGGGCCGAATCGCGACCTTGATCACGCCGTCCTGACGGCTGCCGAACAGAGCGTACGCGTCGCGGATGTCACGGAGCGCGAAGCGGTGCGTGAGGAGCGGGGTGAGATCGATCCGGCCCGCCTGGACGAGGGTCATCAAACGGCGCATCCGTTCCTTGCCGCCCGGACAGAGGGTCGTGACGATGCGATGGTCGCCGAGCCCTGCGGCGAACGCCTCGTACGGGAGTTGGAGCTTGCCCGAGTAGACGCCCAGGCTCGAGAGCGTCCCTCCCGGTCTCAGGCTGCGGAGGGCGCTCTCGAACGTCGACTGCGCGCCGAGGGCCTCGATCGCCACGTCCACGCCCCCCTTGGCCAGCTTCCGTACGGCCTCGACGGGGTCCTCGCGCCGGAAGTCGACCACCGCGTCGGCGCCCATCGTCTTCGCCACCGCGAGCCGCTTGTCGTCGCCGTCGATCGCGATGATGAGCGACGCGCCCATCAGCCGCGCCCCCGCCGTCGCGCACAACCCGATCGGCCCTTGCGCGAACACGGCGACGGAATCCCCGAGGCGGACGCCGCCGGACTCCGCGCCGGAGAGCCCCGTCGAGGCGATGTCGGCGAGCAGCACGACTTGCTCGTCGGTCAGGTCGTCCGGGATCTTCGCCAGGTTGGCCTGTGCGTGAGGGATGCGGACGTACTCCGCCTGGGCGCCGTTCATCGTGTTGCCGAGGCGCCAGCCCCCGATCGCTTCGTATGCCTCGCCGTGCCCGCATTGCGAGAGCTGCCCCGACAGGCAGGCGCCGCACTGCCCGCACGGCGTGATTGCGCCGACGAGCACGCGGTCTCCGACCTCGTATCCGGTGACGCCGCCGCCGATCTCGTCGATGGTGCCCACCGTCTCGTGGCCGATGATGCGCCCCGGCGCGACCGGATACTCGCCCCGGACGATATGAAGGTCCGTGCCGCAAATCGTCGTCAGCGAGACGCGCACGATCGCCTCCCCGGCCTGCGCGTGCGGACGCTCGACGTCCTCGATCCCGAACCGGTCGACCCCACGGAACACGTTGGCGATCATCGGCGCCTCCCGCGTGCGGTCTGAGATCTACCGATAGCATCGCGGCTTGGCGCAATCCAAGAGATTGACGACCGTTCGTATCCGTTTTCCGGGTGGCGTGGGAGTAGAATCCGCGCGGGACCTACGTTGCCGCCGCTTCCGAAATCGATCGAATGCCTGCGCCACTACGACCGGCGCACGTTCGTTGCGGATCTGATCGCGGGCGTCACCGTCGGCTTCGTCGCGCTGCCCCTCGCGATGGCCTTCGCGATCGCCTCCGGCTTGAAGCCCGAGCAGGGCATCTACTGCGCCATCGTCACCGGATTCCTGATCTCGGCGCTCGGCGGATCGCGCTGCCAGATCGGAGGGCCGACCGGCGCGTTCGTCGTCGTGATCGCCGGCATCGTGCAGCGCCACGGCGTCGACGGATTGTTCACATGCACGCTGATGGCCGGCCTCATGCTGGTCGCGCTCGGCGCGACGGGGATGGGATCGGCGGTGAAGTTCATCCCCCGGCCGGTGGTCGTCGGGTTCACGAACGGGATCGCCGTCCTGATCGCGAGCACGCAGATTCGCGATTTCCTGGGCCTGCGCGTCGATGCAGTCCCGAGCGACTTCGTGGGGCGGCTTCGCGTGCTCGCGACGCACCTCGGCTCGGCGTCTTCCGCCGCGGTGGCGATCGCCGCGGGAAGCGTCGTGCTCATCTTCGTCACGCGCCGCTACGCGCCCAGGATCTCGGGGACGGTGCTGTCGCTCGTCATCGGAACGATCTTGGTCGGCTGGTGGCGGCTCCCCGTCGAGACGATCGGCACCCGATTCGGCGGGATCCCTTCGGGGCTGCCGTCGTTCAACGTTCCCGTGCTGCGACCCGAGCTTCTGCTGCCGTTGCTTTCGCCCGCGCTGACCGTCGCGATGCTCGGCGCGATCGAGTCGCTACTTTCCGCGGTCGTGGCCGATCGGATGTCGGGCGACCGCCACAACCCCAACGTCGAGCTGGTGGCGCAAGGGATCGCCAACATCGCGTCCCCCTTGTTCGGAGGCCTGCCCGCGACCGGGGCGATCGCCCGCACGGCGACGAACATCCGCACCGGCGCGAAGACTCCGGTGGCGGGGATGATCCACGCGCTGACCCTGCTCCTGATCCTCCTGTTCGCCGCGCCGCTCGCACGGAACGTCCCGATGGCGGCGATGGCGGGAATCCTGATGGTCGTCTCGTACACGATGGGCGAGTGGAAGCAGATCCCCGATCTGCTTCGCCTCACCAAGGCGGAGATCGCCGTCTGGATCGCGACGTTCGCGCTGACCGTCTTCGCCGACCTCACGGTCGCCGTCGAGGCGGGGATGATCCTCTCAGTGCTCCTGTTCATCCGCAACGTCGCCCAGACGACGACCGTCTCGCGGGTGACCGAGGACTACGTCCGCGACGGATACGCGCACACGCTCCAGGACAAGGACATCCCGGATTTCGTCGCGATCTTCCGGATCCACGGGCCATTCCTGTTCGGCGCGACCGACAAGATCGACGAGATCGCAGTCCACATCGACGCGCTGCCCCCGATCGTGATACTCAGGCTTCGCAACATGACGGCGATCGATTCGACCGGGATCTTGGCACTCGAAGAGCTGTCCGAGCGCCTCGCAGCCTCGGGTCGCACGCTGATCTTGTGCGGAGCGCGCTCTCAGCCGTCGGCCCTGATCCGGCGCGCCGGGTTCGAGAGGCGAGTCGGAGCCGAGAATATCTGCGAGAACGTGATGGACGCGCTCACGCGGGCGCGGAGCCTCCGCGCGGCGGCCCTCACGGACACGCCCCACCCGACGCGTTGATCTCCGTGTCGCGGCCCCCTGTCTGACTCGGAACGCCCTCGTCGTAGCTTCCGTTTCCGCTGCACGTGCTCACCGCGCGGATCAGATACCACGATCCGTCGCCGGCAGCGGGCGACGCGGGGTCGTTGACGACCGTCGACGCGGTGTCGTTCGCCAGACAGGTCGACGTGCTCGTCGTGAAGTTGCCCGAGGTCGCGCGCAGCACGTCGACGCTTCCGCTGACAACGTCGTAACCGGTGACGCCGCTCGCGGCCGCCCACGTCAGCTGTGCCGATGACCCGCTCTTGGCCATGCTGAGCGACGGCTTCGCGGCCGGCGGCGGGATGCCGTCGTCGACGAGACCGTTGCAATCGTCATCGATGCCGTTGCACGTCTCGACGGCGCCCGGGTGCACGGTGGGATCGTCGTCGTTGCAGTCGCCCTGGCATTCCGAGTAGCCGTCGCCGTCGTTGTCGAGAAACTGGCCCAGCGCGTACCGGCCTCCGGAGCCGAGCACCGACGCATCGTCCTGGCCGCCCCACACCAGCATGAAGCTCCCGGTCCACGCGGCGCGGTGGTCGTACCGCGGCGAAGGCGCGCTCGCGCCGGAGACGGTGAGCCACGTGTCACTCGCCGGGTCGTACCGCCCGCCCGTGCCGATCGCCCCGGCGGAGTTCTGCCCGCCCCACACGACCATGACGCTCCTCGCCCAGACGGCGCTCTGCAGATAGCGGATGCTCGGGGCCCCCGTGAGCGACGTTCCGGCCCAGGTGTTCGTCGCCGGGTTGTAACGGCCGCCCGAGTTGAGATAGTCGCTGCCGTAGCCGCCCCACACGACCATGACGCTTCCGGTCCAGACGGCGGTGTGGTTGTACCGCGCCACGGGAGCGCTCGTCGTCGACGTCGTCGACCACGTATCGCTGCCGGGATCGTAGCGGCCGCCCGTGTTCACGCCACCGGCCGAGTACCCACCCCAGACGACCATGGCGCTGCCGGACCAGATCGCCGTGTGGAGGTAGCGTGCCGACGGCGCGGAGGACGTCGAGACGTTTGTCCAGGTCCCGGAGCCGGGATCGTAGACGCCGCCCGTGCCGAGAGGCGCGACGTCGTAGCCGCCCCAGACGATCATTCGAGCTCCCGTCCAGATCGCCGTGTGATCCTTGCGGGCGGACGGCGCGCCGGTGGTCTCCGTCGCGGTCCATGAGTTCGCCGCGGGGTCGTAGACTCCGCCCGTGTTGACGACCGCGAACGAGGTGCCGCCCCAGACGATCATCTTCGTGCCGGTCCAGACGGCCGAGTGCCGGGAGCGTCCCGCCGGCGCGAACGCGGTCGCCATCGCCGCCCACGAATCCGTGAGCGGGTCGTAGCGGCCTCCGGTATTGAAGGCGGACGTCCCGTCGCTCCCGCCCCAGACGATCATCTGCGTTCCGGTCCACACCGCCGTGTGGTTCGCGCGCCGCGACGGCGCCGCCGTGACCAGCGTCGGCGTCCAGGTGTCGCTCGACGGATCGTAGCGCCCGCCGCTATTGAGTCCGGCCGCGCTTCCCGCTGTGCCTCCCCACACGATCATCAGCGATCCGGTCCAGACGGCGGTGTGACTGTTCCGTCCCGGCGGCGCGTTCGTCGCACTGGTCGGCGTCCAGCTATCGGTGGATGGGTCGTATCGCCCGCCGGTGTCGCGCGCGCTCGACGTCGCGTCCATGCCGCCCCAGACGATCATCGAAGATCCGGTCCAGACGGCGATGTGCCCGGAGCGGCCCGCCGGCGCCCCGGTCGGGGACACCGGCGTCCACGAATCCGAGGCGGGCGTATACCGCCCGCCGTTGCCGAGATAGCTCGTGCCGTCGGATCCGCCCCAGACGATCATCGTGGATCCGGTCCACACCGCCGTGTGGTCGGACCGAACCGACGGCGCTCCGGCGATCGCGGTCGTCACCCAGGTATTCGTGACGGGGTCGTAGCGCCCGCCCGAATTCATCGCGCTGCCGTTCGATCCACCCCAGACGATCATCGACGTCCCGGCCCAGACGGCCGTGTGGTCGGTCCTTCCGGCGGGCGCGCCCGCGATCGCGGTGCCGGTCCAGGTGTTCGAGCCGGGAGAGTACCTGCCGCCTGTCCCGAGGTAGGACGTGCCGTCGTAGCCGCCCCAGACCACCATCACCGAGCCGGTCCACACGGCCGTGTGACCGCCGCGCAGCGCCGGGGCGCCGGTGGCCGCGACCGCGGTCCAGGAATCCGACGAAGGATCGTATCGCCCGCCCGTATCGAGATAGCTCGTCCCGTCGTATCCGCCCCACACGACGAGCGCGCTGCCCGTCCAGACGGCCGTGTGAAGGCTTCGAGGCGATGGCGCGCCCACGAGCGAGATCGGGGACCACGTGTTGGTGGCGGGATCGTAGCGCGCACCGGAATTCAGATAGCCGCCCCCGAATCCGCCCCAGACGATCATCGTCGTCCCGGTCCACGTCGCGGTGTGATCGGAGCGAGGGTCCGGGATCGAATCGAGCGTGCCGTTGCTCCATGTGTCGTCGGCGACGCACGTGGACGTGAAGGGTTGCGCCGTCGCGTCGATCGCGAGCGGCACGCCCGCGTCGGCGACCGTGCGAACGGACGACGCATCGAGCCCGTCTCGCACGGACGGCCACCACGAATCCCACGCCCGTTTGCGAACGGTCCACGTGGCGACACGAAACCGGTCCGCGCGCCCGTCCAGGACCTCCCGGATGACGAAGGCGTCGTCGGTTTCCTCGATCGCGCCCACGACGCCGGGAGCCGCGGGCGCCCGCGCGATCGTGACGATCGAAAGACGCGGATCGCGATCGACCGGGTCGCGTCCGGGTGTCAGGAGGTCCCGGCGAAGAGCCTCCGCCTCCGCGCGCGCATCGCCGTGCACGCGCATGTCCGATGCGAAGAAACCGCGCACGAGCCGATCCACGAGAATCGGACGCACGAAACACTCCTGGATGACGAGGGCATCGTGGCCGAGGGCCGCGAAGACCTCGGCGAGCCTTGCAGGCATGCGCGTCTCGCGCTCGATGCGCTCGGTCTCGCGCCGGAGCATGTCGGCCGTGATCTCGATGTTCCAGAAACGGCGGAGCGCCGCAGTCTCCTCGAGATACAGCCGTGTCTTCGCGCGGATGACCGCGTCGGGGACGGCCGTCTCGAACGGGACCGAGGCACCCTCGAGATGGCGGTAGTAGACGCGCTCGATGCGCTCCTGGGCCGCGACGCGCTCGTCCGGCGTCAGCTCGCGCGCGAGGCACGGCGCGATTGCGAGCGGGATGGCGACCGACGCGAGGACCGCGGCCGCATGCAAGCTCCTGTTGAATGCCATCGGACCCACGAACGTGGGGCAGCGGGTCGGTGCCCGCCGCCCCACCGGTTTGGAACCGCTAGAAGTTCACGGTGATCGTGCCGTTGAAGTCACACGTCCCGACGTCGAAACCGACCGTCCGGCTCACGCGATGCCCGGCGACGATCGCAGTCACCGTCACCTGGTACGAGCCCGGGAGGAGCTGGATCGGGTTCGACACGGTGCCGTACTCCTTGTGGTACTGGAACGGCGCGCACGGCGACGGCGGGACGACCGTCTGGAGCGCCAGGTTCTTCGACGTATCCACGGTGTCGAGCAGCGGCTTGTTGCGGTTGGCGTTGATCCGCTGGATCTTGATCTGCTCCACCGTGGCCAGCGGCACACCGCCCGCCGTCACGAGCACGCGCGCACCCGTTCGAACGCCCTCGCCGCACAGGGCGCGCGTCACGCTCGTCAGCGCTCCCGTGATCGGGTCGGAGACGTACGTGATCGTGAGGTTGCCGGTGTCCGCCCGCGACAGATTGACCGGGTGGAACACCGTCTGGAGATTGCCCTCGCCCGCGATGTGACCGGGCTGGAGAATGATCGGGAACGACGGCAGCCCGGCGAGGCCGTACTCCGCGGTGTTGCTACTGATCGCGAAGCCCGTGATGCTCAGGTTGCACTGGCCGTTGTTCGAGACCGGGAACGGCTCCGGCGTGCTGCACGGGCCGACCGACTGGATCACCTCCGCCGGGAAACCGAGATCCGGCGGAACGTCGATGACCGGTGCCGGCGTGTTCCCCGTCAGCGTCTTCACGATGACCGGCGTATCCGGATCGTCGGTCGTGATCGTCAGCGTGCAGGTCTTGGGCCCTGCCGAGGTCGGCGTGAAGCGGACGACGACGTTCTGGCACGAATCGGGGCTGACCGGCGCGGGGAACGGATTGTTGATGAGCGTGAAATCGACGCACCCCGGATTCAAGGCGACGCTCGTCACGTGGAGGTTGCATTCTCCGACATTGCAGACCGACACCGGCTTCTCGGCGAGAACGCCCGCACAGACGCTGCCGAAGTCGGTCGAGCCCGTCACGCGAACGTCTCCTGGCGGGGCGGTCCCCGAAACGTTGACCGACGTCGCCGGCGAGCTCGGATCGTTGCTGTAGATCGTGATCGTGCTCGACTTCGCGCCGAGCGTCGTCGGCTGGAGGCGAATCGGCAGGTGCAGCGACGTGTTCGGCGCGATCGTCAGCGGGAACGAAGCCACGCTCGGTGTCGAGAACTGCCCCGAGCTCGAGCTGATTCCCGTGACGTTCAGGGTGCACGTGCCGCTGTTGTTGATCGTCAGGTCGAGGTCCTTGAAGTCGCCGATGCAGACGTCGCCGAACGAGCCGGAATCGGCGATCGCCGTCGCGATCGTGCTGTTGCCGACGTCGGCGGTCGCCGTCAGGTCGAGCGTCGGTGAGCCGGGGTCGTCGCTGTTGATCCGGATCGTGGCGGTCTTGCTGCCCGGTGTCGACGTCTGGAACTTCACGGTGAAATCGACGTGCGCGTCGGGGCTGATGGTCAATGGCGTCGTCGGCTTCGATACGACCGTGAAGTCGGTCGATCCGAACAGGCGCTGCACGCTGCTGATGACGAGGTCGTCCGTCCCGACGTTGTAGACGTGGATCGTGAGGAACGATGCCGTGCCGACGCACGTGCTCCCGAAGTCCAGGCCGTTGTCCGCGTTCACCGAGATGACCTGGCCGCTGGCGGGAGCGAACTCGAACGTGCCTCGTCCGTAGGTGGACGCGCGCAGGACGTGCGCCGTCGGGTTGATCTGAAGGTCCGAGACGGGGCAATTGGGGAAGTGCGGCTGGTCGAGCGTCGTCCAGCTGCTTCCCCCGTCCACCGACCGGTAGACGCCGAGGTCGGTGCCGACGTAGATCGTCGTCGGGTTCGTGGCGCCGTCGAGCGCGATGCCGTTGAACGGAACGTCGACCGCGGGCGAGATGTCCGTCCATCCGGATCCGCCGATCGTCGTCGCGAAGACGTGGCCTCCGCCGAAGCCGGAGAGCGTCGCGTAGATCACCGTGGGATCGATCGGATCGAACGCGATCCGCGTGACCGACCGCCCCGGCAGGTCCCGGGTGATGTCGGTGAAGACGACACCGCTGGGCGGCCCGACCGTCGAGGCCAGCGCGTTCGTGCTGACGAACACCTTGCCCCCGACGGCGACCGCGACGTTGTTGCTGTTGACCGCCGCGACGGTCGAGGGGCCCACGGTCGAGATGGCCGTGAACTGGGTGATGTTGCGCCAGTTCGTCCCGCCGTTCGTGCTCTGCCACAGCTGGCCTGCTATGGCGGGCGTGGGCGGGGTGACCTTGGCGGGCGTCGCCGCGCCGCTGAAGTAGAGCGTGCTCGTCGTGTTCGGATCGACGTTCATCGTGTTCCGGAAGATCTGGATCTGATCGCCCGGCAGGTCGCCCGAGATGCCCGACCAGGTATCGCCGCTGTTTCCGGAGTGCGTGGGGCCGCCGTTGTTGATGGCGAACGCGTCGTCCGTCGTGGCCTTCGCGAAGACCACGTCGAGCCCGTCGCCGCCGTTGGTCAGGTTCCACAACAGGCTCCCCGTTCCCTTCACCGTGCCGTTGTCCTGGTTGGCGTTGAGCGTGACGTCCGCGGTGGCGTTGCTCTTGACGTCCATGTGGTAGATCTGCGTCGATTGCAGGCCGCCGCCGTTGATCGTCGCCGGTCCGGCTCCCGTCCCGGTCCACGTCGCGCCCTTGTCGGTGCTCTTGAAGATGCCGCCGTCGTTTCCGGCGAAGACGATCGAGGGGTTGCCCGCGCCCTGAGGCGTGAACGCCCACGCGTGGCTGTCCGCGTGGATGCCGTTCGTGACGTCCGAGAACGTCGCGCCCCCGTCGTCGGACCGGAACGTGTT
This sequence comes from uncultured Acidobacteriota bacterium, assembly GCA_964647625.1. Taxonomy (GTDB): domain Bacteria; phylum Acidobacteriota; class Polarisedimenticolia; order Polarisedimenticolales; family DASRJG01; genus DASRJG01. The sequence goes on from CAZYHZ010000001.1 coordinate 108,587, forward strand.
GGTGCCGCCCCAGTAGACGGTATCGGTCGTCCCGTTGCCGGGCGAGGCCGGATCGACCGCGATCGTGTTCGTGTAGAAGCACTGGCACTGCAGGGCCGGCGGAGCGTTGGCGCTGCGCAGCGCCCAGTTGGTCCCTTGATCGGTGCTCTGGAAGATCCCCAGGATCGGGGTGTACGGCGTCGGGATGAAGTTGCCGCCGTTCCCCTCGATCGTCAGGTACACGACCTGGACGCCCGCGGCGTTGGGCGGCGACGCCGGCGGTGCCAGCGCGACGGCGACCTTCCCGATCCCCGCGTTGCTCGTCACCGTGTTGTGCGGCGTCAGGGCGTTGGCCAGCGCGGTGGTCGCGGTCGTCAGGACGGTCGTCCACGTCAGGCCGCCGTCGGTCGATCGCTTGACGCCCGTCGAGTTGATTCCGGCGAAGAGGACGCGGGCGCCCGTGGGCGAGGACGGATCGAGCGCGAGCGACTCGGCGACGCCGCCGCCGTTCGTCCCGATCGTCCAGTTCAGGCCGCCGTCGGTCGACCGGTACAGGCCGATGTTCGACGCCAGGTAGAGCCGGTTGCTGTTGGCCGGGTCGACGATGATGGAGTAGATGTTCCGGCCGACGAACAGGTTGGCGTTCCCGGTGTTTCCCGGCGGGTAGCCGGATCCGAGGACGATCCAGCTTCCGCCCCCGTCGGTCGATTTCATGATTCCCTGGGTGACGTCGAGCGCGCTTCCTTCCGCTCCGGTCGTGTTGTTCACGGCCGTGGAGTTCCCCACGTAGACCACATTGGTGTTGTTCGGGTCGATCGTGATCGCGGACGGCTCGCCGATCGCGAGCATCGGCTCGTGATCGGTCAGCGACGTCCACGTCGTGCCGCCGTTCTTGCTCTGCCAGACTCCCCCGGTCGGCGTTCCCATGTAGACGACGTTGCCGTTGTAGGGGTGGATCGCGATCGAGTTGACCCGGCCGTTGTAATAGCTACTGCCGGCCTTGAAGGGGCTCGGGCCGATCGACTTCCAGACGACGCCGTTCAGCGATGGCGTCGATGCGGGCGGACCCACGAGGGCCGCCGTCTGGGAATCGAGCACCGCGGACGAGGACAGCTTCTGGGCTTGCCACATTCCGTTTCGGTAGCTGTCCAGCGTGACCGCTTCCCCGCTCAAGCGTGGCGCGAGAAATTCCCTCGTGGCATCGAATGGATTGTTCTCGAAATCGGGGTGGCTGGCGGAAATCGCCGTGAGTTGTCGCGGGAGGAAGGCTCCCGCGAAGAGGATGGTTGCGCTCGTGAGCACGAGCGCCGCGTGGATCGGACGACGCATGGCCTCCTCCTGTCAAATTGGATTGAGTTGCCCCTGGATTCGAAATCCGCGACGCGAGCAGACCCGGCCTGTGACGGGATTGACGGACACCGAGAGGCTCACCGCACCGTGACCTCCCCGCACTGTTTGCTTGCCCCTGTGCCGATGCCTATCCAGGGCGTTCTACGCCCGCCGGATTCGGCGAGTCAATGCAGGGTTTCCACGAAGTTCGCTCACTGCGCTCGGACAAGAATCGTGCCGGGGCCCGCGCACTCGATTCCGGTGCGAACTATTCTGCCCGGCCGCGCGTACTTAGAACTGTCCGGTATCATTCGTCCCAAGTTGAGCCATCGATGAGCACTGCCGCACGGACGCTGCAGCCGGAAGACGTAGTCGCGCACTATCGCGTCGTGGGCCCGCTCGGCACGGGCGGCATGGGTGAGGTCTATCTCGCCCAGGACCGGACGCTCGAGCGGAACGTCGCGCTAAAAGTGCTGCCGCCCCAGTTCGTCAAGGACGAAGAACGACTGCGCCGTTTCGTGCTCGAGGCCAAATCCGCGTCGTCCCTGAGCCACCCGAACATCGTCACCATCTATGAGATCGGCAGCGATGTCGTCCGCACGAAGGGGGGCGCGGCCGAGCCCGACTCGGCCCCCGTCCAGTTCATCTCGATGGAGCTGATCCAGGGCCGGACCCTGACGACCCTCATCCACGAGGAAAAGACCGACCTCCGGACCCTTCTCGGCTACCTCGCGCAGGCGGCCGAAGGGTTGGCCAAGGCGCACTCGGCGGGGATCATCCACCGCGACCTCAAGCCGGGAAACATCATGGTCACGTCCGACGGGTACGCGAAGGTGCTCGATTTCGGGCTCGCCAAGCTCACCGAGCGCACCGAGACCCCGATGGAAATGTCGAGCGCGCCGACGGTGATGGAGCAGAAGACCGGGGCCGGCGCGGTGATGGGGACGACCGGCTACATGTCCCCGGAGCAGGTCCGCGGCAAGCCGGTCGATCAGCGGTCCGACGTGTTCTCGTTCGGCTGCGTGCTCTACGAGGCGATCGCCGGGGCGCGGCCGTTCGTCGCGGAGACCGCCGTCGAGACGATGCACAAGATCCTCAACGACCAGCCCCCGCCGGTCGAGGAGCGGAACAAGAAGGTCCCCGCGGAGCTGCGCCGGATCGTGCGGCGGTGCCTCGCCAAGAACCCGGACCAGCGGATCCAGTCGATGAAGGACCTCGCCATCGAGCTGCGCGAGGTCGTCGATGAGTGGGACAACCTGGCCCTGACGGCAACCTCTGTCGGCACCACGGGTATCGGCGGGGTCGCGCTCGCAGAACGCTCCCGCGCGAGATGGATCGTCCCCGGCGCGCTGCTCACCGCCGTGGTTGCGATCGCGGTCGCGCTGTGGGCGACGCACCGCGGCAGCCCGGGAGGAGCGGCGGCGCAGGCCGCGCCGAACGTCAAGATCGCGACGCTGACCGACCGCGGGGACGTCGGCGAGGCCGCGATCTCGAACGACGGCCGCTACCTCGCCTACCTCGCCGGCGAGGTCGGGAAGACGAGCGTCAGGGTGCGGCAGGTGGCCACGGGGACCGACCTCGCGGTCGTCCCGTTCGAGGACGGGATCTTCGAGAACCTGTCATTCTCCCCCGACGGCAACTACCTCTTTTATTGCAAGCGCCGCCGCGACGCGCAGAACTACCGGGCGCTCATGCAGGTCCCCTCCCTCGGCGGAGTCTCACGCGAGCGCGCCTTCGACGTCGACTCGCGCGTGAGCTTCTCCCCGGACGGAAAGTCGATCGTCTTTGCGCGCGGCGAGCCGCAGAACTCCCGGACGAACCTCGTCGAGCGGGATCTGGACGCCGGCACGGAGCGCGTGCTCACGTCCGTGACGAATCCGAGCACGGTGACGGCCGCGCCGGTGTGGTCCCCCGACGGCGCGAACATCGCGGCGGGGGTTCTCGACACGTCCAAGGGTCTGTTCCTGAGCTCACTGGTCCTCTACGACGCGAAGACGGGGGCCGCGAAGACGCTCAGGGAGGGCAAGGGCTCGACCATCGAAGGGATCGCGTGGCTCCCCGACGGGAGCGGCCTCGTCCGGTCGGGCTTCGAGTTCGCGAATTCGATCAGCCGCCAGATCACGATCGTGGACTACCCGGGCGGGACCGTCCGGAGGGTGACGAGCGACAACGGCGACTACCTACTCCCCACCGTGTCGAAGGGTGACGAGGCGATCGCCGCGGTCCGCCTGAGCCGCACGAGCGACCTGTCGCTCCTCGATCCCGGAGGCAGCGAGCCGCGCCCGTTGACGTCGTACAGAAACCCCGAGAACTCGCCGTTCAACTTCACGGCCTGTCCGGACGGTTCCGTGATGTATTCGGCGTCTCGCGACAAAGCGGTCCAGGTCTGGTCGGTCCCCGCGGGGGGAGGATCCCCGAAGTCGCTCTCCGACCCGTCGGCGCTTTCGGTTCGTCCGCGGTGCTTCGCCGGCGGGTTCGTCATGGACCGGTTCGATCTCGACGGCGGCGCTCACGTGTGGCGGGCCGATCCCGACGGCGCCAATGGGCGCGTCTTGACGCCGGGAGCGGCGGCTCAATCGGTCGATGTGGCTGCGAACGGCAGCCTGGTCACGTTCACGCCGATCGGGGACGGCGCGATGTGGGTCATTCCCGGCGCCGGCGGGACGGCGCGGAGCCTGGGCGACAAGACCGGCCTCGGAAAGATCTCTCCCGATGCATCCAAGATCCTGCTGAGCGAGCTGACCACGCGCTCCGACGGCCTGATCGAGCGGAAGCTCAAATACGTCCCTTCCGGCGGAGGAGCCGGGGTGGACTTGCGGAACATTCCGGTGCGATCCGAGAACCTCAGCTGGACACCGGACGGCGCGGCGATCACGTACGTCGACGATTCGGGCCCGGTGTGGAACCTGTTCCGAGCCCCGCTCGACGGCGGAGCGGCGCGGCCGGTGACGTCCTACAAGGAAGGGCGCATCACGAAGTACGAGCTGTCGCCGGACGGCCGCCGGCTCGCGGTCGCCCTCACGATCGGCACGGTGACCAACGTCTGGGTCAGCGCCAGCGACGGATCGAAGCCGACGCAGATCACCCGCTATCCCGCCGACCAGGTCTTCGACCTGCACTGGCTCCCGGATGGAAGCAAGCTCGTGGTGAACGCCGGCAAGGCTAGCCTCGACGCGGTGCTGATCCGAAGCTTTCGCTGAGCGCCGGTGCGGTCTCGGCCGCCCGCTTGGGACGCACGGGCGCGAGATCTTCGCCCCAAGAGGTCTTTGCAATCAGGTACCGGACGTACCGGGCGATGACGAGTCCGATCCACAGGCCCGCGAAGATGTCCGACGGCCAGTGCGCGCCCCGGTAGATCCGCTCGTGGCAGACGAGCGCGGCCAGCGTGTATCCCGGCACGGCGGCGGCCGGCGCGAACTGCGCCAGCGTGTGCGCCGCGCTGAACATGATCGCGGAGTGGCTCGAAGGGAACCGTCCGTACCTGGCCTTGAGCCAGGACATTCCGGCGATGTGGTTGACCTCGGGCCCCTGGCGGCCGATGACCTCCTTCATCACGGAGGTGACCGTCCCGGCGAGAAGCGCCGTCAACAACATCGCGAGCCCCGCACGGCGGATCTTGCGCCGCCGCGCCAGCAATCCCGCGAAGACCAGGAGGAGGGCCACGGCGGCCGGGAACGTGGCCCCGCGAAGCTGCGAGACGCGATCGGTCAGCCAATCCAGGAAGGGGGACCGGAATCCGGAGATCGCGGCGTAGATCTTCTCGTCCCAGACGAGCAGCGCGGAGAGAATGATCGCGGCCGCGAGGTGCGGAAGCCACCGCTTGGTGGTGGCCCGGATCTTCATCGCCGTCATCGGGCCTCCTGGGCCTGGACACGATAGATCGTCCGCTTGCGGTTGCCAAATACGAGCTGCAGCGGAACGCCGAGCGCGCTTTCCGCGGACCGGTCGCCCGCCCGCGTGACCACCCAGGCGCTGCCCGAGGTCGACAGCGCCCGGCGCGCCGCGGCAGGATCGTCGGTCGCGAGCGTCGCGTCGGGCCGAACCTTCATCCCCCACTCCAGCTCGCCGGTCCAGCCGAAAAGCAAGGAAGGACGCCCGAGGTAGTACTCGAGGCTCGGCATGGGGACGTGGTAGAGGACGACCGCGTCGCCGGGTTTCGCCTCCTTCGCGAGACGCTCACCGACCGGCCGGGTGCCGAGCTCGACGTCGGCCACCGATGCGCCGCCGATGAAGATCGAAAACGTCAGCACCTGGCCCGCCGCGGCGACCGCGAGGACCGATCGCGCGCGCTTCAGCAGTGCGAGAAGAATCTGCCCCGCCCCGACCGCCGCATAGACGGCGACGATCGCCCAGGGCCACACGCCGATCTCGGAGATCGCCAGGCGGCCGTCGTTCGCCATGAAACGGCGTAACCCGACAAAGAAGACGGGGGCCAGGAGAAGGAGAACGATGCCCGTCCCGATGCCCGCGCGCCGCACGCGGCGGGCGGTGTCGGCGGCGACGCCCGGATCCCAGAGTGTCGCGAGGTACCCCCCGATGAGGATCGCCAGCGGCGGATAGGCGGGCAGGATGTAGCCCATCAGCTTCTCGTGAGCGACGCTGAAGAAAACGAAGATGAGCCCGAACCAGGACCAGAGGAACGCCGAAAGGTCCCGCCGGGCCGCAAGCCACGCCGCGGCGCCCGGAAGGAGGGCGATCCACGGGAAGAAGCCGAACGCAACGACCGGGATGAAGAACCAGAGCGGCGCCGGGTGTTCCTGCGCGGTCCCCGTGAACCGCGCGACGTGCTGGTCGAAGATGAAATAGTGAAGGAACTGCGGCACGCGCCGCTCGATCAGGAAGAACCAAGGGAGCACCACCGCGGCGGTCAGTGCGGCGCCGGTCACCGGGCGCATCTCCCACGGCAACCGCCACTGCTTTCTCCACAGCATGAACACCGTCACGACACCGCATGGGAGAGCGACACCGAGAATCCCCTTGGCGAGTGTCGCCATCGCCATCCCGAAGAAGAAGACGAGATACAGGGAGCGGCGGCGTGTGTGCCACGCCGCGTAGAACCCGGCGAGCGCGACCGCGATCCACCCGGAGAGGATCATGTCGGTCGTCATGTAGCGGGCCTGCACGAACCATTGCGTGCTCAGCGCGAGAACCGCCGCGGACAGAAGCGCCGCCCTGTCACCGAGCGCGAGCCTCGCGACGGCGGCGGCGGCGGCGATCCCGATCAAGCCCATGATCGCGACCGGCAGGCGGGCGGCAAACTCGTTGCGGCCGAGCATCCGGAAGCAGCCCGCGATCATCCAGTAGGAGAGCGGCGGCTTCTCGAGGTACGGGAATCCCTGAAGCTGCGGGACGACGAGATCGCCCGTGCGGAGCATCGCCGTCGCGACGGACACGTGGCGTCCTTCTTCGGGGTCGAAGATCCCGACCGTCGTCAACCCGGAAAGGTAGAGGACGACGATCCCTGCGAGCAGGAGGTATCCGGTGAATTTTTTCTGCTGGACCGATAAACCCACGGCGTGCGAGCGCCCCTCCAGCCTCCTGCCACGATCTGCGACAGCCGATGGTAACCGAGCTTATCGAGCGCTGCACACGAGGCCGGCGCGTGGGGAGTCGTCCCAGCGGGATCCGAGACTGCCGGCCGCACAGGCGTTGGTCGCATCCACCAGATAGAAGTAGGCGATCGCCGACGGCGTAGCCCACGAGATCGTCCTCGAAAGCCGCGCCGCCGAGAGAGTTACCCTGCGGTCAGGGGTGCGCCCACGAAAAGCGAAAATCCGTCGCAACCGCGGGGAGCGAAGACGCGGCAAGCGCCGCGATCATGATCGTGACGCCGACTCGCATGTCTACGGACACGGGTTCGCGTTCGGCCGCGGCGATCCCGCGCTGTTCGTTCCCAGGCCGCCCTCGACGCCGCCGGTCACCCCCGTGACCAGCGAGAACTTCACGGTACCGGACGGCGGCGCGGACACGTCCGCGACGAAGACGTCGGCGACGTTGCAGTTCCTGGCCGCGGACGGATTCGAGCCGGGGGCCTGCGTGTACACGCCCGTCGCGCGCAGCACGGCGAGATCACCGAAGTACACGTTCCACGACGCCGGGCCCGATTCCTGCTGCCATTCGACCTTGTTCTTGTCGTCGGTCCCGAACACGTAGATCAACCCATCGCTCGTGTCGCACGCATCCCCCGTGCCGTCGTGGTCGACGTCCGACTGGGATGGATTCGTCACCGTCGGGCAGTTGTCGCAGGCGTCCCCGAAGGCGTCGGCGTCCGAGTTGTCCTGCGTGGCGTTCGAGTTGTGCGGGCAGTTGTCGCAGGCGTCGCCGCGAAAGTCACCGTCCGAATCCAATTGGTCGGCGTTGGCGACCAGGTAGCAGTTGTCGCAGACGTCTCCCAGGCCGTCGCCGTCCAGGTCCGACTGGCCCGGGTTGTATCGTCCCGGGCAGTTGTCGCAAAGGTCGTGGATGCCGTCCAGGTCGGAGTCTTCGGCCACCGGGCCCTCGTCGACCTTTCCATCGCAATCGTTGTCGATGCCGTCGCAGACCTCGGTCACGCCGGGATGGACCGCGGCGTTGTTGTCGTCGCAGTCCAGCCCGTTGGGCGCGTACCCCGGCGGCACGCTTCCGGTTTCCGTCGTGGTCGAGTCGGCGGGGTCGCCGTAGCCGTCGCCGTCGAGATCGCGATAGATCGTCGCCGGAGCGCAATAGCGGCCGCCGGTGTTGCCGGGAGTGCTGGTCGTGCCGCCGGCGCCCCAGACGATCATCTGGCTACCGGTCCAGACTGCGGTGTGGTAGAGGCGCGGCGACGGCACGTTCGCTCCCATCGAAGTCGCAACCCATGATCCGCTGGTGGGCTCGTAGCGCCCGCCGGTGTTGGTGCTCACCACAGGAGCCTGTGAATCGTATCCGCCCCAGACGATCATCTCCGTCCCCGTCCATACCGCCGTGACATAGGACCGGCCCGGCGGCGCACCGGGGATCGGGGTCGGCATCCACGAATCCGTGGCTGGATCGTACCGGCCGCCTGTGTTGGAGTTGGCGGCCCCATTGCTGCCGCCACCCCAGACGATCATTTCTTTTCCGGTCCAGACGGCGGCGTGGTAGTCCCGCGCCGCCGGAGTGTTCACGTCGATCGCGGTCTGAGTCCACGAGTCGGTGACGGGGTTGTAGCGTGCGCCGGACTTGTAGAGGGCGCCGCCGCTATTTCCATCGCCTCCGCCCCAGATGATCATCTCGGCTCCCGTCCAGACGGCGCTGTTGCCGTACCGGTTGAACGGAACGTTCACCGGCGTGTTCACCTGCCACGAATTCGTCGATGGGGTGTATCGCGCTCCGCGGTTATTCCCGCCGCCCCAGACGATCATCTGAGTCCCGGTCCAGACGGCGCTCGGCTGGCCGGCGAAGAACACGCCGGTGGATGTCGGTGTCCAGGTGTCGGATGCGGGGTTGTAGCGATCGCCTGTGCTTCCGGCGCCTCCGGCCGAGCCGACGACGATCATCTCGGTGCCGGTCCACACGGCCGAAGGGGTGCCTCGCGCTGCTGGGCCCGGCGTCTCGTCGTCACCCGAAAACGTCGGCAGCCAGGAGTCCGTCGCGGGATAGTACCGGCCACCGGTATTCAGTGCGGTGAAGTTCGCGGTACCCCCGAACACGATCATCTCGGCTCCCGTCCACACCGCGGCGTGCTGCGCTCGTCCCTGGGGAGCACCGTTCGTCGTGGTCGCCACCCACGTGTCGTTCGTGCAGGAGGGTGCCGCGGGCGACGGCAGCGTGAACGCGCCGGCCGCCTCGATCGTGGTCGAAATCGATTCGCGATCGATCTTGCGCCACGTGTCGGACGACGGTGGAAGGAGCCGGTCGGCGAGCGCCGGCCGCACGAGCGTCTCCGCGATCAGGAATGGATCGTCCTGGAGCGCCGCGTACAGCTCGCGAAGGGTCGCGGGGTCTTTCGTCTCCGCCGCCATCCGGTCCAGCTCGGCCTGAAGCGACGCCGTGTTGATCGCTTGCGCGAGGACGGTCGATCTCTTCAGCGTGTCGGCAATGCGGGCGCGGATCGAAGCGTCCGGCAAGAGCGCCGACAGCGGGGGCTTCGGGCCCGGGTTGTCCTTCGGCCAGATCCGGTGATCCCAGTAGACCTGCTCGATCGCCCGCGCCGCTTCGACTCGTTGCTCGAGCGACAGCGTCCGGCCCATCCCCGCCGCTCGGCCGGAAACCAGCGCCGGCAGGCAGATCGAGACTGCGAGAACGACGGGTGCTCTCATCGGCGCGCCCCCCTGCCGTGTTATACCGCCAAGACGCCCCGGTGACCTTTTTTTCGGCCGAATGCTAACGGACGCCCCTGGCCTCGTGTCTTTATGGACCGGAGGACGTGTTGGAACCGACGGATGACGAGCTGATCGCCGAGATCGGGGCGGGATCGGACCTGGCCTTCGACCGGCTGATGCGGAGATACCGCCGCCTCGTCTACCGGGTCGCCTACGGGTTCACCGGTGACCCGGACGACGCGCTCGACGTCGTCCAGGAAACGTTCCTGAAGGTCCACACGCGGCTTTCGAGCTTCCGCGGCGAGGGCACCGTCAGGAACTGGATCGTGCGGATCGCTTCGAACGAAGCGATGAACTGGAAGCGCTCGTCCCTGCGCGCCGCCGCGAGCGAGCTCGACGATTCGAGCGAGCCGGCGGTCGACCCGCACTCCGAGCGCGACCCGGCGGGCCGCGCGATCGAGGGGCGGGTGCTGACGCGTTCGCTCGCGGCGCTCGGCCCGCGACACCGGCTGGCGATCGTTCTTCGCTACTTCGGGGAACGCTCGACGCGTGAGATCGCCGCGGCGCTCGAGTGCAGCGAAGGCACCGCCCGCAACGTCCTGTTCCGCGGGCTCGCCAAGCTGCGCACCTTGATGACCGATTCCCAGGAGTCACTCCGATGAGCGACTGTTCCCGCTTCGAACCGATGTTCGAGCGTTTTCTCACGTCCGAGCTCGACCCGCAGTCGGTGTCGGACCTTCTGGCTCACACCGCGAGCTGCGAAGACTGCCGCCGCCTGCTGTCGATTCACGGCGACCTCACGGGCGCCGGCGCGCGCGTGCCGGAGCCGGACGAGAGCGAATTCGATTTCCGCCAGGAGCGCGTCCTGCGGCAGGTCTCGCGCAGGCGCTCCGGCCGCCGTCTTCGTGTCGCAGCGCTCGCGGCGGGGTTGATCCTGCCGTTCGCCGTCGGACTGCTCATCGGCCGCGCCACCGTGTCGACGCCCGGCGCGTCCGCGCGTCTGATGGATTCGCTTTACGCCGAGGCGGCGTCCAATCGGGCGCTCGCGGACGTCGAGGACTCGCCGTTCACCTACTCGAACGTGTCGTACCGGCGGCTTCCGCACGATCGCGTCGCGCTCGATTTCGACGTCACGACCCACCTGGCGGCCGTCGAGTCGATCCGCTCGCCCCTCGCTCGCGAGATCGTCGCGCAGTCGCTCCTGAACCCCGCGAGCGTCGGCGAGCGCCTGAAGGCGATGTCGTTCGCCGCGGGCGGATCCGATCCGACGGTCGAGAAGGCGGTTCTCTTCGCGCTGCGCCGCGACGACAGCGTCGCCGTCCGGCTCGCCGCTCTGACCGTCCTGTGCGGCCGCCTCGACGACGATGCGGTGCGCGCTGCCTTGATGGACTCGCTACGCGACGACCCGTCGGTCCAGGTCCGGCTGGCGGCGCTCGAGTCGCTGGCCGCGCGTCCCGTCGATCGCAGCAAGATCCGCGAGGCGCTCCGCGTGCGGCCCGCCCCGGGAAACGAGGCGCTGGTCGTCCGGCTCGCCGAAATCGAAAAACAACTCTGAAGGAGGAGCTTCCATGAAGAGAGTCGTGCTCGTCGTCGCCTTGGCCGTCGCCGCTGCCCTCGCCCAGAGGGCATCCGCCGCCGATTCGTCCGGGAATCGCGAATTCAAGGTTGCCGCAGGCGGAAAGCTGACGCTGAATCTCGAGACCGGCGGAGGCGTGAAGATCACCGGCACCGGCGGGTCGTCCGTCAGCGTGTCGTACAAGCTGTCCTGCACCCCCGACTGCGAGATCGCCTTCGATCAGAGCGGGAGCGACGTGACCGTGAAGACCCGGTTCCAGCACGGCCGCGAGGGTCAGAACGCGAGCAACGACCTCGAGATCCGCGTCCCGAGCCGCTTCGACGTCGCGCTCGATTCGATGGGCGGCGGCGTCGAGATCGACGGGGTCAAGGGTGAGTTCACCGGTGAGACCAAGGGCGGCGAGATCACGCTGCACGACGTCGAGGGGCAAGCGAAGCTCCGCACGATGGGCGGCGAAGTCCGCATCACGGATTCGACGCTCGACGGCTCGGTGGAAACGATGGGCGGCGAGGTCACGATCGCAAACGTGACCGGCAACGTGAAGGGCAGCTCGATGGGCGGCAACGTCCGCTACAAGAACGTTCGCCGCTCCGACGGCAAGCTCGCGTCACCGCCGCACACCGGCGGCTCCGACGGCCCCGAGATCACGCAGGACACGGTTCAGATCTCGACCATGGGAGGAGACATCACGACCGACTCCGCTCCGGAGGGCGCCGAGGTCATGACGATGGGCGGCAACATCACGATCAAGAACGCGGCACGTTTCGTCCGCGCCAAGACGATGGGCGGCGACATCAAGATCGACGCCGTCGACGGCTGGGTGAAGGCCGCGACGATGGGCGGCAATCTCGACGTCGCGCTGGCCGGCGGCGGCGGAGACGTCGATCTGACGTCGATGTCGGGAACCGTCGTGCTCCACGTGCCCTCGGGCTTCGGGATGAGCCTCGAGCTCGAGATCGCATACACGAAGAACAGCAGCAAGGAGTACACGATCACGGCACCGGGCGGCGGATCTCCGACGGTTTCCCCCGAGTGGGATTACAGCCAAGGGAGCCCGCGCAAGTACATCCGCAAGTCCGGCAGCGTGAACGGCGGCGCCCACAAGGTCGCCGTGAAGACCGTGAACGGCAGCATCACGGTGATCGAGGATCGGTAGAAGGTCCGCGGGATCGGCGGGCGCCGGGATGTTAGGCTCGGCGCCGTGCCCGCACCTATTCCCTGCCCGAGCTGCTCGGTCCCGCTCCCCGAAGGCAGCCGGTTCTGTCCGGCGTGCGGCTTTTCGCTATCCCCTTCATCGGCGCTGCCGACCGAGCACGCGCCGACCGGGGCGGGGGTTTCGGCGCCGGTGCACGAGCGATTCCTTCCGGGCGCCATCGTGGCCGGCCGGTATCGGATCGTGGCGCTGCTCGGACGCGGGGGGATGGGCGAGGTCTATCGGGCCGACGACCTCAAGCTCGGCCAGAGCGTCGCCCTCAAGTTCCTCCCGAAGGCGTTCAACGCCGACCACGATCGCCTGGAGCGATTCCTCAACGAAGTTCGGCTCGCGCGACAGGTATCTCACCCGAACGTCTGCCGGATCTACGACGCGGGAGAGGTCGACGGGCATCACTTCCTTTCGATGGAGTACGTGGACGGCGAGGATCTGGCCTCTCTGCTCCGGCGGATCGGCCACGTCCCCAAGGACAAGGCGATCCAGATCGCGCGACAGCTGTGCGCCGGGCTCGCCGCGGCGCACGATGCGGGCGTCCTCCATCGCGACCTGAAGCCCGCGAACGTCATGGTCGACGGGCGAGGCCGCGCGCGCATCACGGACTTCGGCCTCGCCGCGCTCGCCGAGCAGGTCGCGGGGCACGAGATCCTCTCCGGAACTCCCGCGTACATGGCTCCCGAGCAGCTCTCGGGTCAGAGCGTCTCGGTGCGAAGCGATCTCTACGCCTTGGGTCTCGTGCTCTACGAGCTGTTCACCGGCCGGCGAGCGTTCACCGCGGCGACCGCGAACGAGCTGCGGCGCCTGCAGTCGGAAACCACACCGTCGTCGCCGTCGTCGCTCGTCGAAGGGTTCGACCCGGCGGTCGAGCGCGTCATCCTCCGCTGCCTCGACCCCGATCCCGCGCGCCGGCCCGCATCCGCGCTCTCGGTCGCGGCGGCGCTTCCCGGCGGAGATCCGCTCGCCGCGGCGCTCGCGGCCGGCGAGACCCCGTCACCCGAGATGGTGGCGGAGGCCGGAGAGACGGGCGCGATCTCGCCTGCGATCGCATGGGCGGCGCTCGGCGTCTTCGTCGTGTCGCTCGTCGCGTTCTTCGCGCTGGCGACGCGCACCTCGCTCGTCGCGATCGTCCCCCTCGAGAAGCCTCCCGAGGTCCTGCGCGAGCGCGCCCGCTCGATCCTCGCCCAAGCCGGGTACGAGCGGCCTCCGGCCGACAGCCTGTACGCATTCGAGCCGGACCGCGGCTACCTCGACGATCTCCTGCATCGGAAGGACGCGGGCGCGGCGCGCTGGGACGCCCTGCGATCCGCTCCGCCGGGTGCGGTCACGTTTTGGTACCGGCAATCGCCGGAGGCGTTGGTTCCGAAGGGCGCCGCGAACATCGGCGACTGGATCACCGATCCTGCTTATACCGTTCCGGGCTCGGCGCGCGTCGGTCTCGACCCCGATGGGCGCCTCGTCTCGCTGCTCGTCGTTCCCGGAGAAAGCGCCGGCGCCCTCGCAGGCGGCGAGCCGGACTGGACGCCTCTGCTGCAGGCGACCGGCGTCGACGCGAAGACGCTCGTACCGGCCGCGCCGGCGTGGGCTCCACCGGTGTTCGCCGACCGGCGGGCCGCCTGGACCGGCTCGTGGCCGGGACATCCAGCGCAGGTCGTGCGGATCGAAGCGGCTGCCGTCAACGCGCGTCCCACCTGGCTTCGCGTCGTGGAGCCGTGGGAACGGCCGAACGACGGGCCCGGGCCTGCGGGCGGCTTCGCCGTCCGCGCCTCGAAGCTGACCGGCGCGATCACGTTCGTCACGGTGCTCGCGATCGCCGCGATCGTCGCCTGGCGGAACGTGCGGCGCGGGCGCGGCGATCGCCGCGGCGCGCTGAGGCTCGCCCTGTACCTCGGGGCCGCCCGCATGCTGTGGTTCCTCGGTGCGCATCATGTGGCGGCGTCCGAGGAGGCCGACCTGTTCGGAGCGCACTTCGCCTACTCGATGTATCGGCTAGGGTTCGCGTACGTCGCATATCTCGCGATCGAGCCGTATGCGCGCCGGCTCTGGCCGCGATTCCTCGTGTCGTGGGTGAGGGTGCTCGACGGACGCTTTCGCGATCCGCTGGTCGGCAGGGATCTGCTGATCGGGTGCGCCGCCGGCGCCGTGGGCGCCGCGCTCGAGCGGGTTCAGATCATGCTGTCGGGCGTCCTCGGCGGCGCGCCGTCGCCTCCGAACTGGTCGCCGTGGACCTTCGAGCCGTTGCGTGGTGCCGTGCCCGCGCTCGTATCCGTCGTGGCGATCCATACTCAAGAAGTGCTGGACGTCGTGTTTCCGCTGACGTTGATGCTGGTCTTCCGGTGGATGTTCCGGCGAACGCTGCCGGCGTTCGTGGCGATGGCGCTCGTCGGGCTGGTCCTGTTCCTGCCGGCCGCGGGGAGCGTCCCCGCCTACGTCTTGCGCTACGCGATCACGACCGGGATGTTCGGATACGTCCTGTTCCGTGCGGGAATCCTCGGGGCCGCGGCGGTGCTGGCCACGTCCGGGCTCGTCTCGCAGCTCCCGTTGACGCCGCATCCCGCGGCGTGGTTCGCCGGCGCGACGCTGTTCTCGATCGCGGCGATCTCGGCCCCGGTTGCATGGGGCTTCTACAGCTCGCAGGCCTGGCGCCCGATCGTCCGCGACGAGATCTTGGAGCCCGCGGCGCGGCGGTGAGCTAAGGGCAGGTTCCCGTGACGCGCGCCGTCCCGTTGCTCTGGTATCCCCACGGGCCCGGGCCGCAGGGGTTTCGAGCGCGGGAGAGGTACCAGAAGCCGGTGCCGGGTGCAGGGGTGGCCCCATCGACGACCCTCGCCGTCGTCGTGTTGCCGAGACAGACCTCGCCGGTGCTGCTCGACCCGACCGGGAACGATCCGGTGGAGCCGCGCGCGGCGTCGTAGCTCGTCGCATCGGACGCTTCCGACCAGGTGTACGTCGCCTTGTCGGCCGCGGCCGCCATGTTCGTCGTCTCAGCGGGAATCACACCCGCCGTCCCCTTGCAAACGCCGTTCACGCAAACATCGTTCGCGGTGCACGGATTGCCGTCGTTGCACGCGGTGCCGTTCGGCTTGGGAGAGTAAGTGCAGGCTCCGGACACCGGGTCGCACGTGCCGCCCACGTGGCACTGGTCGGGGGCCGCGCACACGACGGGCGCGCCGTGGCAGGTCCCCGAGACGCACACGTCTCCCGTCGTGCACACGGAACCGTCGTCGCACGCGGCTCCGTTCGGCACCGGCGTATAGACGCAGCCCATCGCGGGCACGCAGCTGTCCGCCGTGCACGCGTTGTTGTCGTTGCAGGTTGCGGGGAAGCCCGCCTGACAGACGCCGTTGACGCACACGTCCTCGACCGTGCACGCGTTACCGTCGTTGCAGAAGTTGGTGTTGTTGGCGTGCTGGCAGCCGAAGCGGTTGTCGCAGGTGTCGTCCGTGCAGACGTTGTTGTCGTCGCAGTTGGTCGGGGTGCCCCCCTGGCAATACCCGCCGCTGCAGGTTTCTCCCGTGGTGCAGACGTTGCTGTCGTCGCACGGAGCCGTGTTGTTCGAGTGCATGCAGCCGAATTGACCGGAGCACACGTCGTCCGTGCACGGGTTCGTGTCGTCGCAGCTGTGCGCCGGGTGGTAGCAGCCCGTCATCGGGTCGCACGCATCGTCCGTGCAGAAGTCGTTGTCGTTGCAGTTGAGCGCGGGATGCTGGCACCCGCCCGAGACCAGCAGGTTCCCCAGCTCCAGGCCGTCGATCCACTGGCTGTCGGTGGTCGTGAAACCGCCGAGCAGCGCGCCGGCCTGGCTGTGGTGGGTGATCTGACCGTTCGCGTGGCCGACCCACAACGTGCCGTCGTCCGGGTCGTACCCGATGCCGCCGTTCGTCTGGCCCGTGTTGAAGCTCGAGAGCACGTTCCCCGCGAGATCGCGCTTGTAGACGAAGGTGTTGCTGCTGCCACCGGTCGTCCAGATGTTCGTGCCGTCATAGGTCACGCCGGGCAGGTTGTGTCCGGTCGTGAACAGCAGCGTATCGGCGCCGTTCGTCGTGTTGATCCTGTAGATGCCGCCCGTATCCACGCTGGCGAGGATGAACCCGCCGCCGTAGTTGCCGAGGTCTTCGATCCAGCGATTGTTCACCACGGCGGTGATCGATCCCAGGTTGGTGTTTCCCGGCCCGCGCTTCGCGATCACGTTGTTGCCGTAGCTCGGGTCGCAGATGTAGACGACACCGCTCCCGTCGACGGCGGCTCCGGTCACGTGGGTCGACACGCCCCACGTTTGAACGAGGCTTCCGTTTTTCTGGTACTCCTGCTCGAGCACCTGGGTGTCGTGGCCGATCAGCAGCGTGGCGATGCCGGGCACTCCGCCCTGCGAACAGGAATCGACCGTGCAGACGTTGCCGTCGTCGCAGTTGATCGGCGTGTAGATGCAGCCTTGCACCGGGTCGCACGTGTCGGTGGTGCACGGGTTGTTGTCGTCGCAGCTCCCCGGCGTGCACTGTGTGGGTGCGGCCAAGGCCGTGGGACGGTTTGCCAGGATTGCGGCGGCGGCGAGCACGAGCGCCGAAGCAAGCGTTGATTGACGCATCAGGCCCCCTCGGCGGGCGCCCCGGCCCGCCCTGACGCTTGAAACTTACGCGGGATCTCCCGGCGCATCAATCCGATTTTGCGTCTTCGAGGCGGCGTGGTCGCCCCCACGTGCTTGCAGTTCCAGTCGCCTCCCCTCATATTCACGCTCCGATGAGGCTGTCGCTCGCTCTGGCCCTCGCTCTCTCCACCGCGCTCGTCATCCAGGGCGAGAGCCATGCACGCCCGGGGCTGAGTCTCGATGAGCGCGTGGCCGCGCAGCGGAAGATCGAAGAAGTCTATTGGCGGCACCGGATCTGGCCGAAGGATAACCCCGGCCGAAAACCGTCGCTCGACACGCTGATGTCCGCCGCCGTGATTCGCGCGAAGGTCGTGGACGACCTTCGGAAGTCAAGTGAGCTCGAGATCTACTGGCATCGCCCGATCACCGCGGCGCAGCTTCAAGCCGAGATCGACCGGATGGGGCGCGGCACGCGCGACCCGGCGACCCTGCGCGAGCTGTTCGACGCGCTCGGGAACGACGGCGTCGTCATCGCGGAAAGCCTGGCGAGACCGGCGCTCGCGGACAGACTGCTTCGAGATTGGTACGCGAGCACTGAGCCGGGCCAATCGTTCGATGCGTGGTGGAGCGCCGCGCGAGCGAATGTCGCAATCGAGACTCCCCTCACCGCCACACGCATCCTCCTGCCGGCGCTCCCCTCGTCCGCCTGCACGAACGACACTTGGAGCCCCACGTTCACGGACGTCCCGGATGCGCGAGCCGGTCACACTGCGATCTGGACCGGAACGGAGATGATCGTCTGGGGCGGATCGGCCGCCGGCTACCGCCTCGACACGGGCGGGCGATACAACCCGGCGACCGACACGTGGACTGCGACGTCAACGGGTCCCGGCGCCCCCGATTCGCGTAACAATCACACGGCGGTGTGGACCGGGACCGAGATGATCGTGTGGGGAGGGCAGCATACCGATTTCGCGACTGGAGCGAACGTTAACCTGGCCACGGGCTCGCGCTACGACCCGTCGACCGACACGTGGACTCCGATGTCGACCGGGGCGAACACTCCATCCGCGCGCTGGTTTCACTCCGCGATCTGGACGGGATCCGAGATGATCGTGTGGGGAGGGCTGAATGGCAGCGCTGGGAACACCGGCGCTCGATATCGCCCGACGACCGACAGCTGGGTGCCTGTCTCGACCGTCAATGCCGCCCTGGGCTTCGGGCCCGTCGCCATTTGGACGGGCCAGCAGATGCTCGTCTGGGCGGGAAACGCCTTGAGTCCCGGGGGACGGTACGACCCGATCGCCGATATTTGGACACCGATCGCCGCCGGCCCGAACGCGCCGTCTCTTCGATACGGGCACTCGCTGGTCTGGACGGGAACGGCGATGATCGTCTGGGGCGGTAGCGCCGCTCCGTCAGGACAGTTATTGAATACGGGAAGCCGTTATGATCCTGTGTCGAACAGTTGGACTCCCATTTCGAGCGCAACGACGGCTCGTTCCAGCCATACCGCCGTCTGGACGGGAACGACCATGGTCGTCGCGGGCGGTTCCGGCGGCGGCACCACGGCCGCCAGATACACCCCATCGTCGGACAGCTGGACTCCGACCGCCTCGAGCTTACTCGCCGCGCGGCAATCGCACACCGCCGTGTGGACGGGGACCGAGATGATCCTCTGGGGTGGCTTCGTCGCATCTTCTTCCTCGCCGCTGGACACGGGAGCCCGTTACAACCCGGTGAACGACACTTGGGTCGCGACGGCGGCTTCCGTGTCGGTACCGTCCGGGCGTGTCCTGCACACCGCCGTCTGGACGGGATCGGAGATGATCGTCTGGGGCGGCAAGAGTGCCTATCAAAGCTCGACGCAATTCAACACCGGCGGCCGCTACCGTCCGGCGACCGACTCCTGGGTCCCGACGTCGCTCGGCGCCGGGGTCCCCGGAGCGCGCTACCACCACTCAGCCGTTTGGACGGGACGGGAGATGATCGTCTGGGGTGGGTACTCCGCCCAAGCCGCGACCGTGGTCAACACAGGCGGACGGTACGATCCGATCGGCGACACGTGGACTCCGACGTCGACCGGGGTGAGCGTTCCTCTACCGATGGAAGAGCAAGCCGCAGTGTGGACCGGAAACGAGATGATCGTCTGGGGACCGGGGAGCACGACCGCCGGTGGACGTTACGATCCGCGCACGGATTCATGGCGCTCCATGACGGCCGGACCGAACATGCCAGCCGACGAGCCGAACATCCCGGTGGTGTGGACCGGAACGGAGATGATCCTCTGGTGGGGCAACCCATTCAGCGGAGGCCGATACAACCCGCAGTCCGACAGCTGGGCGTCCATCTCGACATCTCCCAACATGCCGGCTCTTCGTTTCGGCTTTCCCGTGGTCTGGACGGGTTCCGAGATGATCGTCTGGGGCGGCTGCTGCGACGTCAACACCGGCGGGCGATACAACCCATCGACGGACACATGGGCGACGACGTCGACCGGTGCCGGCGTCGCGTCGGTCCGCGAATACGCAACTGCGGTCTGGACCGGCTCCGAGATGCTCGTGTGGGGCGGCGGCGCTGGTAACCAATCCGCGTATCCGATGAACGCGGGCGGACGGTACGCGCCGTCGACCGATTCCTGGACGCCAATCTCGATGGGCCCGAACTTTCCGGACCTCGGCGAATTCAACACGGCGGTCTTTACCGGAACTGAGATGATCGTCTGGGGCGGCATGCCGGGGACTCTTACCGGAGGCCGCTACTGCGCGTGCCCGTCGGGTCGCTCGGTGTATCGCGATGCCGACGGCGATGGGTTCGGCGACGCCGCCGTCTCGATCCTGAGCTGCGACGGGTCGATTCCTCCGGGCTACGCGCTCGACGCCACCGACTGTGACGACACCCAAGCAAGCGTGAACCCGGGCCACATCGAGCTGTGCGACGGCATCGACAACGATTGCAACGGCCTCGTCGATGACAGCGCCTCGGGCGAAGACTCCGACGGCGACGGGATCCACGACGCCTGCGACAACTGCCCGTACGCGTTCAACCCCGAGCAGCGCGACTTCGACGGCGACGGCGAGGGAGATGCCTGCGACTTGAACGACGGCCTGATCTTCGAGTGGCGCGCCGACAAGACGTCCGTCTCGTGGCAGCGCGAGCAGGGGCCCGACGCGTGGAACGCGTACATCGGAGACCTCGGCGTTCTTCGATCGACCGGCGTTTACACACAAGCCCCCGGATCGAACGCGCTCGCGACTCGTCAATGCGGGCTTGCCGGCACAACCGGCGACGATCTCAACGATCCAGCGCCTGGCGAGGCGTCCTACTCGCTCGTCACCGGAGTCACGTCCGGTGTCGAGGGCTCGCTTGGGTCGAGCAGCAACGGGCCGAGGGTCAACACGAATCCGTGTCCGTGAGCGCTGCTCAACGCGGCGCCCCCGCCCGCCCGCCGACCATGACCCGCGCCCGCTCGAGGTTCGTGCGCGCCTCCCCGTACTCGGGCGCGATCGAGACGGCACGCTCGAACTGATCGAGAGCCTCGGCCATCCTCCCCTGCTGCGCCAGGGCCACGCCGAGGTTGTTGTGGGCCTCCGCGTTCCCCGGCGCCGCCTCGATGGCCTGCCGGAACCGCTGGATGGCTTCGGCGCCGCGGCTCTCCCGCGCCAAGGCGAGCCCCAGATTGTTCAGCGCGCCGGCAAACCCCGGCCGCAGCCGGACGGCTTCCTCGAAGTGCTCGATCGCCTCGGCCGTCCTCCCCTGGCGTGAGAGGAGAGCGCCCATCGCGTCGTGCGTCTCCGCGCTATTCGGGACGAGCCGCAGCGCCTCGCGATAGTGGGCGAGCGCCGCGTCGGGCCGGCCGGCGCCGGCCCAGGCTCCCGCCGCACCGAGATGCGCGACGGCGGAGTCGGGGCGAACGCGCACGGCGCGCTCGAACTGCTCGGCCGCAGCGGCATCATTGCCGAGCTTCATGAATGCGGTCCCGAGATTGACGAGCGCACTCCCGTAGTCGGGCTTGATCGCGAGAGCGGCCTTATAGTGCGCGATCGCTTCGGTCGTGCGTCCGGAGTCGTCGAGGGCGCGGCCGAGGATATCGTGGGCCATCCAGTTGCCGGTCGTCACGGCCAGCGCGTGCTCGAAGAGCGTGCGGGTGTCCGCCCAGACGGCGACCTGCGCGCGGGTGGCGAGCGTGAGGGCGGCGATGACGGCGGTTGCTCCGGCAGCGACGCCGCTCTGCACCGCCCGACTCCGGCGTCGAACGCGGGCGGTCGCCTCCGCAATGGACCACACGACGAGGACGAACACGCCGATCAGCGGAACGTAGGTGAAGCGATCCGCGCTCGCGTGCATTCCTACCCGCACGATCCCGAGCACGGGAACCAAAGACACGAGGTACCACAGCCACCCGGCGGGAACCCAGGGCGCGCGGCGCCCGAACAGGATCGACGCCGCCGTCGTCGCGGCGAGAGCCGCTCCTGCGAGTGCCGCGAGTGCTACGGACGGGCCGCCGCGGGGCAGCGGATAGAAAACCGCGAGTCTCGCGGGCCACGCGGTGCGGACGAGGTACGCGACGCACGACACCGCGGCGTTGGCGAAGCGCGACGCGAGCGGGATGCTGTCGGTCGGAGGCCCGCCCGACCTCGCGGCGAGCGCGGTCACGGCGATCGATCCCGCCGAGAGCAGCAACAGAGGGACCTTCTCGAGGAGCAGAGCCCGCAGGCTCGGTCGGTCAAGCCGGCAAAGCGGCCAGAAGTCGAGGAGCAAGAGCAGCAGCGGCAGCGTCACGAGCATCGGCTTCGACAGCAGCGACGCCGCGAATGCCGCGGCCACGATCGTCATCCGGCCTGCCGAGCGCCTCGACACGTAACGCAGATAGGCGGCGATCGCGAGCAAGCCGAAGAAGGTGCTCAGGACGTCCTTGCGCTCGACCACCCACGCCACCGATTCGACGTGGAGCGGATGCACGGCGAAGAGCGCCGCGACGAGCCAGCTCCTTGCGAAAAACCCGGTCGCGCGCAGGAGCACGAGAAAAAGGATGACCCCGTTCGCGAGGTGGAACAGCAGGTTCGTCGCGTGGAATGCGCGCGGGCCCCCGCCGCCGAGACTCGCGTCGAGCATCAGCGACATCCAGGTGAGCGGATGCCAGGTCGATTCCGTGGTGGTCGTGAACGCCCAAGCGATGCCGGACGCCGTGAGGCCGTGGAGCACGTGCGGGTTGTCGGTCACGTAGATGCCGTCGTCGAGATCGACGAATCCGCAGGAGCGCACGCCCCACAGGGCGAACGCGGACAGGATCGCCAGGGCGGCAGCTGCCGCCGCGACCGCCGGGGCTCTCGAACGGGCTTTCCGCGTTACGATGTCGCCGCCACGCCGTGTTCCTCGTCGCTCGTTCGCGGGAGGATAACCATGAATTCGCGCCGATCGTTCCTGATTCGCGCCGGGTCGCTGGCGGCGGCCTTCGGCATGCCCGCCGACTTGCTGGCCCAGATGGCCCCCTCGGCCACGCCGGCGAAACCGCTGCCGCAACCCGACCTGCCCGATCCGTCCCTGTTCGACCGCGACCAGGAAGCGTACTGGAGCCAGATCCGCAAGCAGTTCCTGATTCCCAAGGACGAGGTGTACATGAACAACGGGACCGTGGGCTCGTCGCCCCGGCCCGTGATCCAGGCGGTGATGCAAGCGTACGAGCAGACGGAAAAGCTCGAGCAGACCGACCCGGAGGATTATCCGATCTGGGGATACAGCGAATGGAACGAGCTCCGCGGGCCGCTCTCCAAGTTCATCGGGGCGAAGCAGCACGAGGTGGCCATCGTCCGCAACGCGACCGAGGCGAACAATTTCATGATCCACGGGCTGGACATGAAGGCGGACGAGGAGATCCTCACGAGCGACCAGGAGCACCCGAGCGGGAACGGGCCGCTCGGATTGAAGGCGAAGAGATTCGGGATCGTCATCAAGAGGTTCGAGATCCCGAAACCGACCAACGACCCGGCCGAGATCCTGAACCGGATCGGCGACCAGATCACGCCCAAGACCCGGGCCATCTTCGTCAGCCACGTCACGACGACGACGGGATTGATCCTGCCGGTGAAGGAAATTTCGGCGCTCGCTCGCAGCAAAGGAATCGTGTCGATGATCGACGGCGCGCAGGCGGTCGGGGCGTTCAAGGTGGACGTCGGCGACATCGGCTGCGACATGTACGGCTCGAGCCCGCACAAGTGGCTCATGGCGCCGAAGGGGAGCGGGTTGCTCTACGTGCGCGACGAGATGATCGACCGTGTCTGGAGCACGGTGACCACGGCGGGGTGGGACGATCCGAAGCTGCGGGCGGCGCGGTTCCAGATGCTGGGTTCGTCGAACGTACCGTCCCTGTGGGGGTATCGGGCGGCGATCGAGTTCGCCAACCGGATCGGGATGGAGAGGATCGAAAAGCGTCACCGGCAGATGACGGACTACCTGCACGCGGAGATGCTGAAGCGGGGTGCGGAGCCGTGGACGTCGATGAACCCACGCCTACGCTGCGCGATGTCCGCGGTGAACGTGCCCCCGGTCGAGATCACGAAGCTCGAGCCGGCGCTCTGGGAGAAGCACAGGATCCGCGTTCGCGGAAGCGCCCCGAACAAGATCCGCCTGAGCACGCCGTACTATTTGTTGAAGAAAGACGTGGACCGGTTCCTGGCGAAGTTCGACGAGTACAAGGCCACCCTCGCGTGACCGTCGCTCCCCGCCTCGCAGCGCGCTACCGGTAAACGTCCATCTCGCGCGTCGCGTCCCTCTCGAGGGCGCCCCGCGTCGATTGGAGCGGCGTCTGATCGGTGCCATTGATGACGACGCTCCCCGCGGCGATCGCGGTGCGAATCGTTCCTTGCGCCGTGTAGACGAGCTGGAAGATCCTCTCGTTGTAGGCGTCGTGGTCGACCGTCTTCGACTTCGGGCCCACGCCGTTCCACACGAGGTCGATCGCGACCATGACCGGCTGGTTGGAAGCGTCAAACCCGGCGACGGTGGCGCGAAGGTTGGCCGTCTTGAAGTTGTTGCTCAGGTGGAGCTCGTCGGGCTCCCCGGATCCGGTGACCGAAAGCACGTGCGCGCCCAGGCACCGATCGAACACGTCGATGAGAACGGCGGCGAGGCTCGACTGCGATTCCGTGTCGGTGCTCACGTGGTTCTGACCGCTTCCGCACGTGTCGTCCATGAGGACGACGCCCTGGCTGCTCTCGACGTGCACCGCCGTCACGACTCCGAGCGCACACGTGCTCGTGTCCACGCTCTGGAAGTCGGCCGTCACGCCGTCGCCCTGGGAGGAGTAGTGAAGCTTCTCGATCTCGCAGTATTGCGCCCGGGCGGCGCCCGCCGTGGCGACAAACGCGATCAGCGCACCGGTCATCAGTTTCGCTTTCATGGGCCCCCCTTGTCGTCGATCCGTCCCCCGACTTTTACGGCGACAGCCCACGGCCGTCAAGGACGCAACGGGACGGCCGCGGCCCGGGCTCAGCGGGCGGGCGCGCCCTTGGCGTGCAGGGGCGGGTCCCCGGCCGGATTGTTGTAGTTGCGGGCGATTTCCCCTTCGAGGTTCTTGGCCCGCTTCTCGGACAGCGAGTGATCGCCGAAGAAGAAGTTGGTGACCTTGTCCTGGTCGCCGTACTTCTGCGCGAATCGATTCCAGAGCGCGGGCGCCTTGTGGTAATCGTACCCCGCCTCGTAGACGTAACGTAGCCCGACCCGGTCGGCCTGATCCTCGTACTCGCGGCTGTACGAATTGCCGAAGGTCGTGACGCCGAGGCTGGTCGCTTTCTTGGCGGCTTCCCGCGCCAGGTCGTTCCCGATCTTGTCCGCGCCGAGCAGCGCGACCTGCCCGGCGAGACCGGAGAAGACCCCGCCTTTGGCCTGGCGGCGAGAGTGCTCGTAGGTGGCGTGGGTGATCTCGTGGCCCAGAACGATCGCCAGCTCGTCGTCGTCCATGTCCTTGATCAAGCCGCTGAACACGTAGATCGAGAAGTTCGCCATCGCCATGGCGTTCCATTCCTTGTTGTCGACGACGTAGACGCGCACCTGCTTCGAATCGATGTAGGGCGGCAGCAGCCGGTCCACGATCTTGCGGCAGCGGTCGACCTGGGGCCCGGTCTCGATGAGCGCGCCGACGTCCGTTTGCTTGCCGCCGGATCCCGACTCCGCGACCTTCTTGGCCTGGACCCACGATTTCTCCGCGGCGTTCGTGCCCTTGAGCACGTCGGCTTCCATGAACTCCAGGCCGTTCTTCATCGCCTGCACGCGGCTCGCCACGATGCGGCCGTCCGGGCCGCGGCTCCCCTCGCCCTTCATGCGGTAGCCGAGCGGGATGTCGGACGCCTTCTTGATGCTGCCGGCGTCCAGCCTCGTGTGCGCGTTGAGCTCGACACGCTGCCCGTCGACGATCCAGAAGGACGGCTTCTTGAAGTCGAGGTAGCCGTCGAACGAAACGGGGCTCGCAGCGCCGGCCGGAAGCGTCCCTCCGAGGACGATCGCGAGCACGACCAGGCTCCAGCTCTTTCTCGGGCTCATGTCACCCTCCTTCACGTGACGCGTTGACCCCGCACCGCGTGAAGGCGTCGCGCGTCACACGAAGCGGCTGCGCGATCGACCGGCCGTGCTGAGGATCGGCGCCGTAGAGGTCGATGCGATCGTCCCGGATCTCGATCCGCTCGACCATGGTACCGCCGTCCGGAAGGTTGGAGCCCGGTGAGTAGACGCCCCGGCAAACGAGCTTGCCCTTCGTGCGCTCGAAAAGGGCCACGATCTCCCAGTTGCCGCTTCCGCCCGTATTCCAGACGATCTCGGCGACCGCCGACGGCACCCTCGCGACCCGCCCGACCGCGAGCGCGCGCATCTCGGCGAACGGGATCCCGGGCCCGCTGTATTGGCCGCCCTCGAGCTTGACGACATGGTCGCCCTCTTCGCCCAGAGCGGGGAGGCACACTTCCGCGTTACGCACCTCGGCGGCGGTCGGCGCCGCCTCGCGGCGGGCGCCGTGCGACGGGGTCGTGGCGAAAAGCGGCGCCAACGCCGCCGCCGCGGCGATCGCTGCGTGGCGGTGCCGTGCGATCATGCCCCGCATCGTAAACCCGCTTGGGATCGGCGGCGGATCTCGACCGGGGTGTGATAATCCCGGCCCATGCTGTCCCGAGCGAAACCGTACTTGATCGGGCTTCTCACCTA
The DNA here is from genome assembly GCA_964647625.1 of uncultured Acidobacteriota bacterium. Lineage (GTDB taxonomy): Bacteria > Acidobacteriota > Polarisedimenticolia > Polarisedimenticolales > DASRJG01 > DASRJG01. Next base: position 134,716 of record CAZYHZ010000001.1, read on the forward strand.
CACGCCGCTCGCGGCTCGGTATCGGATTCCCCGGACCGGGGGCACGGACGACCCCGACTACTGCTACGGTGTTTTTCTGCGGCATCTCGTGCACGCGCACCGCGCGGGGCTCACCCGGTTGCCCGAGGTCGTCGCGGAGCTGGGCCCCGGCGACTCTCTGGGAACGGGGCTCGCGTGGCTGATCGCCGGCGCCTCGCGGTATCTCGCGTTCGACGTGCGGCGCTACGCGACCACGAAGCGGAACGCGGCGGTCTTCGACGCGCTCGTCGCCCGGTTCCTTCGCCGCGCCCCGGCGCCCGGGCGCGAGGCGTTCCCCGAGATGAAGCCCGACCTCGAGAGCACGTCGTTTCCCTCCGAGATCTTGAGCGACGCGCATCTGACGCGCGCGCTCTCTCCCGATCGTCTCCGCTCGCTCCGCGATTCCCTCGCGCGCGTGGAGCAAGCGGCTTCGGGTCCGGTCGCCTACATCGTTCCCTGGGACGACGCGGCCAACGTGCGTGAGGGGAGCGTCGATCTGATCTTCTCCCAGGCGGTCATGGAGCACGTCGAGGAAGTCGACCACGTCTACGCCGTGTGCCGGCGGTGGCTCAAGCCGGGCGGGATGGTCTCGCACCAGATCGACTTCCGGAGCCACGGGACCTCGCCGACCTGGGACGGGTACCGGTCCTACTCCGAGCTTCAATGGCGCATCGTGCGCGGCCGGCGCGACTACCTGATCAACCGCGTGCCCGACGCCGGCCATCTGGAGGCGATCCGCCGCCACGGGCTCCGCGTGGTCACGTGCCTTCCTTCCCTCTCGGAGCCGACCCTAAGGCCCGATGCCTACGCCCCGCGATTCCGGTCTCTTTCCGACGCGTCGCGCCGCACGTCCGGGTTGTTCGTCCAGGCGGTGCGCGGGGATTCCGTCTAGCGCCCGAATCGGGAATCCGTCAAGGGATCTTGCGGACGGAATCGCTCCGCAATCCCGATCGCCGCCGCGCCCGGAACGCGCGATTGTGGCCTCGATGCGATCCCTGCTTGAAGACGCCGGGCATCTCGTCCGCCTCGCGGCCGCGTTCGCCGTCCTCGTCGTCCTGTTCGTGATCGCGCGGGGCGCGCTCATCCCGAAGGATTTTGGCACCTACGGCCACTACCGCGCGGGCGCTCTCGCCGACGCGCGCGCACGTCCGGTCTCGTACGCCGGCCGCGCGGCGTGCGTCGAATGTCACGACGACGTCGACGCGCTGAAGAAGAAGGGCAAGCACGCGGGGCTCGGGTGCGAGGCCTGCCACGGCGCGCTCGCCCGGCATGCGGCGGATCCGCAGGGCGTCGTTCCCGTCAAGCCCGACCCCGCGAAGGTGTGCCTGGTGTGCCATCTGAAGAACGTGGCGAAGCCGGCGGGTTTCCCGCAGATCGATCCCGCGGAGCACGCGGGCTCCGACCCGTGCGTGACGTGCCACAAACCGCATTCGCCGCTCGATCCCTAGGAGGGCGCACCGCATGGATCGAAGGGAGTTCCTCGGTTTGTCCGGCAAGTGCCTCATGCTCTTCGGAGCGGCCGCGGGGGCGTGGGAGCACGTGCTGGCCGGGACGCCCGAGAAGGCACCGGGGTACGACGCCGCTCGCCACTGGTGGGCGTTCTACATCGACATCGAGAAGTGCATCGGCTGCGGGAACTGCGTGCGGGCGTGCAAGGAAGAGAACGACGTCGTGCGCGAGCCGTTCTACTTCCGGACGTGGGTCGAGCGCTACCACATCCCGGCCCGCGATCCGGGGCGGCCCGCCGAGGAGCGCTTGCCCATCGTCGATTCCCCCAACGGCGGGCACGACGGCTTCCCCGAGCGCTATCTCGAGTCCGACGGCGGCAAGAGCTTCTTCGTTCCGAAGATGTGCAACCACTGCGCCGACTCGCCGTGCGTCCAGGTCTGCCCGGTGGGCGCCACGTTCGACAGCCCCGACGGGGTCGTGCTCGTCGACAAGAGCTACTGCCTCGGGTGCAGGTACTGCGTCCAGGCGTGCCCTTACGGGTGCCGGTACATCGATCCGCGGACGAACACGGTCGACAAGTGCACGCTCTGCTACCACCGGATCACGAAGGGGCTGACGACCGCGTGCTGCGAGGCGTGTCCCACGGGCGCCCGCCTCCTGGCCGACCTTCGCGATCCGCGCGACCCGATCCACGAGATTCTCCGCACCCACAAGGTGCAGATCCTGAAGCCGCATCTCGCCACCGGCGCCAAGCTCTACTACAACGGCCTCGACGGCGCGGTTCGCTGAGCGGAGATCCGATGGAGCCGATCCTGCACGCCGTCGAAGGGTTCATGTACCCCAACGAGGTGGAGCTCCAGTGGAGCATCCTCATCGTCCTCTACCCGTTCCTCACCGGACTCGTCGCGGGAGCGTTCATCCTCGCGTCGCTCGTGCGCGTCTTCAACGTCGAGGCGGTCAAGCCGACGTACCGCCTCGCGCTCCTGACCGCCCTCGCGTTCCTGATCGTCGCGCCGCTCCCGCTGCAGCTCCACCTCGGCCATCCCGAGCGCTCGTTCGAGATGTACCTGACCCCGCATACGACCTCCGCGATGGCGATGTTCGGATTCGTGTATCTCTGGTATCTCCTCGCGGTTCTCGTCATCGAGATCTGGCTCGATTTCCGGCCCGACATCATCCGGATGGCCCGGGAATCCCGCGCGCCGCTGCGCTTCGTCTATCGCGCCATGACCCTGGGGTCGTACAACGTCAGCCCGCGCGCTCTCGCGATCGACGACAAGCTCGGCTGGCTCATCACTTTGGTCGGGATTCCGTCGGCGTTTCTCCTCCACGGGTACGTCGGATTCATCTTCGGGTCCGTTAAGGCCAACCCCTGGTGGTCCACGCCGCTGATGCCGGTCGTGTTCCTGTTCTCCGCGATCGTGTCCGGAATCGCGGCCGTGCTGCTGCTCTACATCGTGTACTGCTTCACGACGGGAATCCGCACCGACGTGAGGTGCCTCGACTCGATGGCCCGGTATCTCTTCTACGCGTTCCTGATCGACTTCTCTCTCGAGATGCTCGACCTGATCCACCGGATCTACGAGGCGGACGAGTCGTTCAAGTCCCTCGACTTCATGGTGCACACGCGGCTGTACGGCTCGCAGATCGTCGGCCAGATTCTCCTCGGGACGCTTTTGCCGATCGGGCTCCTCGCCCTCGTCCAGATCGTCGCGATGTCGGAGCGGGCCCGCGCCGGCATCTACGGGACCTCCGCGATTCTGACCCTGTGCGGCATCTTCGGGATGCGGTGGAACGTGGTCATCGGCGGCCAGCTGTTCTCGAAGAGCTTTCTCGGCTACACGAGCTACAAGATGGGGTTCGCGACGCGCGAGGGGCTGCTTCCCGCGCTGGTCCTTCTCATCCTTCCGTTCGTCATCCTCTGGGGGCTGGTGAAGCTCCTTCCTCCCTCGACAAGGTCGGTATCATGACCCGGCCATGTCGCGCCCCGGCCAGGGCTTCCGCGAGATCGCGCTCTTCGGCGTCTTCGGCGGCGTCCTCATCGCCGTCCTGCGGCTCGTGGAGTACCGGTTTCTCATTCTTCACCACTCGGTCGAGATCTACGGCGCGATCGTGGCGGTCCTCTTCGCGGGTCTGGGAATCTGGCTCGGCGGGACGCTGACCCGGAAGCAGCCGGAGGTCGTCGTCCGAGAGATCCGGGTCGACGGGCCCTTCGTCGTCGATGAGGGCCGGGTCCGGGAGCTTCAGCTCACGCCGCGCGAGCTCGAGATCCTGGGACTGATCGCCCTTGGGCTCAGCAACAAGGAGATCGCGGAGCGTGTGTTCGTCAGCGAGAACACCGTCAAGACCCACGCGAGCCGCGTGTTCGACAAGCTCGGAGCCCGGCGGCGCACCGAGGCGGTGCAGCTCGGAAAATCTTGGCGTCTGATCCCGTGAGCGGTCGTCCAAAGTGATGATTCGGCGGGAGCGGCGCCAAAATCATCCGATAGCATGACGCGCGGGAAGCGCCGGCCGCGGTAGGTTCCCGCGCGAGGAGGCCCATCTCGATGAAGAAAACCGTTCTGACCTACGGACTGATCTCGGCCGTGATCGCCGCGGTGCTGATGCTCGCGCAGGTGCCGTTCATGGATGGAAGCAACCGGTCGCTGCTCACCGGGTACGCCGGGATCGTGCTGTCGTCGCTTCTGATCTTCTTCGGCGTGCGCTCGTACCGCGAAAACGTCGGCAACGGGAAGATCTCGTTCGGGCGCGGATTCGCGGTCGGGATCCTGATCGCGGTCCTCTCGGCGATGGGCTACGTCGCCGCCTGGGAGGTGGTCTACTTTCACAACCCGAGGGTCGCGGACCACGCGTTCGACAAGCAGATCGACGATCTGAAAGCGAAAGGAGCGTCGCAAGCCGAGATCGACACCGCCACAGCGCAGATCGAATCGTTCAAGAAGCTCTACGCGAATCCGCTCGCCAACGCCGCGTTCACGTTCCTCGAGCCCTTCCCGGTCGGGTTGCTCATGACGCTGATTTCGGCCGTAATCCTTCGCAAGAAATGATTGAGTTTAAGTATTATAATTGTTATAGTTTCAATTCTTATCCTTTATATATAGCTGGTGTGGGGAGGACCCAAACCGATCCCCCGCACCTCTTTGATACGATCCCGCGCGGTCCGGGTCATCAAGGAGGATCGCGTTGAGCCAGCACGACGAGCGCGAGTACGCCCTCGGCACAGGCGACGCGGAGATCGTCCGCCTCGGTATCCAGCACAAGCTGTGGAGCGCGGATGCGTTCGCCGCGTGGGAGCGCGCCGGCATCCGTGCGGGCCAGACCGTGCTCGACATCGGTTGCGGGCCCGGATACACGACTCGCGATCTCGCGGGACTCGTGACCGCATCGGGCAGGGTCGTCGCGATCGACGAGTCCGCTCGCTTCGTCGAATACTTGAAGGAGCGGCAGAAGAGCGCCGGCGACACCACCGTCGATGCGCGCGTCGGCGACGTCCAGCGGCTCGACCTTCCGGGGGGCTCATTCGACGCGGCATACCAGCGCTGGGTCCTTTGCTTCGTCAAGGATCCGGAAGCCGTCATCCGCGGCATCGCGCACGCGCTGAAGCCGGGCGGCGTCTTCGTCAGCCAGGACTACACGCACTACGAAGGGATCCAGCTCGCCCCGCCCAGCACGCCGTTCCGTCGATTCGCCACCGTCGTCGCCGAGGCGTGGAGGGAGCACGGCGGCGACACCGAGGTCGGGCTGCGGCTGCCGGCGTGGCTGACCCGCCACGGGCTGTCGCCGGTCGAGATCGCGCCGCTGCACCGCATCGCGCGTCCGGGGTCGCAGCTGTGGAAATGGCCGTCGATCTTCATCGAGACCTACGGACCGAAGCTCGTCGAGGAAGGGCGCCTGACCCGCGAAGAGCACCGCGCCCTGGTCGATGACTGGAAGGCTCACGAGAGCGACCCGGCCGCGTTCTTCTGCTCTCCGCCGATGGCGACCATCATCGCCGTCAAGCGCTGATCGGCCGCCGCAGCTCGGGGACAGGTCGTCGACGTTCGCGGGGTCCGCATTGACCCGCCGAGTGTCCACCCGTAAGCTCCGACCGATCGCATCGGATGGGGGGCATCACGTGATGAAAGCGGCGCGGGCGGGGCTCTTCATTGCCATGTTGGGCTTGGGAGCGCGCGCGATCGCCGCCACCGAGCCCTCCGAGCCTTGGATCGGCGCTGCGCCGTTCACCGTCGCACCGGCGGACATCATGGCGGCGATCGGCAAGCTGCCCGTTCCCGATGCGAGCGCGGAATTGTTGCTCGAAGAGAACCGCTTCGACTTCGACGAGAGCAGTCGCGCCGAACATCGCTATCACGTGATCTACCGTGTCCTCAATTCCGCCGGTCAAGACGCGCGGTCGCACTTTTCGGTTGCCTGGAGCCCTTGGCGACAAGCCCGGCCGGACGTTCGTGCGAGGGTGATCTCGGCCGACGGCGTCACCCACGAGCTCGATCCGTCTACGATCGCCGACGCGCCGCTCGGATCGGAGGATGAAGACGTGTTCTCCGATCGCCGCGTCGTCGAAGGGCCGCTCCCGGCCGTCGCGCCCGGATCGATCGTCGAGATCGCTTGGACACTGCGCGATACCGAGCGTTCGCCCAGCCTGGGAAGTAGCGGGCGCTGGGTGATCGGCGACAACGTGCCGGTGCGACACACCGTGTTCGCGATGACCGCCCCGGCTTCGCTACCGCTCGTCTGCCGACTCTACAACTTGGGTTCGCTGAACCCCGTCCGCGACGAGCAGAACGGGCGGGTCACGATCTCGCTCGAGGTCGGGCCGCAACCCAAGCTGCCGGACGTCGAAGCGTGGGTCCCCTATGACGTCCGCCAGATCCCCGCAGTCGGGTGGGCGACGGCCGGGACGTGGTCGCGTGTCGCTGCGGAGTACGCATCGATCGTCGATCGCCAGGTCGCCTCCGCGAAGGTCGGATCGACGGTCGACTCCGCGCTCCGGGGCGTCAGCGGGAGGCTGCCGCGTCTCGAGGCCCTCGTACGCGCGTTGCATCGCCAGATCCGGTACACCGGAGTCGAATTCGGCGAGTCCTCGATCACCCCCGCTCGTCCGGAAGAGACGCTCAAACGGCGGTTCGGCGACTGCAAGGACAAGTCCGCTTTGCTCGTGGCGATGGCGCGCGCAGCGGGCTTCGACGCTCACATCGCCTTGCTCGACACGGGGTTCACCCCCGATGTCGACGCCGACCTTCCCGGGGTCGACCAGTTCGACCATGCGATCGTGGTCGTGAACGGCGAGCCCCCCGTGTGGATCGACGCCACCGCCGAGTACCTGAGGGTCGGCGACCTTCCGGCCGCGGTCGCGGGCCGACAGGCGCTCGTCGCGTCGGGATCAACGACGGGTCTCGAGCGAATCCCGGACACTCCGGCGAGCCGCAACCGCCTGGAGCACGCTCGCGATTACTTTCTCGTCGAGCGCGGCCGAAGCCGCGCTGTGGAAACCGTCACCCCCGAGGGCGCGTTCGAAGGTGAGTTCCGCGGACGGTACGCCGCGATGGACGAAGGCGACGTCAAGAAGAACCTCGACGAGTACGTCAAGCGCGTGTTCAAGGCCCGGACGCTCGGCGAGGTCCAGAGGACGGCGGCGACCGACTTCTCCAAGCCGTTCGTGATTTCTTGCGAAGCCAGGGAGTCCTCAGTCGGCGAATCGTTCGCGGACGCTTCCAACGTCCGCTTTCCGGCGGCCGATTTCGTCGATCGGTTGGAGGACGCGCTGCCGGCGGAAAAGAAAGAGAACGGCACGGAGGGCGACGCTCCGAGGGTCCGCAAGCTCCCGTTCCGGCTGAAGGAGGCGTTCGTCGACGTGTGGACGACGCGCGTGCATCCGGCGCCGGGGTTCGTTCCTGGCGAAGCGCCGCAAGTCGAGGACACGCATGTGGGTCCGGTGCACTTCACGCGAATTTACAGCGTCGGAGCCGACGGCACGATGGCGTTCCGAGCGACGCTCGACACGGGAGACCGGCTGACCTGGACCCCGGACGAGCTGGCCCAAGTCCGCGCGTGGGTCACGAAGGTGAAAGCCGGGGATTCGGTCCAGCTGATCTTCGAACAAGCGGGATACAAGGCGCTCCGCGCGGGAAAGCTCCAGGAGGCGGTGAGCGAGTACCAGAAGCTCACGAAGCTCCACCCCACGGAGGCGCTGCATCACGCCCAGCTCTCCGAGGCCTACCTCAACGCCGGACTCGGTGAGGCTGCGCGCGCGGAAGCGCGCGACGCGACGACGCTCGACCCCGGCTCCGCCGACGCCTGGCGCTCGTACGGTTGGGCCTACGTGAACGACCTCATCGGACGCCCGTTCATGAGCGGCTCCGATCTTGCCGAGGCCGCGAGGGCCTATCGCAAAGCCACCGAGCTCGACCCGAAGGACCAGCTCGCGCGAAGGAATCTGGCCATCATCCTCGAATACGACGCGCGGACGATGGAGAGATACGGTTCCGGCGCGCACCTCCCGGAGGCGATCGACGTCTGGCGAGCCCGCAAAAAGGATCTGGACACGAAAGACGGCGACACGAGCCTGATGGTGACCCTTGCGCGCGCAGAACGTTGGAAGGAGCTGCTGGAATTCGCCGGGGAGGCGCAGGGTGCGGAGACGCGCAGTGCCTGGCTCGTGATCGCGACGGCCGTTCTCTCGGGGACCGACGAAGCGATCGGGGAGGCGGGACGCCGGACGACGTCTCGCGACGAGCGGGACAAGCTGCTGTTCAAGGCCGGGGCCACGCTCGCGCAGGTGCGGCACTACGCCGAAGCGTCCGAGCTGCTGCGCGCGGGCGCGCAAGCGTCCGACCAGGGCACGGCAGCCACCATGGCCCGGGTCGATTTGTTCCGCCGCTGCAAACGGCATGAAGACATCTCGATGGGAGGCGACACTCCGGAGGACTTCCTCCGGCGATTCATCCTCGACGTCTTGCTGAGCGACGATGCTGCAAAGGTGGCCGGCTCGATGGTCATGGCGCTGCCGCCCGACGACGACCGCTCGGCTCTCGACCGAGCGAGGGGCGGTCAACTGGCGGGCTTGCGACAGTTGACGGGTGGATCGGGTCTCACCATGGACGCCGTCGTCGACGTGATCCTCGCGGCCGCGGACTGGCGCACCGAAGGAAGTGACGCGGTGGGCTACAAGGTGGATCTCAAAGTCAACGTTCCAGGCGACTCGAGAACGCTCGAGTTTTTCCTTCGGCGTCTCGACGGAACCCTGAAGATCGTCGGCTTCGGCAACGACGTCAGCTCAATCGGACCGGTGGCCTTGAGTCTCGTCGAGGCCGGCCAGCCCGACGCGGCTCGGCAATGGCTGACCTGGGCGCACGACGCGCTCCCGGCGGCAAGGGCGGATCTCGTCGAGGATTCTCCGTTCATGGCGTTCTGGCCTCCCGATCCATCGGCTGGGGACGACGGGCTGAAGCTCGCGGCCGCGGCGTTGTCCGCCGGCGGGCCGGACGCTTCGAAGGGCCTGCCGATCCTCGAGCAAGCTCGCCGGTCCGCGACCGGCCAAGACGCGGTCCGTCTCGATCACGCGCTCCGCACGGCGTACTGGTCGCTCCATCGGCGTGACGAGTCGATCGCTCCCGCGCGCCGACTACTCGACGCCCTTCCGTCGTCCGACGTTGCGTTCCAGCGGCTCGCCGGCGCGTTGCTCGCGAACATGCGTCTCGACGAGCTGGCGGCCCTCTGTGACGAACGAGCCAAGGACAAACCCGACGACCCGTACGTCTTGCGTTTCCGATCGGGGATCGCTGAGAAACAACGTCGCTGGGACGACGCGGTCGAGACTCAGCGCCGACTCGTCACGTTGGGAAAGGCCGATGCGAACGACTACAACACGCTCGCCTGGACGGGACTGTTTGCGCGCGGTCACGGGCCACAGGTCGTCGACGACGCCGAGCACGCGGCGCTCTTCCAGAAGAACCCGTCCTGGCATGTGCTCCAGACGCTCGCAACGGCCTATGCCGACGTGGGACGCGTCGTGGAAGCGCGGCAAACTCTCGTGAAACAGCTCGTCGCATCCGGAAGAGATGAACCCGGCCCGTACGAGTGGCTCGTCATCGGCAGGATCGCCCAGCAGTTCGGCGCCGATAAATACGCCCGTGCGGCGTATCTCAGGGTTGCAAAGCCCAAGGACGAGGCCGACCTGATCGGCTCGAGCTACGCGCTGGCGCAATCCTGGATGGCCGACCTCCCAGCTGCCCCGACCGAGGCGGTGACGGGACACTCGGCTGGGAAGGTCCGCCCGAGCCGGCGTTAGGCTGGCGCCGGATCTGGCATTGTTCTTCTCCCGTTTCCCTCGTAAATTCCATGCCTCAACGCGGTGGCGTCCGGCATGGGACGCGGGGGCAGCCATGAAACGAATCGTCACGGTCGCGCTGTTGTTGTCGGGTCTCGCCGCCGCGCTCGCGCCGGCTCGAGCGACGTGCTCGAGCGGCTTCTCGATGTATCTCGCCGGACAGGTGCCCGAGATTCACTTCACCGCGGGCGTGCCGCAGACGATCTCGTTCAAGCCGTGGTACGTCTCGTTTTCATCGTCGAGCGGCTCGTGCGGGGTCTTCGCGAAGTCGACGACCGCCGGCGTGGGAATCCGGGATTCGTACGGGTGCCCGGGGACCGGCTGCACGCTCGAGCCGACGGGGACCTGGGCCCCGGTCGGGAGCGCGTACGACATCGCCTCGTTGACGGTCTCCCAGAAGGCCGAGGACATTCCGATCGTCTACGACGGGACCTCGCCGGCGGGCACCTACGGCACGGTGCAGATCGGACTCCGCGACAACGACCTCGGCATCGACAGCGAGGGGATCATCGGCGTCATGAACGTCTACATCGACTCCGCGACGCCGACTCCGACCTGGTTCGGCGTCGGCACGTCGGCTTCGAACGTATCGGGCGATCACGTGGTCATCGACCATCCGTACCTCAACAATAACTACAACGCGAAGCTGTTCGTATCGCACGTTCGGAATCCGGGCGGCACGAACTCCGGCACGTCCTGGAACCACCCGATCTCCGTGGTCTACGACTCCGGATTGGAGCGTTGGACGATCCACAACGCCGACGGCGTCGCGATGCCGACGGGTCTCGGGTTCGGCCTGCGCGTCGATCCGACCGCGATCACGGTCTGCACGTCTTCGTTTCCGGGGACGTACACGTACGTGAACATCGATCATCCCCTCTCGAACAACAGTGTGTGGGCGACGGTCCTGGTGACGCCGATCGGCGGAGGCGCGCACCCGGTCGCCGTCACCTTTGTCTCGCCGAACTGGCACATCGTCTACCAGGACGGCGCGAACATCCCCCCCGGCACCTGCTTCAACGTGCAGGCGTACGCGTTCAGCCACTATCTCGACGATCCCGCGTCGGGCGACTACTCGAGCCGCACGGGTATCGCCGCGGATTGGGGGGTTGGCGAGGACATCGGCGGCGACGGATCCGGCCACAGCTCGGCCGGCACGCGGACCCTCGAATTCGACTGGGCGCTCGGGAATCCGTCCCGGCCGGTCATCACGACGTACAACTTGTCGCCTCTCGGCTGGACCGCGAGCTTCGATTCGAAGTACTTCGGCGTCACCGCGCCTCTCGCCAACGTCTTCGGCCGCCGTTGGGGCGTCTACGAAGAGGACGGGAGCACGATGCCGCTCGGCGATCGATTCAACGTGTGGACGAGCTGCGCGGCCGACGCGTGGTACCCGGACGCAGACGGCGACGGGTACGGCGCATCGGGGCCGGTCGTGGCCTCGTGCGCGCCGCCCGCGGGCTACGCGAACCGCGCCGGCGACTGCGATGACACGAACGCGACCAAGTACCCGGGCTCGGTCGAGATCAACGACGGACTGGACAACACCTGCCCCGGCGTGGACGGCGCCGGCCTGGTGGACGAGCTGTCGGGGCTGGCCTGGTTCGACGACGCGACCACGCTGTGCTGGTTCACGCAGGCCGGCGCCACGCTCTACGACATCGCCCGCAGCGCGCAGAGGAACTTTTCGTCCTGCTCGTTGATCGGGACGTCGTCTACCGCTTGCTTCCAGGACGCGACGGTTCCCACCGCGGGCCACATCAATTACTACCTCGTGCGGCCTTCGAGCCCCCACGTCGGAAGCTGGGGGATGGGCGCATTCGGAAACGAGCGCCTCCTGACCTGTCAGTGACGCGAATGCCCGCGGCTCAGGGCGTCACGCCGCATGGATTCGCCGTCTCGATCAGGTAGAAGTGGCTGTCGCCCGGCGCGATCGGCTCCGAATAGGTGGCTGCCGTCGGGCTCGACACGATCCCCGTCGGGGTGCAGCCGACGGGCTCGCCGCATCGCTTGACGTTGTAGAAGTCGGCGTTCGCGATCGAACCCCACGTCAGCTCGACGGTCGAGCCGACCTTGTTGACGCGGAGCGTGTTCCCCGGTGAGCCCGGGCGGGCGAAATCGTAGAAGCCGCCCGTCGCAAGGTTGTTGTCGAGGTTCCCGTTCGCGGTCCCGCCCCAGATCGCCATGCTCGTGCCGGTCCACACCGCGAGGTGCTTGAAGCGAACCGACGGCGGACCGCCCGCTGTCGATATCGGGTTCCAGAGATCGGCGGTGGGGTTGTAGTGTCCGCCGTCGTTGAGCCTCGATGCCCCGTTCGAGCCGCCCCACACCAGCATCTCGGTCCCGGTCCAGACGGCCGTGTGGAGATAGCGCGCGGAGGGAACGCCCGCGGCGGTCGACGTCGGAACCCACGTGTTCGACCCGGGCGTGAAGCGTCCGCCGGTGTTGACGTACGTCGTCGAGGTCGGATTGCCTCCCCAGACGATCATCTCCGAGCCGGTCCAGATCGCCGTGGGGTTCGCCCGTGCCGCCGGCACGTTCGCGCCGACCGAGGTCGCCGTCCACGCGTTCGTCACGGGGTTGTACTTGCCGCCGGTGTTCAAGTACGCGAGCCCGTCGAGCCCGCCCCACACGACCATCTCGCTTCCCGTCCAGACCGCGGCGTGGAAGTCGCGCGGTTCGGGCGCGTTCGTCAAGTTGGTCGCGCTCCACAGGTTCGTCGCCGGGTCGTAGCGGCCGCCGGTGTTCTGTGTCGTCGAGCCGTTGAGCCCGCCCCACACGATCATCTGCGTTCCGCTCCAGACGGCGGTGTGATTGATGCGCGCGAGAGGCGCGTTGGTCAGCGAGGTCGTCTGCCAAGAGTCGCTCGCCGGGTTGTAACGCCCGCCCGATTGATAGACGCCGGAGCCCTGGCCGCCCCAGACGATCATCTCGGATCCGGTCCAGACCGCCGTGTGGAACTCGCGTCCCGCCGGGAGGTTCGCGCCTTCGGACATCGTGTGCCAGGCGTCGGTCGCCGGCTCGTAGCGTCCGCCGGAGCTCGTCGCCGAAGACCCCTGGGACGCGCCGCCCCAGACGAGAAGCTCGTTCCCGGTCCAGATCCCGGGCGTGCTGATGCGGCCGCTCGGCATGTTCGTGCCGATCGCCGTCGGCACCCAGCTGTCTCCGACCGGATCGTAGCGCGCGCCCGCCTTGTAGATGTCCCCTCCCACGGAGGAGTTCTGCCCGCCCCACACGATCATCTCGCTGCCGGTCCAGACGGCCCGCGCAAACAGGCGTCCGGGCGGGACGTTCGCCGTCGCGGTGGCGGCCCAGCTATCCGTGGCAGGGTCGTAGCGACCGCCGGTGGTGATGAACTGGGCCGTGCCGTTGCTGCCGCCCCACACGACCATCTTCGAGCCGGTCCACACGGCGTAGTGCTGCGAGCGGACCGGCGGAGCGCTCGTCGTGGTCGTCGCGGTCCACGTGTCGGTGCTCGGGTTGTAGCGCGCTCCGTTGTTGAAGTACGTCCCCGTGTTGTTCCCGCCCCCCCAGACGATCATCTCGGTTCCGGTCCAGACGGCGCTGTGATCGGTTCGTGCGGAAGGTTGGCCGGTCGTCGTGTGCGGCGTCCAGGTGTCGGTTGCGGGATCGTACCGGCCGCCCGCGCCCAGGTTCGTGTTCGTCGAGTTCCCGCCTCCCCAGACGATCATCTCGGAGCCCGTCCACACCGCCGTGTGGCTCACGCGCGCGATCGGAACGTTCGTCCCCGTGGACGTCGGCGTCCATGTGTCCGTCGAAGGGTCGTAGCGTCCTCCCGAGTTGTAGTACGTGGACGCCCCCGCAAGACCGCCCCAGACGATCATCGTGCTTCCGGTCCAGACCGCCGTGGCCAGTTGCCGGGCGGACGGCGCGCCGACAGCCGACATCGGCGTCCACTGGTCGGTGACCGGATCGTACCGGCTGCCGTCCTGAAATGAGTTGAACGCGTCCGCTCCGCCCCAGATCAGCATCTCGGTGCCGGTCCAGACCGCGACGTGATAGCGCCTGACCGAGGGCGCGTTCGCGCCCTGCGAGGTCGGCGTCCAGGTATCGGTCGCGGGATCGTAGCGCGCGCCCGAGTTGAGGAGCCGCCCGGAAATCCCGCCCCACACGATCATCTCGCTGCCGGTCCAGACCGCGGTGAAGTACATGCGCCCCTCGGCCGTCCCGTCGAGGAACCCGGGCGGATGGGACCACGAGTCGCAACCGGACGCGACCGGATCCGGACCGGGAGCCGCCGCCGCGTCGCAGCTCTTGCCGGAGGCGACGCGGCCGATTCGGAACGCAGACGCGTCCGTTCGCGGCTCATCGAACCTGCTTTTGAGGCCGACGCGCGCCGCCGGCCACCACGCGTCGAAGCTCGTCTTCGCCACGGTGAGCGTCTCGATCTCGAGACGGCCGCGGCCAGCGTGCCGGAGGCGCTTCAGAACGAACGCGTCGGGGCCTTCCTGGAGATGCCCACGCGCCCCCCACGTCGCGGCGTCCCGCTCGATCGATTCCATCTCCTCGCTGGAAACGCTTCGAGCGCCCGGCTCGGAGGCGGCCGATTCGCCCGTCCCGTACGTCTCGCGCGCGTACGTCCCTCCGAGCCTCGACCAGTCGGAGGCCTCGCTTCTTGCGGCGAGGGCGTCGGCCTCGCGCCGCGCATCGGCGTGGAACCGCTGGTCTTGCGCGTACCACTCGTGAATCAGCCGGTCGGCGAGGAGCGGCCGCGCGATCGTCTCGGCGATCAGCAGCGGGTCGTGATGGAGGGCTGCGAACAAGGCCTCGAGCGCCTTCCCGTCCTTCGTGCCGCGGACCATCCGGTCGAGCTCGGCCTGGAGCATCGCGGGGGTGATCGCGCGTTTCCAGTAGACCTCGGCCGCCGCCGACTCGTCGAGCGCGTCCTTGACCCTGGCCTCGACGAGCGCCGCCGGGACGGCCTGGTCGAAGATCGGTTTCGGCGACGGGTTGTCCCGGGGCCAGGTCCTGCGATCGTAGCGAACGCGCTCGACTTCTCGTTGCGCCCAAACGCGGTCGGCGAATGTCAGGATGCCGGTTCGGAAGTAGGGCGGGAGCGCCTCGTCCGCCGCGGCTCGGCCCGTCGCGGCGGCGAGGGCCAGGAGCAAGAGGAACATCATTGACCTTCGCGAGGTCTGGTGGGCACGCATGGATCGTCTCTCCTGGTGGGGATCGCGGAATTCGATGGCGGACATGGCTCGAAGGTACGGAGGAGCCGTCATTCCGGGATCGGCCGGAAGTTGGAGGGTCCCCCGCAACTTTCGGCGGGGCCGGCGGGAGTGGTGGTACCGTTCCTTGCCCGTGAGAATGATCACCGAGCAAGCGACGATTTATCCGGACTGAACTTGGTGACCCGATGAAAGAGTTCATCCATCGAGAGCTGGCCGGAGGTCGTTGGAACGGGCGTTGGAGCTGTTCCTGCTGACCGTTGACGATCCGCGCCATCGCGCGTCGCCCGCTCGCCTGCGCGAGATCTGCCGTGCTCGCGAGGTCTTGCTCGACTTTGCCGTCGGGCCCAACCAATACGGATCGACCGACGTCTCGATCCGGCGCTACTTCGATGCGTTCGCGTGCGCCGCGAGGCACGCGCCACCACCGACGAGCTAAGACCTACGACCGACTCATACGCTCCGGCGACACCACGGTGTCGTGCTCGAATGCGCATCGTCCCGGCTCGCAGTGCACGAGGCCGACGGACTGGTATTTGGCGTAGCTGTCGGGGAAAACGGTCACGACGACGTCATGCCGCTTCCGCAATCGGCTCGCCGCGGCGAAGTTGGCGCCGGACGAGACCCCGATGCAGAAGCCGTGCTCCTTGCAGATGCGCTGTGCTGTGGCCTTCGCATCCGCGGTCGTCACGCAAACGACCTCGTCGATTGACGGGTGCAGCCCCCCGCTTCCGTCGCTCGCGATCGCCGGTATGAATCCGTCTCCGATGCCGCCGATGCCGTGCGGGCCCGCACGCCCGCCGCTCATGACGGCGGACTCGGCGGGCTCGACCGCGACGAGCCGGACGCCGGGCCACTCGGCGCGCAGGCGCCGGCCGACGCCGATCAGCGTCCCACCGGTCCCGACCCCGGCGACGAACGCTCCGACCCCGCCGAGCCCGCGGGCCGCGATCTGCTCGACGATCTCGGTGCCCGTGGTGCGCTCGTGGCACAGGACGTTGAGCGGGTTCGAGAACTGATCGGGATTGAACCAGCCGTTTGCTCGGGCGAGATCGTCGCGGATGCGCGCGGCCTCGGCGAAGCTCCCTTCGGCCGAGCAGAGGATCACCTCCGCGCCCAGCGCGTGAAGCGCGCGCTTGCGCTCCTCGGTCATGTTCTCCGGCATCACGATGGTGATCGGATGGCCCATCTCCCGAGCGACCCACGCGAGCGCGATGCCCGTGTTCCCGCTCGTTGCCTCGACGATCCGCTGTCCGGGTGCGAGGAGTCCGCGGCGCACGCTTTCTTCGAGGATGTAGCGCCCGATCCGGTCCTTGACGCTCCCGCACGGGTTGGCGCACTCGAGCTTGGCCCAAATGCCGCCAACCGAAACCATCGGCGTGCTGCCGACGCGAGGTTCCATGCCGCCAACGTACCACCCGGAGACCGCGTCGTTCCTACATGTAAATGATAGGGGTTGTCGCGATTCGATTTCTTTTTTGTGGTTCGGGAAACGCCGCGACCTCTGGTGCGTACTACAAGTGAGGTGATCGATGAGAACAGCCCGCGAGCGCAAAACCCCGGTGCATCGCGCCCTCGTCGTCATGATGGGGCTCCCTATATGCGCATCAGCTGCATGGGCCCAGGAAACCGGCGTGTGCGTCACCGCCAACGTTCCGGAGGCTTTCAGGCTTCCGGACGGTAGCGAGCACGCCGCCGGACGGCTCACCCTCTGCCCTCTCGAAGCACTCAACCCCGCCACGGAATTGCACAGCGTGAGCGTGGATGGCGCCGGCACGCGCCTCGCGATGAGCGGACGCACATCGGCCGAGGACTATTCCGGCCCCAACTCGACGATTCTGTTCCAGCGCGCACCCGGTGGCGGGCTGGATCTCGTCGGCTACGTCGTGCCGTTCGGCAACAAGTCGCGCAGCTACGTGATGAACCGATGGGATCGGGCCGGATTCCGTAAGCCGGAGACGAAAAGCTAGGCAGAGGTCGACTCGGTCTAAACTCTCCGCGGCATGACGCGTCCCGAGCGAGTGCTGCCCCAGGGGACAGTTTGGGCCGCGGCGCTTCTCGTGATCGCGGCGTCGGCGGCGCTGCGCGCGTATCGGCTCGACTACGGGCTGCCGGCGACGCTCGATGTCGACGCCTCGAAGTGGGTCGACGACGCTTCGCGCATGGTCGCGACGGGCGCGTGGAAGCCCGTCAATCTGCAGTACCCGACCTTCTTCACCTACATCCTGGCCGGCCTGTTCCGCCTCACCTCCGCGCGATCGGTGTTCGAGCAGCATGCGATGGCGCGCGCCGTTTCGGCGGCGTTCGGCACCGGAATGGTGGCCGCGACCTGGGCGCTCGGGCGTCGGCTCGGAAGCACCGTCGCGGCAACCGCGGGGGCCGCATTGGTCGTCTTCTCCACCGTCTGCGTGACGTCCTCCCGAACGGCGGCCACGGACACGATGCTGGCCTTCCTGGTGACGCTGGCCGTCTGTGTTCTCGCGGGGCCGGGAATCGGAACTCGCGAGATGATCATTTCGGGCGTGCTGGTAGGTCTCGCCACGGGCACGAAATTTTCGGGCGCCCTGGCGCTCCCGACCTTGTGGATCGCCGGAATCCGCATGGGCTGGGTCGATGGACGATGGCGCCGCGCCGCCGCTGCGACCGCCGCGTCCTCGCTCGTGGCGGGCGCGTCGTTCCTCCTCGTGACGCCGTCATACGTTCCGCTCATGGGGCAGTACCTCGATCGCATGCGACTGGAGTCCGTGCTCCAGCGCAGTGGACAGCTCGGCCACGTTCAGCTCGGCGTGCTCGACTACTTCTTCTCGCTCACCCCGACGTGCGAACAGCCCTGGCAAGGCACGTCGCTGCTCGCGGACGTCGGCCCGGCCGTGCTCGGCCTTGCGCTCGTCGCCGTCGCCTTGGCGGTCGCGGGCCGTCTGGGCCGCGGCGCGTTCCTCCTCGCGGCGCACGCCGTCGTCTTCCTCGCGATCCTGTGCCGGCCCGGACATGTGAAGGCGGTCCGGTTCCTGCTGCCGATCCTTCCGGCGCTCTTCGTTCTCGCCGGCTTGCTCGTCGAGCGAGGGCTCGCACGACTGACCGGGTGGAGATCGAGTCCGGGGATCGAACGCAGCCTGGCGGTTCTCGTTATCGCCGGGCTCCTGCTCTGGCCGGCGTCGCGATCGCTGCCGTACGTCGCGATGCACCGCCGCGAATCCACCACGGCGCGGGCGCACGCTTGGATCGCGGAGCACGTTCCGTCCGGTTCGCGCGTGATGGTCTGGCCGCTGTTCGAGGAAGATCTGCTCACGCTCCCTTACAACTTCCTCACCATCGATGGTTACGGGACGCGCCAGTACAACCTGCCGGCATCGATCGGATTCAGCCCCGAGCGCCAGCCGATCTTCGTGCCGGAGTTGTTCGATCAATCCCGAGACGCGGGGCTCCAGTACGTCGTCGTCAATTCGTTTCTGGGCTGCCAGTTCTCGCCGTCGCCGGAAAACGTCAAGTGGTTCCCGGTCTCGGTGGAGCAATACGGCCGCACGATGGAGCACATCCGGCAATCGAGCGACCGGCTGTTTGAAATTCGT
This sequence comes from uncultured Acidobacteriota bacterium, assembly GCA_964647625.1. Taxonomy (GTDB): domain Bacteria; phylum Acidobacteriota; class Polarisedimenticolia; order Polarisedimenticolales; family DASRJG01; genus DASRJG01. Next base: position 153,267 of record CAZYHZ010000001.1, read on the forward strand.
GGGTGGGAGGAACGGCGGCCCGGTCCCGACATCACGGTCTACGGCGTGCACGCGGCGGCCGCCCGGTGAGTCGCTCTGCCAGGGCAGCCCTGATCGTTGCGCTCGTCCTCGTGTGCTACGCGCCCGCGCTGCACGGCGGGTTCCTCTGGGATGACAACGATCACATCAGCGAAAACCGTGCGCTGCGGGACGTGTCGGGCCTACGCGACATCTGGTTGAAGCGCGGGGCGACGCCTCAGTACTACCCCCTGACCTTCACCGCCTTCTGGATCGGCTACCGGCTCTGGGGGCTCGACCCTCTCGGCTACCACCTGCTCAACGCCGGGATGCACGCGCTCGTCGCGATCCTCCTCTGGAGAATGCTCGCGCGTCTCCGAGCCCCCGGGGCGTTCGTGGGCGCCTGCCTGTTCGCGGCGCACCCCGTCAACACGATGAGTGTTGCCTGGATGACGGAGCTGAAGAACACGCTCTCCGCCGCGCTCGCGCTCGCGGCGTGCCTCGCGTACCTGAAGTTCGCCGGCATCGGGTCACCGGACGACGAGGCCACCGCCGCGACAGGCGGCCGCCGCTGGGGTGTGCTCGCCCTCGCGACGGTGTGGTTCTCCCTGGCAATGCTGGCGAAGACCGCCGTCGTCTTCGTTCCCGTGACGCTCTGGCTGATCCTCTGGTGGCAGAAGGACCGCGTCGAGCGAATCGACCGGTGGGCTCTCGGCGCGCTTGCCGCCGCCGGGGCGGCGATGGGAGCGCTGACGATCGTCGTCGAGCGCCTGCGCGGCGGCGACGTGGGTCGCACTTACGCGCTGGGGCTCGCGGAACGCGTGATCGTCTCGGGACGATCATTCTGGTTCTACCTGGGAAAGCTCGCGTTCCCCCATCCCTTGATCTTCATCTATCCACGCTTCGCGCTCGCCACGAGCGATCCCCTCTCCTACCTGCCCGCGGCCGCCACGGCCGCAGCGCTCGCGGGGCTGTTCGTCGCGCGCAAGAAGCTCGGCAAGGGCCCGTTCGTTGCGGCCATGCACTTCTACGTGGCGACGTCGGTGTTGATCTTTTTCGTCGTGACCTACTTCACGCGCTACTCGTACGTCTCCGACCACTGGCAGTACTTCGGGATGATGAGCATCCTGGCACTCGCCGGGGCGGGGGTCGCGCGGCTTCCGCGCCTCGTCGGGAACGGAACGGCCGTAGCGCTCGTCGCGATCCTCGCGGCACTCACGTTCCGGACTGCCGGCTCGTACCGCGACCTCGAGACCCTCTACCGGACGACGATCGAGAAGAACCCGCGCTGCGCCATGGCTTACGACAACCTGGGCGCGCTCCTCACGGCGAAGGGGCGTAACGGCGACGCGATCCCGCTTCTCGAGCAAGCGCTGCGTCTCGAGCCGGACTATGCGGAGGCCCATCTCAATCTCGGCAACGCGCTGCTCCTCGAAGGTAAGCGGGACGACGCGATCGCGCACTTCAACGAGGCCATGCGGATCTTCCCCGCGTACGCGCCGGATGCGCACTACAACATAGGCAACGCGCTGCTCGGCGCGGGAAAGGTCGACGAGGCGATCGGGCAGTACGAGGACGCGCTCCGTCTGCGGCCCGATCGTGCGGAGATCCACGCGAACCTCGGCCTTGCGCTTGCCCAACAACACAGAATCCCCGAAGCCATCGAGCGCTTCCATGAGGCCCTCCGCCTCGACGGCAAGCTCGCGGCCCGAATGCACCTCAACCTGGGAGACGTCTTCAAAGACACGGAGCGCACCGACGACGCGATCGCCGAGTACGGCGCGTCGCTTCAGAGCGACCCCGGAAACGCAGAGGCCGCGAGGAAGCTCGCCTTCGCCCTCGCAAGCCGCAACCGCTGGCCGGAGGCGATCGAGCGCTTCCGCCAGGTGACCCGCATCCAGCCGGGTTCGGCCGCCGCCCACAACGATCTCGGCGTCGCGCTCGCGAGCGCCGGCCGCATCGCGGAAGCCCAAGCCGAGTTCCGTGACGCGCTCCGGCTCGATCCGGCGTTCGAAGACGCCCGCGCGAACCTCTCTCGCGCAGAGGGTGCGAGGCACTAAGGGTTTTCCCTTACGCTCGCACGATCTTCACGGGATATAGAATCGCCGCACCGGGAAACACGACAGTACATCCGATCGCTGTCCGAACTCTGAGACGAGGTGATCGACATGACGACCAGTCGCCGCGTCAAGAGCACAACCCACGGATTCCCATTCGCGCGAATCCTGAATGGGGCCGGATTCTGTGTTGCCCCGACTCTCTGGGAGTTCGTTCGCTCTCTGGCGCATCGTATTGCCGGCTTCCCGGCCGCCGGCCGCGCTGCGCTCAAGGATCGAGTCAACTCGATCTCGCTCGCGCAGGTCGGGGACTTCCGCCGGGATTCCGATATGTTCCTCGAGCGCGCGCGCGACCCCGAGACTCAGCGACGGACGAAGCTCGCGATGACCCGGGGGTTTCAGACTCACGACGGTGAGCTGGCCCTTGCCAAGATGGTGACCGACCTCGCCGAGTGAGCCGTGGAGGGACGCTGACATGACCGTCTACCGAGTCGTCCAGGCGACGAAACCAGGGGTGTTGCAGCTTTCGGAGCGCCCGCTCGTGGATCCCGAGCCGATGCACGTCCGCATCCGCCTCGAAGCGTGCGGCATCTGCCATTCCGATGCGCTCGGGGTCCAGGGGGTGCTGCCCGGCGCGGTGTTCCCTCGAATTCCAGGGCACGAAGCAATCGGACGGATCGATGCTTTAGGCGCCGGAGTGGACGATTGGAGCGTGGGCCAGCGCGTTGGCGTCGGCTATCTGGGCGGCCACTGCGGGCGCTGCCGCTTCTGCCGGCGGGGCCGCTTCGTCCACTGCGTTCGCCAGCACGTCACCGGCACGACGAACGACGGAGGCTATGCCGAGGTCATGTACGCGCGCGCGTCCGGCCTCGCGGCGGTTCCCAACGAGCTGTCCTCCGTGGAGGCGGCTCCCCTGCTCTGCGCCGGGCTGACCACGTTCAACTCGCTTCGCAACTCCGGCGCGCGGCCGGGCGAGCTCGTCGCCATCCAGGGGATCGGCGGTCTCGGACATCTGGCCGTCCAGTACGCGCGGCGCATGGGATTCCGGGTCGCGGCGATCGCGCGCGGCCCCGAGAAGCGCGAGCTGGCACTCGGCCTGGGCGCTCATCACTACATCGACGGCGCCGCGACGGACCCGGCGAAAGCGCTTCTAGAGCTGGGCGGCGCGTCGGTGATCCTCGCAACGGCATCGAGCAGCAAGTCGCAGTCGGGCCTACTCGAAGGATTGCTCCCGGCCGGGAAGCTCGTCATCGTCGGCCTCGACGGCTCGCCGATCGAGGTTGGGTCGGCGGCGCTCGTCATTTCGGAGCGCCGGGTCGAGGGCTCTCTGACCGGCTCGTCCCAGGATGCCGAGGACGCGCTGGGCTTCAGCGTCCTTCAGAACGTGCGCTCGAAGAACGAGGTCATCCGGCTGGACGATGCGGCGGAAGGCTACGCGCGGATGATGAGCAACGCGGCACGGTTCCGCGTCGTGATCGCAATCGGACATTGATGCGATGAACCCGCCATTGCCTCCCGGCCAGACGCTCACCGCCAAGTGGCCGGTCCTCACGTACGGCGACACACCGCACACCGATCTCCGCACGTGGACGTTCCGATGCTTCGGGCGGGTCGAGGCCGAGGTCTCCTGGACGTGGGAGGACCTCGGACGGTTGCCGCAGGTCGAGGTGCGATCCGATATCCACTGCGTGACGGGGTGGAGCCGCTTCGATAACCTGTGGAAGGGCGTTGATGTTCGCGAGATCCTCACGCGCACGAACATGCTTCCGGATGCTGTCTCCGTGATGGTCCACGCGGAGCAGGGTTACACCACGAATATCCTGCTGTCCGATCTGCGCGCCGATGGCGTCCTGCTTGCGCTCCGGCACGACGGCGCGCCTCTCGGTGCCGAGCATGGGGGGCCCTGCCGCCTCGTCGTTCCGCATCTCTACTTCTGGAAGAGCGCGAAGTGGGTCCGCGGGTTCGAGTTTCTCGAAGTGAACGCCCCCGGATTCTGGGAAGTCAACGGCTATCACCTGCGCGCCGACCCTTGGACAGAGGAGCGCTATTCCGGTCAGGAAACTCGCGCCATGCAGCAGATGCGTACGGAGGCGGCGCGCCGCATCCGAAAGGGGGGGAGTTCATGAGTGCGAGTCTCAGAACTCGATCCGAAACTCCGCACCGCCGCCTTCCGACGGCTCGAGGCTGAAGTCGAACCGGTGCTGCGTGAGGATCTCGCGCACCACGGTCAAGCCGAGGCCCCGGCCGTCGCGCTTCGTGCTGAAGAACGGGGTGAACAGCTTTTCGCGCGCTTGCTCGGCGATCCCCCGCCCGGTGTCGCGGATCGACAGGCGCGGGCGAGGTCCATCGCGCACGAGCGAGATTCCGATCCGGCCGTCCGAGCCGATCGATTCCATCGCGTTCTTGAAGACGTTGACGAGGACTTGCTCCATCTGATTCTTGTCGAGCGCGATCGCGCCGATCTCGTCGGCGGCGTCCCACGCGGCGACGATGCGGCGTTCTTCCAGCTCGGGGCGCAGGAGGATGAGGATCTCATCGATGAGGGGCTTCATCTCGCACGGCCGCGGGTCGGGTGGCGGCAGGCGGACGACCTCCGCGAATCCGCGCATGAAGACGTTCAGGTTGTTCATCCGGGCCACCGCGACATCGAGCGCCTGCTCGAAGTCGGAGCGATCCGGCGGCTCGATCCCGCCGGCGTAATGGCGCAGCGACTCGAGAAGGGAGCGGACCGCGCCGACCGAGTTGTTCACCTCGTGCGTGATCATCCGGATCAGCTTCTCGTACGCTTCCTTCTCGGTGGTGCGCAATTCTTCCGTCAGCTCCTCCAGGACGAAGAAGCTCCGCGGATGGCCGTGGTCGTAGAAGGCGGCGTGGGCGATCTTCATCCGGCGGCCGCCTGGGATCGTGACGACGCGTGTCTCGCCCTGCTCGAGGGCGTCGAGGGACTGGGCCACTGGATCGCCGGTGTCGCGCAGCCGTCGTCCCACGATCGCGCGCGCGGCGCCGAGCAATCGCCGGGCTGCGGGGTTGATCTGGCTGACGCGCCCTTCGTAGTCCAGGGTCACGACACCGGCGGGCGAAGCGTCGAGCACCTTCTCGAGGAACGAGTGCTTTTCCTCGGCCTTCAGGCGCTCCTCGCGCAGGCGGTCGATCATCAGGTTGTAGACGGCGATCAGCTCGTCCAGCTCGCCCTGGCCGACGGGAAGGAAATGCGTCGTGAAATCCCGCTCGCGCATCAGCTCGGCGCCGGTCCGGACCATCCGCAGCGGCGCGAACAGCGCGCGCACCAGGACGATCCCGATCAGGATGGAGACCGCGAAGAACGCCTCGGCCGCGAGGAGCAGGGCGCGGTTCTGCGACAGAACGAGCCAGGCGACCACCCCGAGCGTGAGATGGACGAGCGCGAGATAGACGAGGACCTTCGTGCGCAGGCTCACCCGCACGTCATGCTTTCGGGACCGCGAGGCCGTGCTTGCCGAGCCTGCGGTACAGCGCCGCGCGGCTCAAGCCCAGCGCTTCCGCCGCGCGCGTCACGTTGCCCTCGTAATGGTGGAGGCATTTCTCGATCATCGCGCGCTCGATCTGCGAGAGCGTCATCGCCCCCGGCGACGGGAGCGTCTCCTCGGGCGGCGCGTCCCGTTCCAGGTCGGCGAGCGCCCTGAAATGCTCCGCGTCGATGCGCTCCCCGTCGAGCACCAGGACCGCGCGCTCGATCGTCTGCTTCAGCTGCCGGACATTGCCGGGCCAGAGCTGGGCGGAGAGCCACTCGACGGCGCGCGGCGAGAGGGCGGGCGCCGCGCGGCCGCCGGTTCGCGCCGATCGTTCGAGGAATTCTCCGGCGAGCAACGGGATGTCGCCTTTCCGCTCGACGAGCGACGGGAGACGGATCGAGATCAGATTCAAACGGTAGAGTAGGTCCTCGCGGAACAGGTCCTTCGCGACCAGGTCCGGGAGCGGGCGGTTGGTCGCCGACACGACGCGCACGTCGACGGTCCGCGTCGTGCTCGACCCCAGCACCTCGTACGACCGGTCCTGCAGCACGCGGAGCAGCTTGACCTGGGAGCTGGTGTCGAGGTCGCCGATCTCGTCGAGGAAGATCGTGCCCCGGTCCGCGACCTCGAACCGGCCCCGCCGGTCGGCGCGCGCGTCGGTGAACGCGCCGCGCACGTGGCCGAACATCTCGCTCTCGAACAGCGTGGACGAGATCCCGCCCAAGTTCACCTTGACGAACGGGCCCTCCCGCCTCCGGCTGTTGCGGTGGATCGCCTCTGCGACCAGCTCCTTGCCGGTGCCGCTGTCGCCCGTGATCAGGACCGACGCGTCGGTCGGAGCCACGCGGCCGATCATCTCGAGAATCCGCACGAACCGCGGGTCCTGGCCGACGAGCGCCGAGAAGTCGAAGCGTAGGTCGAGCTCGCGCCGGCTCGCCGACTCTGCCCCGTCGCGCGCGCTCGAAGCGGCGAGAGTCAGGGCCGTCGACACGGACTGGATGATCTGCGCGTTCGACCACGGCTTCGCGACGAAATCCGCCGCCCCCGATTTCATGCCGCGAACCGCGAGCGGGATCGAGCCCCAGGCCGTCACGAGGATCACCGGAACGGCGGGGCACCGCTCGCGGATCCGTGCCAAGAGGTCGAGCCCTTCTTCCCCCGCGGTGCCGAGCGAGAAATTCATGTCCTGCAGGACGAGGTCCGGCGTTTGCTCGTCGATCGCGGCGAGGGCCTCCTCCGGCGAGGACGCCGTCGCCGTCTTGTACCCGTTCTGCTTGAGCAGCAGCCCGAGAGAGGCCGTCACCGAGACGTCGTCGTCCACGATCAGGATCATGCGTCGTCAATCCGCGCGGAGGGCGCCCGCCGGCTCGACGAGCGTGGCCATCCAGCTGGGAAAATAACCGCAAAGAAAAGTAATCACGTACATCAATACGATGGAGAGCGCAAGCCCGGTCAGCGTGACGCCCATCGACAGATACGGAATGAGGCCGAGGAGGGGGACCTGCGCGACGATCAGCGTCGCCACGAGGAGGCTGACGGTCGTCGTTAGGAAAACCTCGAGCAGAACCTGACGCCGGACCGCAGCCCCGCTCGCCCCGGCGGCGCGGCGAATCCCGATCTCCTGCGTGCGCGTCGCCACGTTTTGCCACAGCACGCCGATCAGGCCCAAGCCCACCATCATGAGCAGGAAGCCGCAGATCACGCCTCCGACCAGCAGCGGCACCAGGCGCTCCCGGAATCGGCCCGACCGCATCTCCTCGAGCGTGCTAAGGTGGAACGACCAGGTGGGCGCAACGGCGCGCAGCCGGCCGAGGATCGCCTGCTCCAGGGAAGCGTCCGACCCCTCGGCGACCTTCACCACGATCTCTTCCGGAGGGAAGCCGTCCGGGTCGCCGACCACCAGGCGCCGGATCACGAAGTTCCCCGGCGGGGACAGCTCGCCGCCCTTGCGGAAGTCCTCGACGACACCGACGATCCGCGACTCGGGTTTGTCCTTTTCCTTCGAGATGGTCTTGCCGACGGGGTCTTGCGTGTCGAACCACGCCCGCGCGGCGGTGCGGTTGACGATCACGGGACGCCACGGGCGATCGTCGTCCGCACGCTCGAACCAACGTCCCGCCACGAGCTTCATCCCCAGCACCTTGTCGAAATCCTCGGAGGCTTCGTCGAACTCGGCCTCGAATTCGCGCCCGTCGGTCTTCCAGCTCCCGTCCCAGACGTGGCCGTCGTACGGAACGCTCTGTGCCAGCGCGGCGGACTGGACGCCCGGCAAGCCGCGCGTCTCCTGGACGAGACGGTCGAAGATCGCGCGCTCGGCGGCGTCCGGCGTTCGTTCCGCGCCGCCGCGCGAGAGCGAGACGCACCAGACGCTGCGCGGATCGTAGCCGGTCGGGAGGTGGTAGAGATACCCGAGCCACGCGCTCAACGTGATCACGGTGCACAGCACCAGAAACGACGCGAAAATTTCGAGCATGACCAGCGCGTTGGCGCGCTTCCGATTCCAGGCAAGCTTCAATAAGTGGCGGATCATGACGACCTCCTCCGGAGGGCCTCGACGGGGTGCATGCGCGACATCCTCCAGGCCGGGTAGATGCCCGAGAGCGCGCCGAAGAACAGCGCCACCAGCACGCCGTAAGCCAGGATGCGCACGTTCATGTGGAACTCGGCGTAGGGCACGAGCCCGCTCTGGTTGACCGCGCGCAGCGCCACGGCCGAGAGGATCCATGCGATCGCCGCGCCGAAGAGGGTCAGGACGACGTTCTCGACCAGGAACTGGCCGACCAGGGCCCGCGACGAGGCGCCGAACGCCTTCCGGATCCCGATCTCCGACGCGCGCTCGAGGATGCGACTCAGGTTGACGTTGACCAGGTTCAGAGCCGGCAGCGTCATGAAGAGGATCGCAAGCGCGATCAAGATGCCCTTCAGCAGAACACCGTGCGCCGCCTCTTGCTTGCCGGGAACCAGCTCGCGGGACACGCTCTCGAAGAGAGTGTCGGCCCCCGCGGAGATCGTCTGGAATACCTTGGGATCGGGGGGCGAAAGCCGGGCGACCCGCGACGCGAACTCGCTCTTGATCGCGCCGAGCGCGCCGTCGTTCGCGGCGAGGATCATGGCGTTGAAGTCGCCCATGAACCGGCTGCGGTACCCGGTCGTGGGCTCGGTGCCGGTCGGGACCCAGACGTCCGCGAACGGTATGAAGCGCACGGTGGGAACGTCCCTCACGACGCCGACGACACGGAAGCTCTGGCCGCCGGCTTCGACCGTCCGGCCGACAGCGGGAGCGCCCCCGAACAGGAGATCGCGCGTCGCGGTGTTGATCACGGCCACTCGGGCCCCCGACGAGTCGTCGTCCGCCGTGAACGGCGCGCCCTCGACGAACTGGAAATCGAGGATGTTCCAGAACTCCCCGTCCGTTCGCTTGAGCGTCAGGTGCAGCTTCTTTCCCTCGGCGTAGCTCACGACCTCGGAGCCGCGGGTGAACACGGACACCCGTTCCGCGCCGGGAAGATTGCGCACCGTGGCGTCGAGGAAGCCGAAGCCGGGCGAGCTGCGCTCGACGGAATGTTCTCCGCTCATCTCCACCCGGCTCACGAACAGCGTCCGGTTGAGGCGCGACTGCGGGGCGCCTGCGGAGAACACGTGGTCGAGCAGGGCCGTCGCGAGCGTCAGCACCAGCAGCGTGAACGCGATGCCGAACAGGCTGATGAACGTGAAGAACTTCCGCCTCAGGAGGACCTTGATCGCGAGGTCGAGGTAGCTTCTCAGCATGGCGGCCTCACTGGATCTGCCGCCCGTCGAACAGACGGACGATGCGATGGGTCCTCGCGGCGAAACGGGCGTCGTGCGTGACCATGACGATGGTCGCGCCCTCGTTCCGATTCAGCTCCTCGAGGATCGTCATGATCTCCTCGCCCATCAGGCTGTCGAGATTTCCGGTCGGCTCGTCGGCCAGGAGGACCTGCGGCCTCCCGACGATCGCGCGCGCGATCGCGACGCGCTGTTGCTGGCCGCCGGAGAGCTGCGAGGGGAAGTGGTGCGCGCGCGAGGCCAGCCCCACGCGGTCGATCGCCGCCGTGGCGAGCTTCCTCCGCTCGCGCGCGGTCATCGTCCGATAGAGCAGCGGGATCTCGACGTTGTCGAGCACCGTCAGGTCGGGAACCAGATGGAACGTCTGGAACACGAACCCGAGCTTGCGATTCCTGATCTGCGCGAGCTCGCCGTCCCGGTACGTCTTCACGGCCTCGCCGTCCAGGACGACGGTCCCGCGCGTCGGGGCGTCGAGCAGTCCCGCGAGGTTCAGGAGCGTGCTCTTGCCGCAGCCCGACGGGCCCATGATCGAGACGAACTCCCCCTTCGCGACCGACAGGCTGACGCCGTCGAGCGCGAGCGTTTCGATCCGATCGGTTCGATACACCTTGCTGACATGGTCCATGCTGATCATCGTTGGCTCCTCATCACCGCAGGGCGAGTACCGTGACCCCGCGATAGTCCTGCATGTCGGAGACGATCACGCGATCGTGCTCGTTCAAGCCGTCCACTATTTCAAACGCGTCGCGCCCCGACAGCCCGAAGCGCACGGGCTTGCGGACGGCGCGATCTCCCTCGACGACGAACACCTGCTGGATGCTCCCGCCCTCCGCGAACGGCCCGCGCGCAACGCGCAGCACGCCTTCATGCTTCCCGGTCACGACGAACACGTCGACCCGGAGGTTCTGACGCAGCCGCGCGTCCGACGGATCCTGAAGATCCACAAAGAACTTCGCGGCGCCGTTCTCGATGGCGGGATTGACGCTCGCGAGCGTTCCCGGGAGCGCCCGGTCGTCGATGACGACGCTGACCGGAAGGCCCGCGTGAAGCTGCGCGGCGTGCACGTCCGAGATCGTCGCTTCGATGCGGAAGGAATCGAGGCGGGCGACCTTCCCGATCACCTCGCCCGGGGCGACGGTCGCTCCTTCCTGCGCGACGACCCACGTGACGACCCCGTCCGCGTCGCACCTTGCGGTCGCGAGGTCGAGCCTGTGCCGCGCCTCGGCCAGGTCCTTCTCGAGGATCCCGAGGTCGAGCGCCGTCCCGTTGAGGCGCGCATCGGTGGAACGCTTCTCGAGGTCCATCGCGTCGCCTAAGTGCTTGACCGTGAGGTCGGCTTTGCGCGTCTCGATCTCGCTCGTATGCAGCTCCTCGTCCGAGACCAGGCCCTCGACGCGAAGCTTCCGGTCGCGCTCCAGCCGCGAGCTCGCGGCCTCGAGATCCAGCCGCGCCTTGTCGAGCCGGTCGCGCAGATCGGCGAGGCTCTGCTCGAGTGCGATCCGGAGCTGCGTCTGCTCGTTGCGCTTCTGCGACAGCCGGTCGCCCAACCTTTCGACCTCGAGCCGCGCGGCCGAGGTGTCCAGCTCCACGATGCCGTCACCCGCGTGGACCGCCTGGCCCGGCCGCTTCAAGATCTTCTCGACGCGTGCGGAGATCGGGCTCGACAGCGCGCGCTCGGCGGCGGGGACGACCGTGCCCGAGGCCTCGATCGCCGATTCGACGGTCCCGCGCTCGACCGTGTCGATGCGCACGCGCGTCCGGCTGACGGATGGCCGGAGCCACCGGGGCACGACGACGATGAGGAGGCACGCCACGCCGACGACGGCGATCCCCCCGGCGACCCTCTTGGCCGACTGCCTCCGTCGCTCGTCGCTGGTGAGATCCCGGTCCATGCCCCGCCTCCTGCGCGACCGAAGGGCAAGGGCCGTGCCATGGAATTTCAGCGTCGGGGCCGCACGGACGGCCAGATAACCGTGCGGTGCCGGACTCGACTGTCCGGAATCGGACGGATAATCTTCCCGGCGCACGACGGGAGCTTCAGGCGTGGGTGATCCACCCAAAAAGCAGAGCTACGACACCTTCTATGAGGCGTTCGATTCGCCGTTGATGCGTCAGCTTCGAGCGGACGCCTACGGCGAAGACATCGGCCAGCACTCCTGGGTCACCGCCGCGGAGCTTCGGAGCGATCTCACGCGCCTTCAGCTCTCTCCGTCGAGCCGGCTTGTCGACCTCGGCTGCGGTCCCTGCGGTCCTCTCACGTTCATCCTCTCTTCGGTCGGTTGCCGCGCGACCGGCACGGAGCTCAGTGCTGCGGCGCTCCGGGCGGGGTGCGCTCGTGCTGCGGCGATGGGGGTCGATCACCTCCTCTCCGTTCAGGAAGCCGACCTGAACGAGCCGGTCCCCTTCCCAAACCACTCCTTCGATGCCGCGATGGCCCTGGACGTCGTGCTGCACGTTCGCGACCGGGCCGCGATGTTCCGCGAGGTGGCGCGGATCGTGAGCGTCGGCAGAAGGTTTCTATTTACGGATGCCGGAGTCGTGACGGGCTCGATTTCGGACGATGAAGTCATGCGGAGGAGCGTCCACGGCAGCACGCAGTTCTCCGCTCCGGGCTTCAATGAGCGACTCTTGGAAGAGACTGGATTCCGACTACTCGAAGTTGAGGACCGAACCGCCGGCGCGCTGACAAACGCGCGTGGGCGGCTCGCCGCAAGGTCCGCTCATCGGACGCAGCTGGAACGGCTCGAGGGCGCGAGCGAATTCGAGCGACAGCAGAGGTACCTCGAGACGGTCGTCGAGATTTCTCGTCGCGGCGCCGTGTCGAGAATGATGTATCTCGCCGAATTGCTGCAGGGACCGTAACTTCAGCCGCTCCGTCGTGAATCCGTTCGACGCCCGCGGCACGTATACTAGGCGGAGCCCGTGCATCGACGCGGTCCGGCACTTGGCCGGACGCCGTTCTGCACGCCGGGACGAAAGCCTTGAACATCCTCCGTGTCGGACCGCATCGAGGGGCTCTTCGTGCCGGAGTCGCCCTCGCGCTCGTCCTTTTCGGTCTCCGCGCCGGCGCCTCGTATGGCGCCGAGTCGGATGAGACACCCACCGATCCGAATTCCGACGAGAAGAAAGCTGCCAAGAAAACCGGATACGTGGAAGACGTGACCGTGGTCGGGAGAGCGGACGAGCTGGTCGGCATCGCCGACTCGGCCACGCAAGGGACGGTCGGCACGACGGACCTCGAGCAGCGCCCGATCCTCCGTCCCGGCGAAGTCCTCGAGGCGGTTCCCGGCGTCATCGTCACCCAGCACAGCGGCAGCGGTAAGGCGAATCAATACTTTCTTCGAGGGTTCAACCTCGACCACGGCACCGATTTCCGCACGACCGTGGACGGCATCCCGATCAACATGCCGAGCCACGGACACGGCCAGGGCTATTCCGATCTCAACTTCCTGATTCCCGAGCTGGTCTTCGGCGAGCAGTACCGCAAAGGACCGTACGCCGCGCGCGACGGCGATTTTTCCGCCGCGGGCGCCGTCGACATCGAGCTCGTCCACTCGCTCGCGCAGCCGATCTTCGAAGCGACCGGAGGCGCCTTCGGCTACGGCCGCGTGCTCGCGGCAGGATCTCGGTCGGCGGGCGGCGGGGATCTTCTCGGTGCGTTCGAGTTCCTCCACAACGACGGGCCGTGGGTTCACCCGGACGACTACGAGAAGTACAACGGCGTGGTTCGATACAGCCGAGGGGACGCGGCACGTGGGTTCTCGCTCACCGCCATGGGCTACAGCGGGACGTGGAGCTCCACCGACCAGATCCCGCTTCGCGCCGTCGAGGACGGTACGATCGACCGATTCGGTGCGGTCGACCCGACGGACGGAGGCGAGAGCCATCGCTACAGCCTCAGCGCGGATCTCCGGCAGACCGTCGGCTCGACACTGCTGCGCGAGCGCATCTACGCGCTGCACTACGACTTGAAGCTGTTCTCCAACTTCACGTACTTCCTCGACGATCCGGTCAACGGCGATCAGTTCGAGCAGGACGATCGCCGGTTC
>CAZYHZ010000002.1:0-150085 GCA_964647625.1 uncultured Acidobacteriota bacterium
CAGAAGAAGATGATGTCGAACCCGGTGATCAGGAGCGTCGTCGGGTAGTAGCGCGCCAGATCGTCGGTGCGCTCGGGCCATCCGAGCGTCGAGAACGGCCACAGGCCCGACGAGAACCAGGTGTCGAGGACGTCCTCGTCCTGCCTCAGGCCTCCGCCGCAGCGCGCGCACGAGCGCGGGTTCTCCTCCTCGACCTCGATGGTTCCGCACGCGTCGCAGTACCACGCGGGGATGCGGTGCCCCCACCACAGCTGGCGGGAGATGCACCAGTCGTGGATGTTCTTCATCCACTCGAAGTAGACCTTGGACCAGGAGGCCGGAACGAATTCCGTGCGCCCGCCGGTCACCGCGTCGGTCGCCGCGGCGGCGAGCGGCGCGATCTTCACGAACCACTGAAGCGACGCCAGCGGTTCGACCACCGTCCCGCAGCGCTGGCAGTGCCCGACGGCGTGCTCGTGCTCGCGCACGGCGATGAGCAGCCCGAGGTCTTCGAGCTTCGCGACGATCCGCTTCCGGGCCTGGAAGCGGTCGAGGCCGGCGTACTCCCCCGCCTCCGCCGACATCTTCCCGGTCGGGTCGATGACCGCGATCTCCGGGAGACCGAGCCGGCGTCCGGCGGCGAAATCGTTCGGGTCGTGCGCCGGCGTGATCTTGACCGCTCCCGTGCCGAACGCGGGATCGACGAACGGATCGGCCAGCACGGGAATCGTCCGGCTCGTGAGGGGCAGCGCGACCGAGCGTCCGACCCAGCCGCGATGCCGCTCGTCGTCGGGGTGAACCGCGACGCCCGTGTCCCCGAGCATCGTCTCGGGGCGCGTCGTCGCCACGTCGAGCCCCCCACCGCGCCCGTCGGCGGCGGGATAGCGGATCGTGTACAGCTTGCCCTTCGTCGTCTCGTGAACCGTCTCGAGGTCGGACAGTGCCGTCTGGCAGCGCGGGCACCAGTTCACGATGTAGCGATCGCGGTAGATCAGACCCTCGCGGTAGAGGCGCACGAACACCGTCCGCACGGCCTTCGAGAGCCCCTCGTCCATCGTGAATCGCTCGCGCGACCAGTCGCACGACGAGCCCAAGCGCTTGAGCTGGTCGGTGATACGCGTCCCGTAGAGCGCCTTCCAGGCCCACACGCGCTCGAGGAACGCCGCCCGGCCGAGGGCGTGCCGGTCGGTGCCTTCCTTGGCAAGCTCACGCTCCACGACCATCTGCGTCGCGATGCCGGCGTGGTCGGTGCCGGGAAGCCACAGCACGTCGAAGCCCTGCATCCGGCGCCATCGCGCCACCACGTCGTGGAGCGTGTAGACGAGCACGTGGCCCATATGGAGCTGGCCGGTGACGTTCGGCGGAGGGATCACCATGCAGTACGGTCGCTTCGCGGGGTCGACCCCCGCGCGGAACACGCCGCGATCGACCCACTCCTTCGCCCACCGGGCCTCGATCGCCTCGGGGCGATACTCCTTCTCCATCGACATGGTGACCCTCGGTTTCGCGATCGGAAGCGAGACGGTATCAGCCGGATTCCGGACGGTCTCGTTCGAGGTCGCGGATCCGCTCGCGCACGATCGCTTCCGCCATGTCCGGCACGACGTCCCACGCGATCTCCCGCAGGACGCGGTCCGACAGCCGCTCGACCACGGCCCGCGCGATCGCGTCGATCTCGGCCGGCGACAGTCCCGGAACGCTCATGCGCGGGGCGCTGGCAGGCGGCGCGTCCCGGCGATCGGCCTGCGGCTCGGCCGGTGGCGCGGGGCTCGGCGCTTGGAGCGGCGCGTCGATCATCTCGGGCGCGTCGGGCGACGCGAGGTCGTCGAACATGGCCTCGAGATCGTCGTCGGGGGTGGCCGACGCCTCGACGGGCGGCTCCGCCTCGCGCGTCAGGAGCCGCTCGACGCGATCGATGAGCTGCCTGGAATCGAACGGCTTGGTGACGTGTCCGTCGCTGCCGCACGCCTTCGCGAGCTCGGGATCGAACGGCTCGAACGTCCCGGCGAGCAGCAGGACCGGCACGGGGTGGCCGGATTCCTTCACGGCGCGGCAGACGTCGTAGCCGGACGGGCCCGGCATGACCACGTCGGCAAGCACCAGATCGGGCCTCACGGATTCCAGCCGCTCGATGGCCTCGCGCCCGGAGGCGACCGACTCCACGTGGATGTCGGTCTCCCCGAACGTCAGCTCGACGATCTTCCGGACGGTGATGCTGTCGTCGGCGAGCAGGATCGTGCGCCGCATGATCGGGCCTTCTTTCCTATGCGAGCGGCCGCGCGGGGACGTTGGCGCGCACCCACGCGATCACGCTCTCCGTCGTCGCGCCCGGCGTGAAGACCTCCTTCACGCCCGCGCTCTTGAGCGTCGCGATGTCTTCCTCGGGGACGATGCCTCCGCCGAAGACCACGATATCGCCGGCGCCCTTCTCCCGCAGAAGCTCGATCACCCGGGGAAAGAGATAGTTGTGGGCTCCGGAGAGGATCGAAAGGGACACCGCATCGACGTCTTCCTGGATCGCGGTCGCGACCACCATCTCCGGCGTCTGGTGGAGCCCGGTGTAGATCACTTCGAAGCCGGCGTCCCGAAGCGCGCGCGCGATGATCTTCGCGCCGCGATCGTGGCCGTCGAGACCGACCTTGCCGACGAGAAGCCGCAGCTTCCGCGGCTCGCCCCCGGGCTCGCCCTCGCGGGCCATCACAGGACCGACACCTCGCGGTACGTGCCGAACGCCGGAACGAGCGCGGTCGAGACTTCCTGCACGGTGCCGTAGGCGCGAACGCAATCGAGCATCGGCGGGATCAGGTTCGACCCGTTCGAGGCGGCCTGAGCCAGCGCGTGGAGCGCGGCTTGAAGCCGCGCTCCGTCGCGGCGCTTGCGGACGTCCGCGAGCCGTGCGAGCTGCGCGCGCTCCACCTCGTCGCCGATCTTGAGGATCTCGGTCCGCGGCTCGACGGCGAGGGCGTTCTTGTTGACGCCGATGATCGCCTTCTCGCCGCGGTCGACCTGTCGCTGATAATGGTACGACGCGTCGGCGATCTCTTTCTGCGGGAATCCCCGCTCGATCGCCGCGATCATCCCGCCCATGGCGTCGATCCGCTCGATGTAGGACATCGCGTCCGCCTCGATGCGGTTCGTGAGCGCCTCGACGAAGTACGAGCCTCCCAGCGGGTCGACCGTGTTCGTCACTCCGGACTCTTCGGCGATGATCTGCTGCGTCCGCAGCGCCACCGTCACGGCTCCCTCCGTCGGGAGCGCCAGGGCCTCGTCGTACGAGTCGGTATGAAGCGACTGCGTGCCGCCCAAGACCGCGGCGAGCGCCTGGATCGTCACGCGCGCGACGTTGTTCAGCGGCTGCTGCGCCGTCAGCGAGCAGCCGGCGGTTTGCGTGTGGAAGCGCATCATCCACGAGCGGGGATTCTTCGCGCCGAAGCGGTCGCGCATGAGGTGCGCCCAGATCCGGCGCGCGGCGCGGAGCTTCGCGATCTCCTCGAAGAAGTCGTTGTGCGAGTTGAAGAAGTAGGACAGGCGCGGGGCGAAGTCGTCGACGTCGAGACCGGCCTCGATCCCGGCGTTGACGTACGCGATGCCGTCGGCGATCGTGAAGGCGAGCTCTTGAACGGCCGTCGATCCCGCCTCGCGGATGTGGTAGCCCGAGATCGAGATCGTGTTCCACTTCGGAACGTGGCGGCTGCAGTACGCCATCAGGTCGGTGATGATGCGCATGCTCGGTCGGGGCGGGTAGATCCACTCCTTCTGAGCGACGTACTCCTTGAGGATGTCGTTCTGGAGGGTGCCCTCGAGCTTCGCCAGCGGCACGCCCTGCTTTTCCGCGATCGCGAGATACATGCAGAAGATCACCGCCGCGGGCGCGTTGATCGTCATCGACGTCGAGACCTGGTCGAGCGGGATGCCCCGGAAGAGGATCTCCATGTCGGCCAGGGAGTCGATCGCCACGCCTTCGCGCCCGACCTCGCCGCGCGCGAGCGTATCGTCGCTGTCGCGACCCATGAGCGTCGGGAGGTCGAACGCGGTCGACAGGCCCGTCTGGCCGTGCTCGAGCAGGTAGTGGAAGCGCGCGTTCGTATCCTCGGCCGATCCGAAGCCCGCGAACTGGCGCATCGTCCAGAGGCGTCCGCGGTACCCCGACGCGTGAATCCCCCGGGTGTACGGGAACTCGCCGGGGAAGCCGATCCGCTCGACGGGATCGAAGCCTTCCCCGAGATCTTCGGCGGTGTAGAGGCGCTCGATCGGAAGATCTGAGACCGTGGTGAACCCGACCGGCCGCTCAGGCGATTTCGCGAGTGCCGGCTTTAGGGTGTCCTTCTCCCATTGCGCACGGGCTCGGCTCCGCCGATTCCCCGGCTTTCCGGAGTCGACCATCGGATTCTCCACGGCGTCCGGCTTGCGGAAGTCCGCCGAAGTGTTACAGCGCCTGAAGTTACCAGGCTTCGCCGGGAAGTTCAAGAATTGGGGCTTTTCTAGAACTCCGGATCGACCAAGCCGTAGTCCCCGTCCGCGCGCCGGTAGACGACGTTCACCCGGTAGGTCTGGTCGTCGCGGTACACGAGAAGGTCGCTTCCGCTCGATTCGAGCTCCATCACCGCGTCCTCGGCCGACAGAGGCTTCAGGCGGTACCGATCGCTCGGACGGATGCGCGGGGCGCTCTTGGCAATGCGGCCCGCAGCGCGGCGCGGGCGCGGCGCCGCCTCGGAGGCGGCCACCACGGGCTCGACTCGGCGCCCTTCCCGCCGCTTGCCGCGGGTCAGCTTCTCTTTGTGCTTCAGCGCTTGGCGCTCGAGCTTCAGCGCGACCCCCCCGATCGACGCGTAGAGGTCCTCGGTCTCGCGCTGGCCCGAAAGGAGCGCCGTCCGCGACTTCACCTGGATCTCCGCCAGGTGCCGCCGCTTCTCGATGGCGAGCACGACGTGCGCCTCGGTCGTCCCGCCGAGCAGCTTGTCGAGCTTCTTGAGCCGGTCCTCGGTGTACTTCCGGAGCGCCGGCGTGATCTCCACCTGTCGTCCCGTGATGTGGACCTGCATGCTCCCCTCCGAAGAAGTTCAGAGTTGAGAGTCGAGAGTCGAGAGTTCAGAGTCGAGCAAACTGTGAACTCTCGACTCTCAACTCTCAACTCTCGACGACGTCATCAAAACATCCCTTCCTTGCGACTCCCCGAGGATGGGATCTTCAGCTCTTCGCGGTACTTGGCCACGGTGCGCCGTGCGATCTGCAGCCCCTCACCCATCAGCAGCTTGACGATCGCGGCGTCCGACAGCGGCCGGCGCCCGTCTTCCGCGGAGACGATCTTGCGGATGCGCTCCTTGACCGTCAGCGAGGAGACGCTCTCGCCGCCGTGGACGGAGGCGATGCCGCTGTGGAAGAAGAACCGGAGCTCGAACAGCCCGCGGTGCGTGTGCATGTACTTGTTGTTGACGACGCGGCTCACCGTGCTCTCGTGCATGCCGATGTCGTCGGCCACGTCCTTGAGGACGAGCGGGCGCATGCGCTCGATCCCGAAGTCGAGGAAGTCCCGCTGGTGCTTGACGATCGACACCGCGACCTTGTAGATCGTGCGCTGCCGCTCCTCCAGGCTCTTGATCAGCCGGAACGCCGAACGGAGCTTGTTCCGCACGTATTCCTTGGCGTCGGCCGGGGCCAGAGCACCGCCCCCGCGCTCGACCATCCGCCGGTAGACGGGCGAGATCCGCAGCCGCGGCAGCCCCTCTTCGTTGAGCAGCACCTGATACTCGTCGTCGATCTTCACCACGTACACGTCCGGGATGACGTAGCGGCTGCTCTCGACGTTGTACTTCTGGCCGGGCCGGGGATCGAGGCCCCGGATGATCTCGATCTCGGCGTGGAGATCGTCCATCGACAGCCCGAGGATCTCCGCGAGCTCCTTGTACTTCTTGTTCTGGAGCTTGTCCATGTGATGGCGGACGATCGCCTCGGCGGCGCTTCCTTCCTCGCCGAGGTGCCGCAGCTGGATCGTCAGGCATTCGACGAGATCGCGCGCTGCGACGCCCACCGGGTCGAAGCTCTGGATCTGAGTCAGCGTCGCCTGGATCTCCTCGGGCGTGAACCCGCCCATCTCCTGAATCTCTTCGAGGCTGGCACGGAGGTAGCCGTCTTCGTTCAAGTTTCCGATGATCGCGCGGCCGATTTCCTTGGCCCGCTCGGACGGCGCGCTCATGTCGAGCTGCCAGATCAGGTGCGCCGCGAGGTCTTGCTCCTCGGCGAGCGTGTTCTCGAACGAGGGAAGGGCCTCGCCGGTCTCGACCGGAGCGCGCGGCACGTAGGAGCCTTCGACGTCCTGGAAAAACGAGTCGTAGTCGATCTCGTCGAACGGATTGGCGGCCTCGGCTTCGCCGGCCTCCCCGCCGTCCCCCGCTTCTTGCGCCGGGGCCGTCTCCGCCGGCGTCGCTTCCGCTTCCGCGCGCTCGGCGGGAGCCGCTTCCTCGGCGGCCTCCTCGAGAACGGGATTCTCGGTCAGCTCTTGCTGGATCTCGTCCATCAGCTCGAGCTTCGACATCTGGAGGAGCTTGATGGCCTGCTGCAGCGACGGCGTCATGATGAGCCGCTGGCTCATCCTCACGCTGAGTCTTTGCTCGAGGGCCATGGTCGCGGGCGCTCCGGGGGCCGCGCGTCAGCTCAGACGGAAATTCTCACCCAGGTAGACCCGCCGCACCTCGGGGTCGTCGGCGAGTTCCGAGGGCGTTCCGTGTCGGAATATGCGGCCCTGGCTGATAATATAAGCCCGGTCCACGATCTGCAAAGTTTCGTGCACGTTGTGATCGGTGATCAGCACCCCCAGGCCCCGCGCCTTCAAGCCCATCACCGCGCGCTGCAGCTCGCCGACCGCGATCGGGTCGATTCCGGCGAACGGCTCGTCGAGCAGCATGTAGCGCGGATCGAGTGCCAGCGCGCGCGCGATCTCGACGCGCCGGCGCTCGCCGCCCGAGAGCGCGTATCCCGGCGTGCGTGCGACCGCCGCCAGCCCGAACTCCTCGATCAGCGTACGCACCTTCGCGGGGCTCCCGTTGACGCCGCTCCGCTTGAGCTCGAGGACCGACTTGAGGTTGTCCTCGACGGTCAACCGGCGAAAGATCGACGCCTCCTGCGGGAGGTATCCGATGCCTTCTCGCGCTCTCTGGTACATCGGGAACGCCGTGATGTCGCGGCCGTCGAGCAGGACGCGGCCGCGGTCGGCGGGCACGAGCCCGAGGATCAGATAGAACGACGTCGTCTTCCCCGCCCCATTGGGACCGAGAAGACCGACGATCTCGCCCGGGGCGATCTGCACGGAAACATCGTCGACGACACGTCGGCCGCCGTACGACTTGTTGAGGGACTCGCCGGCGAGTCCCGAGGGGTCTGCGGGTGACATTCCGTCTCTAGCCCTTCGGTGTCCGGATCGTCGCGCGGCCGCGCTCTCCGGATTCCACCTCGAGCGCGCCGGTGCCGAGGTCGTAGCGTAACACTCTCCCCACCGTGGTTCCCGCGCGCGCTCCCGTGCTCTTGACCTGCGCGGGCCCCTTGTCACCGTAGACGCGGAAGATCCGCGTGGCGGTGTCGTAGACCGCGCGATCCCCCTCGCCGGTCGCGGTGGTTGGGGCCGTGCCCCCCTCCCCGGCCGACCGATACTCGAATTTCACTCCGGACTCCGCCCGGATCTCGCGCACGCCGGATCCGCTCGCCGCGAGCAGGACGTTCAGGCGCGGGGATTCGAGCCAGCCTTCCGCCTGACGAACCTTGACCGATCCGTCGTACTGCGCCGTGCGCTCGGCGCCCCGGTAGGCGAGCGTGTCGGCGGACACCTGGACGTAGTCCGCTTCGCTCGCGGCGCGCGTCGCCTCGCGCGGCGTCCGCGTCGCCACGTGGCCGTGCGCGTTCAGCGCCTCTCCCGTCTGGATCAGCTCGACGTCGTCGGCGAAGAGAGTTCGATCCTGCTGCCATCCGCGAACCTCCCCGTGAAAGAGCAGGTGCGCGCCCGAATCCAGGCTGTCGAGGCTCGCCGAGACGAAATGGACGGCTTCGGTGCCCGAGAACATCGCCGAGCCGGCCGCCGCCTTCGGCCCGGTCGCCGGAAGCAGCGTCGATTCGACGCTCCCGTCCGCGTGGAGCTTCACGCCGCGGAGGTCGGTCGTGATCGCGTAGGCCACCACGCGCATGCGCCCGCTGGCGAGCCGTGCGCGGCGCGTGGACGAAGAAGCGAGCGAGACCGTTCCGCTCGCGTCGAGAACCGTGAACTGCGCCTGCTCGGCCTCGCCCGCTGCGCCGTCGCCGTCGAACCGCACGTGACCCGACGCGGCGCCGTCGCGCGGCGAGCCCTTGTCGTCGAGCGTCGCCTCGAGAGCGTCGCAGAGCAGCGTCCCCGGTCCCTTGGGAAGCGCGGCGTCGACGTGGACGGCGCCTTTGGCATCGATCCGGTACGACCCGGGAGTCTCCGCCGACTTGCCGTCGATGCCGTCGGCCGACAGGCGCCCGCGCGCGTGCAGGATCTCGGCGGCCCCCTCGAGGTGGAATCCCGACAGCCGCCCCGCCTCGTCCCAGAAGATCTTCGCCTGCTGCGCTGAGAGCGAGGCCGCTCCTCCCCCGAGCGTCGCCGTCCCGGCGACCTTCGGTGACGCCGTCACGCTCTCGACGTGGCCGTCGGCTCGTCGCGCGATCATGACCTCGTCGGCGTGCAGCGACACCCCGCCCTGGGCCGCGTCGACGTTTCCGCTGAGCGAGAGCGCGTTCGACCCCGCCGGCATGGAGCCGCTATCGGCGGACAGGCGCCCTCCGTTGGGGCCCTCGAGCTTCAGGGCGGCGACCTTCGTGGGTCCGCCGTTCAGGTCATAGATCACCGAATCGGCGGTCCCCTTCCACGCGTTCTGGCTCAGCTTGACGACGCCCAAAGAGCGAACGTATCCCCGAACCTGATCGACTTCGGCGCTCGGGATCTCGATCGTCGAGCCCTGGCCGTCGTCCAACGTGACGCCGCCGGTCAGCTGAACGATGCGCTTGCCCATCGCACCCGAGCCCGTCCCGTGCTCGGCCGTCAGCACGAGCGGCGACTGCCCTTCGCGGTCGACCTCGAGGCGCTGCACCTGCTCGACGTCGAATGCTCCCTTCTCGTCGACGCGACCGACGCGCGCCCGCACCAGGAGCCGGCGGCGCCCGCCGGCGAGGTCGCTGAACTTGAAGCCTTCCATGCGCGAGGTCTGGTCCGTGGAGTCGTCGACCGCCACCTCGCGCCTCGGCGGATGGGAGGTCAGGACGAGCGCCGTTCCGACGACGAACACGAGGAGCAGGATCGGGATGGCGATCCTGAAGAATCGGATCCGCTGCACGGCGGCTACCGGCCGGGGAACCGGGGCTTCCGCTTCTCCAGGAACGCGCCGGTGCCCTCGCGCATGTCTTCGGTCGCGAAGCACAAGCCGAACAGCGAGGCCTCGAGCCGCAGAGCTTCGGGGAGCGCGATCTCGCCGCCGGAGAGGACGGCCTCGAGCGCCGCGGCCAGCGCCGTCGGGCTCTTCGCGAGCAAATTCGCGGCGTAGACCTCGACCGCCTCACGCAGCTGCGCGGCGGGGCACAGGCGCTCGACGAGCCCGATGCGGTGCGCTTCGGCCGCGTCGATCGTCGCTCCCGACAGGATGAGATCGAGGGCGCGGCCGCGTCCGACCAGACGCGGGAGGCGCTGAGTCCCGCCGGCGCCCGGGATCAATCCCAGGCCGACCTCCGGCTGGCCGAACTTGGCGGTGTCTGCCGCGATGCGCACGTGACACGCCATGGCGATCTCGCAGCCGCCGCCGAGCGCGAATCCGTTCACGGCGGCGATGACCGGCTTGCCGCACCGCTCGAGAGCATCGAGGGCGTCGGCGAGCAGATGCGAGAACTCTTGCGCCTCGCGGGGGCGCATCGATGCCATCTCCGCGATGTCGGCGCCGGCGACGAACGCCTTTTCCCCCGACCCGGTCACGACGATCGCGCCGACCTCGGCGTCCGCGGCGGCGCTCCGCGCGGCGGCGCCGATCTCGACGACGGTCTGGCGGTTCAGCGCGTTCAATTTTTCGGGCCGGTGAATTGTGATCCAGGCGACGCGATCCTTCACCTCGGAGAGAACGTTCGGCATCTCGAGCCTTTCAATAACGATGGCGCGCGTGAAGCACGCGGCGCCGGAAGTCTTCGGAGGTCACCGGAACGACGCGGCACATCTCGTAGATGCGCGACATCAGCGCGTCGCCGAGACGGTCCTTGAGCGTCGGTGAGTCGGGAGTGCCCGGAGCCGCCTCGTCGTCGTCTCCAGTCGCCCGGTTCGTCGTCATGATCGTGGGGAGCTTTCGGTTGTAGCGGTGCGCGAGCACGTCGTGCATGACGTCTTGCGCCCACGCCGTCGTCCGGCCGGCTCCGAGATCGTCGAGCACGAGAACCTCCGCCTCCAGAATGGGCGCCAAGACGTCGGATTCGGTCCGTCCCGCGCCGCCGTCGAAAGTCGCCTGGAGGTCCTTGAGCAGCTCGCGCTGCTCGGCGAAGACGACCTTGGCGCCTTTGCGGGAGGCGAGCTGGCGGATCAATCCCACCGCCAGGTGCGTCTTGCCCGTTCCCGGAGAACCCACGAACAGGATCCCGACGTCGGCGTTGAGCGGCCAGCGCTCGAACCAGTCGTTGGCCCAGGCGAGGGCCGGAGCGAGCGCCGGCTGCCAGACCTCGAAGTTGTCGAGAGAGCAGTGCTCGTACCGCCTTGGGATGCGCGCCGACTTCAGGATGCGGTCGGCACGGTCGCGCACGCTGCACGCGCAGCGCACCGACACGGCGACGCCCTCCGCGCCCTCGCGGATCTCGAATCCGATTCCCCCGCACGTCGGGCAGGATTCGATCATTGCGGACGCCTCGCCGGCCGGCTTCGGGGGAGCCTCAGTTGAGGTAGCCCCGAAGCTGCTGGCACTTCTGGGACCGGTTGAGTTTCTCCAACGCTTGCGCCTCGATCTGGCGGATGCGCTCCCGGGACAAGTTCATCAGCTCGCCGATCTCCTTGAGCGTCTTCGGATCCGAGCCGTCGAGGCCGAATCGGAGCCTGAGGACCATCTCTTCCTTGTCGACCAGCTCGCCCAGAGCCTGCTGGATGTGCCGCCTGAGCGACTGCCGCAGGAACACGAAATCCGCGGCCGGGATCGTGCCCTGCTCGAGCTTGTCGGAGAGGTGGAACTCGTGCTCCTCGTCGATCAGCGCCGACAGCGAGACGTTGTCGCTGGCGACCTGGAGGAGCGTCGTGACCTCTTCGAGCGACGCCTCGATGCGGCTGGCGACCTCTTGGGCGGTCGGCGCGCGCTCGAGCTCGTTCCGCAGGACCGACTGGGCCTTGCCGATCCGGTAGAGGAGGTTCGCCTGCTTCTGAGGCAGGCGGAACGACCCGCTCTGATCCGACAGCGCGTGGATGATTGCCTGCCTCACCCACCACACCGCGTACGTGATGAACTTGACGTTCTTGCTCGCGTCGTACCGCTTCGCGGCTTCGATGAGGCCGATGTTCCCTTCGTTGATGAGGTCCAGAAACGACATCCCGCAGCCGCGGTAGCGCTTGGCATACGAGACGACGAACCGGAGGTTGGCCTCCACCAGGCGCCTGAGGGCCTTCTGATCGCCCTTCTGGATCTTGCGCCCGAGGACGCGCTCTTCTTCGGCGGTGATCCGCGGGAGCCGGGAAATCTCCTTGAGGTATTTCTTGAGGGATTCCGAGCCGCCGCCGCGGGTCTGTACGCGTTCGTCTTCCATCAAGTCCCCGGACTCGCGCGGGAGTATATCAGGTGGGCCGAAGGGTCAGCGGATGGCCACCCGGATCGGTTGCTTGCCGGCCGATTCGTTCTTGCGCAGCGTGACCGTGAGCACGCCGTCCCGATAGGTCGCCGACACGGTCGCGCGGTCGATGTGCGACCGCAGACGGAAACGGCGCGCGAACTTCCCGAAGGACCGCTCGACGCGATGGAATTGCTCGCCCGGCGCACTTCGCTCGGTTTTCCGTTCGCCGCGGACGATGAGCTCGTCGTCCTCGAGGCGGATGTCGATGTCGGATTGCGCCAGCCCCGGGAGCTCGAGGCAGAAGACGACGCTCTCCTCGTTCTCGTAGACGTCGGCGACCGGGGTCCACGCACCCACGCCGCCCTCCGCGTCGAAGTTGGTCCGGGCGAGCGCGCTTTCGAACAGCTTGTTCATCCGCTCCTGAATGCCTACCAGATCCTTGAGCGGATCCCACTCGGTCGTGGCCATCGGGCTCGTCTCCTCCGCCGGGTGCGTCGCCGGCAGGAGGAGTCTAGCAACTCCCGCCGGCAGCCGAACTTACTTCTTGTTCGAGTCCGCGTCGACCACCTCGGCGTCGATGACGTCGTCCGACGGCTTTTGCGGCCGTCCGTCCCCGGAGGCGCCGTCGCCGCCCGGCGTGCCGGAAGGCCCCGACGCGGCGCGGTAAACGGCCTCGCCGAACTTCATCCGGGCCCGCTCGAGCGATTCCGATGCGGCGCGGATGCCGGCCGCGTCCGTGCCCTCGAGCGCCTTCTTGGCCGCCTCGACCGCCTCACGGAGGGCCGCCTGCTCCGGCTCGGGGACCTTGGACTCGTTGTCCTTCAGCTCCTTCTCGGTCTGGTAGACGAGCTGGTCCGCTCGGTTCTTCATGTCGATGGCGTCG
The DNA here is from genome assembly GCA_964647625.1 of uncultured Acidobacteriota bacterium. Taxonomy (GTDB): domain Bacteria; phylum Acidobacteriota; class Polarisedimenticolia; order Polarisedimenticolales; family DASRJG01; genus DASRJG01. The sequence goes on from CAZYHZ010000002.1 coordinate 12,644, forward strand.
CGCTTCTCCTTGTCCTCGGAGGCGTGGGATTCGGCCTCCCGCACCATCTTCTCGACATCGTCCTTCGAGAGGCCCGACGAGGAGGTGATGGAGATCTTCTGCTCCTTGCCCGTGCCGAGATCCTTCGCGGTCACATGCACGATGCCGTTCGCGTCGATGTCGAAGGTCACCTCGATCTGGGGGACGCCGCGCGGCGCGGCCGGAATCCCGTCGAGGTGGAAGCGGCCCAGCGTCTTGTCGTCGCGGGCGAGCTCGCGCTCGCCCTGGAGAACGTGAACCTCGACGCTGGTCTGGCCGTCGGCCGCCGTCGAGAACACCTCGCTCTTCCGGGTCGGGATCGTGGTGTTTCTGGTGATCAAGCGCGTGAACACGCCGCCCAGCGTCTCGATCCCCAGGGACAGCGGCGTGACGTCGAGAAGCAGCAGGTCCTTGACGTCCCCCGCGAGGACGCCGGCCTGGACCGCCGCTCCGATCGCGACCACCTCGTCCGGGTTGACGCCCTTGTGGGGCTCCTTCCCGAAGAACGACTTGACCATCTCCTGGACCTTCGGGATGCGGGTCGAGCCGCCGACCAGGACCACCTCGTCGATGTTGCTCGTCGAGATCCCCGCGTCCTTGAGGGCGCGCTCGCAGGGCCCCAGCGTCCGCTTCAGGATCGAATCCGCCAGCTGCTCGAAGCGCGCGCGGTTCAGCTTGAGCTGGAGGTGCTTCGGGCCGCTCGCGTCGGCGGTGATGAACGGGAGGTTGATCTCGGTCTCCGTCACCGTCGACAGCTCGCACTTCGCCTTTTCCGCGGCCTCCTTCAGCCGCTGAAGGGCCATCTTGTCCTTCGAAAGGTCGATCCCCTGGTCTTTCTTGAACTCGGCGACGAGCCAGTCCATCACCAGGTGGTCGATGTCGTCTCCGCCGAGGTGCGTGTCGCCGTTGGTCGATTTGACCTCGACGACGCCGTCGCCGACCTCGAGGATCGAGATGTCGAACGTCCCTCCGCCGAAGTCGAACACGGCGATCGTTTCGTCCTTCTGCTTGTCCAGGCCGTAGGCGAGGGCCGCGGCGGTCGGCTCGTTGACGATGCGCTCGACGGTGAGGCCGGCGATCTGCCCGGCATCCTTGGTGGCCTGGCGCTGAGCGTCGTTGAAGTAGGCCGGCACGGTGATGACCGCGCGGGTCACCGTCTCGCCGAGGTGCGATTCGGCCGCTTCCTTGAGCTTGCGCAGCACGAGGGCCGAGATCTCCGGCGGGGAGTATTTCTTGTCCTGGATCGTGACGCGGACGTCGCCGTTGTCGGCTGCGGAGATGACGTACGGCACGAGCTTCGCGTCGCCCTGGACCTCCGCGAACTTCCGCCCCATGAAGCGCTTGATGGAATAGACGGTGTTCGCCGGATTCGTGATCGCCTGGCGTTTCGCGACCTGACCGACGAGACGCTCGCCCTTGTCCGTCACCGCGACGACGGAGGGCGTCAGACGGCTCCCTTCGGCATTCGTGATCACGGTGGGTTTTCCCCCCTCCATGATCGCGACGACCGAGTTCGTGGTTCCGAGATCGATACCGATGATCTTGCTCATGGACGCTCCTGGGCCGACAGGGGCTCTTCAGTCCCCATGCGGCGAACGCCCGCTAGTTAGAACCCCCGGCAGGGGTTGTCAAGGATGCCGGTCGCCGCGATCCTGGGCGCCGCCCTGGAGCACCATTCGCTGGGACGCCGTAAATGGGTGGCGGATCACGATCTCTTCGGCTCCCGGACCCGAGCTACGTCCCACGATTTGATAGCCGGCCGAATCGAGCCGGTACCCGTACGGGTGGCCCCAGGGGTCGACGGTGTCATCGTGGCTGAGGTAGCCGGCGGAAACCATCGCCTCGAGCCGCTCGGGCATCGTTCCGTGGTCCAGATAGTAGGCGTGGAGCGCCTCCTCGACGCGCTCGAGCCGGTTCCGGCTGGCAAACGTTTGAAGGCGCGCGGTCTCCGGAGAGTGCGCCAGAAGCCGCCAGGGCGTGAACGGATTCGTGGATAGGGTCGCCACGGACGCCGCCGCGACGGCGAACACGATTGCGTGCAGCGTGATCGCGACCACCTTCCGGCCCACGGCCGACGTGGGGCCCGGAGCGATGCTGACCGGAGCCTCCACGACCTCGATCAGGTTGCGGTTCTGTAGGTCGACCAGGATCCGGTAGAGATCGAACTCCGCCAGGGCGCTCATGTCCGCGATGTCCTGGACGCTCGCGTGGCCGTCCACCATGTGGAGGACGTCTCGCTCCTCGGGCGTCAGCCGGATCGCCTGCTCGTCATGCGCCTGCTCCGGCGCATCCTGGAGCGACAGCTCGAGATCGCTGTCGACGACGGAGGTCAGCGGAACGTCGAGCGCTCCCCCGGCCGCCGACTTGCGGAACACGACCGAGGGCGACTTGATCCTCCGTTCGAGGATCGGCCACTCGTCCATCATCCGCGCGCCTTCCATCAGGATGGTCTCGGCGGAGACCGGCTGGAAGTGCTCGCTGTCGTACTCGACGTGGTCCATCGGCGCGAACTCGTACTTGCCCGCGCGCCAGCGGAAGAGCCGGTAGACGATCTGCGTGACCTGGATCCGAAGGGCCTCCTCGAGGTCCTCCGCGGAGATGAAATGCTGCTTGACCAGGATGTAGCCGAGCCGCTGGAGCGTCGCCGCCTGGATGCGGAGCGATTCCTGAAGTTGTGCGTCGGTGATGCGTCCGGTGCGGACGAGGACCGAGCCCAGGAGGTCCTCGAAGTTGCGCTCGCTCGTGTCCGCGCCGACCACGGCGCCGCCCAGGAACTTGACCTTGACGGTCCCTCCCGTCCCCTCGAGCGTCAGCACGCCGGTCTTCCGCTGCAAGCCGATGAGCTGGAGGATGTCGGCGAGGCCGAAGTCCTTGATCGTCCCTTCGAGCGCCACGGTCAGGCCCTGCCGATGGACGTCCCGCCGACGTTCCCGGCCAGCCAGACGAGGGCGCCGAGCGGCGCGGCGATGACGATCATCGCGTCGAGGCGGAAGACGTCGGGAACCGGGATCGCGCGGAGTCCAGCCCAGTGAACCTCGAGGCCGACGAGGTGCTCGAGGGGCTCCAGGATCCGGGGGTAGCCGCCGATCCACACGAGCATCCACACCGACACGAGCAGGAAGCCGACGACGCAGCGGCCCGTCAGGATCTGCGACGCGCCCGGCACCAAGACGGACGCGAGCCTCCGGAAGCGCCGGACCCTCGTTTCGTACCGGCCGACCTCGTAGAGCTTCATGCTCTTCGTCTCGGGGGCCAGCCCGTCCTTCAGCACGAACAGGTGCAGGCACTGGCTGCAGTAGTCGTTCCCCTCGCGGCTGGACTTGCAGTGTGCGCAGAAGGCGTTGCCGCAGCGCGTGCACCGGCGGGCGGGTGTCGTGCCGGCGAACACGGCGAGGCTGGCGAGTCCGATGCAAAGCGTGGCGAGGGCGAGGACGCTCGTCGGGTTCGCGAGCCACGCGGCGGCCGACGTCCACCCCTCGCGGGCCGCTCCCCCATCGAGCCAGTCCCGCGCGTGCCCGCCCTCGAGCGTGGCCCGCCAGATCGAGTCGAAATCGATCGTGGCATCGACGACCTTGGCGCCTCCCGAATCGCGGCTGCCGACGGTCAGCAGGCGGTCGGCCTGATCGCGGTCGAGCTCGCGGGCCTTGGAGAGGGAGTCCGCCGCCTCTTTCAGCTTGAACGATTCGGACTGCGCGAGGTACATGTCGAAGTACGCGAGGCAGGAGTCGCTGCGCACGTCGATCGCCTGGCGGTAGCTCGAGATGGCTTGCCCGTACTGGCCCAGGGCGAAGTAGATGTTTCCGAGATTGATGCGCGCCTGGTAGGTCGAGGGCGCGACCTCGAGCACGTGCTTGTATTCCTTGAACCCGTCCTCGAAGTAGCGGCCGTTCTTGTAGAGCCCCGCGAGGAGGAAGCGAAACACGGGATCGTCCGGATGCTCGTCGACCAGCGCGCGGAGCTTGACGATGCGATCGGGATCGTATCCGCCGTTGGCCGCGGCGAGCATGGTCCGCACCGTCGGGTCGGCGGCCAGGCCGTAGAGCCCGACGGCGACGCGGTACGCAGGCACGGCGAGTGCGGTGGCCACGAGAAGGGCTGAGGCGAGAGCGCGCTCGCCCCGGCGCATGTAGCGGAAGAATGCGGCCAGCCAGTAGAGCACGAGCCAGCCGGCGCCGACCCACAGCAGCAGCGGCAAGAACAAGACGGCCCAGCCGCCGGGCTTGGCGAGCCACTCGCGGTCCCGCGCGATCAGCCATTCCTCGATGTCGTGACGGAGCATCGTGTGGTAGCGCGCGGCGATCAGCGCCGCGAAGATCGTGGTGGCGCCGAGGAGCGCCACGAGGACGGTCAGCGCCAGCTCGTTGAGCGTGTCGCGGTCCCGCGCGGCGATCTTGAGGGCGGAGCGTGCCGCGCCGATCCACTCCGCGGCCGCCGCGAACGAGCCGGCGCCCGACGCCGACAGCACCTCGGCCCGCGCGAGCGCGATCTGAGGGCGGCCCGGATCGAGGGATTCGGCGAGCGCGAGAGCGGCGAGCGCCTTATCGTAGCTGCCCTCGCGACTGAGAGCGCGCGCTTCGAGCAGGAGCGAGCTCGCGGGAATCTGAAGCCGCCTCACGCCCTCTTCCGAGACGAAATCCCGGATCAGGTCCGATTGCTTCGCGGCGTCGTCGTCGCGGCCGCCGGACTGATAGGCCTTGCGCTGGAACCAGAGGCTCTCGAATCGTCCGTCGAACGCTTCGACGTCGAACGCCCGGCGCCCGGCCGCAGGTATCGCGTGCTCCTCTTCGGCTTCGGTGCCCTCGGGCTGGCTCTGCGGCTGAGCGAGGCGGATCACGCCGTTGTCGACCGCTGCACGGGTCCCGTAAGGCAGCAGGAAAGCCGCGAGGGCAACGAGCCCTGCGGCCATCCACGTCCGAACCCGACGGATCACGCGTGCCCCCGACCGCTCCACGCCGGGGGTCGTGAGGACGGCGGCTAGACCGCCGACCCCGACCGCGCGACGTAGAGCATCCTGAGCTGGTGCAGGACCCGCTCGAGGAGGCCGTCCTCCTCACGCGTCAAGTTGCCCCGGCACTTCACGCGCAGCAGATCGAGCATGTCGATCTGGATGCGCGCCCCCTCGAGGTCCAAGGTCGCCTGCCCCGTCGCTGGATGCGGGATCTCCCCGAGGTAGAGCAACGCGGGCTGCGCCATCGCGTTGATCAACATCGTGAAGTCCACGCCTTCGGGCTCGTTCAGCGGTCGGCGCTCGAACGACGGCTCTTGCGGCGCCTCGCGTCCTGCCGCTCTGGACGGCGGCGGGCTTGCGGGGGCCGGCGGGTCCGGCTCGTCTTCGATGTCCCCGCGCCGCTCGCCATCGAGCGTGAAATGCCGGCGGTCGGTGACCTTGATCCTGGGCGTCTTGTCGTCCTGGCCCGGCTCCTCCGGATGCGCTCCTTCGGCCATGCACGCCTCCCCCACGTGGCGGCAAATCCGCTGCGTGGCAAGGCGCGATGGTACCATTCGACTTTCGGCGTCATCAAAACGAAAGTCGGCGAGACGGCAGCCACCCCGGCTCCGACCGCGTGCGAAACATGTAACCCGTATGGGGGCAAGTCAAGGAAGCCCGGCGATGGCGAACACGCGCTCTTTCGACGATCTGGTCGCGATCATGGACCGCCTGCGGGACCCCGGAGGGTGCCCGTGGGACCGCGAGCAAACCTACGAGACGCTCCGCGGATTCCTGATCGAAGAATGCTACGAGGTCGTCGACGCGCTGGACCGGAATGATCTTCCCGCCCTGGCCGAGGAGCTCGGGGACCTCCTCTTCCAGGTCGTGTTCCTGTCGAAGCTCGCGAGCGAGCAGGGCGCCTTCCGGGCGGCAGACGTCGTCGAGGGCATCGCCGCCAAGATGATCCGGCGGCATCCGCACGTTTTCGGGGATGCGACCGCGGTCGACGCGGCCGAAGTCCTCGTCCGCTGGGAAGAGATAAAGAAGAAGGAGAAGTCGGAAGCGAAGGCGGATACTCCGGACGCCTCGATCCTCTCGGGAATTCCGGCGGCGCTCCCCGCCCTGGTCAAGGCCCAGCGCCTCGGTTCCAAGGCCGCCCGCGTCGGATTCGACTGGGGCGCCGACGAAGACGTGCTCGACAAGCTGGACGAAGAGGCCGGCGAGCTGCGCGAGGCCGTTCGCGCGAAACGGGCCGAAGCGATCGGCGAAGAGCTGGGAGACCTGCTCTTCACCGTCGCCATGCTCGCGCGGCGGCTCGAGGTCGATGCCGACGCGGCCTTGTCGAAGGCCAACGCGAAGTTCGCGAAGCGATTCGGGCACGTCGAGCGCGAGCTTGGCAAGCGAGGGATCCCGATCGAGCAAGCCGGAATGCCGCTCCTCGATCAGCTCTGGAGCGAGGCGAAGGCTACGACGTCGTGAACCGGCCCATCCGGCGAAAGCGCTCGTAGCGGCCGGCGAGCAGCTCCGCAGGGGCGAGGCGCGACAGCTCGAGGAGCTGGCGCTCCAGGACCTCCCCCAGGATCGACGCCTGGCGCTGCGGATCGACGTGGGCGCCCCCGACGACCTCCGGCACGATCTCGTCGGCGACGTCGAGAGCCAGGAGATCGGGCGCGGTCATCTTCATCGCCGCCGCGGCTTCCTTCGCGCGCGACCCGTCGCGCCAGAGGATCGCGGCGCAGCCCTCGGGGCTGATCACCGAATACACCGAGAACTCGAGCATGTTGACGCGATCACCCACACCGATGGCCAAGGCCCCGCCGCTTCCTCCCTCGCCGGTGATCGTCACCAGGATCGGAACGCGAAGCGCCGCCATCTCACGCAGGTTCACCGCGATCGCCTCCGCCTGGCCGCGCTCCTCGGCGCCGATGCCGGGATACGCGCCCGGTGTGTCGATGAACGTGAGGATGGGCCGCCGGTACTTCTCCGCGAGCTTCATCGCGCGCAAGGCCTTCCGGTACCCCTCGGGCCGGGGCATCCCGAAGTTGCGGACAATCTTCTCCTTCGTGTCCCTCCCTTTTTGATGCCCGATGACGAGCACCGGCCGGCCGCGGAACGATCCGAACCCGGCGACGATGGCGGGGTCGTCCGAGTAGCGGCGGTCGCCGTGGATCTCGACGAACCCCTCGAGCAGCAGCCTCACGTAGTCGAGCGTGAAGGGCCGCCTCGGATGGCGCGCAACCAGCGTCTTCTGCCACGGGGTCAGCGACGAGAACACCCGGGCGCGCGTGGCCTCGAGATCGAGCACGAGCTGCTCGCGCTTGCGCTGCGTCGCGACGTCGTCCCCCATGCCGGACAGCGACTCGACGCGGCGCTCGAGCTCGAGGATCGGTTCTTCGAAAGAGTCGTCGTCCACCGGCCCCTCTGATAATCGAGCGGATCGCCGCGTGTCAAGCGCGGGGATGAAAGTCCCGGTACAGCCGCCTCAAGCGCTCGCGGTTGACGTGGGTGTAGATCTGCGTCGTCGTGATGTCGGCGTGGCCCAGGAGCATCTGCACCGCGCGAAGGTCGGCGCCGTTTTCGAGCAGGTGCGTCGCGAACGAGTGCCGGACCACGTGCGGCGACAGCGCCGCCCGGATTCCCGCCGCACGGCCGTGGGCCTTGATCCGCTTCCAAAAACCCTGCCGCGTCAGCGGCGCCCCCCGCCGGCCGACGAAGACGGCATCGGAGGAGCGACCCGACAGCAGGGCCGGCCTCGCGGCGGCGAGGTACGTGGTGACGGCCGCGATGGCCTCGGCGCCCATGGGGATCACCCGCTCCTTGCGGCCCTTGCCGATGCAGCGGACGTAGCCCGCGTCGAGATGGAGGTCGTGGAGCTTGAGCGAGACCAGCTCGGAGGCCCGCAGGCCCGTCGCGTAGAGAACCTCGAGCATCGCCCGATCGCGGACGCCCTTCGGATCGCCCGCGTCCGGTGCTCCGAGAAGCCTGAGGACGTCCGCCCCGTCGAGCACCTTCGGCAGACTCTTCCAGATCTTCGGCGGCTCGAGGCGCGCCGACGGGTCTTCATGAATCCGGCCTTCGCGTAGGAGCCAGGCGAAGAAGCTGCGGACCGCAACGAGCCAGCGGGCGACCGAGCGCGGCGAGCGCCCCGACGTGCGCATCGCGCGCAGCGCCGACAGCAGATCGTCCGGCGAGGCCCCCTCGAGTGCGCGCCCGGTCATCCGCGCCTCGAGCGCGAGCAAGTCGCTGCGATAGGCGGACTGCGTATTTCGGGACAATCCGCGCTCGGCGGCCAGGTGATCGAGCCAGCCTGAGAGCGCCTCGTCGTCCGCTTCTGTCACGCGCGGGTTCCGTCTCTCGGATCGAGCAGGATCGTCACCGGCCCCTCGTTGATCAGCTCGACCTCCATCATCGCGCGAAACGTTCCCGTCGCGACGGCGATTCCACGCGATGCGAGCGCCTCCGCGAACCGGCGGTAGAGCGCTTCCGCGGCCGCCGGATCGGCGGCACGCTCGAACGAGGGGCGCCGCCCGCGCCGCGTGTCCGCGGCGAGCGTGAACTGCGACACCACGAGCACGGCGCCGCCGGCTTCCTCGACGCTGCGGTTCATCCGCCCCGCATCGTCGGCAAAGATGCGCAGCTCGGCGGTCTTCGCGGCGTACCAGTCGGCATCGGCTTCGGTGTCGCCGCGCTCGACCCCCAGAAGGACGAGGAGCCCCGGCCCGATCGCGCCGACCGCCTGGCCGGCAACCCGCACCTCCGCGCGCGAGACTCGTTGAACGAGCACCTTCACGGCGACGGCCGCGGCGGGGCTGCGGGCTGGGGCGCGAGATCGCCGGGACCCTTCGGCACGCGCGCGAGGACCGTGGCATCGAGCTTGAACACGGCTCCCGGGCGCGAAGGTGTGGTCGCCCACACGCTCTGCGCCGCGTCGCCGGGGGCGGATGGCCTCGGGCCGTAGACGAACCGCGCGATCTCGGCCTTCTCGCCGGAGAGGACGACCGTGGTCGCGCCCGCGGCGGCGTGCGCCTCCGTGACGAATCCTGCCGCCGTGAGTCCGCGAATGGAATCGAGGAACGCTTCCACGCGATCGGGGTCGATCGGCGTCCCGGCAAGCGTGCCGCTGCCGGTCCACGGGGTGGTGGCGCCCGCCCGCTCGATCGCGAGCGTGCCGGCGTCCCGCTCGATCGCGATACGCCGCAGGTCGGGGGTCGAGAACGTGACGATCTGCGAGCTGCGGAACGAATCGACGGGCTTGGCGATTTCCCCCGCGGTCGCCTCGTCGATCAGCCCCGCGAAGGAGGCGCCCTCCCGCCAGGCCAGGCGCTTTCCCGCGACGCCCGACGCCGCGACGAACGCAACCGTGGAGCCGGCGCCGGCCTCGACCTGAATCCTCAGCCGGCGATCGGCGTGGACCTCGGTCGGCGGTTTGGTGTCGTAGGGGCCCGACAGCTCGGTCGAGGTGAGCGTCCGTGTCAGGTTGCTGCAGGCCGAGGGAGAGCCCTGATCCGTGACGGGCCGCTCGACGCGGCATGTCCCGGCCGCGAGCGAGAGGACCAGCGGCCCGGTCGGTGCGTCGATCGAGACCTTCGAGATCGCGTCGGCATCGACCGGGATCAGGCGCTTCTCCCGGAATCCGTCCGCACCGCGCGACATGACACCGAAAAGCGACCCTTCCGTGAGGACGATCGTCTTGTCGTCGGAGCTCGCGTACCGGTCCGACCCGATCGGCGAGGAACGGCCGAGAGCGACCGTCGCGACGGGGGCTCCTCCGGTCGCGGTCAACCGAGCGGCACAGGCCGCGGGTGCGAGCCCGTAGGCGTCCCGATGCGCGCCGTCATTGCCCACCACCTTGCGCACCTTCGCACCCACCAGCGCGTCGAGCAGCTCCTTCACGTGGCGCGGGTCGGCTTCGGTCGCGACCGGGCGGACGATGCGCCAGGCGCTCCCGTCGCGCTCCAAGGCGAGGGATGACACGCCGCACGTGATGTCGACGGCCGTCACGTCGGCGGTTTTCAACCCCGCAACGAGTGGAGCGTCCGCGCCGGTCCCGGTTTTGGGGGCCGGCGCGTGCAGCCAGTAGAGCGCAGCGATGGCCGCGGCCAGAACGACGACGAGCACGACCAGCGCGCGGAGGCTCACAGCGACTTTCGCCGCAACCAGGCCACGATTCCCCCGATGAGCAGAACCTCCGGCAACAGCAACACGCCGAAGCGGAACAGGTTTCTCTGGTCGGCGGTCGTCATGTTGAGGCGTGAAGCCCGGAGCGACTTCGCGGGGCCGACGATCAGGTCCTCGGAGCCGGTGAGCCAGTGCACGACGTTGATCAGGAACTCACGGTTGAAGAATGCGCCGAGGTTGCCGTTGACCGTCCAGTCGGAATCGCCCGCGAGGACGAGACGGGTTTCCCCGTCTCCCGAGGCGAGCTTCACGGTCGCCGTCGCCGCGACGACGAGCGGGCCGCTGCGATCCGTCGCGTCCTTGGCGACGTGGCCGGTGGCCATCATGTCCTTCCATCGGGTCTCACCCCAGGCCGACTCGTGCGTCCGGGCGAGCGGCTGCGCGACGACGCCGGGCAGCCCGCCGTCGACCTTGATGGACAGCGAGCGCACCTGCGACATTCGAAGCCTCTGCTTGAACCCTTTCGTGATCGGGTGCGGCGGGAAATCCTCGATGATCGGGTCGAGACCGAGGCGGGCGCCCAGGAAGGCGATCTCTTCCTGGTCGACGATCATGTCGTCATCGAGAGCCAGGCGGTAGTCGGTCCACAGGGTATCGAGCCCGGGATCGGTGCCGGGATTGATCATCGCGAGCAGACGCCCGCCCTTCGCGAGATAGGAGCGCAGCGCATCGACTTCGTGCGCGATGAGCGGCTTGACCGGCCCCGCCAGGATCACCGCCGCAGCATCGTCGGGCACAGCGGGGGCGGCCGCGAGAAAGAGAGGCCGGATCTCGACGTTGTCGTCCTTGAGCGCGGCGGCGAACGCTCCGAGCCCGGCTTCCGTCGTCGTGTCCGTCACCTCCGGCTCGCCGTGACCGGTGACCGAGTATAGCCGCTTTCCGCCGGGGCGTGACACCTTGAGGATGAGGCTGGTGACGTCTCCCTCGGAGAAGCCGCCCGAGGCATTGCCCTCGGAGAGCGCCTTCGCGTCCCCGCACGCGGCCGCGAGGACGCCCGAGCGCGTGACCCCGAACCGGTCCGCCTCCTGCGGCTCCTTCTCCGGATCGACGAAGCGAACGTGCACCTTGGGTGACCGGGCGGTGTAGCGCGAGAGCAGCTCGTCGAGCGCCGCCCGGTTCCGGTCTCCTTGCGGCGCGAACGCGGCGAGGTCCACGGGCTTGTCGAGGTGAGCCAGCAGGGAGAGCGTCTTCTCGCCGAGCGTGTAGACCTTGGACTCGGTCGCATCCCAAGTCTTGGGGAAGCGGGCGGCGAGCACGTTGAGCACCACGAGGATGGCGATGAAGATGAGGGTGCCCGACAGGGCGCCGGCCCGCGCCCGGGTGCCGCGCGCAGCAAGAGCGCCCGCGACGCCGCGGAGGTTCGCCGCGAGGGCGCAGAGCACCAGCACGCCCCCGCCGGCGATGTGCACGGCCGTCCACAGGTCGAACTGTCCCGAAAACGCGAACGAGAGCACGCCGAACAGGAGCAGAACCGTGCCCGCGAACCCCGCGACCTTGAGCGCGTCCTTCAATCTATCTCCAGCGCTGTGAGGCGACCGCGGTGCGCGCGGTGAACAGCCCGGCGGCGGCGAGCGAGACGAAGTAGGCCACGTCGACCGTGGACACGTTGCCGCGCGTGAACCCCTCGAAGTGGGCGGGCAGCGACAGCGCCTTGAGCGCCGAGCGCGCGAGCCCTTGCGTCGATTCGGCCGGCCAGTCCACGACGAACAGGAGCAGGAACAAGACGAACGCCGAGACCGCGGCGACGACCTGGCTCTTCGTCAATGTCGACGCGGCGAACCCCAGCGCCGTCAGCGCGCACACGACCAGAGCGAGGCCGAGCAGGCCCGTCCCGATGGGGCCGCGCTCGGGGTCGCCGTAGTGGAGGATCACCGCGACGTAGAACGCCGCGCCCAGAACGAGAGCGCCCGTGACCGCCAGCTGCCCGAGGAATTTCCCGGCGACGAGCTGGCCGGGCGTGACGGGCGCCGTGAGGAGCAGCTCGTCGGTTCCCTGCTTCCGCTCTTCCGCGAAGCTGCGCATCGTGAGCACGGGAATCAAGAAGACGAACAGGATCAGGAAATTCCCGAAGAGCCCGGAGATCACCATCTCGTTGAGGTTCAGCCGGTCGAGCATCTCGGGGTTTTGCATCATCTCGGCGTACCCCGTCGCGTTCTCGACGATCACCGCGAACTGGTAGACGAGGCTGAAGAAGAACCATCCGGCCAGAAAGAGGAACAGAGTCCAGACGATCCAGGCGATCGGCGAAAACACCTGCGACCGGATCTCGCGCTTGATCAGGGCGAGCACGCCGTTCACGAGACGTTCTCCTCGACGATCGCGGTGTCGGCGGAGGTCACGCGCAGGAACGTCTCCTCGAGGCCCATCGCCGACGCCTCGGCGCCGAGCGGGACGTCCGCGGCGAGACGGCCGCGGTGCACCACGATCACGCGCGAGCAGGTCACGGCGACCTCCGCGAGGATGTGGCTGCTCAAAAGGACCGTGTGATCGCCCGCGAGAGCGCGGATGAGATGGCGGATCTCGCGGATTTGATGAGGATCGAGCCCGACGGTCGGCTCGTCGAGGACGACCACCTCCGGCCCGTGAACCAGGGCCTGCGCCAGCCCCACGCGCTGGCGGAACCCTTTCGAGAGGTTTCCGATCAACCGTCCGGCGACCGTTCCGAGGCCGCACCGGTCGATCGCGGACGCCAGGGCCGCCTTGCGCGCGCCCGCGCGGACGCCCCGGAGCGCCGCGCAGAAGCCGAGGTATTCGCTCACGGTGTGATCGAGGTCGAGCGGCGGATGCTCGGGGAGGTATCCGAGGCGCCGCCGCACCTCCATGGGCTTTCGCAGGACGTCGAACCCCGCGACCTTCGCGGCGCCTCGATCGGCGCTCAGGAACGTCGAGAGGATGCGCATCATCGTGGTCTTGCCCGCGCCGTTCGGGCCGAGGAAGCCCACGACCTCACCGGACTCCACCCGGAAGCTCACGCCATCCAGCGCGGCGCGCTCACCGTAGCGCTTGACGATGCCGTCGACTTCGATCATTCCGTCTCCCGGTCGCAAACGACGGAGCGGGATTCTAGGCGGGTGTTTTCTTCCGCGCCAATCGCAGGAGGAACTCCAAGCCCGCGATCGCCTCCGGCACGCGGATCGCGTAGGCCCCGATCGCCGTCACGGTCACGCCTGCGCCGATCGCAACGGCCAGCCGAGCGATCTCGGCGGCCTGTCCTCCCCCCGGAGCGACGTGCGCGGCGGCGGCGTGCAGGGCACCGCACGCGGCCGCAGCGGCCAGGGAGACGAGGGCCATGCCGGCGGTCGCGCGGACGACTCCGTGGCCCGCGATCGATCCCGCGCGAGCACGCAGCCGCCACGCCAGGACGCCGAAGTTCGTCCACGCCGCGAGCGAGGTCGACAGCGCGAGGCCCAGAAACGGGGGAGCTCCGAGCGCGGGAAGCAGGACGATCAGGGCCCCGTTCGCCGCCAGCTTGACCACGACCGACGCCAGCGATGCAAGGAGTGGTGCGCGGGTATCCCCGAGCGCGTAGAACGTCGGCGCCTGCACCTTCGTGACGGCGTAGGCGTACAACCCGGAGGCATAGCAGACGAGCGCTGCCGCGGTGGCGAGCGTCGAGGCGCGGTCGAAGCGGCCGTGCTCGAAGATCACCCGGACGATCGGCTCTCGAAGGACGATCAGTCCCGCAGTCGCCGGGAGCGTGAGCAGCGCCGCGGCGCGCAGGGACGCCGACAGGTTGGAGCGCAGAGCGGGAAGGTCGCCGGCCGCGGCGTCGCGCGAAACGCGCGCCAGGTTCGCCATCCCGAGCGCGACGCCGAACAGCCCGATCGGCAGCTGGATGAGCCGGAACGCGAGCGAGAGCCAGGTGATCGGCCCATTCCCGTAGCGGGACGCGAGCCAGGTGTCGATCAGGAAGCTGATCTGGACCGCCGCCTGTCCGATCGTGGCCGGAAGCATCAACGCCGCGACGCGGCGGAGCGCCGGATCGTGCGGCGCGAACCGCGGCCGGAACCGGAATCCCAGCTTTCGCATCGACGGCAGCTGCACGGCGAACTGGAGGACGCCGCCTGCCATCGCGCCGATCGCGAGCGAGAGCCCGGGCTCGATGCGAAGCCGCCGGAACGCCGGAGCCAGGACCACGACCGAGGCGATCGCGGCGACGTTGAGGAGCGCGGGAGCCAGCGACGGGACGAAGAAGCGGCCGTAGGTGTTCAGGATCCCCATGGCGACCGATGCGAGCGCCACGAACAGGAGAAACGGCGAGAGGATGCGCGCCATGGTGACCGCGAGCGCCAGCTTCTCCGGCGGGAACCCGGACGCGTAGACGCTCATGATCCAAGGGGCGAACAGCACGATCGCCGCGGTGACGGCGGCGAGGATCAGCGTCAGGAAGGTGAGCAGCGTGCTCGCGAGACGCCACGCGGCGTCGGGGCCGTCCGACGCCTTGATCGCGGTGAACGTCGGAACGAAAGCGGACGACAGCGCGCCCTCCGCGAACAGGTCGCGGAGCAGGTTCGGAATTCGAAACGCGGCGAGAAACGCGTCGGTCGTGAACCCCGCACCGAAGTAGTACGACTGGACCTGCTCGCGAAACAGGCCGAGCACCCGGCTGATCGCGGTCGCCGCGGAGATCGACGCCGCGCTCCGCAGGAGGCCCTTCTGCTCGTTCATCGGGGCGGCGACTATAGTGAAACCGGGTACGCTGTGTTAGTCTCCCGATGTCCGCACCGGGTCCCGCGCCTCATCCAGGAGCAGCTTTCATGGCGAGCGTCAACAAGGTCATCTTGCTCGGCAATCTCGGCCGCGATCCCGAGGTGCGGTTCACCCAGGGCGGCACGCCGGTCGCGAATTTCACGATGGCGACGACCGAGCGCTGGAACGACCCGTCGGGAGAGAAGAAAGAGAAGACCGAGTGGCATCGGATCGTCGTGTGGGGCAAGCAGGCCGAGATCGCCGGCGAGTATCTGAAAAAGGGGCGGCCGGTGTTCGTCGAGGGCTCGCTGCAGACGCGTGAATGGACCGACCGCGACGGCAACAAGCGCTACACGACCGAAGTTCGTGCGCAGCGGCTTCAGCTTCTCGGGCGGCCCGACGATCGCGGAGCACAGCCCGGCGGCCCGCCGGCCGAAGACACCGGCGCACCCGCCGACGCCTCCTACGCCGAAGACGACATCCCCTTCTAGTCTCTCGAGGCGTGACGCGCGCGCTCAGTGCGCCTTGCCGAGCTCGGCCGACCGCGCTTTCGCGTCGGCCGCGAGGCTGCTCTGCGGGAAGCGCGTGGCCAGATCGTCATAGACGCGCTTGGCCTCGTCGGTCTTCCCCTGGCGCTCGCGCACGCCGGCCAGAAGCATCAAGACCGAATCGGGAGGATACGGCGCCGCCGTCGTCTTCGAGGCGACCTCTTGGAGCAGCGTCGCGGCGCGCTCGGGATTGCCGGTCGCCTCGACGGCTTCGGCGAGCGCGATCTTCGCGGCGGCGGCCATGCTCTCGTTGCCGCTTCCGGACAGCTTCTCGAGAATCGGCGCGGCCTCCGCCGCTCTGTTCATCGCGGTCAACGTGCGTCCCTGGAAGAGCCGGGCGGCATCGCCCACGCCCCCCGATCCGCCGCGCGTGGCGGCCTGCTCGAAGAATCCCAGCGCCTCCGCGTACCGGGGCGCCGGAGCGGCGGCGCCGCCCTGGGGCGCCTGAGGCGAGAACGCGTCGATGCCTTGCGCGAGCAGGCGGTTCGCGTCCTGGGACGCGTTCTCGCGAATCGTGTTCCAGCCGAGGCCGAGGAGCACCACGGCGATCGCCGCGCCGATGCCGATCGCGACGCGCTGCCAGTGCGCTTCGAGCCATTCGCCGAAATCGAACACCCCCTCGATGAAATCGTCCTGTGCCATGTCCTTCTTCGAGATCTTCGCGGTTGCCATCGTCGATCCTCTTTTGTCGGCCTGGTGGGCCTGGCAGGACTTGAACCTGCGACCTTGAGTTTAGGAAACTCCTGCTCTATCCGGACTGAGCTACAGGCCCGTCCTAAAGAAACGCGCAAACTATCAGCTATTCGCCGCACGGGCTACCGCGACTTTGGGCGCGGCCTTTTCGGATGTACGGTCGGATATACGGTCTTGCGCGAGCGTGAGCGCGTCCGCGGCCTCTTCCATCGCCCGCGTCGTGACTTGGTAATACCTCTGAGACACGTCGCCCGCGTGCCCCATCCACCGACGGATGACCGGCTCCGGGATTCGGGCGTCCGTGAGCTTCGTCCGCGCGAGGTCTCGGAAGTCCCGGACCACCATGCCCGCGAGTCCGGGGTGTGGCTTCGCCAGCGCCGCGAGGATTGCGGCCCATGCCTTCTTGTAGCTAGAGGTCGTCCAAGCCTTGTTGGTCTCGCGCTGGCGGAATATCGGGAGCGCCGCCCACGCTTCGAGCTCGGCCGGATCGTTAGGGCGCTCGACCATGACGGCCTTCAAGTCGGCTTCGAGGTCGGGGTGCATCGGGAGGTCGCGATTGCTCCTGGCGTTCTTGGCCTTCCGAATCCGAATCAGACCCATCGCCTTCCGTCCCGAGGTCGAGACCACGTTAGGGTCGGAGAAAGTCACGTCACCATGCCGCAGCGCGGCGGGCTCGCTTTCGGTCCGTCCGCCCGTGTAGTGGCAGAGCTTGAAGAACGCGCGGAGCGGATCGCCGGTGAGGTGTGAGGCGAACCGCGGCATGCTCTTCCGGGACGCGGCTTTGAAGATGGCGCCGACTTCGGCATCGCTCGGCGTGTACGGTGTGCGCTCGGGGGTGTACGTCTCGGCCTTCATTTTGCCGACTCCCGCGCGGTAGCCGCTGCACGGGTTCCGGAGGTCGCGCTCCTCTTCGTTCCGGAGGAATGAATAGAGCGCCGACAACTGCACGAGGTCGTTTTCCGCCGGCCGGAGCCCGCCCTTGCGCGGCCAATCCGTGAACGGTCCCGCGTTGTGCCGTCTGTCGCGGTAGTACTGCGCGACTTCCGCCTTAGTGATCGTATCGAGGTAGCGCCCGGCAAATGCCTTGCCGAGATTCCGGAAGTAGCCTTTGACCGCGCTCGTGGAGGAGTACGACTTCTCACGCGCTCGCATGAACCGCTCGACGGCCTGCTCGTAGACGATGGCCGCGCGGGCGTCCTGCTCGACCTTGGCCCGCTCGATTCGTTGGAGTCCGTCGGCTTCGGCTTGCTCTTTAGGAGTGAGATACGGCCGGCCTTCGGCCTTCGCTCGCTTCACGGCGAGCCGGCGCGCGTCGAGAACGGACACAGCGCCGATGCAGACTGGACAATCCCGATACTTCCCTTTGAGGCGCTTACGCGCTTTGATCGAGTCCACGCCGTTGCACGCGGCCGGATCGCTCCTCACGTCCCCGACCATTTCCCGGAGAGCGCCCTTGTTGTAGTAGTAGACGATTCCGACGCGCTCTTGGCCGTCGTCCGTCTCGTAGATTTCGAGTCCCTTCATGCTCTTGATTCGTCTCATGGCCTCTCTCCATCTGCGGAGGCGCGGCGCTGTACGATTCGCGCAGCCGTTGGGGTGCTCATACCACCTCCGCGGTGAGGTCCGGTCGCGTGTGTCAGCACGCGGCCGGGCCGTTTGGTTACTTGCTCGGGTCACCAGTCTTCGGGGAAGGAAGAGTTGCGAAGTACTCTCTCCTCGCCTTTTCGACCGCTTCAACGAAGTATTCGTAGTTTCCGTGAAAGGCATGATGCCTTGCCACGGCATACCGGCTTAGAACCTTTCGAGCGTCATCAACTCTTACATCATCCAGACGGTCCTCGCGATTGGTCGGGTTGACGGTGTCTTGTTCTAGCGCATCTGCAAGTTCAGAGAACGCCCAACTGAAGGCATCGCGCTCGGCCCTTGCTTTAGCCAGTCGGTCTCGGCATTGGTCATTCGGGCAGTCCGATTCCGTTCCGCCAGTCCTCACTTCGTTATTCACTTGACCCCCTTCGCGGCACCAACGAGCACGCCGCGCGCCCACGCCGAGAGCGATCCGCGCCCAACCGTCGCAAGAATTGCCGCCCGCTCGGCCTTGGTGACTTTGACGTGCAAGAGGAAACTGCACCGCTCGTTTGCGGGCTTGGGCTTCGGTCCGGGCTTCTTTCGCGGTGTCGTCATGTGTCTATACTATCTAGGTAGTACCATATTGTCAATGGACAGGCTAGCGACGGCTAGAATCCCCCGCATGGTCCCCAACCACGCCGAGCCCGAGCACATCGCCCGCATAGCGGGCGGGCTCCCGCGCCATGAGATCGCCGAATTTCTCCGGGCGGTTGACCTGTTCGAGCGGTGCGGCCATTGGAGCCCGGAAGAGGCGCGCGCCTGGCGCGAAGAGGTACGGGCCAGGGACGGGGAATTATTGAATTCCGTTGTGGAGCCCTAGGACTAAACGACTGGAGCTTCAAACAGTTTGAGCTTGGCGCGTTCGGCCAGTTTCGTAGCTAGTTCGAGGCGCTTCCCCTCTTCGTCGCGCGAGGCATCCCCCGGCCACCCCACAATCTCGCCGTGGCGCTCCGGAGGTATGTCGTCTTCGAAGTGGAGCCCGGTTTCGTTTATCTTCTCGATGCCGAGCCAGCCGAACCCTTTCGCGGGTACGTTGTTGTCCTTTGCCAGATCGGCGATTTGGGCAAGATCCAATTCGTGGATCCGATAAACGGACCGTTCCCATCGCGCGTGGTCTTGTTCGAATCGCGGCAGAAATGCGCCAGGCTTGACGCGCTGATACTTGACGGAAAAATCGCTGTTCTTCGATTTCACGAAACGCGCAATGGGGTCGGCGATTGAACAGAACGCAGCCATGTTACCGACTGACCCGCCCGATCCATTCGAGAATCGGCCGCGGAATCGTACCTGTCCATCGCTCGCGGCCATTTCCAAAGTTGCCGCCGACGTGACCGGCGAACGTCAACATTCCATCGTCGCCGACTATCACGCTAAGAGGGATTTCGGTATCAGTGATCCAGTCGAATCCGATTCGGCCGTCCTCATGGACGGTCGCCTCGGGTGAGTGCGCGCTAAGACTGAGCGCGCCTAGGAATCGCCGCGCCAGACGAAGGCTTGCTTCGTTCGGTACCACCCCATCTTCCCGCTCAGCGCACGCGGTCACGTCCTCCAAGTTCGCGATTCGCTCCAAATTGACGCGCGCGTGAGTGGACAACACGCGATTCATGTTTTGCGGCAACACCGTTGCGGAGCCGCGCTCGATGCGCACGACAGAAACGGGGCCAACGGTGAGTGGCTTCACACTTACGAACGCATCGCCGCTTCCTGAGCGTCCTATCTTGAAGGTGGTCCGCACCGCGATCATGTCGTGATGCAGCCAAGGTGGAAGTGTGGCCGCAACAAGCGACATCTTCTTCACCGTGAAACCAAAAATGCCTTCCGGAAAAGTACGCGAACTGATCTCGGTTGCGAATACCTCATCACCGAACGATTTGGGCTCGTCCTTGTCCGCTGTCCAATCGCTAAGCGCGAGGTTCAAGGCTTGTCTCCCGTCCGCGCAATTTCCGTTCCCATGCTAACGAGTTCGCCAAAAACGGTTGGCAATAACTCTTCCGGGATGTGCGTCTCTCGATTAGGGGACGTACTGATATCGAGTTCGAGCCGTATTGCGAGAGACTCCGGACTAATAGTCGCCCCGGCGCCAGCCGCTACGGACACCGCAACAGTTGCCGACCGAAGTACGAACCATTTCGAAAGGCGATTGATGCGATCTCTTTCTGCGAGCGTCGCGCTCGGGCGGGGACGGTTGATTGTGTAAATGAAATCGGATGAGTTCTCGACGTCGAGGCGAACCGAGTCCTGAAGGAGTTCAGCGAGTACGCGGTACCCCGCCTGAATGGAATCGACTGGCGAGAGCAATTCAGCACCAAACGCCAGCCGCTTTACAGGCGGCACAACCTTGAGCCACGCCTCAATCAGCGGGACGAATTGTGCGAGCGATGCATCGACCGTTCCGACGAAATTGAACCCCTCGGAGTCTGGCCCGGAAGTTGGCCCCAACTGCCAATCTGATCTTCCGGGCGAAATTGCAAGGCGGAGGGATCCAGAGCCAAATGCGCCTTGTGCGAGAAATAATCCATCTCGACGCTTTTCCACAACCTCTTCGGGAGCATCCGGAATAATCCCCGGCCACCAACTCCGCGCGATCTCCGTAGTAAGGCCGGGCACGAACGCCGTCGCACGCAAACTCGCGACATTCCACGCTACCGGAGGCATGCCTACCTCGCTTCCCGACTGGACTAAATGGGCAGTATGGGGTTCGCGACGGTTTCAGTCAAAACTACCCCGTTCGGCCGACTTCCACCGCCTGAAGGCTATCATTCAACCCCTCCTCCTAAACGCTCGGCTCGCGCCGCCGCACGCAACGGTTCGACTCAGGCCGGAATCCCCGCGAGCCGGTCAAGCGAAGCGAGGTCTTCCACCTGCTTCTTTTCCACGAACGCCCGCGCGGCTGCGTACCACGCCGGGACACCGCGAGCAGGGGTCTTCATGTTGGCGTGACCATTGCCTGTCGTCTTGGCCGGAGGCGCCGGCTTAGACGCCGATGCGGCGGGTTGCCGCCGCGCGCCACGGCCCTTCAACCGCGCCCGCCCGGCGTCCGTGATCTCGACATCCTCGCCCGCGGTCTTGAGGAGCTCGTCGTCTTCGAGGATGCCGGCCACGCGCCGGCCGTAGCCGTCGAGCTTCTCGTAGAGGATCGGTCCCTTGCGCGCCTGCTCCAACATGAGCCGTTGCGCTGCGGAGAGTTTCTTCAAGGCACGTTCTCCCTTAACCACGAGTCGGCTTCCGCCGCTGTCATGTCCTTGTATGACTTCGGTCGTGGAGGCGGCGCCGAGACGGAGCCCGATCCTGAAACCGTCGCGGCTTTCTTCGCCTTGAGGTTCGCGACTGTCGAAGCCTGGCGCATGGCCTGAGCTCGCTCGCGGTTCCGGTTGTCCTGAAAGATGGCCCCTTCGTTCGCCATGCGAGTAATGAGACCAACGCCGAGTTCCCGCTTGCGCGCGGGGTCGAGCTCGCGGTCCAACGCTTCGAGGTCTTCGCGGTGGCCGTCGGTAACCGTCTGCCGGATGTCCGGATCGAGCCCGGCGCAAACGCGCTTGTGGTGTTCGAGCAGTTCGAGGTTTACCCGGTGGGCCGTCTCCTGCTCGCGCATCGCTTCACGCTCGCGGAGCTCCTGCACCTGGGCGTTAAGCGCGTCGATTTCATTCCGCGCCGTGTCGCTGTAGTCCTCGACCGTTGCGGCCGGATCGCCCTCGGTGACGGGAGCCGGAGCGTTCCCCCTCTGTCTTAGGTATCCGATCTCGCCCGCCAGACGTGCGCCGTGTAGCTTCTGCTTTTCCAATTCAGCCCGGAGCGTCTCGGCTCGCGCCTTCCAGTCGATCTCGGACTCGGGTTCGGCCTCGGCCTCGACTGCTTCCGGCTCCGGTTGCGCCGATGCTTCTGCGGGCGGCGCTTCGGCCTCGACTGCCTCGGCCGGCGCAGGTTCGGGCGTGGGTTGCGGTGCGTCGGGGATCTCCACGGCGCCGTCCTCTGTGATCGTGCGGAGGATCGAGTCGAGCTCCTCCGGAGACTTGTCGGCCAATCGCGGATCAATCATGGAGAATCTCCATCGAAGCCACGATTCGGTCGAGCTCGGCACGTTCTCTCTCGCCCTCCGCGAGCGTGTGACTCGTCACCGCGCGGGCGAGTTCCGCGTAGGCCGCCAGCAGATCGTTGATACGCTCGCGAGCCTCCTCCCGGCTCATTGTCCCGGCCGCAACGCACGCAAGCAGCCTGTCGAGCGCCTCGTCGATCCTCTTGGATTCCACTTTCATAGCAACAAACCCTCCGCTTTGAATTGCGCGATTGTCGCCGCTCGGTCGAGCGTCATTCCCGCCGCTGCATCCGCCGCCTCGAATTCCCGAATCGTCGCCGCGGCGCTCTCGACGCTTGGCCGCAACCGCTCGACCAGGAGAAGCGCCCGGCTCTCCCGCGCCAGCTTCGCCGCGGCAACGTGAGTCCGCGCCGCGTCCTCGACGCCCGGCCATGCGTCGATGCGTGCCTGCTTCGACTCGGCCAGGATTTTCTTAACGAGTGCCGGATCGGCCGGAGTCGGGGGCGCCTCGCCCGCTTGAAGCGCCGCGCGTACGGCGGCCTCGTGGTCTGCCGTCCTCTGCTCGTCCGCCGCGAGCATCGCGACGTGCCGCGCGACTTCCGCACGTTCGCCGTTGTAGGTCGTCATGTATCGCCGTTCCGCCGCGGCAAGCTCGGCCGTCATCGTGGGGAGCATCGGCACCCCCGCGTCTTCACCCGCGAGCGTTGCGACCTGGCCCACGGTGCGCGTGTGGAGGTTTTCGAGCCGCGCGGCGAAGTCGATCACTTCGGGCTTGGGTGTTCGGTCGGTCGGATCGCAAACGAGCATCGGGTACCTCGAAGTCAAAACCCGCGAAATTTTCGCGGTGGGCTTGATGGTGGTGGTGTTGGTGGCGCTGGGGGAGACCACCGGGTACTAGGCCGGGCCTTCCCGTGGCCGTCGTCCCCCGCTCCGGCGAGCCAGCGCAGCGCAGCGAGCCGCGTGCCTTCGAGGCGGCGCAACATCGCGTCATCGTCCGGGGCATCGGCACGGTGGGGAGGAAGCGGCTCCCGGCGGATCGCCGGGTCGGGTGCGGGCCTCGCGATCCGTGCCGAGTCGAGTCGGAACGTAACGGTTTCGGGCGCCTTCGAGCGGGGAACCTGCTCCGTTAACAGGTGCTCTTGAGCGCCCTTCCGCTCTTTCCCGGCGCAAGGCCCTTCGATGTACGGTCCCGGTGTACGGTTTGCCCGCCGTCCGATCATGCTTCCGCCCTTCCGAGCGTCATGCCGCGCTCTTGTAGGAGTAGCTCGATCACGTCCTCTAGCTCGGCGCTCCTGGCCCGTAGGCGCCCGATGGTTCCCTCTTGCTCCTGTATCACTTGCCCCGCGTTGAGGAGCTCCGCTCTCGCACACTCCACGTCGGCGCGTAGCTTCCGGGCCTTGTGAGGCGCGAGCCATTCGGTCCCCGGTTTCGTTCGCTCGTACCGTTGCCTCAGCGTGGACACTCAATCCTCCCGGCTCGCTGGCTTCGATTCCCGAGCCCGTGTCCGTGCGGTCGCGCTCAAGAGGTCCACGGCGAACGGCACGAGGATCTCGACGGGGTAAGGGAACCGGGTGCGGTCGCGTTCGATGATTCCCGCGAGGATCTGCCGGGATCGCTCGGTTCCGTTTCTCTCCGCGCAGGCGATCCCCGCCGCGAAAGCACGCGCCACGATGCGCCGTTGCCGCCAGGCGTGGCGAACGCCGCTCCCCGACACGTCGGGCTCCCCTACTTCCGCCGCGAGCTTGACGACGTTTCCGCCTAGCTGCGCCTTCGCGAGCGCCGGCACGTCGGGATCATCGAACGCGGCGTCAATCGCTTTGAGGCCGCGAGCGTTGAGAGAGCGCAACGTCGGCGCCGCCGGGAAAGCCTCCGCTGCCGCCGCGAGCGCCCGCTGCATCGTGACGCCGTTCGCGGTCGGATTCGCGGCTGTCGCCCGCGAGTAACCCGCCTCGATCATGGCGCCGCCCATGCTCGTGGCGCCGGCCGCGACGGCGAGCCCGGTGCGCGCCAGGAGCACGGTCGACGCCGGGCCTCGCCTCCCGCGCGCTCCATCCGACTCCCCCTTGCCGACCGTTTTGTCGTCCGCTTTTCGGCCCACGGATTTCAACGCCTCGTCACTCATGCGCCAACGCCTCAAGGTGGGTGGCGGCGCTATAAGGAGTCCGCCACCCCGCCACCTTGCGAACGGGAGGGAGAGAGCGTCCTGCAAGCTCTCTCTCCCTCGCGGACCGTCGCTCCTGGCCGGTGACGGAGACAAATTCCGCCACCTTCGCCACCCCTCGGAGTTCGCTCGCTCCGGCGCCGCTATTCATCGTCCACCGCTCCGGCCACCTGGCCGCCACCTTCGCCACCCACGAATCGGTAAATCGGGCTTTGATTCACACGGTTTCCCGTGTCTGCGATTTGTCCGGCGACGACGAGCGCGGCGATAGCGTCACGGACGGTTCCACGCGCGCCAACGCCAGCCGCGACGACTTGTGCCTGTGTCGCCTGTAGGGAGCCACGGAAGAACGCGAGCACCGCCTCGGCCGTCTTGGTGAGCTTCGCTGAGACCGCGGCGCCGCCGTAGTCGAGCGTGTAGCGGTCGCCTTCCCACGAGGGGGTCACGAAGAACGGCGCAAGCCGCTTGCCGTCGCGGTTCTTCTCAAGCATGACTTTCGTGCGGCCGGCGTCGGGGACAAGGCCGAGCATCACATCGGCAGACGCCCACCAATCGGTTGGGCCGCGGTAGCCCCGCGACGTGTCCCGGCCCGTGTGATGCACGAGCGCGAGCGCCAGGGCATGTTTGCAGGCGAGCCCGCGAAGCCGGATGCACAGTTCGTTTGCCGCGTCGTTGTCCACGTCCCACCGGACGCGCTCGCCATTGACGGTCTTCGGCCGCAAGCCCGTCAGACTGTCGAGCACGATCGCGTCGAGCGGGCCGTCCTGCTCGATCAGTTCCGGCAGGTCGTCCAGCGTGAGGCGGCGCCTGGTATCGGCGGCGAAGCGGTAGAGAATCGTCCCATCGAGGCCGTCCACGTCGAGCCCGCGGCGGATGTAGTCCGCCTTGTAGCGCAAGGTCTCGGCGTCCTCTTCCGTTGCGATCCAGAGCACGCGCGCCCAACGCCGGTTTATCCAGAGCTCGGGGTGTTCCGTGAGCTTGGCGCGCTGCACCTCCGGCGGGAGCATCATCTCGTGCGCCCACCGGAGAAGCGTCCACGTCTTGCCGGCGGACGGCTCGGCCCAAATCAGATGGAGGCCGGCCCGGCGGATCAGGTTCGCCACCGCGAATTCAGGTTTGACCGGGACGACGCTCGGGTCGTAGAGGTCGAGCGCGGGGCCGAGTTCCGGCTCGGTATCCGGTGCCTCGCGCTTCGCCTTGAGCATCGCTCCGCGGATGATGTTCTCGACTTCCCCGCCCCTGTTCTCTGCCAGGAGTTCCCAATCGTCCGCGAGCTTGTAGAGGAACGTGCGGACTTCGCTCTCCCCAAGGCCGAGACACGCCCACCGCACCGCGTAGTTCCAGAGCGTGTCATTCCGCGCGGCGTCCTTCGGTCGTGAGAGCATCGGGCTAGAGCTCGTGATCGTGGCCGGCGACTCCGGCTTTGTTGGCGTGCCGTTGACCCGACGGAGAAGCGTCTCCGGCCACGGCGCGAGGGTGAGCTCGTCCGGGTGCGCGCTGAGGTTCCACGCATAGGGCCGCCCGCTCGCGTGAACGCTCGGCGGAATTACGATGTACCCGCCGTCGCCTTTCACGTCGAGACCGGGGCCAAGGGCGTTTGACCGCGACGTGACGTAGTGGCCGGCGGGGTGCGCGAAAAGAACGTGGAGACCGCCGCCGCCGGTTAAGTCGATAGGCGTCTCCGGGAGCTTGCCGTCCGTGTCTTCAACTCCGTCTAGTGAATCTTGACCGCCGTTGCGCGGGTCCACGTCGAGAACGTCAACGCCCGACGCCGGGCCGGTTGGCATCGCCCAATTACACACGCCGAAACTGGCCGCCCATGCCGCGATCTGCTCCGGGTCTTTCGTCGCGGAAGTCTGCCAGCCGGAGATTCGAGGGTGCTTCCCCGCGTTGCGGTTGTCGGGGCCACACGGATGGGAGCCGCACGAGCACCGTCCATCCGTTCCGACTGAGTGCAACGGGAACACGGGCCAGCCGCGCGCAGCGGTCGCGAGTACTTCCGCCAGCGGATCGAACGCGGACGAACTCATGCGGCGCTGGCCCCCGCTTCGTACTCACGCGCCGCAATCAAGTCTCCGAGGTCCGTCTCAATGGACAAGAGCCGGTCGATCTCGGCCGATGCGACAACATCAAACCGTAAAGCCGTCGCCTGCTCGGCCTGCTCTCTTAATCGACTCGCCAAGACTCGCAACGCTCGAAGCTCCTCCAACGGGAGCGGTCCGTCCTCGTGGTACAGTCCCATCGCTTCCTCGGTCCCGCGTCGAGCCCGTCTTCCCTCGCCAGGGGCGGGCTCTTCGCATTTGAGAGCTACTTGGAAAGCGGTTTCGGCATCGCCGTCGAGCTACGCGCCACAGCGCCGTCGAGGTCGCCCGTAACGTAGGCGCCGCTGTTCGTGATCGTCGCCCCGCCGGGGCCGGCCTGGTCGTAGTTCGCGGCCGGATCGAAGTCGGCCACGTTGTCGGCGGAAACCCGCTTGACGGAATCAGCGGTCAAGTCCTTTGCCATCGTGTCTCCTTGCGCCGGTCGGCGCGTTAGGTGGTCTCGAAGAACTTTCGGTACTCGTCCTTCGGGTCGGTCTTTGGCCGGCGCTCGGCCTGCTCGCGGTCGAGTCGCTCGATGTCTCGCAGCATTGCCTCGACCGATGGCGCATCGCTTGAGGTCTTTCCGTCCGCCCCGACGATGACTGTTGCGGCGGGTTGCGGGGCCGGCGTGTTGTGAACGAGCCACGCCTCGGCTTTCTCGGCGCTCCACGTCGCAACGTCCTCTACTGGCGCCTCCTGCGCCAGGGCGTGATCGAACGCCGCTTGCCAGCGCGGATCGTTGGGCGAGAGCGCCTCAGTCGTCGCCAGGGCCAGGGCGCCGACCGGATCGGAACCGTCTAGCACCGCATCGGCGGCGATCCGATCTAAGACAAACTCTCGTTGCGTCTCGGCAAGCGCGCCCACGAGGTCGCCGTGTTTTCCCGTGAGTGTTCCCCGCGCGTCCGCGCCTTTGACAAACGCCTCCGAGAAAACCGGCCTGTGATCCTCGACGGCCTGAGAGTGTGCCGCTTGAAGGTCCGCAAGTCCCTCGACGCGGCCCACGAGAACATCGCGAGCCCGCTGCACGGTCGCCGGGTCGCTCGATTGGAGGTCTGCGACGAGTCCGGCCGCGGCTTGCTTCCCGTGCGCTGCGGCGAATCCCTCGATGGCCGCGACGACTGCCCGGTCGGCACGCGCCTCTACATCCGCAATCGCTCGCTGCCGCTGCGTGAGGATGTTTCTCAATGGTGCTGGCACATCAAGCTCCGATGGCGCGACGCACCGCGCGCCCAAGAGAAAGGTCCGCTGCGATCCGTTGCGCCTCTTCCGCTGCCTCGTGATCGGTTTCAAGGCGGCGCAGGACGAGCTCGACGCGGCCCGATGCAGCGGAGCTCAACCGGCGCCGGCCATACATCGCATTAGAGAGAGCGCCGCGGGTGATCGAAGCTTGCGCCGCGATTGCGGCAACCGGAACGCCGAGACGTTGCACGCGGGCGAGTAAACCCGTCACGACGTCGCCCCGACGAGTCGTAGGAAGTCCTCCCGGCGGACGCGCCGGCCGGCGATGGTCTCGATTGTTGGGAGTTTCCCTTCTCTGGCCGCCTGGTAGGCCCACGCCCGAGAGCGGCGAAGATGCCTCCCGGCTTCCTCTATCGTGAGGGTCAGAGTCGCGGGCTCTATCGGAATCGGCTTGTTTTCGGGGCGCTCGCTCATGGCGAAGCGCATCGTCGGCCGCGAAGCGGAAGCGTTACAAGCCGGGGTAACGCTATAAGACGGTGTCGGCCTTCTCCACGAGGTCCGCAACCCGCTTAATGGCCCGGTGTACGTCGAGTGTCCTTTGCTTCCGACTCCCTCGGAACGTACCTGCAAAAGCCGGTTGGGTTAACAGATCGGTCTTGAATGTGAAAAGGACGAGGTCGAGCTCTGCCCGGTTCCCCCGGTCTCCGGCCGTCGTTTCTGCGGGCCGGCCCCGCATCGCACGCTCCGGAGACTGGCAGAACGTCCAAAGAGCCCACAGCGCAACGTCGCGGTCTATCCGCGCACGGTCGCGGAGGAGCTTCTCGCGGGCCAAAGCCAGAACGCGGAACGGGTCCGGACCGAGCGACCGCAGCGCGCGCCCTTGGGTGTCAGTTCGGCCTGAGCGCCAGAACCCCCACGCTCGCCAGAGCGCGTTCAGAATCGGCCGCGAGGGTAAGAGCCCCGCAGCGACCAGAGCGTCGAGCATGGGCTCGTCCTGGGCGCGTGACGGCTGCACAGCGGCGAATCTCCGGAGCCCGTCCGCCTGCCGCGCCTTCTTGTTTGTGTGTGGCATCGCCGCGTTCCCTCGCGGTCCCGTGAACTCGAATCTGGGGCGGGCTGCCAGTCGGGAATACCGGCCCCGTTGCAACGGGTGCCCGCCCCATGCCGTTACATCATCGAGGCCGACCGTATATCGGCGCTTCCGATGTACGGTCTTGCGTCGTCCAGGCGAGTCTAGCAGCGTCTTCGCTCGAAGCGCGCTGCTCGCACCGTTCGTATTTCCTAGGAAATTTGCACGGTTCCAGGCGGGCAGTCCGTTTAGGAAACTCCTGCTCTATCCGGACTGAGCTACAGGCCCCTCATTCGTAAGTGATCAGGCTGAACACGTTATCGGAGCCGAGTCGAGCACGCCCATCCAAGAATTTGAGCTCCAGCAGGAAAGCATAGCCGCAGACCGACGCTCCGAGGCGGCGAACCAGCCGCGCGGTGGCGCCGGCGGTTCCCCCCGTCGCCAGCACGTCGTCGACGATCAGAACCCGCTGTCCGGCCTCGATCGCGTCTTCGTGGATCTCGAGCCGCCCGGTGCCGTACTCGAGCGTGTAGTCCTCTGCCGTCGTCTTCCAGGGCAGCTTTCCCGGCTTGCGAACCGGGACGATGCCGAGGGAGAACTCGTAGGCCAAGGCGGCGGCCAGCATGAACCCGCGGGCCTCGATGCCCACGATGACGTCGATCTTGTCGTCGCGAAAGCGCTGGGCGAATCGCTCGATGACCGTCCGGAACGCTTCGCCCCGCTTGAACAGTGTCGTCAGATCGTAGAACGTGACGCCGGGCTTCGGATAGTCCGGCACTTCGCGAACGATCTTCTTGAGGTCCGAAGCCAACATCGTCCATTTCGAATTGGTCGGGGCGAGAGGATTTGAACCTCCGACCCCCTGGTCCCGAACCAGGTGCGCTACCAGGCTGCGCTACGCCCCGACCCCGGCGAAACCCGGGGAGGATAGCAGCGGGTCGGAAGGGCGTCCATCGTCAGGCGGTCCAGCCGAATTTCCCGACGAGAGGCACGAACCGGCAGGCGCCGTGCTCTTCGCGCTTCGATTCCCCCGCTTCCTTGGTGACGCGAACCAGGATCTGATCGGCCGCGTCGCCGGCCGCGGCCTTCGCGGCGATCGGAAGCACGAGGCGGCCGCCCTCCTCGAGCTGATCGACCAGCGGCGCTGGAACGTCGGGTGCCGAAGCCGTGACGACGATCCCCTGGAACGGCGCGAACTCGCTCCAGCCGTAGCTTCCGTCGAAGATCTTGAAGTGGACGTTTTCGATTCGGAGCGCCCGGACGGCGGCCCGAGCACGATTCGAGAACGCCGCGATGCGCTCGACGGAGTAGACCTGCTCGAACAAGCGGGACAAGACCGCGGCGTGATAGCCGGAGCCCGAGCCGATCTCGAGCACGCGGCCCGTCCCGTCGGGGGACAGAAGCTCGCACATCCGCGCGACGATGTAGGGCTGCGAGATCGTCTGCTTCTCACCGATGGGGAGGGCCGCATCGTCGTAGGCTTTCGCCCGGAGCGCTTCCTCGACGAACGTCTCGCGCGGGATCTGGGCCATGGCGTCGAGCACGCGCCGGTCGGCGATCCCGCGGGACTCGAGGTCGCGCACCATGCGTGCGCGCCGCACGTCGCCTTTGCTCACGCGAAGGTCAGTCCCCACGCGTGGATCCGCTTGAGCGACGGCTCGTGCGTCATGTCCGCGTGGAGCGGGGTGACGGAGACGTAGCCGTCCCGCACCGCGGTGTGATCTCCGTCGGGCTCCCCGTCGGGTGTCGCGTCCGCTCCGGCGATCCAGTAATACGGCCGGCCGGACGGATCGAGACGCTCGATCGCCCCGGCGCGGTACGTACGCCTCCCCTGGCGGGTGATGCGGAGCCCTCGCGGCGTGCCGCGAGGAACGTTGACGTTGAGCAGGACGCCGGACGGGATCCCGCGCACGAGGGCGGTTTCGGCGAGCTGGGCCGCAACGCGCTCGGCCTCGTCGAAGGCGGCCTGCCCCTCGGCGTCCCGCTCGACGGAAAACGCGATCGAAGGGATGCGCAGCAGCGTTCCCTCCAGTGCCGCCGCAACGGTCCCCGAGTACGTGACGTCGTCGCCGAGATTCGCCCCGCGATTGATTCCTGAGACGATGAGATGCGGCGGACGCCCCCCCGTGAGGTTGAATACGCCCAGGTGGACGCAGTCGGTGGGCGTTCCGTCGACCTCGTAGCGATCCTCGGCGCGGCGGCGCACCCGCAGGGGGCGGTCGAGAGTCAGCGCGTGGCCCGATGCGCTGCGCTCGCGGTCGGGAGCGACGACGATCACGCGTCCGAGGTGCGAGACCGCGCGGACGAGCGCGGCAAGCCCGGGCGCATCGATGCCGTCATCGTTGGTCACGAGGAGGCAGGGACGATCGGCGGGCTCGCTCACGGGCGCATGGTCCGCGAAGAGCGCGATTCCCGCAAGACCGTGTGCGCACGTCGCCGCTACGGAAGCGCGCGCACCCGCTCCGGATCGAAGGTCGCCTCGTCGATCGGCTTCGCGTCGTAGCGCTCGAACGTCAGGGTGGTGACGCTCGTGCCTCCCGCGGTGAGCAGGTCCCGGATTTCCATCGTGCGGAGCCGGCCGTCGGCCCCGTATCCGGTGAACCGGATGTCCTTCGCGGTTTTCCCGGAGGCCAGGTCGAGCGTGAGCCGTCGCGGAAGGCCGTCCTCCTTGCCCACCCAGAGCACGCCTTTGGGATGGGCCGCACCGGGGCGTTTCGCGACGAGGTCGAGAACGAGACACGGGAGGCGTCCGCGGGCCGTGTCGTCCATCTCCTCGCCGGCTCGGAGCGTGCCGTCGAACTCGACCGCGAAGCGGATCCGCGCCACGTCTCCGAACGATGCCGCTCCCATCAGCCTCTGGCTCTTGCTCACCGGCACCGAGCGCGCGCTCCCGGGAACGATCAGCCAGACCTTGTCACCGACCGTGAGGATCTTCCGCCCTTTCTGCTTGCCGTCCAGGAACACGCAGAGCGAGCGGTCGGTCCCCTGGACGAACAGGTCGAGACGGCTTGGGACGGAAGGCTTGTCGCGCTCCGCCACCGAGACGGTCATCGCGATCTCGCCTTCGGCAAACGCTGCGTGCGGGGCGTCGGCCCGTCTGAGGATCTCCTGCGCGTCGGCCGGCGGAGCACCGGCGGCGATCGCGAAGCCGAGGATCCACTCAAACATGCGCCAGCGCCTCGACGATCGAGATCGACGCCGCGCGCCGCGCGGGGAGCCAGGACGCGGCGACGAGCGTCGTCGTCATGAGGATCGCGCCGGCCGCGTAGGCCGTGGCGTAGAGGTTCACGTGGAGCGGCGTCCCGTGGGCCACGCCCGGCGGAGGCGGAAGCGTCAGGCCGGCGTGGTTGAGGACGAGGCGGATCGCGAGCGAGACGGCGGCGCCGCCTGCACACCCGGCGACCGCGAGCATCGCTCCTTCGAGCAGGAACATGCGCTTGATCGAAGACGGTCTCGTGCCGAGGGCGCGCAGCGTCCCGATCTCACGCGTTCTCTCCGCCGCCGCCATCATCATGGTGTTGGCCGCCGCCAGCATCACCACGACGACGAGGATCAGGCCCATGAATCCGAAGATGCCGAGGTAGAGCACGCGGACCTGACGGTAGAAGGGGGCCAGCTCGATCCAGGTCTTCGCCGCGACGTCGTGGCCGCCGGCCTCGAGAGCCGAAAGCAGATGTTCCCGTGCGACGGGGACGTCCGCCGGCTCGCGCAAAACGACGCACAGCTTCGAGATGCGCCCGGAGGCGAGCAGGAGATCCGAGGCCGTCGCGAGCGACGTCGCGAGGTACCGGTCGTCGAGATCCTTGATCGGGATCTCCGCGACCCCCGCAACCGTGACGTCCTGCGCGTTGAGAACGCCGTCTCCGGTCGTGGCGAGCAGCGTGATCGAATCCCCTGCCGCGACGCCGAGGGACTTCGCCAGACCGCTTCCCAAAACGACCCCGCGCTCGTCACCCTCGAGCCAGTGCCCCGAGGTGACGAGCTTGGCGGTGTCCATCGACCGTTCCTCGGGGGCCGGATCGAGCCCCGTCCCCATGAAGGGCACGGAGCGGCTTCCGTTCGTCGCCAAACCGACGAAGTCGATTCGCGGGAGCACCTCCGCGACCGCGGGATCCTTGGACAGGATCGCCGCGACGCCCCTCCCGTCTGGGAGCGCGTGCTCGAGGGCGGAGTCTTCCACGGCGGAGAAGAACGCCGGATCGGCGATCTGGAGATGCCCGGTTCCGTTCCGGATCGTACCGGAGCGCAGCCCCTCGAACGATTGAGACATGAATCCTCCCGCCAGGGCGATGGCCGCGAAGCCGAACACGACCACGCCCCCGGTGAGAACGCTCCGCCGCCGGTTCCGGGCGACGTTCCGGAGGGCGAGCACAAAGAGGCTCACGGGCCGCTGTCCTCGACGATGCGCCCATCGTGCAGCGTGAGCGTCCGCCCCGCTCGAGCCACCACGCGCGGATCGTGGGACGACAGGACGAACGCGACGCGACGCTCGCGATTGATCGCCTGCATCAGATCGAGGACGTCGTCCGCGGTCTTCGTATCGAGATTGGCGGTCGGCTCGTCGGCGAGAATGACCTCCGGCTGGTTCGCCAGCGCCCTCGCGATCGCCACGCGCTGCCTCTGCCCTCCCGAGAGCAGATCGGGGCGCACGTGGAGCTTGGACCCGAGGCCCACGCGCTCGAGAAGCGCGGCCGCGCGCCGGGAGCGCTCATCGCGTGCTATCCCCTGGAGGAGCATCGGGTACTCGACGTTCTCGCGCGCCGTCAGCACCGCGACGAGATTGAACGACTGGAAAACGAACCCGAAGCGATCGCGCCGCAGATCGGAGCGGGCGTTCTCGTCGAGCGAGGCGACCGGCACGCCGTCGACGTCGAGCGACCCTTCGTCCGGCCGGTCCAGCAGTCCCAGAAGATTGATGAGCGTCGTCTTCCCGGATCCCGACGGCCCCCGCAATACCAGGAACTCGCCGGCCTGGAGCGCGACGTCGACGCCGGAGAGCGCGGGCACGGGCGTCGCGCCGAGCCGGTAGGTTCTCGACAGGCCTCGTCCTTGAATTATCGCGTCCATCGGTTATCGGAGCAGCGCGGAGAGCGCGTCGAGCAGCTCGGGGCTTGAGAGCAAATGATGGTGCGAGGATTTCGACCGGAAGACCTTCGTGAAGCAGAGGCTCCCCGCAGGATCGTGCGACGAGCCCGACGCGACGGGCGAGCGGACGGGGACCATCTCGTCGCCCGGCTCGAACAGCAGCGCCTTGAATCGATTGCGCGCGATGGCCGGCGGATCGAAGCTCACCTTCGCCTGGCCGTGCTGCTCCGTGATCAGCGCGGTCCGCTGCACCGATCGTGAGAATCCGGCGACGACGTAGATCGGCACGGGGTTGACCGTGGCTCCAAGCTGGTCGAGTGCGGACCACAGCCGGCGCACCCTCTTGAGCTCGCTTTCGAGGTGGGCGCGGCGTACCGCGTAGGGGCTCGTCGATTTCTTCGACGGGTCGAGCGCCGACCAGCCGAGCCTTTCCCACGCGCCGGGATCATCGAGGTTGAATGGGAGCGCCTTGCCGGCGCGGTCGACCAGCGGATCGAGGCGCTCCGGGATCATGTCGAACACCGATGGGTACGAAAACAAGGTCTCCGGCGAGAACGCGCCGCGCGCCGCATGGTAGAAGATCCCTTTTTCCAGCCGCTTGAGGGCGAGAAACGTCCCTTCGTTCGGTGTGGCCACCAGAAACAGCGTGCCGATGGTCGCCCGGCCGTCCCACGTCACACGGGGAATGGGTCCCGTTTCGCCGAGAGGGGCGTCGCCGTACATGAGGGAATACCGGGCGACGAGTCCGCCCAGCGAATGGCCGAGGACGATGGCCGGGGGCGTCCCGTCGGGGAGCCGCTCGTACAGGCGCTTCATCTCGCGAGCGAAACGGCGCCCGCTGACCTCGACGCTCTGCCGCCAGTCGTACGCGAAGTAGAAGTATTCGGGGCCGCCCTCCGGGTGCTCCCAGCGGCCTTCCCGGTAGCCGAGCGTCTGGAGCCTCCTCTCGAGGCCGTCGTAGGAGTGAACGTGGAAGGTGAGCCCCGCCACGCGCACCTCGCGCACGAGCCCGCCGGCCACGACGGTCCCGCCTTCGGGATCGTCGAACGGAAGCGCCAGACAGTCGGTGCCGTGTCGAACCCACATGTGATACGCGCTCGGCCAGACCCGCTCGCCGGTCTTGGAGTCGACAAGCTCGCTTCCCGGAGCGCCGGGAATGATCACGATGGGAGGGCGATGATCCCGCGCGGTGCTTGCCGCGAGAGCCGCGGCGATGAGCGCCGCCCCCAGTTGAGCCACCATCGCGACAAAGGATAATCGCGTTCGGCTCCCCATCCAGCGGCGATAGAATCGGCGGGTGCGGGTTCTGGCGCTGTTTCTCGTCTCCGGATTCGCATCGCTCGTTCTCGAAACCGTCTTCCGGCGGCTGCTCGGATTGTTCCTGGGCAATGCCGTCACCGCGACCTCGCTGACGCTCGCGATCTTCCTCGGAGGGCTGGCCGCCGGCGCCGCGATCTTCGGCCGGGCCGCCGACCGGTCGGCGCGGCCGCTCAGGATGTACGGTCGTCTCGAGGTCGGCGCCGGCGTGAGCGGTGCGCTCGCCGTCGCGGCGCTGGCGTTCGGGCGCGAGCCGCTCCTCGCGCCCGTTCGCGCCGCCGGTGCGCTGGGCGGTGTCGTCGCCGCCTCGATCGCGATTCTGCTCCTGGCCGCTCCCACGATTTTCATGGGCGGAACGCTTCCCGTCCTGGCCCGCTACCGGATTCACCCCGAACGCTCCGTGCTCGGCCCGCTCGCCCTCCTTTATGGAATCAACACGCTCGGGGCGTCGGTGGGGGCGGCCGTCTCGGGGTTCGTGCTGTTCGAGTCCGCGGGAATCGCGGAAACGGGCTGGATCGGGGCGACGCTGGCGCTTGCGGCCGGGCTTGCGGCGATCCTCCTCGATCGGGGCGAAAGGGCCGCCGCGTCCGCGGCGCCTGTCCGCGACCCCTCCCCGCGCGGCCGGACGGAGTGGACGATCGCGCGCCGTCTCGCGATGACGATCGCCGCGATGCAGGGCGCGGTCTCGCTGGGGTACGAGATCGTATGGACCCGGTTGCTGGTCCTTCCCCTGCGCTCGTACACGTATTCGTTCAGTCTCATGCTGTGCCTCTTCCTGTTCGGTCTCGTGGCGGGAGCCCTCCTTCTCGGCGCGCTCGAATCGCGAATCGGCGATCCCCTGCTCTGGCTCGCGACCGTGCAGCTCGCCTCCGGAGCGTACGTCGCGTCGAGCGTGCTGTGGCTTCCGTGGCTTCTGACCCCTGCATCCGAGGGAGGGGGGCTCGCCGGCCTCATCGCATCGGCGTGGCTGCGCGCGGGCCCGGTCATGCTCCCGCCGACGATTCTTTCGGGCATGGCGCTTCCACTGGCCGTGCGGGCGTTCGCGGGATCGAGCTCCCGGCCCGCCGGTGAGATCGGCGCGGTCTACGCGACGAACACCCTCGGTTCGATCTTCGGAAGCCTGCTCGCGGGGTCGTGCCTCCTTCCGGCAATCGGGGCGTCGCGCTCGCTCGCCGCGCTGTCCGCCGCCGGGGCCCTCAGCGGCGCCGCTGCGCTCTGGGTCCTCGACGGCGCGCGGCCGTTGCGATGGGCCGCGCTCGCGGTCGTCGTCTCGTGCGCCGCCGCAACCACGGTCCCGGGCCGCGAGATCGCCTGGTCGTTCGCGCATGCGGGGGCGTCGCGTCAAGCGGTCACGGATCTGCTCTTTTATGACGAAGGAGCGACCGACACCGTCGCCGTCGTCCGGCGGGACTACGGATTCCGCGACCCTGAGGCGAAGAGCATGCTCGTCAACGGAATCGCGATGACCGCCACGGTGAAGCCGGTGTGGCGCTACATGTCGGCGGAAGGGCACCTACCCGCGCTCTTCGCGCCGTCTCCGGCACGCGGGCTCGTCATCTGCGTGGGAACCGGGATCACGCTCGGCGCCCTGGCATCGCACACCTCGGTCACGGCGATCGACGCCGTCGACCTGAGCGAGTCCGTGCTCGCGGCCCTTCCGGTGTTCGAAGCGGAGAATCGGGCCGCTTATCGGGATCCCAAGGTCCGCGTGATTCATGCGGACGGCCGCCATCGTCTCGAGACCGTCGAGACCCGCTATGACCTGATCACGCTCGAGCCGCCGCCGCCGATCGTCGCGGGGTCGGTCCACCTCTACACGCGGGAGTTTTACCGTCTGTGCCGCAAGCGTCTCGTTCCCGGAGGCGTCGTCGCGCAGTGGCTGCCGCTTCATGCGCAGAGCCTGGCCTCGGCGAAGGCGACGGCGGCAACGTTTGCCGAGGCGTTCCCGTACGCGCAGCTCTGGCTGCCCTCCGTGCGCGACGCCGTCCTGATCGGATCCGACCGTCCGCTGACGCTTCCGCCCGACCGGCTGAGCGCCGCGTACCGCGAGCCCGCGTCGCGGGAGAGCCTGGAGTCGGCGTACTTCGAATCGCCGGAAGCGCTCGCGGGGACCTTTCTGCTCGACCGCGCCGGAATCGTCCGCTGGAGCGAGGGCGCCACCATCGTCACCGACGACCGACCGTCGATCGAGTTCTTCAAGCGGTACGGCGCGACGATGAGCGACGCGGAGATCGCCACCTTGCTCGCGATCCCCCGCGGACGGATCGAGGACATCGTGCCGGGTGACGCCGCGTTCGCCGTGAGGGCCGAGTCGGAACGGGATGCCCATGAGCTTTACGTCCGCTCGACGATCGCGAAGGATCCGGTAGGGTCGCGCCGTGCCGCGATCGCGTCGCACGCGACGCGCTTCGGCCGCTATCTGCTCGGCTGCGACGCGCCGCAGCTCGACGCGCTCCGCCTGGAATCGAGCGACGGAACCGCGTGGACGCGGCAGACCGCGTACTGCCGGGACGTGTTCCGAGCGCCATGACGCCCGCCTCGCGTCGCGGCGGCCGAACTTACACGCCACTTTTGCGCCCGTGCTCGCCAAGGTCGCGAAGCGGCGCTCACTTCGGGGTTATCCTGCCTGGCACGCGGATGGCTACGCGATTACGCTGTGGCGGAGGCGTCATGACGGCGCACGCTCCAACCGGAAAGGAGATCGAACGATGGAACCCTATACCGGCGACAACTCGACGCGCACCGGCCCCATGGGTCGTGCGGGCAGCTCCGTGGACGAATTCGTGAGCGACGTCCGCGGCCGCGCCCAGATGATCAAGGAAGAGTACATCGACAAGGGTTGGAACAAGACGCGCGACTTCGCGCGCGAGAACCCGGGGAAGACGATCGTCATTTCCGCGGCGATCGGAATGCTGCTGGGCGCGCTCTTGGCCCGGCGCCGGGGCTGAGCGCCCCCCGGCCGTTCCGTGAGCGGTGGGCCGCCGGCTCGAGCGCGACGGGCCACGGCTCACGGAGCGATCGCGAGTACAATCCCGCGCCGGAGGCTCGCGTGAATCGATTCTGGCTTTCGGTGGGCGCGGTGCTCGTGTCCGTGCTGCTGGCGTCCGCGCAAACGAAGATCGTCGAAAAGAAAGACGTCTCGACGTCCGATTCTCCGCCCCCGAAAAAGATCCTCGTCCTTGCGGTCGCGGACGATGCAATCACGCGGGCGACGTTCGAGGACGTGATCGCCGGCGAATTGTCGCTTCGCGGCGCCAAAGCGGTCGCATCCCACGTGCCCTTCCCCGATCTACCCAAAGAGCGCGCCCCGTTCGAAGCCAAGCTGTCCGAGCTGGGCTTCGATGCGGTGATGGTCGGGCGCCTCGTCGGCTCCGACATCAAGGTCAAGGAAAAGGAGGGGTTCACCTCCTACGCCACGGACTACCAAGGAATGGATTGGTGGGGCGGCTATTGGTACACCTATGAAAAGGTGTTCGTGCCGGGCTACCTGGAGCACGAGACCAAGGTCCGCCTCCGGACCGATCTCTGGCGGGCGGTTGCGGGCAAGGGTCAGCTCGTCTGGACGGGAACCAGCGAGACGTTGAACCCCCGCACCGCGCCTCAGGCGGCGAAAGAGGTCGGGCGCGCGATCGCGAGCGCGCTCTCGAAGGCCAAGCTCATTTAGCGGCCATCTTTCTCGAGCTGCTTCGCCTTGCGCGCGATCTCGGACGCCGTCGGCGGATACTTCGCGAATCCTTTGGCGAGCGCCTTCGCCATCTTGTCGGGCGGATCGGTCGGCCCCTTGATCGTCTGATCGATGTAGAGCCGCCATGCGAGCGATTCGGTCTTGGCATCCACGAGATCGACCATCAGCGTCGCCGTTTGTTCCCGAAAGTGGATCGTGGAATACACCGGGTTGTCCAGGCTGCGTAAACCCCCGATGCTCGTCGAGACCTCCTGTCCCGCGCCGAGATCGCCGCGATAGCCGACGAACAAATCCGGGGTCTCGTTCGCCGGCGCCGGGACGAGGCCGGTCTCACGGAGATGGTTCGACAGCGCCTTCTCCACACGCTGCCGCATCGTCGCATCGGCGAGGACGCCTCGAAGCCCTTTCTCGCGATCCGGCAGCCAGCCCCACGTCCGGTAGTGATCGAAGTCGGCCTTCGGATTGAAATCGACGTCGGGCGACCCGGCGACGGCCGCCGTGACGAGCGCAAGACAGAAGATGACGGTCATCGAAGCTCGCATGCGGCCTCTCTCGAAGACGGTGAAGCGCGGTTCGGATCAGTCGTGATCGTCGCCGCCGTCGTGCTCGTGGTCAACGCTGCAGTCGAACCCGGGATTGAATTCGAGCTGGCCGTCGACCCACTGGAACGCGCCGTTCGACTGGAAGTGGAGCTGCACGGTCGTGACCTGTCCATCGACGACGTCGAAGGGCACGGTGTTGATGACGACCGTCCACCCGCCGCCGGGGGGCGTGACGTCGATCTGGGTGCCGTCCGACAGGACGACGTGCAGCGCGCGGATCACGACCACGAGCTGATCGTAGGTCGCAGCGGGCAGCGCCCCCATCGGGAGATCGACGGTGCCTCCCGTGATGAGCCCGACGAGGTCGACGTCCATCGGCAAAGCGATCGTCACGCCGACGAGCTGCCCGTTGAGATTGCGGGCGAGGATGCTCGACAGGGTGATCGTCGCCGAGGAGATCTGGCGGCCGGACCCGTCATTGACCGTGATGGGGCCGGTGGCAGCGGCGACACCGGACGCTTGCCCGGAAGGTCCCCGCATGACGAATTGCACCCGGCCTTGGTTGGAATTGCCTGCCATCCGATCCGAGTTCGAGCACGATGGGGTGATGAGCGCGGCCAACACGAGTGCGAGCAATCCGGCGATGAGTTTTCTCACGGCGTCGCCTCCCCTGAAGGATTCGCTCAGGTTACGCCGGATCGTCAGGAGCCGCCATGCGGGCGCGGCGCCGTGATAAAACCGTGGCAACGACGTAACACTGGAGCCGAAGATGGCTGTCTCGCATCGTTGCGGATTGATCGCTCTCTGCCTTTGCGTGCTCGCGCCGCTTCTGGCCCAATCGCCCGCCGAAAGACCGGTGGAAAAGGGCCTCGAGGAGCACGCGCAGGTCACGCTCGTCCAGGTGGACGCCGTCGTCGTGGACAAGGACGGCCGGACCGCGCCAGGGCTGACGAAGGACGACTTCACGATGAAGATCGCGGGACGGACGGTGCCCGTTCGCTACCTCGACGTGACGTGCCCGGCGGGAGCCGCGGCCGATCCGGCTCCGGTTCCGAACGCCCCGAAGGCGGCTCCGGCCCCGATCGCGCCCGGCGTTTCGCGACGCGTCGTTCTCGTGTTCGATTACTCGCTGCTTTCGATCACGATGCGGCCCCGCGTGCTCGATGACGCCCAATGGATGCTTCAGGAGTTCAAGACCGACGATGAGGAAGTCATGATCGTCGCCTTGGCCTCGACAGTGCGTATCGAACAGCGGTTCACGAAGGACGTCTCTCGCCTGAAGGGCGCTCTCGAGCGAATGAAGCACGACGTCACGCTCTGGGCGCGAGAGTTCCCGCTCGGCGTCACCCGCCAGAGCTGGTTCGAGAACATCTCGACGCTCATGGACGTCCTCGGCGGCTACGACGGGGCGAAGGGTGTCGTGTTCTTCTCCGAGGCCGGCACCGTCGACGCGGCGATGCGCGATGCCTACTACGACGACGTGGCGGCCCACGCGGCGGCCGCACGCGCTTCGATCTACCCGGCGAAGCCCGATCTCCTCTCCAGTGCAGGATCGAGCCCCACGCTGACGCGCCTGGCCAACCAGACCGGCGGCCGCATGCCGTTCTTCGCGAACGACCTGTCGATCGCTTACCGCCGCGCGCAGCGCGATCTCTCGTGCCGGTACACCCTCTCGGCCCAGGTCGATCCCGCCGAAGTGCGCAACCCCAAGCCGATCTCGGTCTACGTCAAAGCGCCCGGCCTGACGATTCGGGCCCCCGAGCGGGTCCAGGTCCTGACGGACGCGGCGCGGCAGCTCGCTCGCGCCCGTGCCGCCTACGTCGATCCCGGGCCGTACGAGCGTCCGCTCGTTCGAGCCTTCGCGTTCCCGTCCGTTCCGTCGGGCGCGAAGAAGTGGAACACGCTCCTGGCCGTGAGCTTCCCCGCGGCCGTGGGCACCGAGGGCCGGGACGTCGACGTCAACGCCGTCGTGCGTCAGAACAACCAGCGCGTCGACGACACCGGGCGCCGGATTCACGTCGACCCGTCGACCCCGGGCGCGCCTTCGCGCTCCGTCACGATTCTCGGCGACACCGCACTCAAGGGCGGCGCGTACGACCTGACGGTCTTGCTGTCGGACCCCGCGGCGGGAGAGATCGTCACGGCGCGGGTGCCGTTCGTGGTTCCCGAGGTCCCCGAGGATCTGCTCATGCTTCGAGGGCCGGTGATGGGCCGCACGGTCCCGGGAGGCTTGTATCTACGCGCCGAGAAGAAGGTCGCCTCCGAGGACACCCGCTTGGGCAAGCTGCTCGGGCCGTCGAGCGGGTTCGAGCCGCTGTTCGTCGAGGAGATCGAATCCAAGGACGCCGTGATTTTCTACTGGAGCGCCTGCGTGCTGGGCGACAATCCGATTCCCGAAGGCGCCGAGGTGAAGCGGGCGTTCTCCGATGAGCACGGCGCTTCGGTCCGCGACTATCCTGCGGTTCCGCTCGTTCTCACGCCGCGCGGGAAACGAGTCGCCTGCCTCGAAAAACTCGAGGATCTGCCCTCCGGCGCTCTCGCGGCGGGGAGCTACACGCTCGACGTGAAGATATTGTCGCGGAGCGGCGAGACGATCGCGCACGGCACCGAGCCCCTGACCGTGCGGTAACCGCCGGTTACGTTCCTGGGGTTGCCGGGCGCATCCCGGCGCCTTACGTTCCGGACGGATGCGATGGCCTGCCGTGTTCGTCGCGCTCGCGCTCTGCTGGACGCAGCTTCCCCCGGCGCTCGCAAACTGTCAGCTCGGCGGAACCGCGTGCGGGGATCCCGTCGCCATCGATTGCAATGGCGGGGCCGTGTGTTTCCCGCCTTGGAAAGCGTGCTCGGGGTGCACCTGCACGACGACGACCACCGGAAAGACGTGTCTGGCGAGCTCCGCCCAACCCGGAATCGTCTCGTCGTTGTTCGTCGCGAAAGCTCCGGCGCCTGCCGGCGCCTTGAACCTCTCATGGGGCGCAAGCTGCAACGTCTCGGCTCCCGACTACGCGATTTACGAAGGGGCCGTCGGGACGTGGTATTCGCACGAATCGCTCTCGTGCACCTCCGGCGGGAGCCTGACGTCCACCGTGACGCCTTCGGGCGGATCGCACTACTACCTGATCGCGCCGATCTCGGGATCGTTCACGGGCAGCCTGGGGACGAGCTCGGCCGGAATCGAGCGGCCGGACGCCGGCGCGCCGTGCACGGACAA
This sequence comes from uncultured Acidobacteriota bacterium, assembly GCA_964647625.1. Lineage (GTDB taxonomy): Bacteria > Acidobacteriota > Polarisedimenticolia > Polarisedimenticolales > DASRJG01 > DASRJG01. The sequence continues at coordinate 54,689 of CAZYHZ010000002.1, forward strand.
TCGCGCGTTGGTGTGTCCGTGAGCCGCCTCCCCGCTTTCCGGAGCGGGGAAGCGGCTCCATGTTCGACGAACGCCTATTTACAGACCTTCGCGCCCGGCTTTCCCTTGCAGCTGTTCGAGCAGCAGTCGCTGTTCGAGCTGCAGGTGACTCCCGCGGCGCTGCAGCCTCCCCCGCCCCCCTCGACGAGCGTGCAGTTGTAGAGCGCGTTGCGCCCGCTGATGTCGTCGCTGGTTTCCGTCTTGTCGGAGCAGTACGCCACGGACGCGTACATCAGGGCCGAGCTGACGTTCGAGTGCGCGAGCCCGATGACGTGCCCCGTCTCGTGGGCGACGACCGAGTCGAGATAGATCTCGTTGCTGCAGCTCCCCTGCGCCGGAGTCGTGTAGTCGTAGCTCAAGTTGAACGCGACGTCGGCGTCCGTGATCCGGTCGACGGTCAAGCCTCCGCAGGTGCCGGTCTCGGTCGTCGAGTAGTAGCCGGTGAGCGTCGCGGCGAGGCAGGTGCCGGTGCAGATGTGAAGCGGATCGGCAAAGATGATGTCGCTGACGCCGTCCCCCTGACGGTACGCGACGTTCGCGGACGAGCTGGCGGTGACGTTGACACCGCTGCCGTTCCAGGACTTGACGGCGTTGATCGCGGCGGTGACGCCGTGATCGGGGTCCCCACCGGTGACCGAGGCGACGCCGCGATTGTCGACGTTGACCTGCCGGGGCGTATCCGCGTTGAACCACCGGCGGGCCGGCGAGAGAAGCGCGTAGCCGAACGCCATCGTCGTGGCGGTCGCGGCGATCGCGACGGTTGCGATTGCGAAGCGTAGGCGATTCGTCATGGCATTCCCCCTAGTTTCCGGACCGCGCGAGCTGGCGGCTCAGCTCGGACATGGGCATGCCGTCGGCGAGCCCGCCTTCGAGGACGAGATTGCCGAGCGGATCCTGGTGAACCTTGGACAGCCCCTGCGCGTATCCCGCGACCATCGGGACGCCGTCGTACCACCGTGCGATGAACGCCACGACCTGATCGCCGAGCTGGAAGCGCGGTGCCCCCTCCATCTCGGAGGTGAAATTCCCGACCGTTCCCCCCGGGACGCGGACGACCAGCTGATCCTGCGCCGTGCCGTGTAGGCGTCCCCTCACCTCGAGGGTGACGTAGGTGAAGATCGCGGAGCCTTCGTCGTTCCAGGCGCTGCGCACGCCGACGACCTTGGCGTGCACCACCGACTCGGACATCCGCTTCAACGTCGGAATGTCGACTTTCAGGAATGTCGACGCCCCCGCGAGCGTCACGCCCGCAAGGAGCGCCGCCGCGAGCACGAACGCTGTCCTTCCTCTCGTCATCATGGACCCCCCTGTGGCGGCACCTCGTCCGCCGGAGAACTCCTCGAACGCTCGGCGTATACCCGCGGACGCGCGGATGGTCAAGGGGAGAACACGACCTCGATCTTTCCGTCGTCGCCGTCGGCGTCGGAATAGCGGACCATCGCCGTCTCGCGGCCATCCCCGAGCTTCGTGTGGGTGGCCGCCGCGCGGGCGTACACCAGAAACTCGAGCGCTTGCGGAAATTTCTCGTAGTTGGCGACGTTCGTCCTGACGCCGGCTCCCCCGCGCTCGACGATCTGCCGTGCAACGTCCATCTGATTGCCGAGCGTGGCGCCATAGCGCCAGCTCCGATCGCCATGATGCCGGTGGATGTGGATCGCGAGCAGCAGCGTCATGACGGCCGTCGCGAGCACGTGCACCGCCAGCGCGGCCCGTGCCCAGCCGCGCTCGCGAGCCCTGTCGAAGGCCCACCACACGAGGTAGAAGTAGCCGATGCAGGTCGCGTTGAAGTAGTGCCACTGCGGATCGAGCCGCAGTCCGAAGAGGAGCGCGAGCTGCCCGATCACGATGCCCGCCGATATCACCGCGATCCGATCCCGAACGGGCCACGCGTCGAGCGGCGCCGCTCGACGGACGCTCTGCCGGGCCAGCATGGCGATCGCCGAGGCGCCGACCGCAACGACGAGCCAGCCCGAGCCGGTCCGCAAACCGCCGAGGACGGCGGAATCGCGGTAGAAGGACTCCATGAACGGCTCAAAGCCGTGATGCGACCAATAAAAGAACCCCTTGAGAGGAGCGAGCCATTCCACCTGCGCGGGATGGGGATGCGCGGCGTTCCCTCGCTCGAACACGATCGCGTAGACAAGCGGCGATGCCGCCGCGAGGCCCGCGATGCCGCAACCGGCGACCGTAATCCGGTGTTCCACCATCCACGGCCAGCCGAACAGAAGCACGCCGAAGACCGCGGCCGCGATGGGGACGATCGCAATCGGGTGGATGTTGAAGGCGAGCGCGGACAACACGGTGAGAACCGCGAGGAGCCAAGCCCTCGGGCGCACCATGAATGACGCGGTCACCGCCAGCATCCCGGCCGTGATCGGGATGAGGTAGACGTTGTCCCACAGCAGGCGTTGGTAGAACGCGAGAAACGGCGAGACCGGAGCCAGAAGCAGCGGCCAAGGCGAGAGCCTCGTCGACCTACACAGACGCCACAGCGAAAGCGCCAGCGCCGCGGACACGAGGAGGATCTTGATCGCCGCCAGATGGGCGGCATCCAGCGTGACGTGGAGGAGCAGTTGATAGATCCAGACCGGAACCGGCGAGTACGTCACCCCGAAACTGCCCGGTAACCCGGCCGTCGCCAGGTGGCCGCCTTGATTCGAAACGAGCGCGATCGCGAGGAACGCCGGCTCATCGGAGATGAACGGGATGTCGCGAACGTAGCAGGCCTGCGCGAGAAGAGCCGCGGTCATCAACAGCAGAGGCCCTCGCGCGGGTCGGTCCTGCGTCGTCGGATCCGTCATCGGTCGCCATCCTAGGGCTGAAACGCGATGGCGCCTCCTCGATGTAGCGAAGAATTTGATCCTTCGCGAGTGTCCTCGTTTGCCGCGATCCGACACCGATAACTTTCGTTGGCAAGTGCGAGTGCGCGGTCGTATTGATCACTCCGAGACAGGTCCACAGGGGACCTAAACCAAAGTCGACTGTGGGGGGTCGCTGGCGGCGTCATCGCCGGCGTGCCGCGCGAGGATGCCGCTTGCGCTCCCGAAGGAGGAGCTCATGCTGCGCAGCTTCGCCCGTGTGCTGGTCGCTTTCGCACTCACCATCCCCCTGCTCGGTCCGGCCGTGCTCGCCGCCGAAGGCCGGACACCCGTGTTCGCGCCGGGTACGACGCTCGGTACCGACGGAAAATACATCGTCACGCGAAATCTCTCGGGGGGCGCGGGGTCGGTGATCTCGATCACCGGCCCGAACGTCGATCTGGACCTCAACGGATTCCTGCTCACCGGTGCCGGCGCGCCGGTGATCTCGGTCGCCGCGGGAGTCGATCACGTCCACATTCACAACGGAGTCTTGACGGGCGGCACCATCGGCATCGACGTTTCCGGCGGCGTGCGAAAGGTCGACATCGAGGACGTCAAGATTCACAACCCAACGGCCGCGCAGGGCATCCACCTAGGCGACGTCGAGGGTGCGGTGCTCCGCCACAACGAGATCACCGACACGCCGTCCGAAGGGATCGCGTGGGACGGACCGGGGGCCACGAAACACGGCACCATCGAGGGCAACCTCCTGCGTAGAACGTCGGCCGGGATCGTGGTCGCCAACAACTGCTCCAGCGTGGCGATCTTGAACAACAGGCTCGAGGAGCCCGGAACCGGCGCGGGCGGCGCATTCCCCGGCGACGGCATCGTGCTCGCGTCGTGCGCGGCATCGCTCGTCTCCGAGAACACCGTCGAGCGGTGCAAGACGGACGGGATCTTGCTGCGGACGTCCAAGGGCAACAAAGTGTTCGACAACGTCGTGACGACGTGCGGCGGAAACGGCATCCACGTCGACCCGGGAAGCACGGATTCGCTGATCCTGAACAACGTCGCGACGGGAAACGGCACCGCGGGACTTCCGAGCGGCGGCGACGGCCTGCTGGTCGAGGGGACGCAGAATCTCATTCAGAACAACCTCCTCGACACGAACTCGGGCTTCGGCCTCCACTTCTGCGTTCCGGCTCTGTCGTGCGGCAACACCTTCGGCCGGAACATGGCTCGCGGGAACACGGGCGCCGTTCCCGGGCCCTGCGGGGCCTGCGCGGCGCTGTTTCCTCCCAACTCCTGCAACATCGGCGGCTGCCCGGCGGCGAGTCCGAACAGCACTTTCGGCGACAACCTGATTCCCGGACCTCCGGTCTTCTGAGCGAGCGGGCCCCTCCCGCACAGGTGAGAAGCCATGAAACGACTATTGCTGAGCGGTGTCGTTCTCGGTCTCGCCGGATCGCTCGCGCACGCGGCGACGCCCGTCCTGATCTCTTCGGACGTGCCGACAACGGAGACCGCGACGTTCACGACACTTCGAGAGTTCCAGATCTTCCAGTACACCGTACCGGCCGCGTACACGCTCGCCCTCACGATTCCGGGAAACCCCAAGCTCGACGCCATTCACAAGCTGGACAAGCCGAAGAACTGGCTGTTTTCCGTCGAGGCCGCGAACAATCTCGGCGGGGCGTTGGGCGGAGCGGACGCGGATCCCCGCGACGTCATCCGCGTCGACGTCGCGACGAGCGTGTACAGTTTCTTCTTCTGCGGCGGCTCCGTCGGCGTGCCCGCGGGCGTCAACCTCGACGCCGTGTATCTCGACGGAGGCGACACCGGGGCGTTGATCGTCAGTTTCGACGTGCCGGTGACCTTGGGTCCGTTCACGTTCGATCCCGCCGATCTGATCCGCTTCAACCGCACCGGCCCCGGCTGTGGGGGCTGGACGCTCGCCGCGGCAAATCCGGACTTCGACGCATCAGCGGCGGGGACCGGGATCCCGACGTCGGTCAACATGCTCGACGCGGCGAAGATCGGGAACCTACGAATCTTCTCGCTCGATGTTCCGGCCGATCTCGGTCCGCCGGGGATCGTGACCTACCTCCCAGGCCAGATCATCTCGTGGAACGGCGCCTCGTACGCGCTCTACGAGCCCCTCGCCGGCTGGCCGATCAGCAGCACGGTGGACGGCCTCTCGACGGTGGGGAATCCCGGCATCATCCCCGCGACGCTTCTTTTGAACAAGACCGCGAGTCCGCAGCTCGACACGTCCGACGTGATCCTCTCGTGGAACGCGAGCTGCTCCGAGGGCGCCTCGGATTACGGCATCTACGAAGGAACGATCGGCTCGTGGTACAGCCACACGTCCATCGACTGCAACGACGGCGGCGTGCCCCTGACCGAACAGGTGACTCCGGGGGCGGGCTCGCGCTACTACCTGGTCGTCCCTCGCAACGCGCAGACCGAAGGGTCGTACGGCCTGAGGCAGGACAACCCCATTCCGACTTACACCGAGCGGCCCGTCGGGGCTGCGCAGTGCGTTTCGCTCCAGACGATCACGCCCTGCCCCCCTTGACCGGCAACAGGGGACGGGCGCCCGACCGGGTGTCCGTCCCTAGCCGAGCCGCGTGCCGACCGAAGCGAGCGCCAGATCGCTCCGCAGCTGATTCAGGAGCGCATCGAACGCCGCGAGGAACGCCGCCTCGGTGGCGAGGTCGTCGTAGTCGATCGCGCCGATCTCTTCCAGGAAGAAGCGAACGGCATCGACGCCGTCGGGCCGGATCCAGGCCTCCTCCGATAGCGCGCGCCGCAGCAGCCGTTTGCCCTCGCGGTCGGTCTCGTCGTGATCCCGGAACAGTCGCACCTCCTGCGATTCGCCCGTGAGGTTGTCGACGAGAATCGTGTGGATGCGGCGCCAGTCGATCACGGCCTGCTCGCGGACCGCGCACGCCCGGCGAAAGACGCGCTGCACCGCGTGGACGCGCTCGACGTGCACGGCCTGCCGGCTCGATTGCGCCCAATTGAGGATGTCGATTCCCGTCTTCGCCGCCGCCGCAAGCAAGCCGCCGGCGAGAACGAGCAAGAACGTGGACTCCGGTTTGCCGGCGCCTTCCCAATCGGCCAATCGCACGAAGCCCCACGCGAGCAACAGCGCCGCCGCAAGGGTCAGGTAACGCAGTCCGTTGAACCGAAGGCCGGCCATGAAGCGGCGCGGCTTCCTCGCTCGCGCCGGCAGCTCGCGACGTTCCGCGGGAGTCGAGCGCGAAGCCTGCGTCTCGGCGCTGGTTTCGGTGATCAAAGCAGTCTCGCTCACGGCTCTACCTCCGGTCTCTGTCATGAGGGGAGCGTCCTCGCCAAGTCTGGCGGAGGGACGCAGCCGTGTCGAGTTGCAAGAGGCGTTCAGGTCGCAGCGCCGGCGAAAACCCTCGATCGAGGGCGGAATTCGATTTGTGACAGCGACCGATCCGTACCGCCACTTACGAATCGCGGGGTCTGGGCGCCGAGCAGCCCGCGCGCACTACATCGAGTCGCTGCTCGCCGACTTGCTCCACACGGCGGTATCGCCGAAGACGATTCCGAGACCGGCCATCGCCAACGAGAGAATGATCATGTCCATGAGTCGCTCCGATCGACGTCTCCCCGACGCGGGGCACAAACTAGATTCCGCGGCACGACGAATCCATGACGATTCTCGTCGCGCCGCTACGTCCTCCGCGGGCGATCGCCGACAATCCGTACCACTTCAAGGATGAGGGAAACATCGCGAGCCCCCCGGCGTAAACAGCCGCATGAAACCGCTCCTTCGTGCGATTCGTTCGGCATGCACGGCCGCGTTCGTGGCCTCCGCCCCGGCGCTCGCCGAGCCGGCCCCTACGCTCAACCTCCCCCCGGATTCGCCCCGGTGGGACCTGGAAGGGCGCGCGGAGGCGGCCGACTATCAAGGGCGGAAGTGTCTCCGCCTCGACGGGGGCGAAGCGGTGGTGAAGGATCTCGAGATGCGGGACGGCGTCATCGACGTCGATGTCGCGACGCCCGCGGCGCGAGGGTTCTTCGGCTTCGATTTCAGGATCGACGACAAGGGCGTGAACGCAGAGCGCGTCTATCTGCGCCAGCACAAATCCGGTGCGCCCGACGCCATTCAGTACACGCCCGTCCTCAACACCGGCGCCAACTGGCAGATCTACAACGGGCCCGGCTTCACCGCGGCCGTCGTCATCCCCAAGGACGTCTGGTTCCACTTGCGGCTGCAGGTCGCGGGCGCGCAAGCGAAGCTGTTCGTCTCGGACATGGACAAGCCCGCGCTGGTCATGGACGACCTGAAGAGCGGCGTACAGAAGGGCCAGATCGCATTGCACGACCTCACCGGCATCACGTACTTCGCGAACTTCACGTTCACCGAGGCGAAGCCTGCGGCCTGGGCGCGCCACCTCCCGCCGATGCCGCCCGACACGCTGACGAAGTGGAGCATCTCGCAGGCGTTCGACGCGCTGGCGCGGAATCTCGAAAAGGCGCCGACCCAGGCGGAGCGCGACGCCATCGAGTGGCAGGACGTCGAGGCGGAGCCGCCCGGATTCGTCGTCCTCTACCGGTACCGCGAGGCGCCCCACCTGAATGTCACCTTTCAGTCCGACTTCTCCACACGGCTCGCGCCCCAGCCCGGCGCGAAGGTCCTTTATGCCCGTACGACGATCGTCGCGGAAAAGGACGAGGTGCGGAAGCTGGCCATTGGATACAGCGACGAGGTGAGTGTGTTCCTGAACGGCAGCATCCTCTACCGCGGCCGCAGCCCCCAGAGCTTCCGCGACCCCGGCTTTCTCGGGATCGTGAGCGCCGACGACGACGCGGTCTGGCTGCCGCTCAAGAAGGGACCCAACGAGCTGATGCTCGCCGTCAGCGAGCTGGGCGGTGGATGGGGGTTCGTGTGCAGGCTCGCCGAATCGGCGAGCTGACGCCCGCTCGCCTCGCGCCATAAGTCTCGAGTTTTGCGCGTCCCCGGGCCATTCGGCGCGCTCGCTTGATTCGGGCGACCGGCGACCCAAATTTATCCGATGCAGCGAGCCTCGGGGAGGGTGCAGTGCGGGCATCGGTATGGACGGCATGGGGGGTCGTCATCGTCTCGATGATGTCCGGGTCCTCCCACGCGTCGGAGCCGCAGTCCGGAAGCATCGAGGGCACCGTCACGGTCAATCGAAAGATCGCGGCCGCCCCGATGCGATTCAACGCCTATCCGGATGCCGCCGATCCCAGGGCGCGGCGCTCGCACGAGCCCGCGCGTGTCGACGAGCGACAGAACGTGGTGATCTACCTCGCGAACGTCGCATCGCGGCAGGCCCCCCCGCCGTCGGCCCCGGCTGTGATCCGCCAGGAAGACGAGACGTTCTTGCCGCACGTCCTGCCGATCGTCAAGGGGGCGACGGTAGAGTTCGTCAACGAGGATCCGCTTTACCACAACGTCTTCTCGCTCTCGCGCGCGGCGACGTTCGACCTCGGGCGACTCCCCCGCGGCTCGTCGAAGTCGGTGCGGTTCGATCGGAGCGGGCTGGTCAAGGTCTTCTGCCACATCCATTCCGACATGAGCGCTTCGATCCTGGTGCTCGACAATCCTTATTTCGTCGTGCCCGATGCACAGGGGCATTACCGGCTCGACGGCGTCCCTCCCGGCGAGTACACCGCCGTCGCCTGGCACGAGCGGGCGAACCCCGTCAGTAAGGTCATCCGGATCGCCGCCGGGCAGACGGCCACGGTCGATTTCAGCGTTCCCGTGACCGAAGAGAACCCGTGAAAGGCCGTGCCCTGCTGGCGCGCTGGGGACTGCGCGCGAAGCTGGTTCTCTTCGGAACGCTCTTGACCGTCGCGACGGTCGGTCTGTCGTTCGCGGCATTGAGCGTCGAGATCCGGAGATCGACGCGTCACCTTCTCGAAGACCAGCTCGGCCGGCAGCAGCGGCTCGTATTGGGGCGCGAGAAGCGGCGTCTCGAGGAGCTGGTGCGGATCTCTTCACTGATGTCCGAGAACCCGACGCTGCGAGCCGCGATGGAGACCTACCGGTCGGAATCCGAAGGCGGCGCCTCGGACCGGATCGATCTCGTCGCGACCATTCAATCGGAAACCGACAAGCTCGCCCGCGGGCTGGCGCGCGATCTGTTCGTCGTGTCGGACGCCCAAGGCCGCCTGCTCGCCTCGAGCGATCCGCGCCGCGACGCCGGGCTTCGCGGCTCGGCGCTGCCGTCCGCTCGCATCGTGCGGCGTGCGCTCGACGGCACGCTCCCGGTCGGCGATTCGAACGTCGGCATTCTCTCCGTCGGAGACGAGACCTACCAGGTGGGCTGCGTCCCGATCCTGCTGCAGGGGTTCGTCATCGGCACTCTGACGCTGGGAGATCGCCTCGACGGAGCATTCGCCGCGAGCAGCCGTGACACCCTCGGTGGCGATGTGGTCGTCACCGTCGGTGAGCGGATCGCCGGAACGACGCTCGGAGGGCCCGTCACCGGGCTCGCGCGGGACTCGGGGCCGATCGCGCGCCTGACGATCGCCGGCGACGAGTACGTGGCCGCGCCGCTCGTCCTCGGCACCGCCGACGACGGGCGTCCCGTCACGATCTACCTGCTGCAGTCATTGTCCGCCGCTCTCGCCCCGTCCTATCGATCGATGGGAGCGGCCTTCATCCTGATCGGCGCGCTGGCGGTCCTCGCGGGAGCAGCCGCCGCATGGAGCATCTCCACATCGATCCTCCGCCCGCTCGACTCGTTCGTGCGGTACCTCGGGCGCCAGACGGAGCCCGCGCGGCGTCACGAGGCCTTCGATGCCGCCGGTGCGGGCCCCGAGGTTCAGCTTCTGAACGATACCTACTCTCGCCTCATCGAGGCCGTCGATCGCCACGCACAGGAAGAGATCGGGCGAATCGAGCGTCTCAAGGAATCCGAGAAGCTCGCCGCCCTGGGGCGCATGCTCTCCGGGGCGGCCCACGAGATCAACAACCCCTTGACCGGCGTCATCGGGAACGCACAGCTCATGCTCGCCCGGGGCGCTGCGGATCCCTACGTCCGCGATCGTGCCGAGAGGATCTATCGCGAGGCGCAGCGCATCGTGGCTCTCGTGCGCAACCTTCTCAAGGTCGCCCACCGCGAAGCCGCCGTGCGAGGCGTCGTGGACCTGAACCGGGTCGTCCGCGAGACGATCGAGCTGCGCCGCCACGATTTCGTGGGGGCCGGCGTCCGGATCGACCTCGATCTCACCGACGAGCGGACTCGGCTGTTCGGAAGCGAGCTCGAGCTGCAACAGGTCGTCCTCAACATCGTGAACAACGCGCTCGATGCGATCAAGGAATCTCCGCGCTCCGAAGCCCTGCTCGCGGTCCGTACGCGGGTGGCCGGCGACGCGGTGGCGCTCGAGATCCGGGACAATGGCCCCGGCATCCGCGAGCCGGAGAGGGTCTTCGAGCATTTTTACACCACGAAGGACGTCGGCAAGGGAACCGGGCTGGGCCTGAGCATCGCCCACGCAATCGTCCGCGCGCACGGTGGATCGATCGAGGCCGCGAACGATCCCGAAGGGGGTGCGCGGTTCACGATCACGATCCCGACGACCGCGAGCGGGGCACCCGAGACGCCGGCAGGCGTCACGCCGGCTCCTCCGCTCAAGACACCGGCGCGCTTGTCGGGATCTGTGCTGCTGGTGGACGACGAGCCGCTCGTGCTCGAATTCGAGGCGGAGATCCTGCGCGACCTCGGGGCGTCGGTGGAATTGGCGCGCAACGGAGACGAGGCGATCGCGATGCTCGAGCGGCGCGCGTTCGACGTCGTGGTCTCGGATCTGAAGATGCCCGGCGGCGTCTCGGGACAGGATGTGTTCCTCTGGGCGACGGCGAACCGGCCGGAGACCGCCCGGCAGTTCGTCTTCGTCACCGGCGACACCGCCTCGGATGCAACACGTGAGTTCTTGCAGGGCGCCGGGCAGCGCTGCGTCCTGAAGCCGTTCTCGAGGGACGAGCTGATCGCAGCCATTCGAGAGGTGCTGGATGCGCCGCCGGCCGCGGGCTGATCTGCCCTTCGCCACGTGGGCGCTCGGCGCCGCGCTCACGCTCGCGCCGGCCGCCGCTGCGGGCGAGGAGAGGGTGGCCGCCGGGGGCTTAGGCGACCTCGAAGGCTGGGCGACCGATTCGCAGTCGGAATTCCCAGGGCGCGGCGAGGGAGACCCTTCGGGCAGCGCGCGTCTTCGCGCGTGGCTCGCCGCCGATCTGGGCGCGAGCTTCGAGCTCTACGCGCAGGGTCGCATCGAAGGGGGTCGCGCGAGCGTCGCGTCGACGACGGGGCCGGAGCTCGAGCAGGGATACCTCCGGTATTCGTTCGGCGGCTCGAGCCGGTTCGTGCTGGAGGCGGGACGGATCGTGTCACCGATCGGCAACTTCCCCAGGCGATACTTCTCGAGCGTCAATCCCCTCATCGGAGCGCCGGTCGGCTACACCTCCGGCAACCCGGACGGCGTACGCCTGAGCGGCTGGGCCGGACTGTTCGATTTCACGGTCGCCGCCGTCGACCGCCCGTGGACCTATGGAGCCGACGTCCCCGCGCCGGGTCGAGCGTTCCGTCCGGCCGTGGCGTTCGGCGTCACCCCGACCACCGGCCTGCGGCTCGGTGTGTACGGAACGCACGGCCCCTACATCGACGGGATCGACGACGCGCATCAAACCGTCGCCGGCTTCGATCTTCATTTCAGCCGGGGCTACTTCGTCCTGAACGGCGATGCATCGCGCTCGCGCTACGAGATCCCGGAGGGAGCCGAATCGGTCGATGGGCGAACGATCTGGCTGGAGCCCGTCTACACGGTGCATCCCCGGGTCTTCCTCGCGGCGCGGATCGAATCCAGCGACCTCGTCTACGTCGACATGGAGGACGGCGAATGGGAGGCAGAGCGCCTCCGCCTGTTCGACGTTGAGGCGGGCGTGGGCGTTCGTATTTTGCCCTCGCTCCTGGCGAAGATCACCTACCGCCGCACGCACTGGACGATCGACGACGCGGCCCTTCGCGAGGAGTATCCGGACGGGTACGCGCTGGCGGGGCAGGTCTCTTACACATTCGACATCGACGGATGGTTCCGCAAGCGCAGATAGCTCTGCGCCCTCCCCCGCCCGAGGAGTCGGCGTTTTCCGTCAAGAAATATTTCGTGCGGTGCTGTGAAAGCTGTCCGTCGCTTTCGGCGGGTCAGCGAACCCCGGCCTGGCGTCTTTGAAGGTTCTCGGCAGGGTCGTTCGTTGACCGTCGCCGGTGCGGCACCGAGCTTTGCGTCACCATGAAAAAACTCGCGCCGATCCGGACCGCATTCGCAGCCGCCCTCTTGACGGCCGCGTTCGTCAGCGTCCCGGCAGCCGGGCCGTTCCAGGTTCGTCGCGCGACGACGGCCGCGGGAGTGCTCAGCGCACCGCCGGTCGCCACGATCGCGACCGCGCCGTACGACGGAGAGCCGATTCCGGCGGGAGGCTTGAATTACTACTACGGCGTCTACGACGGCTCCGGAAACCCACTCGCCATCTCCATGGCGGCCATCGCAGCCACGCAGACGGTTCGGATCGGATTCGACGACGGCAATCCGACCTCCGCCCCGGTCGCCGCGCTCGCGTCGACGGTGACCGTCGCACCCGCGACGATCCAGGCGAACGGAATCGAGACGGCCGGCATCACGATCACGCCCCGAGATGCGAACGGCGTGCTGCTCGGTCGCGGCCTGACCATCGCGATCGATCCGGCGGTCCTCTGGCCCGCGCAGCTGTCGGGCTCGGTCACCGATCTCGGCACCGGGATCTACACCGCGACGGCGGTCTCGTCGGTCGCCGGCATCGCGACGGTGCGGGTCCTGGTCGAGGGAGTCAGCCTTGCCACGATGCCGACGATCACCGTCACGCCCATCGATCCGGCGGGCTCCTTGCGCGATCTTGCGGTTCAGCAGCTCGGCAGCCTGACGGGCGCCGGCGGTCCGCTTGCCGGGCTGGCTGCCGAAGCGGGCAGCGGAACGACTCAGAACGCGTCGATCACCACGGCGATCGGCGAGGCGAACAATGCGCTCTCGTACCTCGTGAACAACCCGTCCCAGGACGACAGCACCCTGAAGAGTCGCCTCAATGCCGCAGTGGTCGATCTCATGAACGTTCAGTCGCAGCCAGGAACGGTCGACCCGGTCGACCTACGGGATGCGCTGGACGACCTGATGGGCGTGGCTCGGCTGGTCGCCCTCTGGCACATTCAGCAGGCGGAGACCGTCTGCGGCGCGTGCGACGGATCCGGCAATCCGCCCAAAGTTTGTGGTGCCGACACGGAGCTCGCGACGGCCGACGCCCTGCGTGCCGCCACGAATCCTCAGTGGACCTCGATCGTCGACCACTACGCCTCCGCCGTCACGCTCGCGCTGAAGGCCGTCAGTTCCTGCTGAGACGCCCGTCTCAAAGACCCCAGACTGGTCGCGCCGGCCGCAAATCTGTCGCGGCCGAGGCCCTTTTTCTGTCCCTTGTCCCCTTGGCGGGCTCGCCGTATAGATAGGGCTTTCGCGGGGGCGGGAGTTTTCGGACGGCTGGCGCCATCGGCGCCCTTTGGAGTTGCATGCGGCGCACTGGACCCCGCGCGACATGGCTGACCTTCCTGTCGCTCGCCGTGATCGCGTGCGCGTTCGTCCCCTCTCGAGCGCAAACGACCGTTTGGGTGGCGCCCTGTGCGGGTACGGGAACGGGGACCCAAGCCAACCCCTATTGCAAGATCCAGACGGCGATCTGCGCGATCAAGACCGTCGGCGGCACGATCAACGTGACGCCGGGGACTTACCACGAAGCGATCCGCGTCACGGCCAACATCAATATCGTGTCCACGGACGGCCCGTCTGTGACCATCCTCGACGCGACGGGCAAGCCGTGTCCCACGGCGGACTTCTGCACCATCGGCACCGAGCCCAATTGCTCCGCGGTCTACTTCCCCTCGGCCGCCGGCAACAACAGCCGGATCGAGGGCATCCGCATCACGGGCGGGGGCGGAAAGGATCAGACCGCGTTCGGAGCGAAGATCGGCGCGGGCATCCTCATCTTCGGGTCGTCGCCGACGATCACCCGAAACGAGATCGTCAGCAACGTCCTCAGCCATCCCTCCTTCCTCCTGTTTTACGGAGGCGGGATTTACATCAACGCGACGAGCGCGACGAGCCCGCCCCGGCCGGTCATCACCAACAACCTCATTCAATCGAACGTCGCCGATCCGCCGAACGGCAGCCTCACGGCCTACTCCTTTGCCGACGGCGGAGGCATCTACATCGGCTACAACTCGGCGCCGACCCTCACGTCGAACACCCTTCGCTCGAACAAGGCCGGCGACCCGGCGAAAGCGCTGCAGTTCAGCAAGGGCGGCGGCGTCGCGAATTTCAGCCGCGTCACGGTCGCCGACACCAAGATCCAGCGCAACTACATCACGGCCAATACGGTGGGTGTCGTCGGGGGCGGCCTCGATTTCACCAAGTACACCAGCGCGACCATCGAGCCCTCCCGGGGGACCGCGAGCGAGAACCTGATCGACCTCAACGTCGCCAACGACGGCGGCGGGGTCGATACCGACGATACGAAAGCGAAGCTCTACAACAACACGATTCACAACAACTCCGCGCGCACGGGTGGTGAGGGCGGCGGCGTCTACTGCATTCAGCCCGACGCGGCCGGGGACGTGGTGGAGCTCGCCAACAACCTCATCACGGGCAACCACATCAGCGGGCTGGCTGCGACCGGAGGCGGGCTTGCGGTCGACCCCTTGACCTCGCCGATCGTGCGGTCCAACGACATCTGGGGCAACACGCCTTCGAACGTCGGCGGATCGCGCTCGGACGCCGACTACATCGGGCTCAACAACAACGTGTCGATCGATCCGATGTACGTCGCGCCGAACGCCTCCACTCCCGACTACCACCTGCTGGCGGCAAGCCCGGTGATCGATGCGGGGGACAACACGGGCGTGACGGCGACGGTCGACTACGACGGCGCACCGCGCATTCAGGACGCGCATTACAGCGGCGTCGCGAACGTCGACATTGGCGCCTACGAGTACTCACCCGACTTCGACGGGGACGGCATTCCGGACTACCAGGACCCGGACATGGACAATGACGGGGTCTTGAACGCCGCCGATTGCGCTCCGCTCACCCGTGCGATCTCGCAGGCGCCCGCGCAAGTCGTTGCGACGGTCCGGGTGAACAAGTCCGGCTCCACCGCGGTTCTCAGCTGGCTGCACTCGTTCCAGGCGCCGACTTACAACGTCTACCGTGGATCGAGGGGAAGCGCGCCCTTCGCGTACAACGAGACTTGCTTCGCCACCGAGAACATCACCCGCACCGTCAATGACGCCGCCGTGCCGCCCTCGGGGACGACGTATTACTACATCGTCAGCGGCCGGAACGTCTGCGGGGAGTCCGCGGCGGTCACGGGCCTGCCGGGAGGCGATCACAGCCCCGCCGCCCAGTGCGCGACGGCGAACCGGCAAAGCGACTCCGATACGCCACGAGATCTCGGGGACAATTGCCCGGCGTCGACGAACGCGACACAGGGCGACGCCGACGGAGACTCGGTCGGCGATGCCTGCGACAACTGCTTGACCGTGGTGAACGTCGATCAAGCGGACTCGGACGGCGATGGGCTCGGCGATGCGTGCGACAACTGCCCGTTCGTCGCGAACCCCGGGCAGGAAGACAGCAATCATGACGGCGTCGGGGACGCCTGTGCGTGCGGCTCGGGCACCTGCGACGATCACAACCCGTGCACCACCGACACGTGCTCGGTGGTGAGCGGCTGCTCGCATACGAACAACACCGCCTCGTGCAACGACGGAAACGCGTGCACGACGAACGACACCTGCAGCGGCGGCACCTGCCACGGCGGTCCCGCGCCGAATTGCGACGACGGCAACATCTGTACGGACGACTCCTGCAATCCGGCCAGCGGCTGCGTCCACGCCGCCAACACGGCGCCCTGCGATGACGGCAACGTGTGCACGACCGTGGACCAATGCCAAGCCGGAGTCTGTCGAGGCGGTGTCGGGCTCACCTGTGACGACGGCAACCCGTGCACGGACGACTTTTGCGACCAGATCTTGGGCTGCGAGAACTTCAACAACTACGCGCCCTGCGATGACGGGAGCCCCTGCACGGGTGACGATACCTGCTTCGAGGGAACCTGCTACGGCAGCACATGGGTCTGCGACGACGGCAACCCCTGCACGGACGACCTTTGCGATGTCAGCAACGGAAGCTGCTTCTATTATCAGAACACGGCGGCCTGCAACGACGGCAACGTCTGCACGAGCAACGACACGTGCTTCGGAGGGACCTGCCAGGGAACGCCGTCGCTGAACTGCGACGACGGCAACCCCTGCACGGACGACTCGTGCAATCCGCAGAGCGGCTGCGTGCACACCAACAACACCGCGCCGTGCCAGGACGGCAACGCCTGCACGACCGGAGATACCTGCGGCGCCGGGGCCTGCCACGCCGGGGGCCCGATCAGCTGCAACGACGGCAACCCGTGCACGGATGACTCGTGCAATCCCCAGACGGGCTGCGTGCACGCCAACAACACCGCGCCGTGCGACGACGGCAGCGTCTGCACGGCCGGGGATACCTGCTCGGGCGGAACCTGCCAGGGCACTCCCTCGCTGAACTGCGACGACGCCGATGCCTGCACGGGCGATACCTGCGACCCGGTCGCGGGCTGCGTCCACACCCCCCTTCCCCTCGAGATCCGCGGTCTCACGTTCACGAACAAGGTCACTTTGAGCTGGACGACCGAGCCGTCGGCGTCCGATTACGACGTCGTGCGCGGCAAGCTGGCCACGCTGCCGGTCGGGGCCTCTCCGGCCGACGAGGCTTGCTTCGACGACCTGTCGTCCACGACGCTGGGCGACTCGCAGACGCCCCCCGCAGGATCCGGATTCTGGTATCTGTCGCGAGGCGAGGGCTCGTGCGGCATCGGAACCTACGGGACCAGGACCGGCGGACAAACGCGATCGACGACTACGTGCCCATAGCCCTCTGCTGTGGGATCTCCGCGGCACAGTTCCATTCGTTGACTTCTGTCCCCCGCTTCTTGTAAAACCGGGTTCAAGGGGTGCGATGCTCATCGCAGCTCTGCGATGTATTCGCGCCGATGGCCGGGGGGACGATCATGGCTCGTCATCAAGCGCACACCGTTGCCGCTCTGTTTCTGGTTGGGCTCGTGAGCACCGCGTCCGTGGCTCAGACGATCGCGACGAGGAGCTTTCCGATCGACGGGAAATACCTGATCTCGATCCCGGCGAGCCCGCAGCCCGGACTGACGAACGCCGAGCAGCTGTTGGCGTATGGACCGTTCATCACCGTCGCGCGATGGCGCACGGCGGACAATACCTTCTACGTTTGGGACGGCACGACGTGTCTTCCTTCCATCGATCCGGACGCCACGGGAGCCAATGCCCCGTGCTCCACGAGCTGCTTCTGCGTCATCCCGGGCGAGGGCTACCAGGTGCGCGTCGTCGGCACGCCGCTCAACTGGAGCATCAACGGCTACGACGGCATCACCGTGTACCCGCTGCGGGGCCCGACGCCCGGAGTCTCGCAGGACGGCACGCATCTCCTCTCGCTTCCGATCGTCCTGGCCTCCGGCTTTGCGACCGCCTCCGACCTGCGCGTGGACGTCAATACGAAGGCCGGGCAGAACATCACGACGAACGTGACGCGATATCTCACCGCCTCGGATTCGTATCAGAGCTACACCGGCGTGAAAGGCTCCGCGCCGAACTTCTCTCTCGTTCCGGGAGAGAGCTACTTCGTGAAGGTGACCGGCAGCTTGAGCTACACACCGCCGCAGCCCGGAGACACGTTCCACAACCCGTGCATCGAGCCCCCTGTCGGAGCCACCGTCGACTTGCCTCCGGCCGCCTGCGGGTATTTTTCATCGTTGGACCTGCACCGGCTCGTGGACGGTCTGCCGGCCGGCACGGAGCTGCACGTCGCCGCGAGCCACCAAGGGTTCACCAACATCACACATCTGGCGGCGCGCCGCCCCGCGAATACGACCGAGACCTTCGATTCGGATCTCGTGATGCACCTGACGGGGACGGGCATCCTGGCCGGCGTCGATTGCGCGCTGACGATGACTCCGCTTCACGCCGTCGTCGAGACTGAGCCCGCGGGAGCGGGCCAGCCGATTCAGGACTTCAAGTCGAACATGCGATCGCTGACGGGGACGCTGACGAGCGACACCACGTGCAACCTGTTCAACAGCCTGTCCGTCGAGGCCGGAACCGATCATGGGCTGCCGAGTCCGGGGCACGTGCGTCTCGTCCGGCGTCTCGACGGCACGTTCGACGTGAACAGCTACTTCGACGTCAACGTGCGGATGTCGTTCGAGGGAAAAACGGGAAGCATCCTGGACGGGATGTCCGGGATCACCACCCTCGTCGTCCGCATGGGTACGCTGAGCAATGTCGCCCCGTGGGGCACGACGATCCCGCCGGTGCCGGACGGCGGTGTCGGCACACCGATGAGATGCGGCCGCGCGGCCGCGGACGGCTCGGCGATCAGCCTGCAGTGGGACGCCTCGACGTGCACCGCCGAGAACTACAACGTCCTCTACGGGCCGCTGGCGACCGTGGCGAGCTACTCGCTCGCGGGATCCGTGTGCGCGCTGGGAACCTCCGGGCAGGCGACGTGGAGCGGGGTCCCCGCCGGCGATCTCTGGCTCGTGATCACCGGCCAAAACGGAAGCGGAACCGAGGGAAGCTGGGGAACGGCAAGCGCGGGCGCCGAGCGTAACGGAGCGATCGCGTCGGGCCAGTGCGGCAATACGAGCCGCGTCAACAGCGAGAGTTGCCCTTAGCCGCTTCGAGCGCATTCGACATTGACGTTGCTCCTTCGAAGCACGCATCCTACCCCCATGGGCAAGATCCGACGCGTTGGGGGAAGCCGATGACGAGACACCGAATCGCCGTTGTCGCGGTCCTTGCGATCACGGCCGCGCGCCCAGCGGCGGCCGCGGACCTATCGGAGGGCGTCAAACCCTACGTCAAGGTCGAGGCGAACCGCATCGTTCTGGCACACGTGCGCGTCATCGACGGAACCGGAGCGCCCGCGATCGACGATCGGAACGTGATGATCGAGAACGGAAAGATCGCATCCATCGGCCCGGGCGCCGACGCCGGCGCGGCCCCGGGGACCGTCGTCCTCGACCTGCGCGGCAAGACGGTGCTTCCCGGGCTCGTCGGCATGCACGACCACATGTACTACGTCGGGCGGCCCAACTTCGACCCCAACGGACACTTCGAGGATCCCCTGCTCGTTCCCCAGATGACGTTCTCGTCGCCGAGGCTCTATCTGGCCAACGGGGTGACGACGCTGCGGACGACGGGGAGCGTCGAAGGGTACGCGGATCTCAATCTCCGCGATCTCATCGACGCGGGGACGCTGGTCGGCCCGCACATGGACGTCACCGCTCCGTATCTGCAAGGGAAGAGTCCCCTCTTCATGCAGATGCACGGTCTGCGGGATGCCGAAGAGGCTCGGCGCTTCGTCGCGTACTGGGCCGATGCGGGCGCGACCTCGTTCAAGGCCTACATGCACATCACGCGGGACGAGCTGAAGGCCGCGATCGACGAAGCGCACAAGCGCGGCTTGAAGGTCACGGGCCATCTCTGCTCCGTGACGTACCCGGAGGCGATCGCCCTCGGGATCGACGACCTGGAGCACGGCTTTTTCGTCAACACGGATCTCGCCCCGGACAAAAAGCCCGACGAGTGCCCGATGAAGGACACCTCCGCGTTCCTCGATCGGACCGAGCCCGAGGCCGCAGAGGCCAAGGCGCTGATCGCGAGCCTCGTCGCGCACCACGTCGCCGTCACGTCGACGCTCCCGGTGTTCGAGAACAGGCTTCCGAACCGCCCGCCTTTGAACGCGCGCGCCATGGACGTCCTGACGACCGAGTCGCGCACGGCCTACCTCTACGCGAGGAGCCGCGCGGCCTCGCAGCCACAAGACGCCGCCGCTCGCGCGACCCGGGGCTTTCAGCGCGACCTCGCGATGGAGCACGCCTTCGTCCGGGCCGGCGGTCTCTTGCTCGCCGGCTGCGATCCGACCGGAAACGGCGGCACGATCCCGGGGTTCGCCGACCTGCGCGAGGTCGAGCTTCTCGTCGAGGCCGGCTTCACGCCGGTCGAGGCGATTCGGGTCGCGACGCTGAACGGCGCCGTCTACCTCGGCCGCGACAAGACGATCGGTTCGATCGCACCCGCAAAGAACGCCGACCTGTTCGTCGTCTCGGGCGATCCTTCGAAGAGCATCAGCGACGTCGAAAATGTCGAGATCGTCTTCAAGGACGGCGTGGCGTTCGATCCGGCGAAGCTGCTCGAGAGCGTCAAGGGCCGCTACGGCCAGTACTGAGCCGCCGTCAGCGAAGCATCTTCCAGAGGTACGCGTATTCGAGCGCGGTCGTGTACGCGCGCTGGGAGTTCACCGACCCCGCGCCGTGCCCGCCCTCGATCTGCTCGAAGTAGTAAACCGGATGGCCCATGTCCATCATCTTCTTGGCGATCTTCCGGGCGTGGCCCGGGTGAACGCGGTCGTCCCGTGTGGTGGTCCAGAAGAACGCCTTCGGGTACGTGACGTCCTTCCTCACGTTCTGGTACGGGGACCACTTCCGCATGGTGGCCCAGTCCTCCGGAACGTCCGGGTTTCCGTACTCCGCAATCCAGCTCGCACCCGCGAGGAGCTTGCTGTATCGCTGCATGTCGATCAGCGGAATCGCGGCGTCGACCGCCCCGAACAGCTCGGGCCGTAAGGTCATCGACCCCGCGACGAGCAGGCCGCCTTGCGAGCCGCCGCGACAGCCCAGGTGCTTCGACGACGTGATCCTCCGCGCGATCAGATCGTCGGCGACGGCGGTGAAGTCCTCGAAATTCCGGATGTGATTCTCCTTCTGAGCGGCGCGGTGCCACGCGGGCCCGAACTCACCGCCGCCGCGAAGGTTCGCGAGCGCGTAAACGCCGCCTCGCTCGATCCAGGCCGACCCGTTCACGCCGCTGTACGTCGGAAGCTGCGGGATCTCGAAGCCACCGTAGCCGTAGAGAAGGGTCGGGTTCTGCCCGTCGGCCTTGAATCCCTTGGGGGTGACGAGGAAGTACGGGATCTTCGTCCCGTCCTTGGACGTCGCCTCGTACTGCTCGACCTTCATCCCTTCGGCGTCGAAGAACGCAGGCGCCGACTTGACCTTGGTCGCGGGCCCGCCGTTCGCGAGGAAGAGCGATGTGGGGGTCAAGAAGTCCGTATAGGAATAAAGGTAAGCGGACTGCCAGAGGTCGGTCGCCGCGACGTCGACCCTGCCGATGCCCGGCAGCGGGATCGGCGTCGTGGCCCAGCCCTTGTCGTTCGGCGTGAGCGCGTACAGCTTTCCGCGCACGTTGTCGAGCGTCGTGACGAGGACGGCGTCCCGCGTTGAGCTCACACTCTGGAGCGACGCGCGGGGCGTGGCCTCGTAGAGGACGTCGAACTCGCGCCGGCCGCGGAGAAACGCATCGAGCCCGATCGCGAGAAGAGAGTCCTGCTTGTACGTCTTGTCCCTGACCGTCCAGTCGGAACGGAGCGACAGGAGCAGCCGGTCCTTGAACAGTCCCTCGAATTTCGAATCGTCCGGGATGTCGAGCTTGACGAGGCGCTCGCCCAGCACGACGAACACCTCGTGACGGTAGACGTCGAGGGTCCGAATGACGAAATCCGTGCGCCCCTCGGGAGCGTGATGGCTGAATGCCTGAGCCTCGACGTCCTCCGGCGCGACCTCGTAGACCGCCTTTGCCGCAGCGAGCGGGGTGCCGCGCGTCCACAGCTTCACGATGCGCGCGTATCCGGACGTCGTCATGGAGCCGGGACCGAAATCCGTGCCGACCCAGACGCTGTTCTCGTCGCGCCAGGCGATCTGGGACTTCGCCTCGGGAATCGAGAAGCCGCCGGCGACGAACGTCTTGGTGCGCACGTCGAACTCGCGGTAGACGGCGGCGTCACTACCTCCGCGTCTCAACGAGACGAGGCACAGCTCGTTTTTCGGAGGCAGGCAGTCCGCCCCGCCCCAAGCCCACGGAACGCCGTCGGATTTGACCAGCGCGTCGACGTCGATGATGGTCTCCCACGCGGGTGCAGGCGTGCGATACGAGGCCAGGCTCGTCCGGCGCCAGATCCCGCGGGGGTGGTCTTGGTCCTGCCAGAAATTGAAGACCGTGTCGCCGGCCAGGTCGGGCGCCGGAATGCGCTCCTTGGAGTCCATGATCTGCAGGGTCTTCTCGTAGATCGGCTTGAACTGCTTCACCTTCTCGAGCTCGGCGGTGGTTTTCTGGTTCTGCTCCTTCGCCCAGGCCAGCGCTTTGGCGCCCTGAACCTCTTCGAGCCAGAGATAAGGGTCGGGCTCCTCGGCGGCCGAGACCGTGGCGAGCGGCAGCAGGATCGCGACCGCGGTAGCGAGCGCTCTACGCATGAAATCTCCCCCTTTGGAGCCGGTTAGGGCGCCAATAGTACGCTCGCAGCCATCGACCGTTAAAGAATTGAAATAACCCGCCGAAATTCCCGAGCGCGGGGAGCCAAGTCTTCGTACATTTCGCCCCCATGAGCGGTCGCCAATTGCGGGCAATCGTCGCGGTTGTGGTGTGTGCGGCCGCCTCGACCGTGATGTTCGCGGCGTCGCTACTTCCTTCGAGTCCGACGCTCACGGTGAGCAGGTCGAAAACGACCGGAAGCGTCATGCTCTCGTGGCCGGCGTCGGCGGGGTCGTGCTCGGTCCTCCGGAGCCGCGAGGCGCGTTTCTTCGAAGGCTCGTCGGTACAGCTCGCCGCGTGGGGGGTGGGCCAAGGGACGTTTGCCGATCCCGTGCTCGACGACGGCAACCTCTATTTCTATGACGTGGAGACCGATGCCGCGGCGAGCTACGGGGCGGCGATCGGCCAGATGTACGGCCACGCGAAGCTTTACGGCGACCCGATTCGCTATACGGCGCCCGCCGTCTTCGACCAGTGGGTCGAGATGTTCAGGGGACATCACATCGTCCAGACGAACCTGAACATGGAGGGCTCCGCCACCATCTCGCAGTGCGGCTTTGGCGATTGCACGGCTCCGCTCGACACGATTTGCATCGCCGATCCCGATGGCGCCGGTCCGGCCACACCCACCGATCCCAACGGCGATGGGGTGCCGAACTTCCTCGTCGGCGACGTCGTGTTCATCGGATCGAGCGTCGTGGGCTCGGGCTTGGAGCCGAAGCACGCGACGCACATGATTGCGGATATCGCCGACGGCGATGGCGTCACGTGCCCTGCCGGCTCCGGCAACCAGTGGCGCATGACGGATCGCATCGTGCCATCCGATGAGCCGGTCGGCGCGGGCGTCCCGCTCTCGAACGCGTGGCTCAACTCGTCCCATCCCGTCGAGGGAACCTACTTCCTGCTGGGATACAAGGTCGGGATGGCCTCCCGATCGATCTGGGGATCGCACGGCCAAGAGCTGCTCCCGGAGGGCTCGGCCGGGACGAGCTGTTCTCTTCCCGGCGCCTGGACGAGCGACAACGCGGTGTCGCATCCGCTCAGCACGCTCGCCTTCCCGAATCCCCAGATCTCCGACCCGCTGCAGTGCACCGCGGGGAACGGCGGCCACGACTGCCTCGCGTACCCACCGTCCTACGCGGGCTGGGTCCAGTCCGCCGACTCGGTGCCCGTCAACGCGGGAAAACCGTATCTCGTCAGCGGCGTGGTCTCGCCGTCGCCGTCGGGGAACGATTACCTGACCCTCGTCACCGACGCCGGATCCGGCGGAGCCGAAACGGAGATCCCGTCGACGCAATTCACCTTCGACAACAGGCCGGGCCGCCTCTTTCTGGACCGGCGCTTCGGGAACGGCTGGCCCAACTGGTTCTGGACCACGCTGACCATTCCCGACGGCGTGGACGACGTGAAGGTGCGGTACGTCAAGGGCGACGTCACGCCCGACGTGCCGTTGCTCGACGAGCTCTCGCTCAAGCCCGCGACCGAGTTCCTCCAAGACGACGCCAAACCGGGAGACACGGCGAACTTCCTGATCAACGACCCCGGGGGCCGCACCATCGTCATCACCGGGGACAGCTGGGCGCAGCCGACGCACGCGATTGCCGACGGCCTGCACGCTGCGCTGGCGGAGCGTTTCCCCGGCCGGGACTTCAACATCGTGTCGACCGGCCGGGCCGGCTACTCGGCGGGCTCGCTCCTCACCAACTGGGACGCGATGGTGACCGCCTACGATCCGCTCTACGTCGTCATCCTCATCGGAACGAACGATTGCATGGGCACCACGCCCTCGCCCGAATCGACGTACATCGCCAACGTCACGCGCGTGGCAATCAAAGCGCTGTCCCACGGAACGATCCCGATCTTCATCGGCGTCGCCCCGACGGTCCGGACGGACGGCTCGCTGTTCGACACCTGCCACTCATTCCGCGATCACGAGCGCCGCGAGCTGCTGAACCTGGTCCCGTAACGGCGGGGATCCCTCAGGGGCACGCCGTTCCGGACGCCGCGATCCCTGCGTTGCGGCTTGCGCTCTGGCCCGGCGCTCCGTCGTCGTAGCTTCCGGGCCCTCCGCATGAGCTGACCGGGCGGACCAGATACCACGTGCCGCTCGCCGAGGCGGCGCTCGCGTCTTGCGTCGTCGTCGCGGCGAGATCGTTCGCC
The DNA here is from genome assembly GCA_964647625.1 of uncultured Acidobacteriota bacterium. Taxonomy (GTDB): domain Bacteria; phylum Acidobacteriota; class Polarisedimenticolia; order Polarisedimenticolales; family DASRJG01; genus DASRJG01. Next base: position 79,254 of record CAZYHZ010000002.1, read on the forward strand.
ACGCACGAGATCGTCGCCGAGGCAAAGTTTCCCCCGGTGCCTCGGAGCGTGCCGAGACTTCCCATCAAGACGTCATACCCCGTGGCGGCCGCAATCGAGGTCCACGCGAGTGCCGTGTTCGCACCGGAGGGCGCCTCGGTGAGGCTGGGGCTTCCGGCGGGCGGAAGGGCGTCGTCGATCGTGCCGTCGCAGTCGTCGTCGATGCCGTTGCAGATCTCGGTCGCTCCCGGGTGGACGGCCGCGCTCGCATCGTTGCAATCGCCCGGGGCCGCCGAGAAGCCCGCCGGGACCGAGCCGTCGCAGCTTGCGCTCGGCCGAGCGGCATCGCCGTATCCGTCGCCGTCCGCGTCGAGATAAATCGTCTTTCCGTTCGGGCAGCCGCAGTAGAGGCCGCCGCTCGCGGTATTCGGGTTGCCGCCGAACACGAACATCTGCGATCCGGTCCACGCGGATGTGAACGAGTTCCTTGGTGCCGGGGCGTTCTGCGTCGCGATCGGAACCCACGTATCCGTCGATCGATCGTAGCGGCCGCCGGAGTTCACGGCGCCGGTCTGGCCCGCGCCTCCCCACACGATCATCTCGGCGCCCGTCCAGACGGCGCGATGCTGCGATCGGCCGACCGGAACGTTCGCTCCGATCGACGTCGGCGTCCAGCTGTCCGCCGCCGGGTCGTACCGCCCGCCCGAGTTGTAGAACCCGGCGGACGTGTCGAGGCCGCCCCAGACGATCATCTCGCTGCCCGTCCACACGGCGGAGTGATCCTGGCGCAGCGCCGGCACGTTGGCTCCGGTCGAGGTCGGCGTCCAGGAGTCGGTCGCGGGAGCGTACCGGCCACCCGTGTTCGTGTTTCCGGTGGACAACGACCCGCCCCAGACGATCATCTGCGTGCCGCTCCAGACGCTCGTGGCCCGGATGCGGGCCGCGGGCACGTTCGCTCCGGTCGACGTCGACGTCCAGCTGTCCGCCGCCGGGTTGTACCGCCCGCCGCTGTTTTGCATCGTGCCGTTATTGATGCCTCCCCACACGATCATCTCGGTGCCGGTCCAGATCGAGGTCGGCATGCGCCGTGCGGCCGGGGCCCCCGGGGTCCCGGTCGCCATCCAGGAGTCGGTCGCGGGGTTGTAGCGGCCTCCATCACCGAAGAAGATCGTTCCGTTGTAGCCGCCCCAGACGATCATCTCGGTTCCCGACCAGACCGCGGTCGTGTCGTACCGGGCCGCCGGCGTCGCCACGCCGGTCGAGGTCGGAGTCCACGAGTTCGTTGCCGGGTCGAAGCGGCCCCCGGTGTTCAGCGCATCGCCATCGGACCCGCCCCAGACGATCGCTTCGGCCCCCGTCCAGACCGTGACGTGCGAGCTGCGCGAGCCAGGACCGGCGCCGCTCAGGCTCGTCGGCGTCCAAGCATCCGCGGATGGGTTGTATCGCGCCCCGCCGTGAGTGTAGGTCGACGAGGAGGTCGACCCGCCCCACACGATCATCTCGCTGCCGGTCCAGACCGCCGTGAAGCTCTGCCGGCCGGCGCTCACGTTGGCGCCCGTGGAGGTCGGAGTCCAGGAATCGGAACTCGGATCGTAGAGTCCCCCGGTGTTCGTGATCGCCGACGCGGCCGTGCCGCCCCACACGATCATCCTCGAGCCGGTCCATACGGCGACATGGCGTTCGCGCCCGATCGGGACGTTCGCTCCTGTGGACGTCGCGACCCAGGTGTCGGTCACCGGGTTGTAGCGCGCTCCCGTGTTCGTGACCGATCGCCCGCCCCAGATGATCATTTCCGTACCGGTCCATACCGCGGTGTGGTTGTAGCGCATCGAGGGAGCGTTGGTCGGCGAGGTCGCCGCCCAGGAGTCCGTCGAAGGATCGTAGCGGCCGCCCGTATTCGTGCCGGTCGCTCCGACGGCGCCGCCCCATACGATCATCTTCGAGCCGGTCCAAACGGCGGTCTGTATCTCGCGCGCCGGCGGGGCTCCGACCGTCGAGGTGACCGTCCAGGTGTCGGTCGATGGGTTGTAGCGGCCACCGGTGTTCAGCGCCCCGCCGCTGCCCGCGCCGCCCCACACGATCATCTCGGAGCCGGTCCAGACCGCGGTGTGCTCGTACCTTCCGGTCGGAACGTTCGCGCCCACGGACGTCGGCGACCACAGGCCGCTCACCGGATCAAAGCGCCCGCCGGTGCTCATGAATGTGGCTCCGTCGTACCCACCCCAGACAACCATCTGCGTGCCGGTCCACACCGCCGTGTGCTCGCGACGCGCGATCGGAGCCGAAGCGCCCGCCGGAATCCCCTGCCAGCTGTCCGTCGCCGGGTCGTAGCGGCCGCCGTCTCCCATAGCGACGCCGTCGTGCCCGCCCCACACGATCATCTCGGCGCCGGTCCACACCGCCGTGTGCAGGTCACGCGGGTCGGGAAGCCCGGTACGCAGCGTCGTCGTCCAGGTATCCGCCGTGCAACCGGTGACCGTGGGCATGGTGATCGACAACGGGCCGAACGCTTCCATGGCACGGACGTCGGCGTCGATCGAGCCGCGAGTTTCGGCCCACCATTCGTCGAACGGGCGCTTGCTGCGTGAGGCGTCGCTCGCATACAGCGTCCGGATCGAGCGATCCGCGATCACTGCGCGCGCGAGCGTCTCGGCGATCAAGCGGGGATCGTTCGAGAGCGCGGCGTAAAGCTCGCTCAGCATCTCGGGGTCCCGCGTCTGCGCGCTCATCCGATCGAGCTCGGCTTGGAGCTGCTCCGTCGTGATGGGCCGGCGCCAGAGGGCACCGAGCGCGCCCGATTTGGAGAGCGTATCTTCGACCTTCGCGCGGAGCGTCTCGTCGGACATCACCGCCGACAGCGGCGGCTTTGGCGCGGCGTTTTCCTTCGGCCAGATGCGATGGTTCCAGTAGACCTGCTCGACCGCCCTCTGCGCGGCGATGCGCTCGTCCAGCGAGAGCGGCCGAGGGTCCGCTCCGTGAAGGAGCGAAAGTGCATAAGTCGAGACAAGAACAACCCCACAGACCCCGCGAATGGCCCGCATCGAAATCCCCGCGCCGGCCGCCAAGATTCCAAGGTCGGAACTCCTGGTCCAAGCCGCCACAGATTAGTTGGCCGGAATCTCGCGTCGGGTCAAGGGGTTTCTCCGGCGAGCGCGCAGAATTCGCGCTCGAGCCGACCCCCGGAGCGCCGGTGCGCCAATCACGATGGCGTAGGGTTTTCACCCATGGGCAGGCCATCGGCGGGCGCATAATGTTCATGAGACGGGTTCGTCCCGCCAATGGAGGCGTGGTCATGAAACCTACCGGCGTCGCACTGGTCGCAGTGTTGTTCGTCTCGCTCGCCGCACCCGCACACACCGAAGAAACGCAGATGGTCGTCAAGGTCGGAGATCACGCGGTCTACTGGTCGGAGCACAAGGCCAAGCACTGGGAGAACGAGCATCGCAATTGGACGCAGCGCGGGGGGTACGAGGGACTCCGCGTGCCGGATGATCAGTTTGCGAAGGACTTCGGATCGGAGCACACGTTTCTTCTCAGCGATCTTCCCATCCGAAAGGTTTCCGGAGGGGCGGAATTCCAAGTGAACGGCTACTGGATGCGGGTGGTCGACCCGTGGCCCGAGTCGTGGCCGGATGGCTGGTATAGCCACGACAAGGTGTACGTTCGGACCGGTGACGGCGGTTATTACCTGTACAACCAGTACTACGCGAAGACGCCTCTCGCGCTCGAGTTCGTCACGCGCTGAGCGAATCCTGGCCGGACCGGTGTAGTGTCCGGCCAGCGATGATTGGAACTCGTTACCGGCTCCGAGCGGGCCTGCTCGTCCTCGTCGCCGCCTGGAGTGGCGCGGCGACGGCCGCGCAAGACCCGCAGGACGAGGCCGCCGCGGCGCGGTTCGCGGGCCTCGCGCTCGCGTGCGTGAACAAGGAGTATCCGAACAAGATCGCCCATGTCCTCCAGAGCGATGCCGATGCCCGGCCACCGCACGAGCTCACTCCGGCGTTCTATGGCTGCTACGACTGGCATTCCTCGGTTCACGGGCATTGGTTGCTCGTGCGCCTCTTGCGGAACTTTCCCGAGGCGCCCTTCGCAAAGGACGCGCGAGCCGCTCTGTCGGCCGACCTCACTCCTGAGAAGATCGCCCGGGAGGTCGAATATGTCGGGAACGCAGGACGAGCGTCGTTCGAGCGCCCGTACGGGCTCGCATGGCTGCTGCAGCTATCCGCCGAGCTTTCGACGTGGGACGACCCTCAGGGCCGTCAATGGGCCAAGGCCGTGGCACCGCTCGAGACGCTCGCAGCCTCGAAGCTCGAAGCCTGGATCCCCAAGCTGCGCTATCCCATCCGTATCGGCGAGCACGATCAAACGGCATTCTCGTTCAGTCTGATGTGGGATTGGGCGCGCGTCGCGAGGGACGCCGACATGACGGCCGTCCTCACCGATGCCGCCGAGCGGTTCTATCGTCATGACCGCAATTGCCCGCTCGACTACGAGCCTTCGGGTCAGGACTTTCTCTCGCCGTGCCTGGCCGAGGCGGATTTCATGCGGCGGGTGCTCGGTCCCGAGGCGTTCGGGAAGTGGCTCTCGGACTTCCTGCCGCAGATTCCGAAAAACGGCGGCGCCGGCTGGCTACCGCCCGGAGTCGTGACGGATCGGTCCGATCCGAAGCTCGCGCACATCGACGGGCTCAACCTGAGCCGGGCGTGGATGCTCGAAGGGATCGCGCACGGCCTGAAGGACGGCGACAAGAGAGCGAAGGCGCTGCTCGCGGCAGCGGCCAGCCATCGCGCGGCCGCGCTGCCCGCCGTCACCGGAGAGCACTACGAGGGCGGGCACTGGCTGGGCACGTTCGCGGTGTACCTGGGTCTGTGAATCCGAGCTGACCGTCGAGCCGATCGCCGCGGCTCCGACCCTTCCATGCAACTCGCGCTCGACGCGCACGTATTTTGTGAGCGACGTCGAAGGGAGCCGGAATGTCAATCAGCCGTCGTGAATTCATTCAATTGGCCGCGGCAGCTGGCGCCACATGCATGTGGGGCGGGATCGCGGAAGCGTCCCGCGTTCGGTGGCACGAGCGTCGTGATCTCTACCCCGAAGGCGTCGCATCGGGCGATCCGGACTCGACCAGCGTGATCCTGTGGACCCGGCGCCCCTTCAAGCCGGAAGAGCGGCATCGCCTCACCGTCGAGATCGCGGAGGATCCGGATTTTCACCGAGTGGTCGCCCACTCCTCGGCGCGCGTCTCCATCGAATCCGACTGGACCGTCCGCGTGCTCGTCGGCGGGCTGAAGCCGGCGCACACGTACTGGTATCGCTTCACCGACGACCAAGGGAACGGCAGCCGCATCGGCCGCACGATCACCGCACCCGCGCCGGACGACACCCGGCCGGTCCAGTTCGCCTACGTCAGCTGCCAGAGCGTCAACGACGGAAAGCTCAACGCCTACCGCAGGATGATCTTCGAGGACGAGCGCGCCAAGCCCGAAGATCAGCTCGACTTCGTCCTTCATCTCGGCGATTTCATCTACGAGCTCGTCTGGTATCCCGAGGACAGAAAGACGCGCTACGACCGGACCATCTACGAGGTCGCACGCATTCCCGGCGCAGAAAAGATCAGCGATTTCCACATCCCCGTCACGGTGGACGGTTACCGAGCCGTCTATCGCGGCTATCTCAGCGACCCCGACCTCCAGGACGCGCGGGCGCGCTGGCCGTTCGTGTGCATATGGGACAATCACGAATTCTCCTGGCAGGGATGGCAAAGCTTCCTGAAAGCCGGTGGCCCCGCGCGGCCCGGCCAAACGGTCAAGGTCGCCGCGATGCAGGCATGGTTCGAATACATTCCCGCCCGCATTGCGAGACCCAAAGGACACACGCTGGAGCGGTTCGATCCCCCGGCCGTCCAGAACGTGCCCATCGAGAAGTTCGACGAGAACGGCCTCGGTCAAGAGCCCAACAACCTGATCGCGATCCACAGCCTCATCGGATACCGTACGCTGCGGTACGGGCGCCACCTGGACCTGATCATCACCGATCAGCGCAGCTTCCGAAGCAAGGACCCGACGGCTGTCCCGGGCCTGGACAAGCTGGGGGGCGACGAGTTCACCGGCATGGCCCCCGAAGACCTGTACCAGATCCTCGACGGAGGGCGCGCTTACAACGGCGGGAACCCCCCGGCGGAGCTCAAGTTCGAAGGCACCGCCCCGAACGCGCGGAAGGACGCGCCGCCCCAGACGATCCTCGGCGCCGAGCAAAAGGCGTGGTTCAAGGACCAACTTCGCAAGTCGACGGCCACGTGGAAGATCTGGGGCAATTCGCTCGGCACGCTCGACGAGCGCGCCGATCCCCAGAACCTGCCTCCCGGACTTACGAAAACCGCGTGGGCGAGCACCGCCTATGCTTCGTTTGGTGGCGGCGATTTCGGCACCGCCTACATGGAACGCGCCGAGATCTACGACCACGTTCGCGACGCCAAGATCACCGGGTTCGCCATCGTCTCCGGAGATCGCCACGCGTTCTGGGCCGGCTACGCCGCGAAATCGCTGCCGCCGCAAGCCTTCGAGCCCGTCGGCTTGAGCTTCACCGGCGCGTCCATCGCGAGCGTCGGCGGCCTCGAAGGCTCCGAGTACGGGCTCCCCAAGAACGATCCGTTGAGACCGCTGTTCCTGGCCGATCGGCCGGGCAAGGACAAGCCCGACCCGACGTACAACATGCTGCTCAAGCACGGCGTCCGCTCGTGCCTCGATTACGCCAAGAACGGCGACCTCGCGCAAGCACGCGCGCTATCGAACCCTGCCCTTTCGCCGCATGTCTCGTTCGTCGACGTGGGCGGTCACGGCTACGCCAAAGTGCGGCTCGACGCGCGAACGCTGCGATCGGAATTCGTGTGCATTCCGCGGCCGGTCACACGGAGCGAAAGCCCGGATGGCGGACCGCTCCGCTATCGTGTCGTTCATACAGCCGCGCTCTGGGCGCCGGGAGAGCGCCCCGAATTGAAACAGGAAGTGCTCGAAGGGGACGCTGGGCTGGGGTTCTAGCGCGCGCTGGCCGATCTCGAGAGGGAATGCGAACGCTTCGCCCGTCAGGGCCCTTCCCCGCACGAGTTGGCGTCACGCACCTCGTACCAGAACACGGCTCCCGGAGGGGGCGTCGCGGGATCGGTCACCGACGCGCTCTCGAGACCGGTCGCGAGCGTCGTCCATGAGCCGCCGCTGCGACGCACGACGTCGTAATGGACGCCGGCCGCAGCGTCCCACGTGAGCGTGGCGTGGTCCGCGAAACGCACGCCGGAAGCCTCGGCGGCCGGTGGTGCCGTGCAGAGCCGGACCGCCCACAGCTCGCGATTCAGCGGCTCATCGAAAACCGAATCGTCCGCCGAGAAATAGAGGAACGGGCCCGAGTGCGTGAACGACTCCGGCTGCGAGCCGTAGGTGCCGGGCGAGATGTCGTACGTGCCGGTCCCGGCCGGCGTCCCGTCGGTCCAGAAGAGCTCCCGGCCGTGTACGCCATCGTCGGCGCTGAACCAGCACGTGCCGTCGATGCCGGTGAGCCCGCCGGGATAGCTCGACGCGCTTCCCGGCGCGAAGTCGCTCACCATCACCGTTCCGGCCTCGGTGCCGTCACTGCGCCACAGCTCCGCGCCGTGAACGCCGTCGTCGGCGGCGAACCAGTAGAAGCCACCCGCCGTTGCCGCCGCGACGTAGGCTGACGCTCCGGTTAAGCTCCCGGGACGGATGTCCTTCACGAGGACGGTGCCTTGGCTCGTGCCGTCGCTCTTCCAGAGCTCGGTGCCGTGAGCCGGGTCGAACGCCATGAAGAACAACAGCCCGTTCGTCACATGGAGGTTGAGCGGATTGCTCGAGGCCGAACCCGGCACGATGTCCTTCAGGACGTAGGTGCCCGCGGCGGTTCCATCGCTGACCCACAGCTCCGTCCCGCTCGCCGGATCGTAGCCCGCAAAGAAGAGCCTTTCGCCGAAGCTCGTCAGCTCGCTCGGATAGACCGGCTTGACGAGAACCGTCCCCGGCCCCGTGCCGTCGCTCTTGAAGAGGCCCCATCGCGTGCCGTCGTTCGCGCGGAAGAACAGCGTGCCGTTCATCGCGACCATGGGAACGTCGTAGTAGTACGCTTCGAACGCCGACCCGTAGCCGGGGCAGAGATCCGCGACGAGTCCGGTCCCCGCGGCCGTGCCGTCGCTCCGCCACAGCTCCCGACCGTGCGCGTCGTCCGTGGCGAGGAAGAAGAGCGCGCTACCTTCTGGCGTGAACTGCGAGGCGTCCCGAAGGATGCTCGCGGGAACCACCGGGCCGGTCCCGCCCGCGGCGCCGTTGCTCTCGAACAGAGTGAGCTCGTACGGGTCGGACGCGTCGACCCCCGTGAACAGCAGCGATCCGCCGAAGGACCCCGTGACGGTCGGGCCGCCGGCCACCTGCGCCGGATCGACGAGCGTCGTCCCGGCCTCGGTGCCGTCGCTCTTGTGCACCGCCTCTTCGTGGGCGTCGGTCGTGGCCGAGAAGAACAGCGTTCCTTCGACGTCGGTCAGGTGCCCCGGGTTGCTCGAGGTGAGCCCCCGATTGATGTTCTTGACGAGTTGCGTCCCGGCGGGCGTGCCGTCCGTCCTCCACAGCTCCCGCGAATGGATGCCGTCGTTCGCGGAGAAGTAGAGACTGCCACCGACGTCCGTCAGGAACCGCACATCGTCGACGCCGAAGCCTGCACCCGGATTGATGTCGGCGACCAACGAGGTGCCGGCCGCGGTGCCGTCCGTCGTCCAGAGCTCGCGTCCGTGCGCATCGTCGTCGGCCGTGAAGTAAAGCCGTCCGCCGGCGGGAAACAGGTACGCGGGATAGCTCCCCGCAGCACCCGGCACGATGTCGGCGACCCGCACCGTTCCGCTCTCGGTGCCGTCGCTTCTCCACAGCTCGGCATCGTCCTCCCCGTCGGCGCGCGCCTGGAAGAAGAGCGTGGCTTTCCAGGCGGCGAAGAACCATGGACTGCTCGATGCGGCACCCGGCGCGATGTCGGCGACCATCCTCGTTCCGGACTCGGTGCCGTCGCTTCTCCACAACTCCGCGCCGTGCACGCCATCGTCCGCGACGAAATAGACGATGCCGCCGACCTCGGTGAGATTCGAGACGCTGCCGCTCGCACCGGACGGCCCGATGTCCTTCACGAGATGCGTGCCCGGGCCCGTTCCGTCGGTGACCCACAGCTCGTAGCCGTGGCTGCCGTCGTCCGCGACGAAGAACACCTTGCCGCCGGCATACGTCATCGCGTACGGGTTGCTCGAAGCCGAGCCCGGGTTGATGTCCTTCACGAGGACCGTGCCGGCCTCGGTGCCGTCGCTCTTCCAGAGCTCGTAGCCGCTCGTCCCGTCCGTTGCGATCACGTACAGCGCGCCACCGACCTGGGCGAGGTACTGCAATCCGCTCGCCGGTCCCGGATCGAAGTCCTTCACGAGGACGGTGCCCGCGGCGGTCCCATCGGTCCTCCACAGCTCACGGCCGTGGGCGGAATCCGATGCACCCAAGTACAGCGAATCATCGAGCAGGACCAGGCCGCCCGTCAGTCCCGATCCGCTGCCGGGTTGGATGTCCTTGACCAGGAGGGTCCCCTCCGCGGTACCGTCGCTCTTCCAAAGCTCCACGCCGGCCGCGGCGGTCTGGGCCGCGAAGAATAGTGTCCCTTTGAAGTCCGTCAACATAGCCGGCGTGCTGCCGACCTCGCCGGGCTCGATGTCCTTCACGAGCACCGTTCCCGCGGCCGTGCCGTCGGTCCTCCACAGCTCGGCGCCGATGTGCGGCTCTCGCGCGGTGAAGTACGTCACACCCCCCGAAACGGTGACCTCATCCGGATGCGAGGCGTCATCGAACCTCGTCGCCGTGTAGATGTCCCGGACCCGAAACGGCGTCTGGGCCCGCGGGTTCGCTCCGTGCGCAACAAGCAGAAGAAACAGTGCCGCCGCCAAGGCTCCGTGGCGTTTCATGACGCGCCTCCCACCTTGACAATCGGAAATTCGGGGCGAAAACCGCCAGAAAAGGCGGGCGGGAGCTAGGCGCTATTTCGGGTCGCCAATGCGGTGCCCCCTGGCCCGGTCTATTCTCCGCGCATCACGCATGCGCACACTCTTCAAGTCGCTCGCCCTCCTGGTCTGTTTGGCTGCTCCGCCATCGACACTCAGCGCCGCGCAACCCGCTCGCGCTTCCCCTCCTCCCCTGTGGGTCGCCGACGGATCGCGGGTCATCGCATCGATCGCGGCATCCGCCGTGCGTCACGCGGAGAGCTACGCGACCGGCGGCGACGGGACGAGCGCCAACCCGTGGACCGGGTGGGAGACCGCGTTCGCCTCGATTCCGGAGAGCGGAGGCCGGATCCACTTCGCCCGAGGCTCGTACACCCAGAACGCTCCGATCAAGCTCCCCGTCGGGCTCACCAACTGGCTCGCGATCGTGGGAGGGCCGGACGTCACGATCAAGCTCACGGCGGCAGCGCCCCGCTTCCTCGATCCCGACCTCAGCGCCGATCATCAGAGCGTGCGCAACATCTGGATCGAAGGGTTCGCCATCGACGCCAACGGCGTCGGCGGGAAGGACCACGTCATCTTCGGAAACTACGTCAATGGCAGCGGCGTCGGTGGGTTCAGGCGCGTCGACTGGGACCGGATCGTCGTCAAGGACGTTCGTGCGTACGACGTGCCCGTCGATCCCACGACCGCAAGCCACCGCGGCGGGATTGCGATCCTTTCATCCCAGGCGGACGACGAGGAGGCGGTGCCCGACACGATCACGCGCGTCTACATCGACAACGTGCGTATCGAGGGCGGGAACTGGGGGATCCTCGTCGACGGCGGCGGAGCCGCGGGCGGCCACCGGGCGAACGTCAGGATCGACGACGTCTGGCTCGTGCGCTGCTGGCACTCCCTGCTTGCAAGGCAGCCGCGTTTCGCGTCGTCCAATTTCCAGATCGGCGAGAGGGCGCGGGTCGGGCATGCTTACGTCATCGATTGTTACGGGCAGTACTCCGCGGACACGGGTCTCGAGCTGAATGCCACGGCCTTCGCGCAGGTTTCGGGAACCGTCATCGAGGACGCCAACGTCGCCGATTTCTACTACGTCAATTACAACGCGCCTGAGAGCGAGGCGCAGGTCATCTTCGATCGCTGTGAAGCACGGATCACGGGGCCCGTTCAGGGAGGCTACGGTGTCGGCTGGTGGATCAAGGACGTCGACCCTTCCCTTCCGCCGGGCGGCCGGTTCCGGATCGCGCGAAGCCGTTTCTCACGCCGGGGGACCGACCAGGGAACCGGAACAGGCAGCGGCGTGACGGCGGAGGGACGGCTCTCAGAGCTGTCGATCGCCGAGTCGCAGTTCGAGCTATCCGGAGTCGAGCTTGGCGGCCTCCCCTACGGCCAGCGCGTGATCGAGCTCGGCTTCGACGCCGACGTCACATTTCGCCTGAAGAATGTCGAGATCCACGCGCGGGCGAGGCGCGAAAAGCCGGGGGCCGGCGGCCTGAACGCGATCACGACGGAGTCGCGCGCCGAAGGAAAGACGCTGACGCTCGACTGGGAGGACGTCGCGGTCTCGGCCGATGTCTCGGGCCCGCCCGCCGATTACACGGTCTTCACGACGACGATCGTTGGGAACGCCTCGAGCGCCGTTGCCGGCAAGATCCGCGGCTACCGGGTCGATAGCGTCAGCGGCGATCCGCGGGCGCGTGCGATCAACATCGACCTCGCCAAGCAGACGATCGCAGGATCGCTCGTGATCGCCGACGTCGATGCGCGCCGCCTTCCCGCGCATGGGATCGCCGTCCAGCTCAACAACCCCGCGGACCCATCCGAGGCCCGCAAGGTATCGATGCGGCGGATCCACAAGCCCGCAACGCCGTGAGGCTTGCGGCCCGCTCGTGATGTTGCATCGTACCCGCTTCTCGCGTATATGACCCGCAGTGCCGGGGGAGCTTATGGTCGTTCACGTCATCGCCGCACTCATCGTGAGCTTTGCCGCGATTCCAAGTCCAGCACCGATGTGTCCCATAGACGGTGCCCGATGTGATGACGGGGACACATGCAGCCAGGGCGATTATTGCTCGGGCGCTTGCGTCCCAGGCCCCCCGTACCTGCCGGACGGTTCGTCATGCCAACATAGCGGATGCACTCTCAGCGACGGACATTGCCAGTCGGGTGTCTGCGTCGGCGCCACGCCCGTCGACTGCGGCGCACCGTTTCAGTGCTACGGTCAGGGCTATTGCGATCCCGGCTTGGGCTGCATCTACCCTACGTACGTCGATGGGCCATGCGATGACGGAAACGTCTGCACCGTGAACGACCATTGTGTGCAGGGTTCTTGCGTCGCCGAGCCGAACACTTGCGATGATTCCGATCCTTGTACGGTCGACTCCTGCAGCAGTCAGGGCGGTTGCGTCCACCAACCGTACTCTTGTGACGATGGGATTCCATGCACGTTCGATTCCTGCAACGGCCACGGCGGCTGCGTGCATCAGCCGGGTTGCGACGATTCCAATCCGTGCACGGCGGACTCATGCAACGCGCAGGGGTGTGTCAATACTCCGCTCAATGGGGATGGACCCAGTGTCTGCGGGATCGGTGCATGCGCGCGACACACCCAGTGCGTAAACGGCACGTCTCAGGGGTGCGTGCCCGGTAGTCCGTCCAGCGAGATCTGCAACGGTGTCGACGACGACTGCGACGGCACGATTGATGACGGGCTTGACTGCAGGGACGATGATGGCGATACCGTTCCAAATGCAACCGACAACTGTCCCTCCGAATGGAACCCGTCTCAAGCCGACTGGAACGGCAACGGAGTGGGCAATGTCTGCGATCTCGCCGATGGGATGATCTACATCCTGAGCGGCACGAAATCGACCGTGCGTTGGGCCAAGGAGAACGGCCCGACCCGATGGAACCTCTACGCAGGTGATCTCGCGCTGCTCCGGACGACCGGGCTCTACACGCAGCCCGATGAGTTCGGTCCGCTGGTGTTCAGGTACTGCGGGACGGATCAGACGTCGTTCGACAATCCGGCCGAGCCCGACGAGGGTACGGTCCAGTTCTTCCTGGTCACGGGCATGACCGGCGGAGTTGAAGGAAACCTTGGCACGAACAGTGCCGGCGTGACGCGGCCGAACGCGAATCCCTGTCAGTGAACGCAGCGCAACGTTCCGCAAATCCTCTCTCTTCGGGCTGAATGCGGTCGGGGATGAACTGTCGCTGGTTGAGCCGGAAATGAAACGCCCGCGAAACCGGCGAGTTCCCGCTGCATCTCGAGTCGATCGCCGGTGTTCGGATAAACGCCTTGCCTTGCAGGGAGATCGGGTGTAAAGCGACGTCAATTCTGACCACGGGAGGACAACATGACCAAGCCCGTCGTGTCGATGATTGCCGTCGTACTCATCACGCTCGTTCCGATCTCGACGAAGGCCCAGAGCGCCCCCGCGCCGATGCCGCGCCGCGGGGTTTCCGATCGCATCCCGGACCAGCCACCCGCTCCGGATCCCCGAGACCCCGAGGTGTTCCGCCGCGCGTTGCTCGGAGTCGCGATCACGATCGAACAGGCCTGGGGCATCGAGCCTCGTGTCTCGCAGCGGATCGCGAGCGCGCCGGTCGACGACCTCCGGCAGTGGGTCAATCAGTTCCCCGATCCGGCGCGATTCATCGAAGCCGCGGGACGGATCGCCCGTCGCCATGCGCTTGCTCGCATCGCGCCGACGGCCAACGCGGTCTCATCGACCCCGTTCCCTCCGGACTATCCGCCGAACTCCGGCGCGTACAAGTCGACGATCCTCGACCCCATCGCCTTGGTTGGAATTCCCGTCTCGAACACGGACCGCTGCGGCACCGAGACGTGGGCCGATTTCTTCGAGGTCTGGTACCTGGCGGACTACACACTGCGGCAGCTCCAGGGGGCGTGCGTCGTCGGGGGGTGCGATCCGACGGGTGCCGTCTGTCTCGCGGCGTGCACGCCGGTCGAGCTGGCGCAGATCGCCGTGAACTTGGCCTATGTCCCGATCCAGCTCTGCGACGTCCACGAAGGGTCGGTGAATTCCGCCGAGATCGAGGCCGGTTACGAGAACTCCGTCAGAATCCTCGGCGATCTGGCGGCCCACGACGCGAACGTCACGGGGCGCCTCGTTGCGCTTGACGCGCGGCTGGCCTTGCACGACGCCGAGGTCCAGGCTCGCCTTGCGAGAATCGAGGCGAAGCTCGATCAGCTCGCCCTGCGACGCATCGACCTCCAGGTCGTCGAGATCGAGAATCGCAAGAGCTACCTCGTCAGGGCGACCGAGGGAGGGCGAGGAGTCTCGGTCACGTTCGATGCGATCGAGGTGTTCGACGACGGGGCCGGGGCATTCAACGCGATCGGCGGGGCGACCGCGGACCAGATCGAACCCGGCTCTTATCTCGTCCACATGAACCCGTCCTCTCAGCATCCGGACAAGATCTTCCGTTTCCGCGTTCACCACGACGCGGTCGGCGGGGACGTCGTGTTCCATCGGCTCTCGGGGCAAACACTCGGCGTCGGGCAGTGAGGCTCGGCACCGGCGGACGCGCGTCAACGGCCGGTGTGTAATCAAGTGCGAGCTTGCGCGCGCACACCGCTCGCGGCGAACTCATCGATTCGCGCGAGTTCCCGTGCGAGGGCCTTGGGATCGACCACGGAGCCGAGTCGCTCGATCGCCTCTGCGTACGCAACGGCATCCGGAGACAGTTCAGCAGCGCCGAACGTCGCAGCTTCAAAGCAGCGCCTTCGCGGCGACGCGGGAGCCGGATCGAAAGACAGCGGCTCGAAGCCGATCTCCGGGATGGGTTCGAGCGCACCGTGCACGGTCGATCGGAACTTGTGTCTCGCGAGCTTCACAAGTTGGGGAAATCGTCGCCTTCCGACCGCGAGCGCTCGACCGAGCGTGGTCGCCGCGCGAGCAATGAGCGCTGAGTCGTCGTAAAGGATATGGCGCCGCGAAAAGCAACTCGAGACCTCGCGGTGCAGTTCTGTGACGAAAAGGCGCGTCGCTCGCCCGGCGTGGATCTCTCTCGCGGACAAAAGCCGAAGCCGTGACTTCAACCATGCTGCGAAGAGCCGCCAAGACAGAACAAACTCGAACTCTTCAAAGCCGAGCAGATCCCTCCTGGTTGTTCCCATCGCGTACTGCGTTACGGTGCCGACGACGGGCACGCCGAAGAAGAGCGGCGACTCGAGATCGACCATGCGGCCGTCGAGGGTGAAGTTGCCGTGCACGGAAACCCAGAAGAGTCCGGCCCGGGCATATGCGCGAAACCGCTCGAGTCCGCGCCGGAAGGCTGCATCGAGGGCACGCGCGATCCCAAGCGGAGACCCTTCGATGCCGTCACGCTCCTCGGGTGGCCGGAGGTGGCGCTCGAGATCCAGAAAAAGCTGTCCGAGGTAGCGGGGCGTGCTCTCGAACTGGTTGAGGGCGAAGACGATATTCGACGGTCGTGCAAAGTCCGCCGGCTTCACGGTCATCGCGATCATGCGCGCGTCAGCCGGCGTCGCGTGCGGCTGAGAGCTGGTCATGCAACGCCGGACTTCTCGTGATTCCCTTCTCGACAGCGATCCGATCAAGACGCCTTCGCACGGCACGATCGTGGATCCGAGTCCCCTCGCGGTCAGAGCAATCGTGATGAGACGCTCACGCAACGCCGACCCGATCGACATATGTCCGCTTCCGTGCTTGATGTCGCTGTCGTCGTTCCAGTTCGCCGCGGCGGGCGTTCGGCCAATTCCTTTCAGGTAGCGTCCCCGATAAACGCCGGATCGGCCCGATCCGTGTTGACCGCGCATACCGCCATACACCTCCGTCTGAAGGTCATAGAGCAGCAGGGCAGACGAATTCCGCGGAACGAAGCAATAAGGCACGATGAGATCCTGTGCGACCTCAACGTTGAACTGTCGGTGTCTCTCGGCCGAAGCGAGGAACCGCGACGGGCGGACCGGCACGGGGAACTGCCAGGCCCGCCTCCGCGCGGAGACATGCGTCTCGGTCACTTCTTAGCGTGGTTTTTGAATGTAACCGCCCTTCGGATCTTTGTCCGGCGGGAGGTCCCGCAGAGCCACCGCCGTCGCAGCCTTTTTCTTGGCGATCGTTCCCGGCTTCTTCCCTTGGGTCTTTCTTGTGTTTCTCGCTGCCATCTTTGCCTCCGTTTCTGAAGAACTCGGTGTCCGCGGACGGAGCGCCGACGCGGCGCCAATGTTCAGATCAGACGTCACATTCGCAGGTCCTCGGGCGGGCGAAACTACCGCGCAACCCGTGGCAATCCTCATGCATCTCCCCTCCTCCGAGTAAATCGGATTCGGCGAGCGGATTCGGACACCGCCCAAAACCTTGTGCCCGACCGACGGACCAAGATCCGGAGGTGTGGAGGGGTTCATGCCGCGGCGCGGACGAACAGCGCTCGTCGCTAACTCGCTCCAAGGCGGGAAGATTTGGTCGGGGCGACAGGACTTGAACCTCGGACCGCTTGCGCCAGAATGGGCGGAGAAGGTGCGCGCCACGGGCGCTACGAGCTTTTCCGGATCTCGAAACGCGCCAAATGCGCGGAGTGCGTCATGGTGTGTGGGGACCATTTGGAGCCCGGCTTGCGGGGATGGTACGGCAGGCGTTCCGCGCTAACGACTGTGCCCTCGGCTGGAAGCGACCCGGGCATCCCGATTGCCTCACGGCGTATGAATCGAGCACGATCGAGGAGGAGAATCGGGTGAGACTGCTCTGCGTATTCGCGGCCTGTGCGGTGCTCGCGATGCCGGCGTTCGCCCAAGGGACCGGTTGCGCGGGCCAACCCGACGGCACACCCTGCGACGACGGGAATGCGTGCACGGTGAGAGACACCTGCTACTACGGATATTGCACGGGGGGTGGTGTCCGCAATTGCAATGACGGCAATCCGTGCACGATCGATTCGTGCGACCCGTACCGCGGTTGCGTTCACAATGTCGATCCCTATTGCACGTCGAACCGGCCGCCGGATTGCGGGCACGCGGCCTCGAGCCGGGTTGAGCTTTGGCCGCCGCACGCCGAGATGCTGCCCGTGCGGGTGATCGGTGTGACCGATCCCGATGGCGATGCGGTTACGATCACGGTGACCGGCGTCGTGCAGGATGAGCCGGTGGACGACGGCGAAGAGGACATCACCTGTCCGGACGCCGAGGTTGTTTTGGCGAATTCGATTTCGTTGCGCGCCGAACGCCGACGCGACGGATACGGGCGCATCTACCGCATCAGTTTCACCGCGACGGACACGAGCGGCAACGCGTGCTCGGGAACCGTCGAATCGTGCGTTCCCCTGCTCAATGGGCAACCCTGTCTCGACACCGGCGCCACGTTCGACCCCGGCGAGTGTGTCGAAGAATGAATCGCAGACGCCGGGGTCCAGCCGAATTTCATCCAACCCGATCTCGACATGCCGAGTGCCCCGTTGCGGAAACCATGTTTCAGGGCACCCGGCTCTCAATCACAGTCCATCGGCTCCGTTATGTCAGATCCCGTCGTGAAGGCCCAGACGGTACCCTTGGTGATGCCTCCGTGACTCACCGAATCGATGCGCCAGTAGTAGGTTTGGTTCGCAGACAGTGGAGTCGGCACATCCCACCAACGCTCGAACACCGACGGAGCTTGGTATATTCCAGTCGTGTCGCGCGTCGCGCCTGCGACCTCCGCTTCGTCCGTGCCCAGATAAACATCGCTCGCGCTCGAATTGAGCCCGGCAACCCAGCAGGCACGCTGGCGTCGGTTGACATTCGTGGCGTGATCGGCGGGGTTCGGGGATGTGGCCATTCCTGGCATGGTTACGGGCATAGACTCCCGGTACGCGGAGTCCCCAAATGCCTGGCTCGTTGCGCGGACACGATACGTGTAGGTCCTGTTTTTCACAGCGCTTCCGTCGTTGTAGCAGTCACGGCCTGGTGGGCATTCGATCTCATAGGGCGCCGGATCAACCAGCGATTCCCAAGCCCCGTTTCCGTCTCGGCGCTCGATGCGGTAACCGTACTCCATCGCCGACGAATCGGTCCACGACACCTGAACTCCGGGGCGCGTCCCGGCGCCAGCGACCACGAGGGTCGGCATATTCACCGGTAGCGTGATAGATGCCACGTTTGAATCACCCGAGAAATATCCGTGTGGTGGTTCGGGATCCGACCTCCACGCTCTGACCTTGTAGAAATAAGTGCCCTCCGTCACTTCGTCGGTGTAGGAGAGCATGTTCGCCGTGCCATTCGGCGTCAGATCGTCGTAGTTTCCAGTCGCGCCGAGCGCACGGTAGACGTGAAACTTCTCCTGGCAGGAAGAGTTATTCGTCCACGTCAGCACGATCGGACCACCCGGGACGCCAGTGGCGATCAGATTCGTGGGAGCGTTGGGTCCGAGACACCCGTCGGCGACGTTCGATGCCCCCGATTGGTCCCATCCTCGCCTCCCGACGACTTTGTAATAGTAGTGCTCTTCGCTCGACGGCGGCGCGTCGACATATGAAGTCTCTCCTGGACTCGTTTCGGTCACGGTCGTGAACTCGCCCGGAGTCGGTCCGCTGGCTCTCAGAACGAGGTAGGTCGTGTATGCGGGCGATTCTTGCGTGCTGTTACGCCAGGAAAGCGTCACCTTGCTCCCGTTCGAACTCGCCTGAAGGTTGAAGGGGGCGAAGTACGCCGGATGCTCATCTCCTCTCAACAAGACGCCGGTCAACGGGAATTCCATCGCGACGTTGTCAAGATTGATCCGAGGGGACCCTTCCTGCGATTCCTCGTCGTAGAAGGGCGGCATGACGGGCCGGTCCGGATGCTCGTCGTCAGGAGTTCTGAGCAATGACAATCCCTTCTCGACGAGAGGATCATCGTCGGGAATGGAACCCTCTTCGTCATTGAGCTTGTAGTACCCGTCTTGGCAAGTCGACGGAGCAGGATTCGGCTCTCCATCCTTGCAATGCCAGCGAGCCTCAGCGAAATCCACGACTCTCGACGCCGCAGGGTCTTCGAAGTGGGATGGCGTTTCCCACGCAGTGTTGCCCAAGAGCTCGATGTCCACCTCGGATTTTTGTGAGGTGTGCTCGATACGCGCGCCTTGAAGGATCTGCGACTCCGAATCCCAATCGAAGTGGTTGGTGTTCACGACGCTCACGTTTCCGGGGACGTCTTCGATCGATACGGCGTTGGTACCGCGTGCGCCTGTGGTGGCGATCTTCGTGCCCTGCAATGTCACGTCGACCGGCCCTCCACCCCCTTCCACACGAAGGAACTGCCTTGATTGCTCCATGTAGATGCTCGAAAACAGCCCTCGGAATCCCGCCTGGCCGTTGGTCACGCGGATCTCGTTATCGTTGAGGAAAAAGCCGGAGGTCCATACGGCCATTGGAAAGGACTGGGTTGCGCCGCCGCGGATGCGGTAGCCCACGTCGGTGCGACTGTCGCCTCCGTAGACACCGCTATCCATCACATCGACGCGCACTTGATCCAGTCGATCGAAATCGATTCCCGCATAGTCTTCGGCCCCGGCCGGCTGCCGGACCCGGACCCGGTTCACGAAAACGCGGCTGTCCTTCTGATCAACGTTCTCTACGACGATGCCGTTCGCGGCGGCGTCGCTCCGGAGAGCGCCAAACCACAGATCCTGAATCGTGAGCTGGCTCGCGTTGGTCGCGTCTACGTGCATCATCGTGCCGCCGTTGGACCCATGCCAATACAGCCAGCTGCGCTGACCATCGCCCAAGATGTGCAAATCGCTGCCCGCCCCGACCGACACGGGTTCGGTCAAATCGTAGGAACCACTTGGGAGGTGGACGAGTGAACCTCCCGACGCGCGGGCTGCATCGACGACATCCTGGAAGTTGTTTCCATCGGTGACCGTGAAGACCTGATGACCGTCCAGATCGTCGAGCGGAGCGGGAAGCGACGGAACGTTCACGGCGTCCAGCGAAGAACCAAGGGTGTCGTTGATCGCATGGACGCGTGTGCGGGGCCCGTCGTACGCCTGCGCGCTCGTGAACTTGTTGCCGACCGACAAGACGTCAGAATGCGGTGCCGAAGACTGATCGTCCGTCCCCGCAGATACGTAAACCGGAACGCTGGGTGTCACCCGTTGGCTGGTGTCGACCTCGTTGTCCAGCAGGATCACCGCGCCTGCGTTCAGGATTGTGATCGCATGGTCACTGAGCGGAACGCCGGGCGGCGGCGATTGGGACAATTGGACCCGGTTGTGGATGATCGTCTGCGGCGCTCGAGTGCCACCCCCATTGGCATAGATGAACTGGCCCGAGCCCTTCGACCAATTGTCTCGGATCGTGAAATGCCCGGTCGGCGAGTAGAAAATATCGTGTGTCTTGTTATTGACGAATCGCGATCTGAGGACTCGGAAATCGCCGCCCCAATCCGACGGGTCGCCGTCGCGACTGTGACCGACGGCGGTGTCGCCGTATTCGTCCTTGATGTAGTTAGTGATGCCCGCAACCCAGTTTCCTTCGAACTTGCTGTCCCAGATGTATTCCTGGAGAGCGTTCGCGTCCTCGATGCTGATTCCAAAATCGTTGTTGAGGAACGTGCAGCGCCGGATGGTCATCTCGTCGTTGCGAACGTTGTAGTGCCCGACGCGCAGTCCGATCCATGCGTTCTTGAAGACGCTGTCGAAGTGCGCGCTGCCGGTGTCGTAGTAGCCGATATTACGACGAAGGTGGGGGTGCTGCTCGTTTCCGGCTATCCCGTCGCACTGAAGCGAGTACTCGCTGGGAGGAGGGCAGCCATCCGGGTCATTGGAATCGCAAAACCCGCAGGCGGATTCGTCGAATGCGACGACATACCTCGAGGCGGGGTCGGCGTCCGGTTTCTCGGCATCGGTTCCGGCATCCCAGGTGAAGTTTCGGAACGTCGAATACAAGCTCCCTTCGTCATGGAACATCACCGCGGCCTGAACCTCAAAGTGACAGGCGGGCAAATCTCCGGGTCCACAATCGCCGGAATACTCGGCGTGGGTTCCTTGCGCGCCGCTGTCGCTATTCAAGACCTTGATAATTCTCCCGGGCGGCCCGATCCACTTGATGATCGTTCCGTTCATGCTCTGGCCGATGAGGGAGACGCCGTACTTGCCTTCCAGGAAGACCGTTTGGCTTAGGAGGTATGTGCCGTCGGGGAAGTAGAGCACTGCCGGAGCCGGGTTCTTGGGCTGATCATCGGGGTCAAATTTGGGGTCAGTTTCGCCGAGGAGTTCGAGCCTGCATTGGATTCCGAGGGAATCATCGTTGCAGTCGTGCGGATCGACGTCGGGACATCCGTCAAGCGGGGCTGTTACATCTACCCATGAGCTCAGAGGTGCCCCAGTATAGACCGGAATGGCCCAGGTCACGTTCGAACAGTCGTCAGGATCCTCGTCCGCACAGACCTGGTAGAAGTACCTTTCCCTGCTGGGATGTGGCTGGTCTTCATAATACGTCTGATCACAAAGACCACTTGCAATGTTCTCCCAAGAAGCGTTGTCCAGCCGTCGTTGGACGTTGACGCACAGTCCGGACGTACTTTGGCCCCAACTCAGTTCGATACGATCCGGCGCGATCGGAACGGCCTTCAGACCCGTTGGGGCGGCTGCCCACACCTGCGATGGAAGTGAAATCAGAAGCAAGGTCGTGAGCGCAAACCACACGTTGACCCGAGTTTTCATCTGATCGGCCCCCCTACGCGGATGCTATCACCGTGCAAGTGATACGGAGCATGCCGGCGCAAGCCCAAAGCGCCGCGGCCAGAGCATTGCGAAAACCATCGATCGAGTCCGCACGCGACGACAGACGTCGCCCACCGCGCTGAATTGCCGATCACAGGAAGAATTGGTCGGGCGAGAGGATGTGAACCTTCGACCACGTGCACCCCAACGGACCGAGGCGGCGCTCGTCATGGGCATTGCGCGCTAGCTGCGGCCGTGAATCGCGCCAAACGCACGGAGTGCGTATCGGCTCGGCGCCGCGTCCTACGGGCACGACCCCGACTCGTTGGCGGTCCTGGCGCCGGCGGTTGCAGAGCCGTAAGGTCCGTCGTCGGTGCCGTTCGACCCGACGACGAGGTACCAGTAGAACGGACTGCCGGACGTCGATGGGTTCTCCGTGAGGATCGGGCCCGAGTCGAGCGCGGATCCGCTGAAGCGCGTGCACGAATCGGACGAGGCATCGAGCAGGCCGGGAAGGGACGACGATGCGCCGCGCAGAATGCGGTACGTCGTCGCGCCAGACGCCGCTGCCCAGGTCAGCTCGGCCCTGGAAATCCACGTCACGCCGGTGACTTCGGCCACCGGGCTCGGCCCGATCGTCCGGCACGCCGAGAACTCCGACGTGTTGCCGGCCGCGTCGGTGGCAGTCGCGGTGACGACGCCCGAGGCCGAAGCCGGAACGACGACGTCGAACGATCCGTTGCAGCTTCCGTCGGTCGAAACGGTCGTGGACCCGAGATAAGACGCTCCTTCGCCGTTCCCGAGCGCATCGCACGCCGCGTTCGCATAGAAGTCGATGGTGAAGCTGGACGATGCGGTGCTGTTCAGCGTGCCCTTGACGTGCGTCGACGAGCCCGACTGGGTGGCCGAGGTGAGCGCGGGGAAGTTCTGGATGCCGTTGGCGCCCGTGTCGCCGTCGCACGCGTCGTTGGGGGTGATCCCGATGGAGTGCAGATCGATGCCGAGGCCGGTGTTCGAGTAGATGCGGTTCCCCCGGACCGTCTGGCCCGCGGCGTTGCCGGCGACCGAGACGCCGGCATACGCGGTTCCCGTTCCCGTCGCGCCATTGAAGGCGACCACGTTTCCCTCACCGGGGCCCGTGCCTCCGATCACGCACGCCGCGGGCGACGTGAGGTAAATTCCGGAGTAGGCGTTGCCCAGGCTGCGCGTTCCGGTGACGTCGGTGCCGACCCAGTTTCCCTGAACGGTGAACGAGCCCTGCCCGAGGCTGATTCCCTGGTAGCCGCTGGCCGCGACGACGTTCCCGAGGATCGACGCCGTTCCGGTGATCGCGCCCCAGATCCCTTCACCGGTGTTGCCGAGCGCCGCGGTTCCAGCGGCGTTCGTGCCGATCAGATTTCCCTGGATGACGATGCCGGACGTCGCGAGGCCGTACGACGCGATGCGCACGCCCGCGTTGCCCGAACGTCCGGCCGCGATGACGTTGCCCGCGCCCGGGGCCGATCCGCCGACCGTCGCATTTGCGACGTAGTACAGCTCGACGCCGATCGTGTTGCCGATGCCGGCGGTCCCGTTGATGTCGGTGCCGATGTAATTCCCCTGGATGACGTTTCCCTGCGCCATGGAGCCGCTCGATCCGGAGATGTAAATCCCGTCGGCGCCGTTGCCCGAGATCACGTTCCGCGCGCCGGGGGCGGTTCCACCGATCAAGTTGTTCTCGGAGCGCTGGAGGGCGATGCCGTACACCCCGTTGCCGATGGCCGCGGTCCCGGCGGCGTTCGTGCCGATGAGGTTTCCCTGGATGACGTTGTTCGACGCGGCGATCTCATAGAGATCGATGCCGCGCTGGGCGTTTCCCGAGATGACGTTGCCCGCGCCGGGTGCCGTTCCGCCGATCGTGTTGCCGCCGCTCGCCAGCTCGACGCCGAACGCGTAGTTGGGAAGCGCGACCGTGCCCGTGATGTCGGTGCCGATGTAATTCCCCTGGACCTGGGCTCCGGTGGCGCCGTTCGTGATCCATACGCCGCCATTGTCGTTGTTGCCCGAGATGAGGTTCCGCGCGGCCGCGGTGGTGCCACCGATCTGAACTCCCGGGGCGCCGTCGACGTAGACGCCGGCGCCGCGGCAGCCCCGGTCGAGCGTCCCCGTGACGTCCGTGCCGATCTGATTCCCCTGGATGACGGTGCCGCTCGATGCCGCCCCGCCGACGACGACGCAGTGCGCGGAGTGATAGTTGACCGTTCCGTCGTCGCCGATCACGTTGCGCGCGCCCGCCGCCGTTCCGCCGATGCGCGTGTTCGGCGCCCCGGTGATGCGGATTCCGACGGCGGTGTTATAGAGGCCGTTCGCGCCCGACGCGTCGAGCCCCAGGATGTTCCCTTGGATGATCGTCCCGGTCGCGGTGGTACCGCTGACGTCGATCGCGTCGGCGAAGCGATCGACGAGACCGTTCGGAGCCGTCCCGTTGCCCGCGATGACGTTGCCCGCGCCGGGCTGGCCGATCCTCGTGTTGGGGGCGCCGACGATCCGCACGCCGTCGTCGTAATTGGGGATCCGTGCGTTGCCTGCGGCGTTCGTCCCGATCTTGTTGGAGAGGATGATCGTTCCATTGGCCGAGCCGCCGTTGACGGTGATGCCGACCTGGTTTCCCGAGATCAGGTTGTCGTGGATGAAATTCCCGTACACCGGATCGCCGTACCCGCCGTCGATCAGGATCCCGCTCTTGCCGTTGCGCGCGGCGGTCGCCCCGGTCGCATCGGTGCCGACGTAGCAGTTCTGGACGGAGCCGGCGTAGGCGGCAGCCCCCCGCAGGACGATGCCGTTGCCGGAGAATCCGCGGACGATGAGGCCGTTGATGAACGTGTTGTCGGCCTGGACGGTCAGCCCGTCGCAGGACACGCCCTGCGAGACGTCGGGGCAGCCCGCACCGTCCAGCTCGAGCAGCGGCGGGCCGGTGTAGGTCGCGCCGCCGAGGTCCCACCCATCCAAGATCACGGGCTTGGTGATCGCCGGAAGCTGCGAGGCGACCTGGATCGTGCGCACGCCCGAGCCCGAGATCTCGAGAGGAATCGTGGCTCCGGACGGCCAGTCGTCGGCGTCGAGGATCGCCTGGCGCAGCGATCCCCGTCCGCTGTCGGCCGTGTTGGTCACGTGGAGCGATTCGACGATGAACGAGTCGGAGACGTCGTAGAAGACGTTGCCGACGGCCTCGACCTTGATCCGAGCGCCCGACGTGACCTCGAACGGGAGCGTCACCGTCTCCGAGCCGTCGTTCGGCGTGCTCGCGGCGAGCACGTACGGCCAAGTCTGGCCATCATCCTTCGAGAACAAGATCCTCACGTTCTGGCAGCTCACGGGGGCGTTCTGCGTGCCCGCCGTATTCCACGTCACGGTCTTCCGCGTGCCCTCCGTCCAGAAAGTGGTCGCGGTGGGCTGGGTCACCGCGAAGGGTCCGCTTCCGGTGTCCACGGTGACTGCCGCGTCCGTGAAGGTGACGCCGTCGACACCGTCACGCAGGATCACCGAGAAGTGGAGCGTGCGGCTGGTCGCGGGAAGGGTCTCCCCCGTCAAGCAGGTGTTCCCGTCCCAGCACTCTATGGTCGCTGGAGGTAGGCTGTTCGGGAAGTTGTAGACGTAGATCTCGCTCGGAAACGAGCGCCGCAGCGATTCCGTCGGCGGGTACGATCGGAAGATCGGGCGAGTGCCGTCGTCGCCTTCCGGTGGGGACGCGGCTCCGGTATCGGATTCGTCGTACGCCACGGTCACGATGTCGCCGTTCGGGTCGTACGCGCCGGTCTCCAAGATGAACGGCGTCTGCTTGGGAATGGTGTGCGTCCCTGGCGAGAACTGGAGGACCGGCCCGTAGTTGCCGCTGAACGCGTGATCGACGCAGGTGGCGCCCTGGCCGGTCTGGATGAAATCGAGCACGTCGTGGACGTTGTTCGCATGGAACTGGGGGTCGCGGCTGGGTTGAAGGTTGGCGGCGCCGCACGTCCCCCCGTACGACATGATCGTCGATCCACTGTCCGGCTCGAACGCATAGGCCGCGTCCCGTTGGTCCGGCTTGCCGCACGACCCGTTGCTCCCGTCATTGAACGTGTGGTGCCCGCCGAACATGTGTCCGATCTCGTGCGCCGCGAGGTCGATGAAGGTTCCGCCGGTCGCCCCGCGGCCCTTGTGGGAGCCGCAGACGGAGGCGATTTCGGCCTTGCCGGACGCGCCGCCGTCCGCGTGCGTCTTGTCGAACACCACAGCGACGTCATAGTTCGCGGAGCCGATGATCCCGTCCGCCATGCATTGGCTGCCGGTGAGCAGGCAATCCGCCTGGAGGCAGGTGCCTCCCCCTTCGCACTCCAGATCGCCGCTCGGGAGGATGGAGATGTTG
Source organism: uncultured Acidobacteriota bacterium (assembly GCA_964647625.1). Lineage (GTDB taxonomy): Bacteria > Acidobacteriota > Polarisedimenticolia > Polarisedimenticolales > DASRJG01 > DASRJG01. The sequence continues at coordinate 105,295 of CAZYHZ010000002.1, forward strand.
GGTTGCGTCAGGATGAGCTGATCCTCGTTCTCCACGAGATCGAGATGGATCCCGAAATCGACGCGATAGATGAGGTTCACGTGGTTGATCACGTTGGTGATGGCCTCGAGCGCCGAGGCGACCGTGCCGCCGTTTTGTGCCGTGAACTCGCCGTCGGCAGACGCCGCGAGGCGGTAGATCGAGATCGTGCCGGCGGTATTGTTGATCGCGGGATCGTTCGAGGCCGACGCTTGCGGCACCGCCTGCCGCACGTCGTCGGCGACACACCGCGCGGCCTCGCGCAGCGCCTTGTCTTCGTACGCAATGCTGCGGTAGCGGCCGCTCTCGAGCTGCTCGGGCTCGATCAGGAACGACCCTGACGGTGCGAGCACGAACCCGTGAAAGCCGGAGGGGCCCAGCTCGAGCCGCGCGATCGCGGAACGCTCATCGATCCCGCGCGCCGCATACGTGTGAATCGCGTACTTGTCCGTCATGGCCGGCGAGAGGATCGGCGACTCCTCGACACGGAAGCGCACGATCTTCCCGTCGGGCCGCGGCAAGGACACGAGGGTCTCCCGCTTGCGCGCGGCGTCGGTGAACTCGTGGGGGGCCTCCGCCAGGCGGGCTTCGAGGTCCACCCGATCGAGGTCGAACGTCCACTCCTTCGCCGAGGCTGCGAAGGGAAAGAGCAGCGCAATCGAACCAGCACACAGCAGAGTCCGCCGAGCGTTCATGGCCTCCCTCCTCGGTGAACATTTACCGGGCTGCTCCGCGTCCGATCAATGCCCGAGGCCACGTTGCTATCCAGATGGACGGGGGCCTCGTGGATTCGGGTGAAAACGGGCCCGTCCCCGGCGATACTGCGGCGATGCTTCGAGTTTCCGTCTCGATCGCGTTGATCGCCGCCTCGACGGCGATCCCGGCCGCGGCGCAGCACCTCCCGTTCCGTGCCTACGGGGCGGGTGATGGGTTGGCCGGCGATCACGTGCGATTCGTCGTGCAGGATTCGCACGGGTTCCTGTGGCTGGCGACGAATGCCGGCGTGTCCCGCTTCGACGGCCACGACTTCAGGAACTACGGCACCGCCGATGGCCTCCCCTTCCCGTCCTCGCGCAAGATCGTCGAAGGCCTCGACGGGACGATCTATGTCCTCGGACGCGAGAAGCTCGCGCGGCGGCGCGTTGCGCCGATGCCGGGACGAGCCGAGTTCGAGCCGGTGCCGACGACGCCGATCGGCGACCTCTTCGACGTCGTCATGGCTCCCGACGGATCCCTCGTGCTCGCCGGAGCGCTGGGCGCCGCCCGGCTCAGAGACGGCCGGCTCGAGCCGATCGCCCTCGGAATGCCTCATCTTGCGGAGAAGCCGGATGCGGGTTGTGCGTGGGCCGCGGCGTTCGACGCCGGCGGCGCGCTCTGGATCGCGCGCACTTACGGCATCACGCGGATCGGTCCCGACGGGAAACCGCGCACGCTGTCGTTGTGCGCCGAGCGACAGATCAACGCCGGTTGGGGCTGGTTTCCGTCGATGACCGTCGATCGATCGGGGCGGGTCTGGCTTCTGACCGTCGAGCGCGGCCTCTGGCGCTTGGGCGAGAGCGGCGACGGGGGCCCCCGCATCGACGAAACGCTCGACCGCAGCGCGGGCCTCCCCGCAACCCTCGTGCGCGCGATGCACGAGACGCAGGGCGGCACGCTCTGGATCGGCACATCCGATGCGGGACTCGTACGCGTCGACACGGACGCAAGCGGCCGCCGGCACTTCGTGCCGATCGGAACGGCGGAAGGGCTTCCCGACGTCGAGGTCTTCGCGTTGTCGTCGGATGCGCAGGAAAACCTGTGGGCCGGCACCGCGGTGAGCGGCCTCGTTCGCTTGACGGCGGACGGCCTCACGAGCTGGGAAGCGCCCGACGGGGCACCGCCGGCGTCGATCTTCGCGATCGAAGACGATTCTCGTGACGGCCGAGTGGTGCTGCTGGGAGGTCTGCAGCTCGGCGTCTTGCAGGGCGGCCGCATCGTGCGTCGGGGCGCCGCATTGGGGTTCGAGCGTGCGCCGGGTTGGGGCGTGGAGCAGCTCACGGCGCGCGGCGCCGACGGTCGCTTGTGGCTATCGACCGGACTGGGCGTCGCGATGTATCCACCGGGCACCGCGGTCCGCGACGTCGCGACGCATCCGGCGCGACGTGTCCTCACGGAGCAGGACGGGCTCCCGGGAAAGGAAATCCATCGCGTGTTCGCCGCGCGCGACGGAGCCATTTGGATCGGCGTGATGCACGCGGCCTCGGGCGTCTGCCGCATGCGCGGCGACGGTACGGGCGTTCACTGCTTCGGGCCGGCGGACGGTCTGCCCTCTCCGGCCTACGGGGAAGCTTTCGCGGAAGATGGCGCCGGCAACCTGTGGGTCGGGCTCTACGAAGGCGGCATCTATCGCTTCCGCGGCGGTCGCTTCGAGTCGTGGCCCGAGACGACCCCGGACCGGCAGAACGCGGTTCGGTCGATCCACCGCGACGACCAGGACCGCCTGTGGGTTGCCGGCTCGCCCGGCGTGCTTCGCATCGACGCCGCGGAATCCCCCCTGCCTTCGTTCCGCCGATTCACGACGGAGGTCGGTCTCGCCTCCGTCGAGACGTCCGCCATCGCGGAGGACCTCTTCGGACGCATCTACGTCGGAGGCGTGCATGGTGTTGACCGGATGGAGCCGGATGGAACCAAGTTCCGCCGCTTCACGACGGCCGAGGGCCTTCCCGCCAATCGGGTGTCGGTCCTCGATCGCGATTCCCGGGGCGACATCTGGGTCGGCACCAGCCGCGGAATCGCCCGCTTGGTGCCGCGCGAGGACGTGAGGCATCCCCTCCCCAGCGTGGTGCTGACCGGCGTCACCGCTTCGGGAACGCCGCGCGATCCCACCGCCCCTCTGCGCCTGGAGAGCGACGAGCGCACCGTGAGCTTCTCATTCACCGCTCCGAGCTTCCGCGCCGGCGAGGAGATGCGTTTCCAGTGGCGTCTTCCCGGCGCATCCGACGACTGGACGCCTCCCGCGGCGCCGCGGGAGGTCACCGCGGCGGCTCTCTCTCCGGGCCGCTACCGCTTCGCCGTGCGCGCGATCGATGGCGACGGTTCCGCCGGTCCGCCTGCCTCGTTCGACTTCACGATCCGCCCTCCAGTCTGGCGTCGGCCGTGGTTCCTCTCGCTTGCCGCCATCGTCGTCGGCGCCGCGGTGACGGGGCTCTACCGCGCTCACGTGGCGCGCTTGGTCGAGCTCGAGCGAGTCCGCACGCGTATCGCCACAGATCTCCACGACGACATCGGCGCGAGCCTGTCGCAGATCGCCGTCCTCAGCCAGTACGCCACACGCCAGGCCTCCCGAGGCGCGGTCGAAGCCCGCCACTCGCTCGCGCGCATCACGGAACTGTCGGGCGGCCTCGTCGATGCGATGAGCGACGTCGTGTGGTCGATCAACCCCGCGCGTGACCGCATGTCGGACCTGGTCCATCGCATGCGCAGGTTCGCCCTCGACGTATTCTCCGAAGGCGACGTCGCTCTGAAACTGGAACTTCCTGAGGACTCCGCCCACGACCGCCTGGATCCCGAGACGCGCCGCCAGATCTTTCTCGTCTTCAAGGAGGCCCTCCGCAACGCTGCTCGCCACTCCGCCGCGCGCGAGGTCTACGTCTCCCTGCGACGCGGGGGCGATGGCCTGCTTCTCGTCGTCCAGGACGACGGCGTCGGACTCGAGGGCCGCGCTGCTTCCGGAGGCGCCGGCCTCGACAGCATGCGCCGGCGAGCGGAGCACCTGGGCGGCACGCTCGAGATCCGAAGCCGCCAGGGCGGTGGCACGGAGATTCTCCTCCGCACGGCCGTCACGCGCCGTGGATTGCTAGCCAGGTGGACGGGGCGTCCAGGGCCCACGGCGTCGTAGGATCTCCCCGATGGGCCAACCCCGCGACGACTCTCGCACTCCGATCAGCGTCGGCATCGTCGAAGACCTCGACGCGATCCGTGAGGGACTCTCGGACCTGCTCGCCCACTCGGACGGCTTCGCGTTCACCGGCGCTTGGCGCTCGATGGATGACGCGCTCGTCGGTTTGCGCACCGCGCAACCCGATCTGCTCTTGGTCGACCTCGGCCTCCCCGGCATGAACGGCATCGACGGGATCCGTAGGATCCGCGCCGAGTGGCCACAGGTCGTATCGGTCGTTCTCACCGTCTACATGGACGACGATCGCATCATCCAGGCCCTGTGCGCCGGCGCACGCGGCTATCTTCTCAAGAAGACGCCTGCGCCCGAGATCCTCTTGCGTCTCGAGGAGGCCGCCGCCGGCGGCGCCCCGATGTCTCCCGAAGTTGCCCGCCAGGTCGTGAACCTATTCACTCGCTTCGACCCCAAGCCCGGCTCCGGCCACGGGCTCTCCCCGCACGAACTGCGCGTGCTCAAGCTTCTCGTCGACGGCCACAACTACCGGAGCGCCGCCTCCGTCCTCGGCGTCACGCGCGCCACCGTGGCCTTCCATGTCCGCAAGGTCTACACGAAACTCGAAGTGCACTCGAAGTCGGAAGCGGTGGCAAAGGCGGTGCGGAGCGGCTTGGTGAAGTAGGAGGCACGCACCAGATCGTGACCAATCCCATCGTCACCACGAGCGGGACTGATTGACTCGTCCAACGGCGGGAAGATTGGTCGGGGCGAGAGGATTTGAACCTCCGACCACTTGCACCCCAACGGACCGAGATGGGGCGCGTCAAGGGTGCTACGCGCTTTTCCGGATCGTGAAACGTGCCAAACGCACGGAGTGCGTAATGGCGTGTGGGGACAAATTGGGATCCGCGCTTCGAGTCGGCGTTCTGCTGCTCGCGCTAGCCTGAACTTGCCTTGACCCTGCTTCCGGCCGAAACTGCTGGTGGAAGGAGTCATCATGCGCTTCCTAGCTCTGGCTGCGGGCCTGGCGTTTCTCGCTGTGGGACTCTCCCCACCGTGTCCCGCGAAGGACACCGCCGCAAGCACCACGGCCGAAGCCACCAAGACGGGCGCAAAAACCGCGGCTGAGGGAGCCAAGACGGGTGGGAAGACTGCCGGCAAGGCGGTGACGACCAGCGGCAACACCGCCGGTGCGGCACTCAAGCTCGCCGGCGACGCCACGGTGGAGGGCGTGAAGACGTTCGGCAAGGCCACTGCCGGTTTCTTCACCGGAGGCCCGGACAAGGCGGCGGCGGAGTGGCGCGCCGGTGCGGCGAAGACCAAGGCGGTCTCGAAAGCAGACGCGGCCGAGACGAAGCGAGTTGCAAAGGCCGGGGGCGCTGCAACAAAGCAGACTGCAAAGTCCGGTGCGGCGCAGACCAAGCGCGTGGCCAAGAGGTGAACGGAGCGCGACGCGGGTCCGCACAGCCGACAGAGTAAATATGTGGATGCCGGCCCGCGGATCCCGTTTGCGACCCTTGTTGATCGTTGCAAGGCTAGCGGCACGCACTCAGCGCAAATTGAACAGTCCCAGGTATTCGACGACAAGGGCGGCAGGTTGTTGGTCGGGCTGTTTGTGATTTGCAGTGGGTCCCCGTGCAATTTCCTGCCTGGCGGAAGGATGCTAGCCATTAGCGGACTTGCAACGACCTTCGACGTCCGACAAACGTACGAGACTAACGCGTCGCTCACGACGGAGTCGGCCTCGCTCGGATTTCGCATCCCAGTGAAATCCGAGGGCCTCGACGCAGCGGACCATTTTGACACTTACTGGGGAAAGCCTCACGAAGCCGCTCGACTTCACGCATGCGCATGGCTTACGGTGCTCCTACCCTGCCGCGCAGCCACAGATCGGCGAGCGCCTCACCGTTCCCGATACGGTTCCCAACCCCGCGCCGGGCCAAGCGGTTTACTACGTTACGGCAGCGACCTATCAGGGCGTGACTCGATATGGGCGCAAGACAACCGCTCGCACCTAACCGGTCGCGATCCTGCGTTGCTCCCGACATGCGTAGCATCGCGCGCGAGATGCGCTTAGAGGTTTTGCAATCTGTCGATCTGATTTGGTCGGGGCAAGAGGATTTGAACCTCGGACCACTTGCACCCCAACGGACCCAGATGGTGCGCGTTGTGGGCGCTACGCGCTTTTTCGAATCACGAAACGCGTCAAATGAACCGAGCGCGCAGTGGCGTGTGGGGACCATTTGGGGTCCCTCGCCAGCCAGCATGATCCGTTGGCGCTGGGGAATCATCGGGGGTCCAAGGTCCAGCGCCCGTCAGAAGACGAAGGTTCTCATTCGCTGCGTTGATTGACGATCACCAAGCCAATTTTCTTGGGACGCGTGAATCTGCTGGGATCACGCGCGCCCGGCGCGCTCGAGATCTGGCACGCGTCGCCGATGCCATTGTGGTCGGTGTCGCTCTGCAGCGGGTTGAAGACCGTCGGGCAGTTGTCACAGAGATCGTGGATCCCGTCGCCGTCCGTATCGACTCCGGTTGCGCTTTCGTCAACTTCTCCGTTGCAGTTGTTGTCGAGGCCGTCGCAGATCTCGGGTGCGCCCGGGTGAATATCGGTGCGGGTGTCGTCGCAGTCGGAGTCGTTCGCAACGTAACCGTTTGGGTCGGACCCCTCGCATACGAAAACGGCCTGGCTCGCGTCGCCGAATCCGTCTCCATCGAGATCGCGGTACCACACGCGGCCATTCGGACAAGCGCAGTAGCGCGAGCCGCCCGGTGTCATCGGATATCCTCCCCAGACGATCATCTCCGTGCCCGTCCACGTCGCCGTGTGCAAATAGCGCGCGGCGGGCGCGGCGGCACCTGTCGAGGTCGGCGTCCAGCTATCCATCGACGGGTCGTAGCGCCCGCCGGTGCCCGAGACCGAGCCGTCGTATCCACCCCACACGATCATCTCGGCGCCCGTCCAGACGCCACCGGGCAAATAACGAGCGTCGGGCGTGTTGGCCCCGATCGAGGTCGCGGTCCAAGTGTCCGTAGAGGGATTGTAGCGGCCGCCGGTATTCAAGTAAATCGAGGGCGCATCGATCGGGCTCACCGCCCCACCCCAGACGATCATCTCGGTTCCCGTCCAGACGGCAGCGTGATAGCGGCGCGCACTCGGCGCATTGCTCAGGCTCGTCGGTGTCCAGACATCGGCCGCCGGATCGTAGCGCCCGCCCGTGAGGGTTCTGTCAAAGTTGGCGACGTCGCCGCCCCAGACGATCATCTCGCTCCCTGTCCAGATCGTGGAGTGGAACTGCCGTCCCGCTGGAGCGTTCGTGGTGGACGTCGGGGTCCACGAATCGGTCAGGGGGTCGTAGCGTCCGCCCGTGTTGAGGTAAGTGCTTCCGCCTCCCCAGACGACCATGGCCTTTCCCGTCCAAACGCCACCCGCCGCCGGCCGTGCCGTCGGCACGTTCGTTCCGACGGATGTTGCCGTCCAGTTATCGGTCGAGGGGTTGTAGCGGCCACCGCTGTTGAAGGCCGGCCCGGTGTCGCTTTCGCTTCCGCCCCAGATGATCATTTCGATTCCGGTCCATACGGCGACATCCTTGATCCGAGCTGGAGGCACACCGGTTCCCATCGACGTCGGCGTCCACGTGTCGGTCGCCGCGTTATACCGTCCACCCGAGTTCAGGCTCTTGACGCCGTCGTAGCCGCCCCAGATGATCATCTCCGTCCCCGTCCACAGCGCCGTGTGCCCCCACCGCTCCGCCGGCACGTGCACCGTGCCCGACGTTGCCCTCCAACTGTCGTCCGAAGGGCGATACCGGCCTCCCGTGTTCAGGACCGACTCGTTGAATCCGCCCCAAACGATCATCTCGGTGCCGGTCCAAATCGCCGAATGCTGGAGGCGCGCGGAGGGGACGTCGGCCCCATTGGGCACCGCGCCCCACGAATCGTTGGAGGGGTTGTACAATCCGCCGGAGTTGAACAGACTGTAATACCAACCCTCTCCTCCCCAGACGATCATCTTGTTATCGTTCTCGTCCCAGACCGCGGTGTGCTGGGCTCGCCCATCCGGCGCCGATCCCACGGAGACGTCCGCCCACATGTCCGTGGATGGGTTGTAGCGTCCTCCGGTGTTCAACCAAGGATAGACGTTGCCATTGCCGCCCCAGACGATCATCTCTGTGCCCGTCCAAACGGCGGTGTGCAAGGAGCGTGCGTCAGGGGCACCCGTCATGGACGTCGGCGTCCACTGGTCCATCACTGGGTCGTAGCGTCCACCGGTATTCAGCCCGTTGTCGGCATTCGAGCTGTCGAGGCCTCCCCACACGATCATCTCGCGATTGGTCCACACCGCGGTGTGGAACGCGCGCGATGCAGGTGCGCCGGCCATCGATGTCGGACTCCAGCTGTCGCCCACCGGGTCATAACGGCCGCCCGAGTTGACCGAGTGGCTAGCACTTTCCGCTCCGCCCCACACGATCATCGCGGTCCCGGTCCAGACCGCGGTGTGCGCATAGCGAGCGCTCGGCGCCGCCGACGCCGTCGAGGTGGCCGCCCATACGCCGGTCGACGGATTGTATTTCCCGCCAGAGCCGAACAACTGGGTGCCTGCTCCCCCCCAAACGATCATTTCCATCCCGGTCCAGACCGCGGTATGCCGGTAACGAGCATCCGGGACGGCCGAACCCATCGGCGTCGTGGCCCAACTGTCGAGTACGGGGTTGTAGCGCAAACCAGTGTTCAAGACCGTTCCATCGAAAGCCCGCCCTCCCCACAGAATCATCTCGGACCCGGTCCACACCGCCGTGTGGAGCTGCCGAGGCAGCGGCTCCTCGGAGAACATGGGCGTCCATGTGTCGTTCGAGCACGCGGTCATCGGAACCGTCGGAAGCCTAAATGTGCCCTCGAGCGGCGCGATCGTGGAATCGAGGCGATCCTTTTCGGCGTTCCACCAGGCGTCGAACGGTCGCTTCGGCCACTCCACGGTCGCGGTGGTCATCTCGCCGTCTTTCGCGGCGAGAACCGCGATGACGCGAAACGCATCGGACGTCTCCTCTACACCGCTCAGCCGCCCGATGGGGATCGAATCCCCGGTCGCGTGGAGCTGCTTCGCAACGCGAGCGCGGTGAACGTCCCACTCGTCGGGTTGAAGAACAAGAGCTGAGCTGTCTTCGACGGAGCATTTCTCGACGCGGTCGCTGCGCCGCTTCCAGACGGTCACTCGGTAGTCCCCACCCATCGTCTTCATGCAGTCGACACTCCGGCATGATGCGGCCGCTGTCGCGGCAGCGTTCTTGGATGCACGGTGAAAGCGTTCATCACTCGCGTACCCGTTGCGCACGAGGCGCTCGACGAGCGTCTGCCGCGCGAGCGTCTCCGCGATCATGGCGGCGTCGTTTCCAAGCGCCGCGAACAGCTCGCGCAGCATCGCTCCATCGCGTGTGTTCCGCGCCATGCGATCCATCTCGGCCTGGAGCTGCGCGGCCGTGATCGGGCGCTGCCACCACGTCGCGAGCGCGCTGGATTTCCGAAGGTAGTCTTTGACCTTGGCGCGAAGCGCCTCGTCCGGTAGGACGGATGCCAGCGGCGGCTTCGGGCGGGGATTCTCCTTCGGCCAGGTGCGGTGGCCCCAGTACACCTGCTCGATCGCCCGCTGCGCGGCGAGTCGGTCCTCGAATGTCAGCTCACCGGCGGCGACGGTGCTTTGAGCAGTGACACCGAAAAAAATCATTGCGCAGACGATCGGTGCTTTCACGCGCGCCCCTCGATGAATGGCGCGAGTGTACCCGGAATCGCTTCCACTCAGAACCAGGGCGAGCCCCCGCGTTCGAGCGTGCTGACGAAATGAGAACAGGGAGCGCGGCCCCGCTCGGCAACATCGCACCAAAGGACTCTACGCGGAAGTGGCTACGTGAGTGGCTACCAATTTCAAAACGACTCGGGGCGCCCTTGCGAGCGGCCCGAAAAGAAGCGTGGTTATGTGGTTGTTTGGTCGGGGCGAGAGGATTTGAACCTCCGACCACTTGCACCCCAACGGACCGAGACGGTGCGCGTCATGGTCGCTACGCGCTTTTCGGATCCGGAACCGCGTTAGGCGCGCGGGGTGCGCAAAGGGGTGTGGGGACCATTTGGGGTCCACGCGGCCGGGCGCCTTGCACACGGAATGATGTGAACGCTCGCGCGGAGGCCGCGGGTTAGCGGCCCGGAACGACGCCACCACGGTGTCATGAATTCATAGCATTCAATCGGCGAGTCCGATTGTCGGCCGGCGATTTTCGCCGTAATGTCAGCCAGCGTTTATGGCGGCTGCGAAAACAATCGGATTCTCCGGAGTGCGCGTCGGATCCGTTGGCATTGCGCTCGCCGGTTTGCTCGCAGCCCGGCAGGTTCATTCGCGAGAACTGACCTTCGAGCAACGCGTCGGGGCGCAAAGGGCCATCGAGGAGGTGTTCTGGCGCCATCGAATCTGGCCGAAAGACAATCCGGCCCCCAAGCCGCCGCTTTCGGCGGTGATGCCGGATGCTAATCTCCGGGACCGAGTCAAGGACTACCTGCAGAAATGTGATGCACTCGAGACAAGGTGGCAGCGTCCCATCGACGGGCGGCAACTCCAGGACGAGCTGAATCGAATGGCGGAGCGGACGCGAGATCCGGCGCTGCTGAGCGAACTGTTCGCCGCGCTCGGCGACGACGCCTTCGTGGTCGCAGAAACGCTCGGGAGACAAGTGCTCGCCGATCGCTTGATCCGAAGCTGGCAGGCCTCGGACGGCCGGATACATGCAGCTCTGAAACGGTCGGCCGAGCAGGCGTTGAAGCGTGCTCGATCTGTGTCCGACATGAAATCGCTTGGAGGGGAGTACGTCGAACAGACACTCGTGCGACTGCCTGAAGGCGAGCATGGGTCCGGTTTACCCACGGAATCCCGCATTGAACTCCGAAACGACGAATGGCGGCGACGGAGAGAAGACCTTGCGAACCGATTCGGGACCACGGTCGAAGCCCTACCGGTCGGCCGGTTGAGCGGCCTCGACGAGGATGCCGAGTCGTTCTCGGCATCGGCGGTGCTGTCGCTCGGACCCGACGAGATGGTTGTAGCCAGCGTTGTTTGGAAAAAGCAGCCGTTCGACGGCTGGTGGTCGCAGGCACGACTCGCTGCACATGCGACCGTAAGAACGGCGACCGGCGAGCTCCTGCTGAAAACTCCGACTGCGGGTGCGTGTGTTGACGATACCTGGGACACTCATTTCTACGTACCGTCGGCACGGTCATCTCATACGGCAGTTTGGACCGGAACTGAGATGATTGTCTGGGGAGGGAGCAACAAGGCAGGTGCGCTGAACACCGGAGGCCGCTATACGCCGTCGACAGATACTTGGGTGCCGGTTTCCGTGGGCGCAAACGTTCCGGGGGGACGAGCAGAGCACACCGCGATTTGGACCGGAACCGAGATGATCCTCTGGGGCGGATATGACCACGAGGTCGGGCCCCTTGCCTCCGGAGGCCGCTACAACCCTTCGACGGATAGCTGGCTGCCGACTTCCAACGGTACCAACCGGCCCTCGCAGCGCTATGTGCACACGGCGGTTTGGACGGGCTCGGAGATGGTGATCTGGGGCGGCTACAACGGCACCAGCGGACTTCAGGACGGGGGCATCTACGACCCAGCGACGGACAGCTGGAGACCTGTCGGAACTAACGGAAGCCTGCCGACGGCGAGATCTGAACATACAGCGGTTTGGACCGGCTCAAAGATGCTGGTGTGGGGTGGAGACAACCCAGGCAACGCCCCGGTGAACACTGGCGGCCTATACGACCCCTCGACTGACACATGGTCGGCAACCGCCGTCTCGGCGGCGGTCATAGGTCGCAGCAACCATAGTGCCGTGTGGACTGGGACCGAAATGATCATATGGGGTGGCATAGATTCGACGTCGTCTCTCAGCTCCGGCGCGCGGTACGACCCCGTCGCGAACGGTTGGAAGGCGACCGCGCCGGGTCCGGACGCAAGGTCGGGCCATACCGCAGTCTGGACGGGCTCCACGATGATCATCTGGGGAGGACATAACGGAGTGCGTCTCAACTCGGGAGGTCGCTACGACCCGACTTCCGACTCGTGGGCGGTGACCACTACCGGGTCAGCTCCGACCGCACGTGATGGCCACAGCGCGGTCTGGACAGGATCTGAAATGATCGTCTGGGGCGGGAACGACATTAACGAAGTGAGCACAGGCGCCCGCTACTCGCCTGATTCCGATTCGTTCGTCCCAACCTCGACGGGGCCCAACGTGCCGTTGCCGCACCAAAATCAAACGGCCGTTTGGACGGGGACCGGGATGATCGTGTGGGGTGGCAACAATTCGTTCGGTATCAGCAGCAATACTGGCGGGGTGTACGAGTTAGCCACTGACAACTGGACGGGGACATCGATGGGTGTGAACGTGCCGACGGCGCGGTCCTACCATACCGCAGTTTGGACGGGGACCGAGATGATCGTGTGGGGTGGACTCAGCGGCGGCAATTACGTGAATTCGGGAGGGCGCTACAACCCGTCGTCGAACACGTGGACCCTGACCACGAACGGAACCAACGTCCCTTCAGGGCGTGGATTTCACTCCGCTGTCTGGACAGGGTCCCAAATGATCGTGTGGGGCGGTGGATACAACACGGGCGGACGATACAACCCGGCGTCGAATTCCTGGCTTCCGACTTCGACGGGCACGAACGTTCCCTCGAGTCGTAGTCAGCAAACGGCAGTTTGGACCGGTACGGAGATGATTGTCTGGGGCGGCAATGGCAGCGACAACTCCGGCGGCCGCTACAATCCCGCGACCGATACGTGGACAGCGACATCCACCGGCCCGAATGTGCCGTCGGCGCGAAGCAGCCATACCGCAAGCTGGACTGGAAGCGACATGGTTGTGTGGGGAGGCTGGGACAGCATGTCCCAAACTGTGACGAACACCGGTGGCCGCTATCACCCGGCTACCGACACATGGCTGCCGACGTCCACGGCGGATGGCACACCGGGACCGCGCGAATTTCACGCGAGCGTGTGGACGGGAACGGAGATGATCATTTGGGCCGGAGGGACTTCGTCGAGCTGGTTCAACGACGGAAGCCGCTACATCCCCGGCGGCGATCTTTGGACGCCGATGGCCGTCACGTCGGCAACGCCCCAGCCGCGAACGTTCCCTTCCGCTGTTTGGACGGGGCAAGAAATGATCGTCTGGGGCGGAGACCCCGTCGATGTCAATCTCAGCTTCTATTGCGCCCCAAGCTGTGCCTCACCGGCAACGTTTCACAGGGATCTTGACGGCGACGGTTTCGGCGATCCCGCCGTCTCCCTGCAGGCCTGCTCGGCACCGGCGGGGTACGTTTCCGACGGCACCGATTGCAACGACAACGCCGCCGCAGTTCATCCCGGCGCTCCCGAATACTGCAACGGAATTGACGACAACTGCAACGGCGTCGTAGACGATGGGACAGTTCCGGGGGAGGTCATAGGACTCTTGGCGTCCAAAAGCGCCACTGACACTTTGCTCACTTGGGTGACCACTTCCGATGCCTCGCGCTACGACATTCTGCGCGGCAGCGTGGGTGTTTGGCCTGTTGGATCGAATCCAGGAACGGAGACGTGTTTGGCGAATGACGATTACATTACCCGCACAACGGACGCTTCCGTGCCCTCCTTCGGTCATGCCTTCTGGTATGTGGTCCGCGCAGAAAACGCCTGTGGGATTGGCAGCTACGGCTCCCAAGCGTCGCATGGCGTGTCAACCACGCCGAGGACTTCCACGTCCTGCCCGTAGCCGATTCGCGAGGACGGAATTGGTCGGGGCGAGAGGATTTGAACCTCCGACCACTTGCAGCCCAACGGACCGAGACGGTGCGCGTCGTGCGCGCTGTGCGCATTTCGGAGTCGTGAAACGCGTTAAGCGCTCAGAGTGCGTAACGGCGTATGGGGACCATTTGGGGTCCAGGTCGTCGACGGACCACACGAATCCAACGGCCATGGCTAGTTTGGCAGTACTCTTGCGCCCGCTATGACCCCTTCGCGCACCGCTGTCCTGATCACATTCCTCCTCATCGGATTCGGCGGTGGCGCGGCGGCAGAAACCCGCAAGCTCGGGTTCGAGGAACGCGTTCAGGCCGAAGCCGCCATCGATCGCGTCTACCACGCACATCGGCTTGGGGACAAAGCACGGTTCGAAGTCAGCTATCCTCGCGCGAGCCTGGAGCGCCGCGTCCGCCTTTACCTCCAGCAAACGGAGCTGCTCGCCAAGCGTTGGAAGTTCTCTGTGACCGCCGCAGCACTGTCTCGTGAGACGCGACGCGTAATCGCGGCGTCGCGGATGCCGGGGAGACTTCGCGAGCTATTTCGCGCGCTTGGCGACGACCCGCTGGTGATCCAGGAATGTCTCATTCGACCCGAGTTCACCGACCGATTGGCGCGCTCGTTTCTGACGGCAGAGGTGGGCCATCCGCAATGGAGCGTATGGTGGCCGACGGTCGAAGCCACGCTCGCGGCTCCGAACGAGACAATTGCAACCGACAATGTCGCGATCGCGCTCCCGAACACGCTTGCGCCCGACGACACGTGGGATAACGGTGTCTTGGACGACGCGCCCGCGCCACGCTCCGGGCATTCGGCCGTCTGGACTGGATCGGAGATGATCGTGTGGGGTGGATCCAACGTGGAGCCACTCCAGTCGGGCGCCCGCTACGATCCTGTCACAGACAGCTGGACTCCGACGAGTGTCGTAGGTGCTCCGGAAGGTCGGGGCTTCCACGTCGGCGTCTGGACGGGCAGCCGCATGCTCGTCTTCGGCGGTCTCTACCGTGGAGGTCTCGAGTGGCCGGGCCGCCCGGCGGTCGGAGGTGGACTCTACGACCCGGTCACCGACCGGTGGTCGGCGATCTCCAACGTGAATGCGCCGGCCGCTCGCGAGGGCGTCATGGCCGCATGGTCGGGAACGGAACTGATCTATTGGGGCGGCGCGATTCACTTTGTGAATCGCAACGACGGAGCCCGTTACAACCCCGAAACCGACACTTGGACGCCGATGTCGACCGTCGGCGCGCCGTCGGCGCGCTCGAACGGAAGCGCCGTCTGGAGTGGGACATCCTTTCTAGTCTGGGGCGGGCATGAGGATGGGCAGACCACCTCCTCGGGAGCACGCTATGACCCCGCGACAGATACATGGTCACCCATCAGCGATGTCGGTGCACCTACTCCGCGCGAGTATCACGCTGCCGTCTGGACTGGACAGTTGATGCTCATCTGGGGAGGTGAAATCAGGGTTCCCAACGAGTCCGACCTGGCGCGATTCGGTGGACGGTATGATCCGTCGACGGACACATGGACGCCGATGGCCGACGACACTCGGCTCCCTATGCTCCAGAACACGCCGGCGATCTGGACCGGCACCGAGATGATCGTATGGAGCGGGGGCGATAACTATTATCCGTCGGGATTTGGCGCGCGATACAACCCGCGAACGGATGCTTGGGCGATCGTCGACAGTCTCACCGCGCCATCCACGCGGCTCGGCCACAGCGCGGTGTGGACCGGAAGCGCGATGATCGTATGGGGAGGTGCTTCTGACAGCGTTGACGGCGACCTGTATGACGATGGTGGACGATACGATCCGAATTCGGACACCTGGACGCCAACGTGGCGCGGAGGAAACCCCAGTCCGCGCGGCGCACATTCCGCAGTCTGGACGGGAAGCGAGATGATCGTGTGGGGAGGCTACGGTCAGCATCTGGCCGAGCGAGCGGACACGGTACTCAATACCGGGGGACGTTACGACCCCGCTCTCGATCGCTGGACTCCGACAGCCCAGCTTGGCGCCCCCACTGCGCGCCGGCTCCCTTCCGCGGTGTGGACTGGACGATGGATGATCGTATGGGGCGGAGACAACTTCTCTGGTGCGATTCCGGAAACACTGAACGATGGCGGTCGCTACGACCCGATTCAAGACACCTGGGTCCCAATGAGTCGTGTCGCCGCGCCGATCGCCCGCCGCAATCACGTCGCGGTTTGGACCGGCGCTGCGATGATCGTATGGGCAGGGTTCACCGATACAGACTGGAACAATCACCCCGGTGGCTATTGGCTCACAAGCGGCGGCTCTTATGATCCATACACCGATCGCTGGACGTCAATTGCGTCGCCGACCATGACACTTGGCAATTGGGGGGCATGCCCGGCGGTTTGGACTGGAAAAGAAGTCTTGGTTTGGGGATCCGGAGGCGTGTCCGCGGGCCTGCGATACGACCCCGCGCACAACACTTGGCGCTTGACGTCGAGCACCGACGCGCCATCAGCCCGCTGGGGAACCGAAGGCGTTTGGACCGGCCGCGAGCTGATCGTCTGGGGAGGCGTCGGATGGACGACCGATACTCTGCTTGGTGACGGCGGACGGTACGATCCGTCGGCCGATAGGTGGACCGCGATGTCCGCAACCGGCGCGCCATCCCCTCGATATGCGCACGCGATGGTCTGGGATGGAAAGGAAGCGCTCGTGTGGGGGGGGACTGG
This sequence comes from uncultured Acidobacteriota bacterium, assembly GCA_964647625.1. GTDB lineage: Bacteria > Acidobacteriota > Polarisedimenticolia > Polarisedimenticolales > DASRJG01 > DASRJG01. The sequence continues at coordinate 121,719 of CAZYHZ010000002.1, forward strand.
GTGGAGCGGCGGGCGTTATGATCCGTCACTCGACGCATGGCGGCCGATGAGAGCCGCCGATCGCCCGTTGCCCAGGTTAGAGTCAAAGGCTGTGTGGACCGGTCTTTACATGCTGGTCTGGGGTGGATACGACTGGCTCGAGCCGAGCCAATCCCTCGCGTACGGATATGGAGACGGCGGCCGCTACGTTGCGTGGGTCGATGGGGACGGCGACGGCATTCTCGATGGCTTGGATAATTGCCGGACCGCGTCGAATCCGGGGCAGGCAGACTCCGACGAAGACGGGGTCGGTGATGACTGCGACAATTGCCCTATGCTCCTCAATGCCGACCAGAGCGACATCGACGGTGACGGCGTTGGGGATGCTTGCGACAACTGCCCCGCCACCGCGAATCCGGGCAAGGAGGACTATGACGGCGACGGGATCGGCGACGCCTGCGAGGGGCCGGATCGCGCCGCGGACATCGATAATTCCCTACGAGTGGACGGTATCGATCTTGCCATCCTCGGTCGCGCGTTTGGCCTTCAATTCGGTGATCGCGGATTCGATCCGAGAGCTGACATCGACCGCAATGGAATTGTCGATGGGGCCGACCTAGCAATTCTGTCTGCGATGTTCGGTCGATGGACAGGCCCATCGTGAACCACAGGAAGTAGATTTGGTCGGGGCGAGAGGATTTGAACCTCCGACCACTTGCACCCCAAGCAAGTGCGCTACCAGGCTGCGCCACGCCCCGACCCGGAAATCGCTTGCATCGGTTGGGTTTCCGATGCCTCGATCAGCTTCGGGGTCGCATTGGTGTCCGCCTGTGTGTCCACGTCACCGCCGCGGGGTTCGATCCCGATCGCCACGTCGAGCGCGGCCATGCTATCGGACAGGTGTTCGGGCATCAAGTGAGCGTACTTGAGCGTCGTCTGGATCACGGCGTGGCCGAGAACGGCCTGGATCTTCGCCAGGGGGACGCCGGACTGGACCATCCAGGACGCCGCCGTATGCCTCAGCGTATGGAACCCGGCGCCGTCGATCCCGAGCCCCTCCATGAGCGCCGTCGTACGCTTCGAGATCCGGTTCCGGGCATCCGTGCTCGTATACGGAATCCCCTCCCCATCGACGAAGACGTGCTCGAAAGGCTTCCGCGCATCGCCGCCGGCCAGGACGAATCGGAGCCCTGCGTTGAGTGGGATCGTCCGGGGCTTCCCGGTCTTGTTGTCCTCCCCGAAGTGGATCATCCCGCCGGCCAGGTCGACATCGGCCCACCGGAGCCCGGTGACCTCTTTCAGCCGGGCCCCGCTCGTGAGCGCGAACCGCATCAGGGGGCGAAGCCAGGCCGGTGCCGCCGCGTCGGCTCGATCCCACTCCTCTCGCGTCAGGAATCGAACCTTGTGCGTCGGCTCCGCGGGCTTCTCCGCATCGATGCTCGCATTCGTGGGGACGTGCCCCTTCCGCCGGGCCCACTCGAGCAGCGTGCCGGCGGCCGTCATGTACTTCCGGATCGTGCTCGCGCCCAGCTTCCGCTCGTGGAGCGATCGCCGGAAGCTGTCGAAGTCCCCCGCCGTGATGTCTCGGAGAGCCCGCTTCCCGAAGTGGGCGAGTGCGGCCTTGATCGCATGCGCGGTGTAATCGGTCTTCGTCGTGTGCTCGGCCAGGAACAACGGTACGGCCTCCGCGAACGTCGTCACGAGCACGTCGTTGGGGTTGACATAGGTGCCGGCCCGGACCTCCCCGAGACGCCGCGTGAGGAGATCCTTCGCCTGCGTCCGGGTCGTGCCGGCCGTCTCGCGTACTCGGCGCCCGAGCTGGTCGCGGAAATCGATCGAGTACATCATGATCCCATCGCGTTTGCGGGTGCGTGCATGGATCGCCATCGTCAACCTCCTAACCGCTCGAGCGAGACCGCGACGTCGGACCTCGAGCGCGCACAGGCTTCCTGAATCAGACAGGTCTCGCCGCTCATGCGACCGCTCCCTTCCTGAGCGGGCTGATCTTCGACGGCCGGCCGCGGCGGCGCGGCATCAGCTGCTCGTGTTCGGCGATGAACTTCTGAATGGTCGACAGCCGGTATCGGACGAGCCGGCCGAGTGGCACGAAGCGGATCTCGCCAGCGCGGCGGCGGTGATCGAGAGCCTTCACCGTTGTGGCGAGCATCTTCGCAGCTTCGAGGGGGCTGATCAGTCGATCGGGCTGTGAACCTTGCTGGGATCGCGGCATCGTCATGCCTCCGCCCGCGCGTTCTCTTCGCAGGCGCGTGCCGACTTTTCGAGTTCGTCGGCGCTCATTCGAAGGAAATCGATCCACACGTCTGTGGCTCGTTGAAGACGATCCGCAACGGCCTTTGGGTTCTGCGGCCCATCGCTGGCACGCAGGAGCGAGTCGGCACCCGCGCGCATCGCGAATATTGAACGCTTTGCGTAGTGGACGAGCTGCTCGACGTCTAGTCTCGCGGCGCACGCATTGGAGCGAACGATTTCACCGAGGTTCGTGCGCTGCATGTCAGGCCGCCTTCCCGCTCTGTGCCTTGCACTCGGCCTCCGCGAGCGCGATGGCTGCAGCGGCCCGCCTCGCGTTTCGATATCCGATGTTGTCGGCGGTCTGGAGATCACGAACGACGTCGGCCAAGCTGTCCATCGTCAGATCGCAATAGCTCCAGATCGCCCGAACGACGACCGCCAGAGCTGACAGGCGAACCTGTTCGGTGACCCTTCCGCGCTTCGCATAATCAGCGGCCTTCTGACCGGCGAGCGCGGCCAAGCGCCGATAGAACTTGGCGGAGCGAGCATTTGAACTGCCCCCGGGGCCGCCTTCTTGTTCGAGGTTTTCGATTACCTGCGCCGCATCGATAACCAGTCGGTCATACCGCGTCTGCCGTTTTCTACGCCTGTGCATGGTGATCTCCTCGCGCCGCTTGGGCGCAGCTGCGCGCGGAGGCCTCTCGTGGTGCTCGCGGTGCCGTTTGGGTTGGTAGAATCCGCGAAGCCCATGGGCGCCTCCAGTGCGCTTGTGGGTTAGGCTCCGTCGTCGGTTCGCGCCGGCGGCGGGGCCGCTTACGGGCCGGAAACTACGCCGGAGAGCGTCCCGCGTCAAGCTCGACGCTCCAAGGGGATCGCATGCAAAGAATTGACGGGGGTTGGAGCGGGTTCAGCTCGCACAGCGATGTCCGCTATCTCTGCGGATGGTGCGGCGACCGCGTGACTTCGACTTTCGGTGCGGATCTTCGGAATAGCAGCGGCATCATCGCGGCGACGGTCCGCGTATGTCCCGCCTGCAATCGGACTTCGTACCTTGAGTTGCGTGGCCCGCAGGTGCCCAGGTTTGCGGCCGGGTCTACCGTCCCGAACCTGCCGAGCGACTTGGAGGCGCTCTACGAAGAGGCCCGTCGGTGCACCGCGCATGACGCGTTCACGGCCGCCGTACTCGTCCTTCGGAAGTTGCTGATGAGCATCGCCGCGGACAAAGGCGCGGCGGCCGGGCTTGGATTCGTCGAATATGTCGACTACCTCGAGAAGAACGGGTACATCCCAAAGGACGCTCGACCATGGGTCGATCACATTCGCCAGCGCGGCAACGAAGCGAATCACGAAATCCATTTGATGCAAGCCGGCGACGCGCGCGAGCTGATCGATTTCACCCAGATGCTGTTGACGATAATGTACGACTTCCCGAGCCGCATCCCAAAATCCTCGCCGTAGTTCCGAACGTCGCACGGGGATCAAATGAACGAGAACGACAACGCAGACATCGCGCACTCGATTGTGGCGAAGTCCGGATTCCCGTTTCAGATGGCGATCGTCCGGCTGCTGGAACGGAAGATCAGGAACTGGGTCGTCGAATCCACTGAGCACCCATGGTTCGACCCGCACAGCGGCGCGAGCGGATCCGTCGACATTGTGCTCGCGCACGGCGCCGCTGTATTCGTCATCGAATGTCGAAGGATGACGGATGCCGAATGGACATTCTTCGTTCCCAACGATCATCCACACGAGGTGCGGCACTCGGACGTCATGGAAATGCCGGCGAACGAGTGGACGCGCTACTCGCTGCATCCGGCGTCCGAGGAGGCGGAGTTCTGCCAGTTCAGCATCAAGGGTGAATCGAAGACGCCGGAACGTGGCATCGCCACAGCGCTTCTCCCTGCGGTTGAATCGATCGCGCGAGACCTGCCGCGCGCGCGAGGCTATTGGGTTATCGTGCCGGCAATCGTCACCAACGCGCCGCTCAGGATCTGCAGGTTCGACCCGGCAACGGTCGATCTGGCGACGGGCCAACCAAAGATCACCGAAGTCCGATCGGCCGGCCTGGTTCGCTTCCGGCGGAGTTTTGTTTATGGAAGCCCGGACGGGCCTCCATTCCCTGACCTGAAAAGCAAGGCGACGGCCGGAATGCGAACGGTTTGGATCATCAACGCCTCTCATCTGCTCGACACGCTCAACGCGTTCGATCTCGGACGAATGGTGCGTCTCTGAAATCACCGCCTGCACCCTGGCGCGGCCGTCACCCGTGGGGACGTCGAGCTCTTCGGACGTCCGGCCATCTCGTCGGCGACGGCTTCGAAGCTGGGTTCGACCTGGAGCTCATGACGGAGCTTTGACAACTCTTCGTAGAGCACATTGACAACGATAGCGAGCCTGTTCAACCGAGCGGTGACGACTCGTCGGCCTGGCGCCCTGGGCTTGTCGCGATATGGATCGTGTCCGAGCTCGTCGCCTTCATGTCTCACGTCAGCTGCTCGCTCAACAGCCGACCCGATCCGGGCCCGCTGGGGATCATGCCTGGACGTTCGTCTTGCGCGGGAGTCCGAGCAACTCGGGCCCGGCGCTCGGGGCCCATCGTTGCGCGACCTCCAACAGTCCGACCTTCAGCTCGGTGAGCCGCGACACGACGACTTCGACGTCGGCTTCGAGAGCGAGCGCTCGAATCTCGCCCCGAATGCGCACGACCTCATCTGATGCCACCTGGCCGGCGGCCGGATCATCGCCGCGGTGTCTGATGTCCATCCAGAATCGATCGATCTGCTCTAGCGCGGCATCGACCGCGGGCGGAGCGGTCGCACGGAGCTCGTTTTCGTCGCGCATGATGCACAGCTCGATCGCACGGACCGTCCCGCGGCGCTCCGTGTCGATCGCCCCGAGCTCCTCAGAGGCGATAGCCTGCGCTCTGCGGGCGGCCTCGACTTTCCCGCGTAACTTGTCGATCCTCGGGCCGGTCTCCCGATCTACCGTCTCGAGTCGAGCGCGGTTCGACGCAATGCGCGCGACAATCGCGCGACGATCCTCCAATGCGATGCTCTCGATCATTCGTTCACCTCTCGCGATGCGGAGTTTGTCAGTCTCTCCGCGACTGCCAGTCCTCGATTGCTTCGATCAGCCCGCGCTGGTGGTCGATGAAAAGACGCGCCATGACTTGCGGGCCCAGCTGCACCGTGACGAGGCTGGGCGGGATGTGTGCCTGCGGACCAATCGAGTCGCTCGAGGACACGTCCGCGTGGATGACACCGGAGGATCCGATCGGCGGATACTTCGAAGGCGCCGGCGACGTCGGGGCCTCGAGGGAAGGATGCTCGATTGCGATCGGGCTCGGCACTCTCATCGCCCGCGAGTCGAGAGCGAGCGACGGCGGAACCCGATGATCGAGGATCACCCCATCGCTCGCATATACGGTCCCGCCCGCCTCCATCGCCGGTGCCGACGGCGAGTTCGCCGCCCCAGCGATCGCCACAGCGATCGGATGAGGAGTGCTTGGAACGACTGCGAACCGCCCGCTGAAAAGCGACTGCGCGCCATTCGTTCGGGCGTCGTCGGTACGACCCCCCACGAGCGAGGCCTGGCCGGCCATGATCCGTTGGACAAGCTTGACCGGCAGCACAGCCTCCCCCGGCGTGAGCATTGCCGGCACGGTATCGGTTCCACGCGGCTTGAAGATCGCGCGCATGAGTGCGGTCGACTTTCGTGGGGAGCTGACGATGCGACCACCCGGTGCGAGGTATGCGGCGCTCTCGGCTCCCGCCAGGCCTCCGGCCGCATACCGTTGGGGGACGACCATACCGGACGAGGCCTGGTCTATCGTTGCCGCGAAAGTGCTGCCGCTACCGACGCTATCTTTCGAACTTACGCTTTCGGGTCTGACGACTGTGCCTTCACTCGCAGCCAGGATGGCCTCGGTAATCGCTCTGATGATCAAAGCCTCGACCACTGCCTTGATCAGCGACTTCAGGATACTTCTGAGGATCTCGCCCCAGGCGACGTCAGCGCCGAAGGCTGCATCGACCATCGCATCACCAAGTTGCGTTGCACCCTGGGTAGCGAGTGCTATCCCTGTCTGCTGTATGTCACTCGTTCTCTGAGCCTGGATGCCGATCCGGTTCTGCGCCTGAACAAGCGCCTCGAATTGCAACTCCTGTTCCGGCGTGAGGTATGAAATCGACTCGACAACTTTCTTGAGGGCCGCCCATGCCTGCGCTTGCGCGTCGATCTCAGTGGTTCCCCCGACGTCGTGGGCCTTGGTCGCGTTCTCCTCGGAAATGCGGGCGATCTCCATGAGGGTCTTGACCTGCTTCTGAAGGGGCTCATCGTCCTTTGGAAGCGCGGACGCTAGCGTCTGGAGAGCGGCATTCACCTGTTGCCAGCTCTCAGCAATCGTCTTGACCGGAGCGTTCAACTGAAGCTCGGCATCGCGGAGGGCGTTGACGATCGTGATCGTCCGCTCGATCTCGACGCCCTCGGCGCCGAGGCGTTCGATGGTCGACTTCTCAGCGGGTCCTGGGAACGCCGGAATCTCCGTGGCGATCTCCGGAAGCTGGCGGGGTTCGCGTTTCACCGGCGCGAAGGTCTGGACCTCCGTTCGCTCGTTGAACGATTCCAGCGTCTCCTTGAGCTTCTTTGCCTCGTCGTCGGCCTTCTTGGCCGAATCGTAGATCGATTTGGCCCAGTCGCGATCGATCTTCGACCAGTCGACTCCCTCGACTTTGATCTCGGGGAGCCCCGGGAAGGTCTTTCCGGTGAGCTTCTCGTATTCCTCGCGGTAGCGCTTCGCCTCGTCGGCCAGATGCTTCTGCCGTTCCTCGAGGGCCTCGGCTTCATCCTTGGCCTGCTGGAGCTTCGCCGCGGCGGCCGCCGTCGCATCGGCGAACCCGAGCATCGGATTCTCGAGCGCCTCCTGGTCGACGTTGTCCTTGACGGCCTTCGCCTTCTCGCCTGCGAGCGCGAGATCGGTGGCAATGATCCCCGGCGCCGTCAACGGGGCCGAGATCTCAAGAACGAGCGATTTCCAGAACCCCAGCTTTCCACGCGACTGATTGGCCTCGTCGTTGAGGTCCTGCATCGCCTGCGTGATCCCGTTGATGGCATCGATCGCGTTGGTGTTGACGATGATGCGCTTGCCCATCGTCTCTTCGAGCTCGCCCCACGCCTTCTGCAGATTGGCCGTGGCGCCGGTGATCGTCTTCAGCTCGTTCGCCGCCATGCCGCCGAAACGGTTCTGCACAAACTGGAGGACCGTCTCGAGCTTCTCCGCGTTCGTCGCGCCGTCCTTGAATGTCACGCCCAGGCGCGTGAACTCGCGCACGCTTCCGTTGGCCGCCTTCGCGACCCTGAGCGCGGCCTCGCTCAGATCGATCCCCAGCCCTGCGGACAGATCGAGAGTCGCCTGAGTTGCCCTTGTGAGCGCCCCGCCGGTAAGTCCGCCGACAGAGATCAGGATCTGCTGTGCGCCGGTGACCGCTTCATGGGTCGCCGTCAAGACCCGCGAGTACGCATCCGCCTCCTCGAGCAGCTGCGGCACGAGCTTCCCGGCCTGTTGGCCCTGCGCGGAAAGGGTCTGCGTGAGGCGCTTCGCAGCCGCGTCGGACTCGGCGGCCTGCTCCAGCGACTTCCTGAAGACGCCCTCGACGGCGCCGACGGAAAGCCACGACACGCCGAGGCCCGCAATCCGCTTCGCGAGGCTGGGAAGCAGATTGTTCGCGACGTTCGTGATGACCTTCGACGCCTCGTCGACGGCCTTGAGAGTAATCGTGACTTCGCGTTTCGGTGCCATCACACACTCCAGTCCAGATCGCTCTTGTGTGTCACGCGCCGCGCGGCCTCGATCTCAGCTCGCACGCCTTCTTTGATCGCGGCTACGTCGATCGTTAGGGCTTGAAACATACTCAGTTCACCTCGAGGGTCGATGAATCGGGACGGGGCCCCGCCGTAGCGCTTGGCAAGCGCATCGAGCGTCCTCAAGCCGGCTCGGTCCCGGACGAAGGGCGCACCTCGTCCGCTGCCTCCACGCCGATGCCGGAGTCTTTCGCGAGACGCGTTGCGAGCTCGAGCCATATCTTTTGCGCGAGATCGTGAACGCTGAAGACGCCCTCCGGGGGTTCGCCGTCGAACTCTTCGAGCACGAGCTTCGGCGACTTTGAACAGCGGGACAGTACCTGGTCCATGAGATCGTTCGACTGCCAGGCTGCGAGTCCATCGCGGCGGCCGTCGCCGCGATCGGTGGGGAGGATGCCCAGCTTGCCCGTGATCGCTTGGATGTCTCGAGCGTGAATCGGCCGGAACGTGAACGTCTCGCCGTCGATCGTATACGTCAGACGTCTCGCCTGCATGCGGTTCTCCTACGCCGTCGCTTCGGGCCGGCTTTGAACCTCGGTCGTGAACTTGAAGAGCTCGTCGGAACCAACCCCGCCGACGAACGCTTCGAAGATTGCGAGCATCGCGGCCTTCAGCGCGAGCCAGCCGTCGATCAGGGCCTGCTGGTCGGGATGGAGGTGCTTCGCGTAGAGGCCGAAGTGCACCGCGTACGAAAGGCACAGCCGCGCGGCGTCGTAACGCATCGCCACCGGGCAGACCAGCACGAAGGGAGCCGGAACCGCTGGACGCTCCTGCCGGCGGCGGATCAGCTCGAGGCCCACGGCCTTGCCGAATGCGGCATAGAACGAGTCGTTGATCGCCCGATGATCGATCGCCATCTTCGCCACGACGAGGATCTGTTCGTCCGTCGCCCGCGCGAAATCAAGATCGACGCACACCGGTTTGCAGGCGTCCCCTTGCATCAGACCGCCAGCACTGGCCGATGGAGCCCGCGATTCACCGGAAATGCCAGCTCCCGGCGCTCGAGCGCCTCCGTCTCGAGAATGACTCGGCCCTGCCTCGCGACCTTGGGGTCGTCGCAAGGGCGATCGTGCCCACACGATTCGATATGCCGCCCCGCACACGCCGTCGAACTGCAGAAGTATCGGGCCACATCGGCGCCGTCGTTGTCCCGTGAACCAAAGATCAGATCATCGATGGCGCGCTGAGCCTGCGCCTCGGTCGCGGTCGTGGACCGCCGGAGCCCGCTGGGCGGAATCGAGCGGGACGGCACCGCCGTCTCGGCCTTCCGCCCGGCCTCCAGCTCGTGACACATCCGCATCGCCTCCCGATTCGACGTCTGCGGCGAACGGCGCCCGGCTTCGAGCCCGCGAAGATCGCGCATCGCCTTTTCCCTCTCGAGCTTCGTGATTTGTCCTCGCATGGATTCCTACCTTTCGCGTCCGGTGAGGATCGCCGCCGCCGCAGTGATGTTCGCGACGTTCGATGGCCCCGTGGACAGGTTGACGGTGTTGTACCCGCCGTTCGTATCGAGTGCCGCCGCGTCGATCTCGAACAGCACGATCTTGTTCTTGAGAGCGGCGTCGGTCGTGAAGCTCGCCGCGTCCGTCTGGCGCACGAGAGCGTCAAGTGATGCCGCGTCGAGATCCGCCCAGATCCGCGCCGCGATCGCCTTGGCGCCGGCGCCGACGGTGCTCGTGGCCTGCTGCGGAGTCAGCGCGACCGTCGCGGCATTGCCCTGCGCAATCATCGCGATCAAGTAGATGCGCCGAGCGCCGATGACCGAGACCCAGGCGCCCGTTCGGCCGGCCGCGTCGGCCGCGGGCGAGAGAACGGAGACGAGCTTCGCATGATCGATCAGCGAGAATTTCATGCCCGCACCTCCTGATGCTCGGCTCGCCTACTGCGCGACGGCGGAGCCGGGTGTCGCCGAGCGACGAAGCGGGAGACGAGCCCCGGATTCCCGAGCGCGATCCCGGTGGTCGCAACGCGAACGCCGTACGGGCGTCCCGATGGAACTCGAGACACCGGCGCTTCCGCGCATTCCTCGAGCAGCTCGGATGGATCCGTGTTCGCGACCGGAGGCCTGCCGCCTCGGGACACCGTGACGAACAGTCCCGCGTCCCTACGGAATGCAGTCTGGATCAGCGTGAGTAACCGCATACGTCTCCCTCACCTCGCGCGGGCAGGCGCGAGGCCCTCCGGCCTCGTGAGAACGGCCCATGAGACCTCTCGCGTATCGATCGCATCGATCTCGGCTCGCATCCCCTGGAGCACGTCGGTCAGATTGGGGATCGCCTCGGTGCGCATCGCGCGAGCGCGGGCGATGGCTGCGCGGATTGCGTCGATCTTCTCACGGACAGCCGGCGCGTTCGTGGAGACGTCCTTGTCCCTGCGTCCCGACCAGTATTCCGTGCCGTTCGATACTGTTGTGCTGGCGAGCCCGCGCGTCTTGGAGAGCAGCTCGTTCATGTCGTCGCAAAACTCCGCGAGCCGGACATCGGCCGTTCGCTCGAGCTGCCGCTCGAGCCTCGTGATCTGGCCGTCGAATCGGGTGGCCACGGCGTCACGCTCGGCGGTCAGCGCGAGGAGCCTGCCGAGGGCCTTCGTGCGCCGGCGCTCGATCTCCGCGAGCTCGCCCGCGGCGGCGTCGATCCGCTTGGCGAAGGGCGCGAGCGCTGCCGCCTGGTCGTCTCGGAGCTTCGCGATCGCGGCGACGCACTGTCGACGCTGTTCGCATTCTTCGCGCTCGAGCTCGAGCACGATCGCTCGCACGGCCGGATGGGCTTTGAATCTCTCCAGGAATGCGGTCGCAGCATCTCGGATTCCATCGAACATCTTTGACTCCTAGCGGGTCATGCCCGCGTCATGCCGGGCCCGCCGGCGGGTCTGTATTCGAGAAGCCAGCCGGGCGCCGCCGCTGTTGGGGTCAAGCGAACCCCGCGACGCCCGGCCGGCTTTGGGGAACATGCGCAGCTGATTCCGTCCATTCGCCGGCGATCGACCGATAAGAGCGGCGTTCCGGTTCATCGGGGCCCTCCGCCTGCTTCATCGGCCATGTCCGCCGGGAAGTCCGGTTCATCGCCGTCCGGAACGAGACCTCTGCGCTGTACGCGCGAGGCTGGCGTGAACCCGAAGTCGGCCGCGAACATCCGGACCCGCTGCGCAGCCTGATTTGCGATGATCGCCGCCGGGTTTCTGGTCAGGCCCACGGCCCCACGGCAGACGCGGCCGGCGCTAGCCACGATGCGCAGGGCATCCGCCTTGTCCGAGGGTGACGAGTGAACGTCCGCGAGGATCTTGCGAGCGATCTTCACCTCGAGGCGCATTCCGCGTTCGGCCGCCGCGAGCTCGGCGATCGCGGTGCAGTAGATCGTCAGCGCGCCGCGATCCAGGGCGGTGACATCGCCGCGCTTGTGCAGTATGCGCACGACCCGGGCCCATTCGGCCTTGGCCGCTGGATCGATCCACGCCGGCGGCAAAGGGATGCGTTCCGCTCTCGCCACGATCGCTGCGGCGCCTGCGGCTGATCGCGAGCCGTGCCGGTGTTTGCGAAAGGTTCCCTGTACGAGATGCAAACCGGCTGGCTTCGGACGACGGCCGCTTCGGCCCTTACGACCGCTCATTCGAACCCCCTAACTTTTTCCCCATTTTTCGGCTGTGTGTGTTCGGAGGGCACGCAACGGTTAACCAGGAGGCTTCTAGACTTTTGAGACCCCCATACCCCGTCGCCCTGAGAGGACACAGAAAGAACCCCAGAGCCGGACCCGGAAAAAGACCCAGAGACAGCCCCGGACCCAGACGAAGACACGGGCCCGGACAACAAGAAAGACCCTGCACCTGTCGGCGCTTGCGTACGCGCGCGTCCTTTCGAAGCACGCTGCAGACGGTCCATCAAGCGACACCTGGTCATGCCGTCTGCCCCCGCGCGCCCGACTCACGCCGGCGACGCTCCTCGAGCTCTTCGGGCGTCAGCAGGCGATTCTTGCTATCCCACGGCAGGGTCGGACGCGGCGCCTGCGCGATGGGCGCCGGTTTCGTCGGCAACTCGCTGAAATCGCGGCCCTTGAGCCAGACCTGCATGCCCTGGACGAACTTGCCCTCCTCGCGGATCCAGTCGGCGCCGCGCTTGCCGGCCTCGATCCACGCGACGACTGCGTCGGCGTGCGGCTCGAGCTCGGCCTTCCGCCAGACCTCGAACGCCTTGAGCTTCACCGACCGCTGGCCGAAGTGCGGGTAGGCGCCCCATGCCCGCAGGAATCCGTCCGAGTACGACGGCACGGAGCGCATGGCGCGACGGGGGTTTGGGGGTTCTTCTGTCTGAGGCTTCAGAGCAGGAGCAGGAGCAGGAGCAGGAGCAGGAGCAGGAGGGTTATCGCGCCGCTGCTTCTTGTCGAACCCTACGGTTAACCCTAGGGTTCGCTTCGGGCGCCCGCCTCTCTTGCCGTCTTGCCGACGTTTCTTGAGCCATTCGATGCGGCCTCTGCTTCCACGAACGTAAAACCCTCGCGAACATTCTGCGGAAACGAGCTCCGACGTGACGAGGAGCGATGCCGCGTCGTCTCGCCCGAAGATGCCTCGGAGAACATGTTCGGAGAGGTAGTAGGACTCCCTTTCCTGCGCCTCGTTCCAGACGATGATCATCCGGCCCAGCGCCTCATGGCGGTTGGTGCCCAGGAGACGCCCGAGCGTCTCGTACCGAACGTCGGAGAGCGCGCGTTGCTCCACGTTCACCCTCGCCATTCGAAAGCCCTGAGCTGGTGCTCGAGATCGATCGATGCAAGGTCGCGGCGCTCGCCCGTCCGCATGTCAGGATCTCACCGTGAGGAGCCGATCGAGTTCGGAGCGTGGGATCAAGACAACCCGACCGAGCCGAACAGATTGGAGTTCACCTCGACGGACCATGTCATGGAGCGTGCTCTTCGCGACGCCGATGCGCTCGCTGACCTCGGCCAGGCGAAAAGCGAGCCGCTCGTCGGCGGCAACGCGTGGGCGAGGCGATTGCGATCTCACGGGTGAGTCTCGACGCCGATTGCGGAGGCGATCGCCGAGAGCTCGTCAGGCCGGGCGATCGCACGGCCGTTGAGCACACGCTCTAGGCGAACATAGGGAATCCCGGAGCGTCGAGATACGCCCGAAAGAGGCTCGCGAAGCGCTCGCGCGAGCGCCCGAAGTCCGCTAGGTGTCGTTGGGTCATGGCCGGCCAGGAGCTCGGATTGCCGTTCCGGCGCGAGATCGCGAAGGATCATAACCGCCTCCATCGCGCGGTGAAGCACTACCGCGGCGCGACGAAGGCGACGGTATGAAACCACGCGCGACGACGTCAACGGTCGTCGAGCCTGAGTTAACCCGCGTAAGCGAGATTATCTAGGGAAAACGCGCCGAAGAGTTTTCAGACGCGTTGCCGCAGGTATTGATTTGCGAGCCAAACCGCACCGGTCGGCCGGTCAGCTTGACCCATCCATTCGCGCAACGCGGTGAGCATCAGACGTCCATCGGGAAGTACCTGATTCCGTTGAAGAGGTGTGTACTCGAAATCTGTGTGCCCAGGCAATGTCGCATTTTCGCGTGTCAGAACTCGCTTGATGCGGGCTCTCACAACCCGCGACAGCTTCGGATAGTCCAGGCGCTCGCGATACAGCCATGCTTCCCAGCCGCCCTGCGAATCGACACCGCGGGCAAACGCCGCGCGGCATGGCTCCGCATCCTTTCGGAAGTAGAGAGGCGCGATGCCCGGCCTCATGACGCATCGCTCCGCGGACACGCCAACCACGATGTCCCTCATTCGATCATCCTGCAGCGAATACGTGAACCGGCGGCCGTGAATGTCGACGAGCCCAGGCTCGGCGAGCAGCTCGCGCACCACGAATCGTGCGCGGGAAGCGTTCCCACGTCGCGGTACCGGCGCGTCGATCCTCGAGAGAATTTCGCTGACGATCCGACCAGCTGAATGGATCGAGATCTCGCACTCATCGGCGGCATGCGTCGACAGCCAGTCGAGCAGGTAGGCGTTGTCCCCCGGGTTCAGCTCGGCTCCCTCGAAAACGCCCAAGGCCGAATGGTAGGCGAGACGGATCGCCGCACGCGCGGCCGCGTCCTCGGTCGCGCTTGATCCGAGCAACCGCTTTCGCGCGGCCAGCGGCGATGCCGACATTCCCGCCTCCCGTCGCGGGTTCCCATGAGGAAGTGAAACGGCCCCGCGCGGCGGGTGGGAAGGTCCGCCCCCATGCCTGGGTGCGGGGCCTGGGAGATTCTACGACGGACGCCGGATTTCCCTGGCCATCGCCTGTACTTCGCCGGACCGAGATCCTACTGTAATATCCTGAACCCGTGGATCCGTGGCGCGAATGGATCGATCTCGACGTAATAAAGGAGCTCGTCAGGCACGGGTCCAAGTCAGCGTCGGCGCTTCTGATTTGGTCGGCTGTAGGGTTCATTGCTTCGCGTTCTCACAGTCATTCTTGGGCGCTGCCTTGGATCGAGGCCCTCGAGGACTTTGGACTGCTTGGCGTTTTGGCGAGCTTCTTATGGGAATTGAGGAAGGTGCTTGTCGGTCGTCGAGGGGGAACGGGAGGTCAAGTTGACCTATTTCTGGCGTGATCTGCTGCGCGGAACGGCGAGTTATCTTGCCGCCGCTGTCGGCGCTGCCGTGCTGGGTGGTGTCGCGCTCGCATTGAGTGGTGGGCCCACGGGCCAGATGCCGCCGCTCTACGTTGCCGCGGCTGCGCTTGCAGGGGGCATTGCGTCATTTGCAGCCGTGAACCGCCGCGCGCGACGTGAGAGCGAGCGCCCGATTCGCTCCGGAGCAGCTGATCCCCGCTCGGAAATTCGGCGGCATGCGCCTCGGGATAAAGCTAGCGTGCTCGCGCCGCAGGGTGCGGGTGTCGTTGATCTGCGCCCCCGCTTCGTGCCAATCGCCGCCTCCTATCTCGCGGTTGTGCTCTCACCCACCGCGGCGTGCCTGTCGGTCGTCGATTTGCCAAACATCTCGGCGCCGCAGTCGGCTCGAGGGGACATGGTGCTGCTCCAAGTTGACTTCCGCGGGAATGTCACACAAAGCGATGGCGGCAAGCGATGAGCCCGCGGCTCGTGGCTTGCCTGCTTTGCGAGGGGCTTCGTCCGGAAGCTGTCGGAAAGACCACCATCCTCGGATTCTTCGGCGTCCTGCCCCAGGTAACCATTCAGGTCGTGCGATTAGATCAGCCGCTGCCCCAGCTCTCGTTCGTCGTGCAGTCCGACGAGCCGGAGGCCGCAGGGGAGGCGAACCTGCGAATCGTTATTTATTCACCGGACGGTACGGAACTCATCAGCTTGGAGTACCCCAAGGTCCAATGGCGACACGGCAAGAAAATGCTCGTTGCGTTCAACATCGTGCCGTTCCCGATCTCCGGGGCCGGAAGGTACACCGTTCACTTTGAAATCGATGGCGTGCGAAGTTATGAAAGCGCCTTTTCCATCGAGGCGATGCCGGCGGAACTGGCCTCGGCGCTGACGTCGTAACGCCCGCATCGAGCCGCACGCGTGCGAGGCCCGAGTAGCGCTCGGCTGTGCCGCGCGCGTCGCCGCACTTAGGCCATCCCCCCGTTTATTTCGCGGATGCTGCCTTCGACAGCGTCTCCAGGACGAACGACGACGGGGTGATAGCTCCAAACTTGCCGCCTGTCTGATCGCCTATCGTGCCGTGCGCGATTCCGACGCAAGAGAAGCCTCCCGCACCTATCGCGGCTCCTCCGCCAAGTTCAATTCTGTTCAATGTGAATACCGGCCCGCCGCTAAATCCCTGGGCGATGGGGTCTTGGACTAGGAGAAACGTCGCCATCTTCCCGTTGTCTGCCCGCGGGTACTGAACTTCCGAACTTGCGACGGCGAAGTCCTTCTCAATCGGTGAAAACGGGCCTTCGACCGCGACAAGATCCAGAGGGAATCCCACGATGCCAAGTCGGCTGCCGACGCGGAGCTCTCCAGGCTTGTCCGCAAAGAGACTTGGATCAAAGGGCTCGAGGTTGACGGGGCGATCGCTGTGAACGTGGCGAACGTCGATTCGGAGCACTGCCACGTCTGCAGACTCATGCATCACCCATTCGAACGGCGGCGCATGGCCGACGAGTTCGGCGATGGAGAAGCTCTTACCATTGCCGTCCTTGGCACGGAGCGAGACCGATCCGCCATCCTCGAAGTCGCGAGCGACGTGCGCGGCCGTGACAAGAAACGGGACGCCGTTTGAAAGTACGACGCAACCACTCCCGCTTACCGTCTCGACGAACGGTCTTACGGACTGTGGGTCCGCCAGGCTCCGGAGTAGAACCTGAAACCGTTCACCGCGCTGTTCGATGATCTTTGGCGTCTCCTTGTGAAAATAGAGAAGGCCGCCGAAGATGTCTTTCGGCTCGTTTGCCTGGCGCATTTCCTGTCCTTTCGTCACATGCGATTGCGTCATGAGGAGCACCGCCACAACCGCCATCGCCCCTCGCGCTGTCATCAAGAACATCTCCTTCGCCTGTGACCTTGGGCGTTCACGCCGCGGCTCTCAGGTGTCCATCTGTGTGTCCAAGCTGACCGGACATGGCCGCACCTTCTCGGTCAGATCGGACGATGCGGCGAACTGTAGCAGGGGCCGAAAAAGAAAGCCCGGCCGATGAAAGGCCGGGCTTTCAATATTTCTACGATGTCACCGCGTTGTGGGTCGCTCGGCACCCCAAGCAAGTGCGCTACCAGGCTGCGCCACGCCCCGACCCGAGCGAAAGCGGCGGCATGTTAGGGGACGATTCGCAGGACCGTCAAGGTTACCGCGCTTCAGGCGCCCTGAACCGTATGCCACAGGCGGCGATACTCCCCTCGCACGCTCGCGTCCAGCGCGTCCGCGAGCTCGATAGGGAGCGCCAGGAGGCGAATCAGATCCTGCACGTCCGCGAGGTCTTTCAACCGGTGAGGAGGGGACGTGCCCGCGGCAAGCTTCAGCTCGATCAGGGGCTCCAGCTGAATGATCTTCAAGCCCTCTCGCTCGAACGCGACCGCGGAGGGTTCGGGAAACGCGACGGGCTTCGCCTTCCCATCACCGGGATATTCGCCCGTTTGCAGCACTTCGATGCGCACGCCCGTGT
Source organism: uncultured Acidobacteriota bacterium (assembly GCA_964647625.1). Lineage (GTDB taxonomy): Bacteria > Acidobacteriota > Polarisedimenticolia > Polarisedimenticolales > DASRJG01 > DASRJG01. The sequence goes on from CAZYHZ010000002.1 coordinate 138,887, forward strand.
CTGTGTCCTTGAAGCTCTTCAGGGCACCGGGGAAGAGAGGCAGATAGCCTCGCCCAACGCATCGCTCGCGGAACTTCTCGAGCGACTCTGCGGTCATGAGAACGTCGACATCTTCGGTGAATCGTCGATACCCGTGCGCGACAAGCGCCATGCCATCGATCAGCGCGTGTTCGATCTGCTCATCGTCCAGTCGCCGTGCGAGCGCGCGGAGCGCTTCGTGCACGCGCCCCTCTCCCATGAAGAATCGACTCCCATCGAGGAAGCTCAGCCAAAGGCTGTCCGATGGCCTCGGGATCGCCATGCCGAGCAGCATACAGACGAAATCGCTGCCGCTCCTCCCGGCTGCGAGTACACTCAATTCGCTGCACGTGCGCAGCAACGGAGGAAACCTCGAAATGAAAACCGGTCGGATCGTCTCTGCAATCGCCATGGTTGCGTTTCTCGTCGCCGGAGCCGCGGCGCTCCCGTCCCACGCAGCGGGCTCGTCGACAGCCACGAAGACCACGAAGCACACCGCCGATCTGCTGGACATCAACTCGTGCTCGAAGGAAGAGCTCATGAAGCTTCCCGGCGTCGGGGAGGCCTACTCCGACAAGATCATCGCGGGGCGCCCCTACAAGGGCAAGGACGAGCTGGTCCAGAAGAAGATCGTCCCCGAGGCGACCTACAAGAAGATCTCCGGGATGATCATCGCCAAGCAGAAGTAACGACGTTAGCTTTCGATCGCGGCTTCGAGGCGAGCTGCGAGGCGCCGGTTGCGCTCGCGAAGCTCGCCGAGCTGGCTTTCGGATCGCACGAGGTCTTCTTTTGCTGCGGTGAGAGCGGAAAGCGTCTCTTCATAGACGACGCGGTAATGGCTTTCTTCTTCGGCGATGGGGCTCGGCGTCTCCGGGGATTCGGGCCGTGACTCGCCGAACAGTGACGCAGGCGCGGGAGCCGCGGGCATCGGAGCGGGCTCGATCTCATCGACCGCCGGGGCTGTGCGCTTCGATCGTGATTTGGACGGGGGCTCGACGATCGTCGTGCGCTCTTCGTCGATCGCCTTGCGGGCGCCGGCGATCGTGTATTCCTCCTGGTAGAGCAGCTTCTTGATGCGGAAGACCAGGTCGATGTCCTGCCGGCGATAGACGCGCTGGCCGCTGCGGTTTTTTTCCGAGGCGAGCTGCGGAAATTCGCTCTCCCAAAACCTCAATACGTAGGGTTGCGTATCGGTGATCTGGCAAACCTCGGTGGCTTTGTAGAAAAGCTTGTCGGGGATCTTGTGCCCCGTCGTGGTCGTCTGGTCCATGGCAGCGCTCCGCTTGCGAGTATAGGCGGTCGACGCCCGGGCTCACAAGGTGTCTTTGACGCCCCGCCGGCCGTAATCGTCCTCGATCCGCACGACATCTTCGAGCTCGGGGGTCGAAACCTCGAAAAGCAGCGTATCGGTCACGGCACGGAATCGATGCACCGTGTGCGGCGTGATGTGGTGCGATTCGCCGGGCTGCATGCGGACGACCTTCTGGTCCGCGTCGCGCCCCAGGACGAGGTCGAGCGTGCCGCTCTGGACGAAGAACGCCTCGTCCTTTTTCTCGTGGTACTGCAGGCTGAGCTGGGCCCCGGCCTTGATGAAAAGGACCTTGCCGGCGTAGCGGTCGGTCCGGACGAAGCGAAGCTCGTACCCCCAGGGTTTGTCGACTCTGGACACGCTCATGCGAAGTTCTCCTCGACGGTTTGGCGCGCGACGGCCAGGTCGGTGGCGCGAATCGCGTCGCGGACGCGCGGCACCGCGCGTGGCGGGCAGGACAGCTCGCGCAGCCCCAACCCCAAGAGCATGGGAACGAGATCGGGCGACGCGGCCATCTCCCCGCACAGCGAAACCGGGATCCCGGCGGCCTTTCCGGCGCGGACCGCGAAGCCGATCATGCGCGAGACGGCGGGGTGGCGCGGCTCGTAGAGCGAGGCGACGGTCGGGTTGCCGCGATCCACGGCGAGCGCGTACTGGATCAGGTCGTTGGTCCCGATGCTCAGGAAATCGAGCTCGGCCGCGAGGTGATCGGCCGTCATCGCGGCGGCGGGAGTCTCGATCATCGCGCCGAGCGGAACGTCTTTCCGGCACGCGATGCGCGCGGCGGACAGCGCGGCCGCCTCGCGCGCGAGGATCGCGCGAACCTCCTGCACCTCGTGCACGGAGGTCACGAGCGGAAGCAAGATGCGGATGTCGGCGTCCACCGCGGCGCGAAGCAGCGCGCGAAGCTGCGGAACGAACAGGTCCGGCCGCTTGAGGCAAAGCCTGAGGCCGCGCAGGCCGAGAACGGGGTTCGATTCGCTGCGCTCGACCATCGTGTGGAAGTACTTCTCGCCGCCGAGATCGAGGGTGCGGATGACCGCCGGATGCGGCGCGACGCGCCGCGCGAGATCGCGATAGGCGCGGTAGTGCTCGGCCTCGTCGGGAAAGTGCGGAGCGCGGGACACGAACAGGAACTCGGAGCGGTACAACCCGATGCCGTGGGCGCCGAACCGCTGCGCGACCTCGGCCTCTTCGGGAAACTCGACGTTCGCGCGCACGACGATCTCGATTCCGTCCTTGGTCACGGCGGGGAGGTCGCGCGAGGCCGCCCAGGAATCTTCCAGGGACAGCCAAGCGTCGTGCCGCGCCCCGGCATCCGCGACGCGCTCGGGCTCGGGGTCGACGGCGATCTCGCCGCGATCTCCGTCGACGACGATGACCGCGCCCGGACGGATGGTCCGCACGACGTCGCCGAGCCCGATGACGGCGGGAAGCCCGAACGCCTGCGCCAGGATCGCGGTGTGGCTCGTCGGGCCACCGAGATCCGCGGCCAAGCCGACCACCCCTTTCTGCGCGAGAGCCACCGTGTCCGAAGGCCCGATGTGCTGGGCGACGACGACCACCGGGCCGGGGGGCGCCGGGCCCGTCTCGGACGGCGAGGGCGCCAGAAGGCGCAGGAGGCGCTTGCGGACGTCGTTGATGTCGCCCGCGCGATCGCGGAGGTAGCGATCGTCGATCGTCTCGAAGTGGGCGAGGTAGGCGGCGAACGCGGCGTGGGTTGCAAACGACGCCGAGACCGGCTCGCCGAGCAGCCGCGCCTCGACGTCGGCGACGAGCTCGGGATCGTCCACGAGCAGAAGCTGCGCTTCGAGGATCGCGGCGTAGCTTTCACCCAGCGTGTTCAGAAGCTTCGCCTTCAGCTCGACGAGCTCGTCGCGCGCCGTTTCGCGCGCTGAGTTGAAACGCCCGACTTCGGATTCGCCGGTGGCGTCGGCGGGCCGCGCACGCGGCGGCACGGCTTCGATGGACGCCTGCCAGGCGAGCGCGCGGCCGACCGCGACGCCGGGCGAAACCCCCAGCCCGCGATGGACGGCGCCCATCAGGACTCCTCGCCGAAGCGGGCGCGGATCAGCTCGGCGAGCTGGGTTGCGGCATCGGCCTCGTCGTCGCCCTGCACGATCAGATGGAGCTTCGTCCCCTTGGATGCGGCGAGCGTCAGGAGCCCGAGGATCGACTTCCCGTCCACGCGCGTCCCATCCCGCGAGACCGTGACGCGCGACGAGAAACGCCCCGCGAGGTGGACGAACTTCGCCGCCGCCCGCGCGTGCAGGCCCAAGCGGTTGACGATCGTCACCTCGATCTCGCTCATCGTCCCGGAGGGGCGTCGGGACCTTCGCGCTTCTCCAAGACCTCGGATGCCACCTGGATCGCGTCGCGCCCTTGCTGCGCGATGCGACGGACCGTCTCGTCGAAGCCGTCCACGGCGTGAAGGTTGGCGAACTTGATCAGCATCGGGAGGTTGACGCCGGTGACGACGTCGATCCGCCCCGGCTCGAGCAACGACAGCGCGACGTTCGACGGGGTCCCGCCGAACATGTCGGTCAGGATGAGCACGCGCCCCTGGACCGCGACCTTGGCGATCCCCTCCTCGATGCGCCGGCGCGCATCGGCGAGGTCGTCGTCCCAGTCGAGCGAGATCGACGCCAGGGTCGGAACGTCGCCGACGATGCGCCGTGCCGCGATCTCGAGCTCGGAGGCGAGCCGCCCGTGGGTCACGACGAGGAGACCCGGAGCCCCTGTGCCCATCGTCACTCCTTTCCGAGGTCGCGGTGCGTCACGGAAACCGGGACGCCGCGCTCGACGAAGTGCTCGCGCAGAGCCTCGGCCAAGGCGACCGACCGGTGCTTGCCTCCCGTGCACCCGATCGTGATCGTGAGGTAGCTCTTCCCTTCCGAGGCGTAGTGAGGCACCAGGAAATCGAGCATGTCGGTCAAGCGCTTCGTGAATTCCTTGGCTTCCGGCTGCTTGTCGACGAACGCGCGCACCTCGGCGTTCCGTCCGTCCAGGCTCCGTAAGCCCTCGACGAAATACGGGTTCGGGATGAACCGGACGTCGAAGAGCAGGTCGGCCTCGGCGGGCACGCCGTACTTGAAGCCGAACGACACGACGTGGACGTTCGGCGCCGCCGTCTCGTGGCGCTCGCCGAAGGCGGCCTTCAGGAAGGAGCGCAGCTCGTGCGCGTTGAAGCGGCTGGTGTCGATGATCCGGTCGGCGACCTCGCGAAGCGGCGCCAGCACGACCTGCTCGTCGTGGATCGCCTTTTCGAGCGAGCCGCCCGGGTCCTGCATCGGATGCGGCCGCCGCGACTCGGAGAAGCGGCGCTTCAGGATCTCGCCGGTGCACTCGAAGAAGAGCATCGTCACGGGCGCGCCGCTGGCCCGAAGCGACGCGAGCGTCTCGGGGAACGCGCCGAGGAAGCGGCGCTCGCGCGCATCGACGACGATCGCCCCGCGCGGGATCGCCCCGCCGCTGCGTTGAAGCAAGTCGTAGAACTGCGGGATCAGGTTGACCGGCAGGTTGTCGACGCAGAAGAAGTTCATGTCCTCGAGGCAGCGCGCCGCGAGCGACTTCCCGGAGCCCGAAAGCCCCGTGATGACGACGAGCCGCTCCATCACCGCGACTCCCCGTCGCCGGGCTCGCGGTCGCGGATCGGGCCCTCGTCGTCTTCGGCCGCCGGCGTCTGGATGCGCTCACCGAGCTTCCGCGCCAGCTCGCGCGCGGGGTGGAATCCCTTCAGCTTCAAGAGGTGGTTGCGGGCCGCGACCTCGATCAGGACCGAAAGGTTCCGCCCCGGCCCGACCGGCATCTCGACGTACGGGAGCGTGACCCCGAGGATCTCGTAGCCGTTGTCGTCGAGGCCCAGCCGGTCGTAGGTCTTCCCGGGCTTCCAGGGGTCGAGCTTGATGACGTACTCGACGAACTTCGTCATGCGCACGGAGGCGACGCCGAACAGGTCCTTGACGTTGATGATCCCCAGGCCCCGAAGCTCCATGTGGTAGCGGGTCAGCTCGGGGCCGGTCCCGACCAGGCGATCCCCCATCTGCTTGATCTCGACGACGTCGTCCGAGACCAACCGATGGCCTCGGACCACGAGGTCGATCGCGCATTCGCTCTTGCCGACGCCGCTGTCCCCCATCAGGAGCACCCCGAGCCCGTACACGTCGAGGAGGACGCCGTGGACGACCGCGCGGGGCGCCAGGCGGTCTTCGAGGTACCGCGTCAGGCGCTCGATCGTCTCGGACGAGGAGAGATCGGTCCGCAGCAGCGGCACGCCGTGCCGGTCGGTCTCGTCGAGCAGCTCCTGCGGCGGATCGAGGGCCGTCGTCAGGACGAAGCAGCTGACACCCTGGCGGCAGAGCTGGGAGATGATCCGCGTCCGCTCGGCGGGGGCGCGCTCGTGGAGAAAGCTCGTCTCCGACTTGCCGAGCACCTGGATGCGCCCCGGATGGACGTATTCGAGGAACCCGGCGAGCGCCAAGCCCGGCTTTTGAATGCGCGGGCGGTCGACGAGGTTTTCGATCCCGTCGCCGCCGGACAACAGCATGAGGTTGAGCGCGCTGGCCGCTTCGTCGGTGAGCAGCTCGCTCACCGTCATCGACGGGATCGTGCTCTTTTCGTGTTCGAGCATCGTCACGGGCTCCTGCGAATCGTGACAAATCCAGTCGGATTCTAGCAGCAGCGCCGGCGAAGGCCCGTCCGGCGCTTGACGGTGCAAGCGGCCGGATGTCATAGTCCCCGGCCATATCCGCGGGAGCGAAAAATGGCGAACAAAGCGATCGTTCACGTCATCGGGACCGGCACCATCGGCGAGCCCCTGATCGGGCTGCTGACGGACCTCAAAGGCCCGCTCGGGATCGAGGACGTGACGTTCCACAAGCGAACGCCCCTCCTCCACGATCGCTCGAAGGTCGTCAATCTGGTCAAGCGCGGCGCCAAGCTGTGCGTCGATTCGGGCGCCGCGAAGGGGTTCCGCGACCTCGGCATGGAGCCGTCGTTCGAGTCGATGGAAGCCCTGGAGCGCGCCGCCGTCGTCATCGACTGCACGCCCTCGGGGGTCGGCATCGCCAACAAGAACGAGTTCTACAGCAAGTTCACGCACAACACGCTGGGGTTCATCGCCCAGGGTAGCGAGTTCGGCTTCGGCAAACCTTACGCCCGCGGGATCAACGACGGCGCGCTGCGGCGGGGCGAGGACCAGTTCGTGCAGGTCGTCTCGTGCAACACCCACAACCTGTCGATCCTGATCCACACGTTGGCACTCCAGGACGGCGGGCCGTCGAACGTGGTCGAAGGCCGGTTCGTCTGCATGCGCCGCGCGTCGGACCTGTCCCAGGACGACAGCTTCGTGGCGTCCCCGGAGGTCGGCAAGCACAAAGACGCGCGGTTCGGCACCCACCACGCGCGGGATGCCTGGGCGCTGTTCAACACGATGGGCTACGACTTCAACCTGTTCTCGTCGGCGGTCGTCCTGAACACGCAGTACATGCACATGATCTTCTTCGACATCAAGGTCAAGAACCCGACGACGACCGAACAACTCCTGGAGAAGATCCGGCGCAACGACCGGATGTCGATCACGTACAAGAGCTCGGCGAACACCGTCTTCTCGTTCGGCCGCGATTACGGGCATTTCGGGCGGATCCTGAACGTGACCGTCGTCGCGTGGCCCACGGTGACCGTGAGGAACGGGACCGAGATCGTCGGGTACTGCTTCACGCCCCAGGACGGAAACTCGCTGCTGTCGTCCGTCTCCGCGGCGACGTGGTACCTGTATCCGAACGACTACGAGAATCGGATCCAGTGCCTGAAGCCGTACTTCTTCAATGAAGTCTAGAGGGGAACGGTCGAGAGTCGAGAGTCAAGAGTTTGAACTCTCGACTCTAGACTCTTGACTCTCAACCGGTTCGAAGCTTTTTCACCGCCTCGGTCAGCTTCGGCACCACCTCGAACACATCGCCGACGATGCCGTAGGTCGCGATCTTGAAGATCGGTGCCTCGGCGTCCTTGTTGATCGCGACGATCACCTTCGACGAGGACATCCCGGCCAGGTGCTGGATCGCGCCGGAGATGCCGCACGCCACGTAGAGGCTCGGCGAAACGACCTTGCCGGTCTGGCCGACCTGGTGCGCGTGGGGAATCCAGCCGGCATCGACGACCGCGCGGGACGCGCCGACGGCGCCTCCGAGCGCATGGGCGAGATCGCGGACCAGCGAAAAGTGCTCGGGGGCCTTCAGCCCGCGGCCTCCGCTGACGACGATCGACGCTTCCGCCACGTCGAGCTCTTGCGCGGCCGGTGTTTCGAGCCGCGTGACCTTGGCGCGGGCCGGAACGGCGGCCGCAGCGAAGGGCTCGACCTTCGCGGGGCGCGGGGAGGCCGCGCTCGCGGGGAAGACGTTCGGGCGAAGCGTCGCCATCGACGGGCGCGCTGCGGGAATCGAAGCCCACGCGAAGGCTTTTCCCGAATAGACGGGCCGTTTGCCCCGAAGGGCCCCACCCGCGGCGCGCTCGAGCTCGACCACGTCCGACAGCAGGCCGGTGCCGAGCAGGGCGCACGCGCGCGCCGAGACGTCGCGCCCGAGGCTGGTGCCCGTGGCGAGAATCGTGTCCGCGCCGGTTTCCTTCGCCGCTTTCTGCACGGTCGCGGCGTAGATCTCGGGAACGTACAGGTCGAGCGACGGGTCGTCGACCGCCAGGAGGCGATCGGCTCCGTGCTGTCCCGCCGCGTCGGCATCCTGGCCCGCGTGCGCGCCCAGGCTCAGCGCGACGACCTCATCGCCCGTCGCATCGGCCAGACGCCGCGCGGTGGAGACCGCTTGCAAGCTCGACGCCTTCAACGATCCGCTGCGACGCTCGAGAAGGACGAGGATCGCCGCCATCAGATCACCTTCGCTTCTTCGCGCAGCAGCCGCGCGAGCTCCGCGGCGGTCTCCCCGGCCTCGCCCGTCAAGATGCGCCCCGTCGGACGCGGGGGCGGAAGCTCGAGACTCTCGCGAACGACCCGCGCGGCCCCGGCATCGATGCCGAGCTCCGCGGCCGACTTCACGACGAGCGGCTTTTTCTTGGCGGCCATGATGCCCTTGAGCGACGGATAGCGAGGCGCGTGCTCGCCCTTGTCCCACGCGATCACCGCGGGAAGCCGGCCTTCGACGATCTCCACGGCGCCTTCGATGTCCCGATGAGCGGTGAACCCCGACTCCGTCAACGTCAGCTCCGACACCGAGCCGGCGTGCGGCCGGTCGAGGAGCGCTCCCAGCATCGGTCCGACCTGGCCCTCGTCGTCGCCGACGCCGGTCTTGCCGGTGAAGACGAGCTCGGGGGCCTCGGCGGCGAGTGCGGCGGCGAGAGCCGTGGCGCGGCCGAGCGCGTCGGACCCGGCGAGAGCCGCGTCGTTGACGTGGATCGCGCGATCCGCCCCCATGGCCAGCGCCTGGCGGAGCGAAGCCTGCGACGATTCGTCGCCCAGGCCGACGACGATCACCTCGGCGGCGCGGCCGGCCTCCTTGATGAGGAGGGCCTCTTCGAGCGCGTACTCGTCGTAGGGCGACACGATCATCTTGACCCCGGCGCCCTCGGGCGTCTTCCCGTCGGCGCCGATCTTGATCTTCGCTTCCGTGTCGGGAACGTGCTTGATGCAGACGGCGATCTTCATCGGGGAATCAGGCCTCATGGCGCGTCAGCAGGAGCGACGCGTTGGTTCCCCCGAAGCCGAAGGAGTTGTTCAGCGCCGCCCGGATCGGCATGCGCCGCGCCTTGTTGGGAACGCAATCGAGATCGCACGACGGGTCGGGCGTCTCGTAGTTGATCGTGGGCGGGACGACCCCGTCGCGGACCGCGAGCGCGGTGATCACCGTCTCGAGCCCGCCGGCGGCGCCCAGCAAATGGCCGGTCATCGATTTCGTCGATGCGAACGCGATCTCTCGCGCGCGCGGCCCGAACACCGTCTTCACCGCCTGCGTCTCGATCGCGTCGCCGACCGGCGTCGAGGTGCCGTGGGCGTTGATGTAGTCGATCTGCCGCGGCTCGACGCCGGCATCGCGCAAGGCGCCCGTCATCGCACGCGCGGCGCCCTCGCCGTTCTGCGACGGAGCGGAGATGTGATAGGCGTCGCCCGACAGTCCGTAGCCGGACAGCTCGGCATGGATGTGCGCCCCGCGGGCGAGAGCGGACTCCCGCTCTTCGAGGACGACGATGCCGGCGCCCTCGCCGATGACGAATCCGTCCCGGTCGGCGTCGAACGGACGGCTCGCGCGCTCGGGCTCGTCGTTGCGCGTGGACAGCGCCTTCATCGCGCAAAAGCCGCCGACCGCGAGCGGAACGATGACGGCGTCGGTGCCGCCGGCGATCATGGCGTCGGCGTAGTCCTCGCGGATGAGGCGCATCGCCTCGCCGATCGCGTGGTTTCCCGTGGCGCACGCCGTGGCGCAGGCCAGATTCGGGCCCTTGGCGCCGAACAGGATCGATACGTGCCCCGCGGCGAGGTTCACGATCATCCCCGGGATGAAGAAGGGTGAGATCTTGCGCGGGCCCTTGTCGAGGTACGCCTTGTGCGTTTCCTCGAACAGCGGCATGCCCCCGATGCCCGATCCGATGTAGACGCCCACGCGCTCGCCGTTTGCGGCGTCGACCGTCAGCCCGGAATCGGCCATGGCCTCTCTCGAAGCCGCGATCGCGAAGTGGATGAACGTGTCCATCTTCTTGATCTCTTTGCGGTCGATGTAGTTCGCGGGATCGAATCCGCGCACCTCGCCCCCGATGCGGCAGGAGAACGCCGACACGTCGAACTTGGTGATCGGCCCGATGCCGCTGCGGCCGGCGACGAGCGCGTCCCAGGTGGACGGCGCATCGAGACCGAGCGGGGAGACGACCCCGATTCCGGTGATGACGACGCGGCGGCGCACGATCAGGCCTTGGCGTGAGCCCCGATGTAGTCGACGGCCTGTTTCACCGTGGTGAGCTTCTCGGCGTCCTCGTCGCTGATCTCGAGCTTGAACTCTTCTTCGAGAGCCATGACGAGCTCGACGACGTCGAGGGAGTCGGCCCCCAGATCGTCCACGAAATGAGCCTCGGGCTTGACCTCTTTCTCGTCTACGCCCAGCTGCTCCACGATGATGTTCTTGACCTTGTCCTCGATGGAAGCCATCGCGCGAATCCTCCACTCCCCGAAATCGCGAGGCGCCCGTCGGGGGCGCCCCGCGGGGCCTTCTTACATGTACATTCCGCCGTTGACGTGCAGGGTGACGCCCGTGACGTACGAAGCGTGATCGCTCAGGAGATAGGACACGGCCGACGCGACGTCGCCGGGCGTGCCCAGGCGGTTCATGGGGACCTGCGCCAGGAGCGCCTCGCGCTGGGCGTCGCTCAGCTTCTGCGTCATGTCGGTGTCGATGAAGCCCGGCGCGACGCAGTTGACGGTGACGTTGCGGGACGCCAGCTCGCGCGCGAGCGAGCGCGTGAACCCTTCGGTGCCCGCCTTGGCGGCCGCGTAGTTGGCCTGTCCCGGGTTTCCGATGTGACCGACGACCGAGGTGATGTTCACGATCCTTCCGTACCGAGCCTTCACCATGGAGGGGATCAGCGCGCGACAGGTCCTGTAGATCCCCGAGAGGTTCGTCTGGATCACCTCGTCCCAGTCCTCCTTCTTGGTGCGCATCAGGAGGTTGTCCCGGGTGATTCCAGCATTGTTCACGAGAAGCGGGATTGTAGCATGCTGCTTCAGCAGCTCGGCCAGAGCCTCGGCAACGGAGGCGTCGGCGGCGATGTCGAGGGCGACGCCTTCCGCCGCTCCGCCGCGTGCGCGGATTTCCTCGACGGTCCCGGCCGCCGCGGAGGCGCTCCGCGCGCCGACGATCACGCGCGCGCCGGCGCCCGCG
>CAZYHZ010000003.1:0-130822 GCA_964647625.1 uncultured Acidobacteriota bacterium
AGGCCGGCCATGTCGATCTCGTTGTCGAAGTGCCCGATGTTGCCGACGATCGCCTTGTCCTTCATCCGCTTCATGTGGTCGGCGGTGATGATCGACTTGTTGCCCGTGGCGGTGATGAAGACGTCGGCCGTCGCAAGCACGTCCTCGAGCGTCGTCACCTGGTAGCCTTCCATCGCGGCCTGAAGGGCGCAGATCGGGTCGATCTCGGTCACCACGACGCGGCACCCCTGGCCCTTGAGCGCTTGCGCGCACCCTTTCCCGACCTCTCCGAACCCGAGGACCACCGCGACCTTGCCGCCGAGCATGACGTCCGTGGCGCGAGCGAGGCCGTCGGGGAGCGAATGGCGGCAGCCGTAGATGTTGTCGAACTTGCTTTTCGTGACCGAGTCGTTGACGTTGATCGCCGGAAACAGCAGGGTCCCGGCCTCCATCATCTGGTAGAGGCGGTGCACGCCGGTCGTCGTCTCTTCGCTGACGCCGCGCAGGGTCTTCGCGACCGAGCGCCACCGGTTCGGGTCGCGTTTCATCTCGGCCCGGATCAGCTCGAGGATCACGCCCCATTCCTCGGAGTCCTTCGACTCGTCGAAGGCCGGGACGGAGCCCTTCGACTCGAACTCGAACCCCTTGTGCACGAGGAGCGTCGCGTCGCCGCCGTCGTCGACCAGGAGCGTCGGACCGGCCCCCGAGGGCCAGGCCAGCGCCTCGCTCGTACACCACCAGTACTCCTCGAGGGTCTCGCCCTTCCAGGCGAACACCGGGATTCCGCGCGGCGAGGCGATGGTTCCGCCGGTTTCGGGGCGTCCGACGACGACCGCGGCCGCGGCGTGGTCCTGGGTCGAGAAGATGTTGCACGAGACCCAGCGCACGTCGGCGCCGAGATCGGCGAGCGTTTCGATGAGCACCGCCGTCTGCACGGTCATGTGGAGGGAGCCCATGACGCGCGCGCCCGCGAGCGGACGGGACGCCGCGTGCTTCTTCCGGATCGCCATCAGCCCCGGCATCTCGTGCTCGGCCAGACGGATCTCCTTGCGCCCGAGCTCCGCGAGCTCGAGATCGGCCACCTTGTAGGGAACGCGGTTGGCCTTTGCGGCGGCATCGAAGGGGTGAAGCGATTCGGCGAGCGAGGGGCTCATCGGGACCTCCTTGAGGCGGTTTGAGATTGTCTCGATCCGGCCGCGGGCTTGACCGCGCGGGCGGCGAAAAGCGCCGGCCCCTTGGCTTTGGGGTCGGCGGGGAGAGGCTGGATGCGAACGCCGTCGAGCCCACCCTGCTGAAGGGCGCGGCTGACCTCGGATTCGGAAAAACCAAGCCTGAGGTGGCCCATTCGGGCGCGGTATTCCTCACGGTCGTGGGGGAACATGTCCACCACCACCAGGCGCCCGCCCGGCCGGAGCGCGCGGAACGCCTCGCCGATCGCGGCCAGAGGGTCCGCCACGTGGTGCAGCACGAGGATCATGACCGCGGCGTCGAGGGCGCCGTCGTCGATCGGAAGCGATTCGAGCGACCCCGCGCGCAGCTCGACGTTCTTCACGCCGCGGAGCCTCTTGCCCGCGGCCTTCAGCATGGCGGGGGAGGCGTCGACGCCGATGACGCGCCCCACGAAAGGGGACAGCTCCTCGGTGACGCGGCCGGTGCCGCAGCCGAGATCGGCCACGACCGCCCGCTCGTCGAGCAACATGAAGAGAGCGGGGAGGAAGAACCGCTGGCCGAACAGCTCGTCCCGAAGCCCATCCCAGCCGGCGGCGCCCGCCCGGAAGAATTCCTCGGAGCGCGACCTCCGGGAGGCGAGGACGTGCGCGCGGCGCCGCTCGTCCTGCTGGGCGACGAGGGTGCCGGCGGTTTCCTTCCGGATGAGCAGCCACAGCGCGCGGAGGGAGGCATCGAGCCCCGCGACGGACATGGCGTAGCGCCGGTTGGTGCCTTCCGCCCGGACGGTGAGCCAGCCGCCGTCCGCCAGGGTCTTGAGATGGCGGCTGACGGTCGACTGCGGCGATTGAACGATGTCGCACAGCTCGCCGACGGTCAGCTCTTGCCGCTCGAGGAGGAGCAGCAGGCGGCTGCGCATCGGGTCGCCGACGACTCCGAGCTGGCTGAGCAGGGCCGGGGCGCTACCCATTTATCCATCCGTCCATTCGGATAGAAGGATACTACGATTCCCGCCGGCGTCAACTCCTGTAGAATCCCGCCCGATGCCGATGACCGCCGCGCTCCTCGCCCTCCACCTGCTGCTTCCGGCCGGCCATTTCACGGCGTACTTCACGTCGGGCTTCTCGGACGCTGCCTACCAGAAGGTGGTCGTCGAGAAGGTGTCCAAGGCGTGGCACGCCCCGGCCGGCGCCCCGGTCGGGAAGAAGACGGTGCTGCGCACCGAGATCGCGAAGGACGGCTCGATCGCGAAGATCACCGATCACATGATGACGGGCTTCGCGCCGTGGGACGACGCGGCGGTCGCCGCCTTGAAGCGGGCGGCTCCGTTTCCGCCGCTCCCCAAGAGCTGGTCGTACCCGACGATGGAGGTCGACTTCCACTTCGAGGTGGTCCCGAAGGGCAAATAGCTCCGAGGGTCAGGCCCCGATCGACGTCGTCGCGTCGTCGGCCCACGCGATCTTCTTGACCGCAGCGGTGACCACGAACACGCGCAGATTGTTCGAATCCGGGTCGACCGGCGTGACGAAGAACGCGCGCTTGTCCTTGCCGTAGTCGGTCGTGAATCCCGCGAGAGCCTCGCCGTCGTCGAAGGTGACGACGATTTTCCGACCCTGTCCCTTGGCGTTCCGGATGTCGTCGTCCTCGACGCGTTTCGGATCGCCTTCGAACGACTTCACGAAGAAGAGTGCCTTCAAGGCGCCGACCGGGACCGTGAGCGCGCGCCCGGACGCGTCCCCCGAGACGGACAGGTGGAATATGAGCTTCTGCGGCGCGAAATCGTGCGTCATGCCCTTGACGATGCGGCCGTCGTTGAACCGCGCGACGACCGCGGACCCCTTGGCGTTCTTGTCGTTCATGTGCCAGAAGCTAGGGCGCAGCCTCGCGGGAGGCAAGGCGGCCTCGAATTTCGGGGACCTCGACGATTCGTACCCCGCGCGGGGGCCGTCCCGAGACGGCGTCGGCGAGTGCTTCGATCATCTCCCTCCGCGTGACGAGGCCCAGGCGCGCGGCCCCCGCGCGGGTCGGCGGGATCCCGCGAAGCAGCGCGTAGAACGGGATCAGCGCGTAGGGCCAGAGGTGGCCCGGGCCGAGCACGTACCACGGTCTGAGGATGGTCGCCGGAATCCCCGACGCCTTCACCAGTCCCTCGCCCTCGACGCGGGCGGCGATGTAGGCCTTCATGACCGGCGCCGGGTGCGCCGCGCTCACGTAGACCAGGTGCGAAACGGACGCAGACGCAGAAGCCTCGACCGTGGCCCGGATGGACGCCAGGTCGACGGTGCGGAACTCGGCCGCCTTGGACGGGTTCGGATGCGGCGTTCCGACGAGGTGAACGACGACCGCGCCGCGCGGTATCGCCGACCGGAACGTGCCGGCGTCGAGCGCGTCCCCGGCGATCGGCGTGGCCCCGATCGGGAGTTTTCGCTCTGATCCCGGGCGCACGAGCGCGACGACGGTCAGGCCCCTCGCGGTCAGGGCTTCGATCAGCGGGCGGCCGAGATATCCGGTTCCTCCGGTGACGAAGACCGGCGGCGTCACGGCGCTGCGCCGGCCGGACCGAAATAGTGAATCAGCGCGAAGCTCGCTCCGGAGGCAACGACCGTCGTCAGCAGGCCGACCCAGAACGGGCGCAAGCCGATGCGCCGCATCGCGTCGAGCCGCGTTCCGAGACCGACGCCCGCGAGTGCGACCAGAATGAGGAACTTCGCGGCCGTTTGCGCGTCGGCGGTGAGATCGCGGCCGAGCTCCGCCGACGCCCAGCGGACCACCCCGAGGGTGTTGAGCGCGCACATGCCCAGGAAGCCGAGGACGAACACGGGCACCGACTGCTTGAGGCGCTGCGCGAGCGACCCCGCGGCCGATTTTCCGGACCGCGCGTAGAGCAATCCCATCAACACGATGACCGCGCCCATCAGGAGGTTCCGGGTCAGCTTCACGACCGTCGCGACCTTGCCGGCGGCGGCCGAGAAGGCGAAGCCCGTCGCGACCACCTGCGAGGTGTCGTTGACGGCGGTGCCGGCCCAGGTCCCGAAGAACGCATCCTTCAGGCCGAGCGCATGACCGAGGATCGGATACAGGAACACCGCTAAAGTCCCGAACAGCGTGTTGATCGCGATCGCGAACGACGTTTCTTCGTCCTTCGCACCGATGACCGGCGCCACGGCGGTGATCGCGGTGTTCCCGCAAACGGCGGTCCCGACGCCGATCAGGGTCGAAAGCCGCCCGGAGACCTCGAGCCGGCGCCCCAGGGCGTGCGCCGCGATCAGCGCCAGCGTCATCAGGCCGACCACCATGAGAAGCGCGCGCCCGCCGATCGACAGCGCCGTCGTGAACGAGAACGTCGCTCCGAGGAGCACGATGGCCAGCCGGAGGAGCGTCTCGAAGGCGAACTTGATGCCGGAGGCCGCGAGCTTCGGGACCCGGAAGACGTTGCCGACGATCAGCCCGAAGAAGACGGCGACGATCACTTCGCCGACGAGCTTTCCCGTGGAGGCGGGGAGGCGGCCGTGAGCGTAGCGTGCGAGCATCGCCACGCCGATGACCAGCGCCAGACCCGGAAGGACGGAGATCGGAGACGAGGATTTCAAGCGAGCAAGGGGACGGTCACTCGTCGTAGTCCAGCCGCTTGATCATGCATTTGTGAAGGCCGCCGGCGCAGGGCTCGAAGACGTTACAGTGGTCCATCTCGCCGCCGTAGATGTGCAGGGTCACCGAGTCGCGATCGGCGAGAGCGTTGGCGAGCACGTGGTACTCGTAGGGTGGGATCAAGGCCCCGGACGAGCCGACGCCCGCGCGGACTTGCTCCACCTCGGCGAATCGATAGTGTTCCCCCACGCGCTCGACGAGATCGAAGCGCGTGACGCTCATCTGCCCGGCGACGACCCCCTCGACGCACCACATTCCCGAGTGATCGTGCAGCATCGTCGTCTGCCCGGGCGCCCACGTCATCACGACCGCGGTGTAGCCCAGGGCGGGGTTCTTGAACAGGAGGCGCCGCGCATAGTGATCGGCGCGGGGCCGGACGAACGGCGCGGGGATCTCGAGGTCGTGGGCGCGGATCAAATCGCACAGAGCGGTCTTGACATGGCTCGTGACCGTGTGGACCTCGCCGAGCTTGACGGAGGCGTCCAGTCGGTCGATCAGGTGCCGGACGGTCTGGAGGGAAGCTTCGCGCATCGATATCCGCCGGCTCAAAAGTGCCCCAGATGCGGGACCCCGTCAAGGGGGGTGAAAACCCCGATGTCCCGGGTCGCGCTACACTTTCTCCGAGTCCGAAGTCCAAGGCGGGGAGAGCCGCAGAAGGAGTTCCCATGAAGATGCTTCGTACGTTGCTCGTGATCCTGGCCTTCGCCGCGGCGATCGGCTGGGCGTTCGCCGGAGACGAGGCGAAGAGCGTGACCGTCACCGGCAAGCTCGTCTGCGCGAAGTGCACGCTCGGCAAGGACGACGCGAAGGCCTGCCAGAACGTCATCGTCGTCAACGAGAAGGACAAGCAGGTCGAGTACTACCTCGCCAAGAACGCCGTCTCGGAGGAGTTCGGCCACGTGTGCAAGGCCGAAAAGAGCGTGACCGCGACGGGCACCGTCGCCGTCAAGGACGGCAAGACCTGGATGACCGCCTCGAAGATCGATCAGCCGAAGGGATAAAGAAGTCGAGAGTCGAGAGTCATGAGTCAAGAGTTAAGCGTCGAGAGCTCAGGCTCTCGACTCTAGACTCTCAACTTCTGGTCAGTTTCCGGTACTTGATCCGGTGCGGCTGATCGGCCTCGGCGCCCAGGCGGCGCTTCCGGTCGGCCTCGTAGTCCTGATAGTTCCCCTCGAACCAGACGACCCGGCTTTCCCCCTCGAACGCGAGGATGTGCGTCGCGATCCGGTCGAGGAACCAGCGGTCGTGGCTGATCACGACGGCGCAGCCGGCGAAGCTCAGGATCGCCTCTTCGAGTGATCGCAGCGTATCGACGTCGAGGTCGTTCGTCGGCTCGTCGAGCAGGACGACGTTCCCGCCGCTCTTGAACATCCGCGCCATGTGCACGCGGTTGCGCTCACCGCCCGAGAGGTCCTTCACGAGCTTCTGCTGGTCGGAGCCCTTGAAGTTGAACCAGGAGACGTACGCGCGACTGGGGACCTCGCGCTTGCCGAGGGCGATCACATCGTGGCCCTCCGAGATCGCCTGCCAGACGTTCTGGTCTCCCGCGAGCGCGTCGCGGCTCTGATCGACGTAGGAGAGCGACACGGTCTCGCCGACACGGAGCGTGCCGGCGTCCGGGGTCTCCTGGCCGACGATCATCCGGAACAGGGTCGTCTTTCCGGCGCCGTTCGGGCCGATGACGCCGACGACGCCGCCGGGCGGCAGGCTGAACGACAGGTCGTCCATCAGGAGCTTGTCGCCGTACGCCTTGCGCACGCCCTTGGCTTCGACGACCACGTCGCCGAGCCGGGGGCCGGCGGGGATATACAGCTCTTCGAGCTGGTCGGCGCGCCGCTCGCCGTCCTGGCGGAGCAGATCCTCGTACGCCGCGATGCGGGCCTTGCTCTTCGCGTGCCGCGCGCGCGGCGCCATCCGCACCCACTCGAGCTCGTGCTCGAGGGTCTTCTGCCGCGAGGCGCTGGCTTTTTCTTCCTGGGCGAGCCGGCGCTGCTTCTGATCGAGCCACGAGGAGTAATTGCCCTCCCACGGAATGCCCGCGCCGCGGTCGAGCTCGAGAATCCATCCCGCGACGTTGTCGAGGAAGTAGCGGTCGTGCGTGATCGCGACCACGGTGCCGGGGTAGTCCTTCAAGTGCCGCTCGAGCCACGCGACCGATTCCGCATCGAGATGGTTGGTGGGCTCGTCGAGCAGCAGGAGGTCGGGCTTCTTGAGGAGCAGCCGGCACAGCGCGACGCGCCGGCGCTCGCCGCCCGAGAGCGTCGAGACGTCGGCGTCTCCGGGCGGGCACCGCAGCGCGTCCATCGCGATCTCCAAGTGCGTGTCGAGATCCCACAGGTTCTGATGGTCGATCTGATCCTGGAGCTTGGCCGCCTCGTCGGCGGTCTCATCCGAATAGTTCTCCATCAGCGCGTTGTACCGGTCGAGGATCGCCTTCTGCGCGGCGACGCCTTCTTCGACGTTCCCCAGGACCGTCTTGCCCGGGTCGAGCTGCGGCTCCTGCTCGAGCAATCCGACGGTCGCGGTCTTGGCCGGAAACGCCTCGCCCGTGAACTGATCGTCCCGGCCGGCCATGATCCTGAGCAGCGACGACTTCCCGGCGCCGTTGTGACCCAGGACGCCGATCTTCGCGCCGTAATAGAACGACAGCCAGATCCCCTTGAGGATCTCGCGCTTGGGCGGGACCGTCTTGCGAAGGTCCTTCATCGTGAAAATGAACTCGGGCATGGGAACCTCTTCGGATTGTCCGGTGGATCGAACGGAAGAGGTTAGCACGCCCTCCGTGGGCGGCTAGCTCGCGTGCGTCGCCGCAACGCTCGCCGCTTCATCCGCGGTCTTCCCGATCCGGCGCCGCAGCCCCTGCTCGAGCGCGTCCATGTACGTGTAGACGACCGGCGTCACGAACAGCGTCAGCATCTGCGAGAACAGGAGTCCGCCGACGACCGCGAGCCCGAGCGGCTGGCGCGCTTCCGCGCCGGCGCCCCACCCCAACGCGATCGGCAGCGTTCCCAAGAGGGCGGCCATCGTCGTCATCATGATCGGCCGGAAGCGGACGAGGCAGGCGTCGTGGATCGCGCGCACGGCGTCCTTGCCGTCGTTGCGCTGTGCTTCGACCGCGAAGTCGACCATCATGATGCCGTTCTTCTTGACGAGCCCGACGAGGAGGATCACCCCGACGAACGCGATGGCGGACAGATCGGTCCGGAAGACGAGCAGCGTCACGAGCGCGCCGAACCCGGCGAACGGAAGCGCCGACAGGATCGTGAGCGGGTGGATGAAGCTCTCGTAGAGGATGCCGAGCACCACGTAGATGAAAAGCACCGCGATCAGGAGCAGGAGGCCCAGACCTTTCTGCGATGCCTCGAACGCCTGCGCGGTCCCCTGGAACGCCGTGCTCATCGTCGCCGGTAGGACCCGCCTGGAGGCGGCATCGACCGCGGCGACCGCCTGGCCGAGCGACGTCCCCGGGGTCAGGTCGAACGAGACCGTCACGGACGGAAGCTGACCGGAGTGGCTGACGGTCAGCGGGCCGACGCCGGTGCCCGAGGTGATCAACGTATCGAGCGGGACGAGCCCGCCGCGCGCGCTCCTCACGTAGAGCAGCGGGATCGCCGAGGGCGCGGTCTGATCTTTCGTGCTCACCCCCAGGATCACCTGGTACGACGCGTTCGCGGCGTAGATCGTCGACACCTGGCGGAAGCCGTAGGCCGAGTACAGGGCGTCGTCGATCTGCTCGGCGGTCAGCCCGAGCGCGGACGCCTTGTCGCGGTCGATGGCCAGGTTGACGCGCGGGTTCTTGAGCAGGAGGTCGGTCGTGACGTCGCGGACCTCGCGGAGCTTTCGCATCTCCGCTTCGAGCTTCGGAGCGTACTCGTAGAGCTCGTTGGTGTCGGTGCTCTGCAGCGTCAATTGGTACTGGCTCTTCGTCAGGCGGCCGCCCAGCCGGATCGGCGGCGGGTTCTGGAAAAACGCGCGCATCCCGGGAACCGACGCGACCTTGCCGCGCAGCCGCGCCATGACCGCGTTGATCGAGTCGCGCTGGTCCCGCGGCTTCAAGCGCCCGAAGACGATGCCCTGATTCGCGCCGGTTGCGGATCCGCGCGCGCCGCACGACGACATGAACGCTTCGACCGCCGGGTCCGCGGCCACGATCGCCGCGACCTGCTTCTGATGGGCGACGAGGCTGTCGAAGCCGATGCCTTCCTGGCCTTCGGTGAACGCGATGAGCTGCCCGGTGTCCTGATCGGGCAGGAAGCCCTTCGGGATGACGAGGAACAGCCACACCGTCGCGGCCATCATGGCGACGGTGACCACCATGATCGTCACGCGGTGCCGGAGCGACCAGGTCAGCCCGGCGTCGTACCACGCGAGGCTGCGATCGAACCACGACTCGGTCCACGCGTAGATTCGGCCGTGCTGCTGCCCGGAATGCGGCTTCAGGAACCGGCTCGCGAGCATCGGCGTCAGGGACAGGGAGATGAACCCGGAGATCAGGACCGCCGCCCCCATGACGACGGCGAACTCGTGGAAGAGGCGGCCGAGGATCCCGCCCATGAAGAGGATCGGGATGAACACCGCGGAGAGCGAGATCGTCATCGACACGACCGTGAACCCGATCTCGCGCGACCCGTCGATTGCGGCCGCAACCGCGCTCTTGCCCATCTCGAGATGCCGGACGATGTTCTCGAGCACGACGATCGCATCGTCCACGACGAACCCGACCGCGAGCGTCAGCGCCATCAAGGACAGGTTGTCCAGACTGTAGCCGGCGCCCATCATGACGATGAACGTGCCGAGGATCGAAAGCGGCAGCGCGAGCGACGGGATGACGGTCGAGGAGACGTTGCGCAGGAACACGAAGATCACGAGCACGACGAGCACGAGCGTCAGCAGCAGGGTCGTCTGCACGTCGTGCACCGACGCCTTCACCGTCTCCGAGCGGTCGAACAGGATTTGAAGCTCGACCGAGGCCGGCAGCTTGGCGCGGAACGTGGGGATCAAGCCGCGCACCGCCTCCGCCACGGCGACCGTGTTCGTCCCCGGCTGGCGCTGGATCGCCAGGATGATCGCGCGCTGATCGCCGAACCACGCCGCGGTCTTGTCGTTCTCGACGCCGTCCTCGACCGAGGCCACCTCGTCCAGGCGCACCGGCTGTCCGTTGCGATAGGCGATGATCGTGGGGCGAAAACCGGCGGCCCTCAGGATCGGCCCGTTCGTCTGGACCGTGTAGGTGCGGTCGGCGCCCCAGAGCGCTCCCGTGGGAAGGTTCGAGTTCGACTGGCGCAGCGCCTGGGCGACCTCGTCGATCCCGATGCCCTTCGCGGCGAGGGATTGCGGGTCGGCCTTGACGCGCACGGCGTACTTCTGGGAGCCGAAGACCTGAACCTGCGCGACGCCGGTGACCTGCGAGATCCGCTGCGCGATCATGTTCTCGCCGTACTCGTCGAGGTCGTACATCGCCATCGTCTTCGACTTCAGCGCGAGGTAGAGGATCGGCTGGTCGGCCGGGTTGACCTTCTGGAACGACGGCGGCGTCGGCATGTCGGGCGGAAGGTTCTTTCCCGCGCGGGAGATCGCCGCCTGGACGTCGGCCGCCGCTGCATCGAGAGGCCGATCGAGCGCGAACTGGAGCGTGACCTGGGTGTTGCCCTGCGTGCTCGACGAGTTCATCGTGTCGAGCCCGGCGATCGTCGAGAACTCCTTCTCGAGCGGCGTCGCGACGGAGGCGGCCATCGTCTCCGGCGACGCGCCCGGCAGCACCGCCGTCACCTGGAGGGTCGGGAAATCGACGTTCGGCAGGTCGCTCACCGGGAGCCTGTCGTGAGCCGCCCAGCCGAACGCGAGGATCGCCAGCATCACGAGGATCGTCGTGACCGGGCGGCGGATGAACAGGTCGGAGATGTTCACGACTTCGCGCGGGGCTCGACCTTCGAGCCCGGGATGACCCGGAGCTGGCCGTCCGTGACCACGGTCTCTCCGCCGTCGAGCCCGGAGGCCAGCACGGTGTCGTCGCCGACTACGCGGTCCACGACGACGGGACGAAGCTGGGCCGTGTTGTCCGCGGAGACGACGTAGACGAAGCTTCCGGCCTGCCCGACCTGAAGGGCGGCCGACGGCACCACGAGCGCGTCCTTCTGATCGGACAGCACCAGCTCGGCCTCGACGAACTGGCCCGGCCACAAGCCCCGGTCGGTGTTCTCGAACACGGCCTTCAGGCGGACGGCGCCCGTTGCGGGATCGACGGTGTTGTCGATGAACGACAGATTCCCGACGCGGGGCGTCCCGTCGCCGCCCCGCGGGCGGGCCTTGACGGCGAGGGCGTCCGACGCGGCGCGCCGGCGCACCTCGGAGAGGTACTTTTCCGGCAGCGAGAAGATCACGTTGATCGGCTGGATCGCGAGGATCGTCACGAGCGGCGGGTCGTCATTGACCTTGACGAGGTTTCCGGCGCGCAGGTTGACGGCGCCCGCGCGCCCGGCGATCGGCGCGGTGATCGTGCAATACGACAGGGACAGCGCCGCCTCGTGCACCGCGGCCTCGTCGCCCTCGAGCGTCGCCGCGAGGGACGCGGCCTGCGAGGTCGCTCCCTCGTACTGCTCCTTCGTGACGTATTCCTTGTCGACGAGCTTCTCGTAGCGCTCGGCGTCGTGCCGCGCCTTTTCGAGCAGCGCCTTGTCGCGCGCACGCTGGGCTTCGGCCTGGTCGAGCGCGATCTTGAACGGCGCGGGGTCGATCGTGAAGAGCGTCTGGCCTTTCCGAACGTCGGCGCCGTCCTTGATGTGAACTTCGAGGATCTGGCCGGCCACGCGCGACCTGAGCGCGACGCTCGCGACCGACTCGACGCTGCCGATCCCGCGAACCGACACAGGGACGTTCCTCCGCTCGGCCTTCCCGATCACGACCGGTGGAGGCGCCGCGGCCGCAGGCGGCGTCGCCGCCTGTCCCGAGCAGGCGGCGGCCGTGAGAGCCGCCGCTGCGAATCCGATCGCATGAAGACGGGTCGTGAAGGTCGTCATCGAGGGATCGCCTCAGGGCCGGTCAGCCGGCCGGTGCTGTAGAGCAACCGTGCGGCGGCGACGAACCAATCCGCCCGCGCGGAGATCTCTTGAGCGCGCGCCAAGGCCAGCGCGGATTGCGCGTTGAGCAGATCGAGAAGCGAGCCGACGCCTTCCTTGTAACGTCCGAGCGCGACGTCCTGCGACTGCGTCGCGCTCGCCAGGAGGTCTTTCGACGTGTCGATCCGCTGCGCGGCCGTCTTCATGTCGTACCAGTTCGCCCAGACGTCGTCGATGACGGTTTGCTCGACCAGACGGGCTTCCGCCGCGGCCTTGCGCTCGTCCTCGCGCGCCTGCGCGACCTCGTAATGGGCCTGGAATCCGGTGAAGATCGGAATGCGCAGCATGAGCCCGACCGCCCAGACGTCGGTGTGGGACGCGTAGATTTGCGGGTCGTAGTAGTTCCGGTTGATGGAACCGGTCAGATTCAATTTCGGCAGCCACTCGCCGCGCTTGGCGGTGATGTCGGCCTTCGACGCCAGCCACGCCTCGCGCGCGGCGGCGAGATCAGGGCGCTTGGCGAGCGCCTCGTCGATCAGCGAATCGACCGACCCGCCGAAATCGACCGCCGGCACCTCGGCGGGCAGGTCGCCGACGTCGAACCTCGCGTTGGCCGGAAGCCCCATCGACGTCGCGAGAGCGCCGCGCAGGCGCCCGATGCTCCCTTCGATCGTCTGCGCCAGAAGCGTCGCCTGGGAATGCTGCGTGCGCCCCTGCAAGACGTCCGCGATGGTCGCGAGGCCGGCGCCACGCTTCTGCTCGGCGGCGTCGAGACCGGTCGCGGTCTCGGTCTCCGAGGTTCTCGCGGCGACGAGCTGCGCCTTCGCATCGACGTACGCGACGTAGGCTTCGATCGTGGAGAGGACGGTCGCCTGGACGGTCGCTCCGTGCGTCCATACCGCCTCCAGGGCGTCGCTCGACGCGCTCTTGACGTTTCCCGAGCGTTCGCCGAAGTCCAGGACGACGTACGTCAGCGCCGCACCCGGACCGTAGGTCGTCTGCGTGAGTGTGAACTGGCCTCCTTGGACGGCGGTCTTCGCGCGAGTCGCCGAAGCGGTGAGCGTGAGATCGGGCCAGTAGTCCGCCCGCGCGACGCCCAGGGCGTCGACGTGAGCGCGCGCGTCGCGCCAGGCGATCTCGGTCTTGGGGTCGTTCCGGAGCGCGATGTCGAGGACGTCGACCAGCGTGAGATGGTCTTTCCGCGTGGCGATGTCCTCCGGGACGGAGCGCGGGAGATCGTCGGGGCGGGCCGGAAAAGCCCCGGGCACGACCCCGCGGTAGGGCGTGTCGGGAAGCGGAACGTTGGCCGGCCGGACGCTGGAGCCCGCCAGGCCGAACACGGCCACGGCCAAGATCCCCTTGGCGCACGCTCGCGAGTCCATTGCCGATAATTATTACAAGAGCGCGCAAACCCGCCCAGCGGCGCTCAACTGATCCCGAGATACGCCTTCTTGACCTCTTCGCTGGCCGCAAGCTGCTTCGCGTCGCCGGACATCACGACCGACCCGACCTCGAGGACGTAAGCCCGGTGCGCGATGCGAAGGGCCATGTGGGCATTCTGCTCGACGAGAAAGATCGTCGTGCCCGACGCGTTGATCTCCCGGATGATCCGGAAGATCGTCTGCACGAGCTGCGGCGCCAGGCCGAGGGAGGGCTCGTCGAGGAGCAACAGGCGCGGCCGGGCGAGCAGCGCGCGGCCGATCGCGAGCATCTGCTGCTCGCCCCCGGAAAGCGTGCCGGCGCGCTGGCGGATCCGTTCCTCGAGCCGGGGGAACAGCGAGAACACGCGCTCGCGGTCGTCCTCGACGGCCTTGCCGTTCTTCCGGACGAACGCGCCGAGGTCGAGATTCTCGTCGACGGTCAGGTTCGGGAAGATCCCGCGCCCCTCCGGAACCTGCGCCAGGCCGAGCCGCAGGATCCGATGCGCCGGAAGCCCGGCGGTGTCCTTGCCTTCGAATCGAATCGTGCCGGCCGAGGGCTTCACCAGCCCGCTGACGGCCCGCAGGGTCGTCGATTTTCCAGCCCCGTTGGCGCCGATCAGGGTGACGATCTCGCCGGTTTCGACGGTGATCGAGACGTCGTGGAGGGCCTGGATCGCCCCGTAGTGAACGGTGAGCCGTTCGATCTCGAGGAGCGCCATTACGACGAGGCTTCCATCGGCTCGCCGAGGTACGCCTCGATCACCTTGGGATCGCTCTGGATCGCCTCCCGAGGCCCCGAGGCGATCGTGACGCCGTAGTCGAGGACCGTGATGCGGTCGCAGATCTCCATGACGAGACCCATGTCGTGCTCGATCAGGAGAATCGTCGTCTGGAACTCGTCCCGAAGCCGCCGGATCAGCGCGGCGAGCGAGTGCGTCTCCTTCGGGTTCATGCCCGCAGCGGGCTCGTCGAGCAGCACGACCTTGGGGTCGGTCGCCAGCGCGCGCGCGATCTCGAGCCGCCGCTGATCACCGTAAGGCAGCGAGCAGGCTTCTTCCTCCGCGCGGTCGGCGAGGGCGAACAGCTCGAGCAGCCGCATCGAGCGCTCGAGGATCGATTTCTCCTCGGCCCGCTGGCGGGGCGTCCGCAAGATGGTCGGAAGCAGGGCATGCCGGCCGCGCAGGTGGCGCGCGATGCGGACGTTGTCGAGCACCGACAGGTTCGGGAACAGGCGGATGTTCTGGAAGGTCCGGGACATTCCGGCGGCCGCGATCTCGTGGGGCGGGAGGCCGACGACGTCCCGTCCGGCGAGCGTGATCGTGCCCGCGTCCGGGCGGTAGACGCCGGTGAGCAGGTTGAACACGGTCGTCTTTCCCGCCCCGTTCGGGCCGATCAGTCCGTAGAGGCCTCCCTGAGGGAGGGCGAGGTCGAACCCCTGCACCGCCTTGAGGCCACCGAAGGCGATCCCGACGCCCGAGACCTGAAGCAGCGCGCTCATCGGGCCGCCGCCTTGCGACGGCGAAGCCACGAGACTTCCCAGATCTCCCGCAGCCCGAGGATGCCCTGCGGCCTGAGGATCATCATGAGGATGAGGGCGAGCGCATAGATCGGCATCCGGAACTCGGAGAAGCTGCGCAGCGCTTCGGGCAACAGCGTCAGCACGATCGCCGCGAGCACCGCTCCGGAGACCGAGCCCATCCCGCCGAGCACGACCATGATCACGATGTCGAACGATTTCTGGAACCCGAGCTCGCGGGGGTTCAGCGACGTGCCGACCTCGTGGGCGAACAGCCCGCCGGCGATCCCCGCGAAGGCCGCCGCGAGCACGAAGGCGCGGACCTTGAGCTTCGTCGTGTTGATGCCGACCGCCGAGGCCGCGATCTCGTTCTCGCGAATCGACAGGAACGCGCGGCCCGAGCTCGAGAACTTGACGTGGAGCGCGACCACGAGCGTGATCGTCACGAACAGATAGACCCAGAACAGGTCGGTGTAGTAGGGCAGTCCAGAAAACCCGAGCGATCCGCCGAGCGAGGTCGCGAGCGTCACGGGAGACGCTTGGCGCACCGACGCCGCATCCGTCAGGACGTCGCCGGAGCGCTGGAGCATGACGCGCAGAATCTCGCCGAAGCCCAGGGTCACGATCGCGAGATAGTCTCCCCGGAGCCGCAGGGACGGCAGCCCGACGACCCAGCCCGCGGCCGAGGCCACGACCGCTCCCGCGAGGCACCCGCCGACGAACAGGAGGTCGCCCTTGCTCAGCCAGCCGGCGTGAACCTGCGCGCTTCCCCACAAGAGAAACGAGCCGTAGTACGTGACGGCGCCGGCGACGTAGCCGCCGACCGCCATGAACCCCGCGTGCCCGATCGAGAACTGTCCCGTGAATCCGTTCACGAGGTTCAGCGAGACCGCGAGGATGATGTTGATCCCGATGTCCATCAACAGCTTGACCGCGAACGGTCCGGCCAGCGGGCCGATCGAAAGCTGCAGGGCGACGGCGAGCGCGAATCCGACGAGGATCGGCAGGCCCCCGCGCATCGTCAGACCTTCTCGGCGAGCGGCGTTCCGAGGATTCCCGTCGGGCGGACCAGGAGCACCAGGATCAGGATCGAGAACACGTAGATGTCGCGCAGGTGAGGGGAGAGGTACGCCGCGCCGAACAGCTCGATGAACCCGATGAGGATCCCGCCGAGCATCGCGCCCCGGATGTTCCCGATGCCACCGATGACGGCGGCGACGAACGCCTTGAGCCCCAGGAGCACCCAGGTGGCGTGGGCCGGCTGGTTGAGCCCCGGGTACTTCATCGCGTAGAGGAACCCGGCTGCCGCGGCGAGCGAGGATCCGAGCACGAACGTGAACGAGATCACCGCGTCGACGTTGATGCCCATGAGCGAGGCGACCGCCGTGTCGTGCGACACGGCGCGCATCGCCCGCCCGAGCCGCGTGTTGAAGATCAGCCAGTTGAGGACGAGCATCAGCACCAGGGCCGTGCCGACGCCGATCACGTCCACCAGATGGACCTGGACGCCGGCGACCGACGCGAGGATCTTGTCCTCCAGCAGGCTCGGCATGCGCTGCGGCTGCGTGCCGAAGAACCATTTGAGCTGCCCGACATTTTGAAGGAACAGCGACACGCCGATCGCCGTGATGAGGACGTTCAAGCGCGGCGCCTTGCGGAGCGGCCGGTAGGCGAGGCGCTCGATCGTGAAGCCGACGGTCCCGCAAACCGCCATCGCCGCCAGCAGGATGAGCACGCCGGCGTAGGCCGGAGGCTGCGCGCCGGCGACGGCGTACCCGAGGCCGACGGCCAGCGTGAAGGACGTCCAAGCGCCGAGCACGAACACGTCGCTGTGCGCGAAATTGATGAACTGGAGCGTGCCGTAGACCATCGTGTAGCCCAGCGCGATCAGCGCGTACAGGCCCCCGACGGCGATGCCGTCCATGAACGTTTGGAGAAACTTCGTCACGCGGAGTGTCGCCCGGGCCGCCCTACGGCGCGGGCTCGATCGTCTGGACGTAGACCGGCACGCCGCCCTTCATCTGCACGATGACCGCGGATTTCTTCGCGTCGCGGTTCGCATCCATCGTGATCGATCCGGTCACGCCGTGGAACCCTTTCGTGGAGGCGATCGCCGCGGCGAGCGTCTTGCCGTCGAGCGAGGCCGCGCGATCCATCGCGTCGAACAGGAGGCGCGCCGCGTCGTAGCCGAGCGCCGCGAGGCCGTCGGGAATCTGCCCGTAATCGGCCTTGTATTTCTCGACGAAGTTCTTGACCTCGGGGCGGTTCTCCTGGAACGAGTAGTGGTTGGAGTAGTAGCTCCCCTCGATCGCGTCCTTGCCGATCGCGGCGAGCTGCGTCGAGTCCCAGCCGTCGCCGCCGAGCATCGGAACGGTGATGCCGAGCTTGCGCACCTGGATCGAGATGTTGCCGGCGTCGGTGTAGTAGCCCGGGACGAACACGACGTCAGGACCGGTCTGCCGGATCGTCGTCAGCTGGGCCGAGAAATCCTGATCGCCGCCGGTGTAGGCCTGCTCGGTCGTGATCGTGCCGCCCATCTCCTCGAACGCCTTCTTGAAATAGTCCTTGAGGCCCTTCGAGTACGCCTGGCCCTGGTCGTAAAGGATCGCCGCCTTCTGCGCCTTCAGGGTCTCGCGCGCGAACTTCGCTTCGACCCAGCCCTGGAACGGATCCAGGAAGCAGACGCGGAACACCATGTCGCCGATCTGAGTGACTTGGGGGTTGGTCGAAGAGGGCGAGATCATCGGGATGCCGTACTGCTGGGCGACGCGGCCGCCGGCCAAAGACAGCGACGAGGCGACCTCGCCGAGGACCGCGGCGACCTTGTCGCTCGTGATCAGCCGGGTCACGGCCGTGCCGGCTTCCTGCGACTTCCCCTGGTCGTCGTAGGTCTTGAGCTCGACCTGCTTCCCTTTGACGCCGCCCGCCGCGTTCCTCTCCTTGACCGCCAGGCGGACGCCGTTGTCGGTCGACTGGCCGAACGTCGCTTCCGCGCCCGTCATCGAGCCGTAATGGCCGATCAGGATCGTCTGGCCGGCGGGGGCCGACGCCTGCGGGCCTTTCTTGTCGCCGCCACCGCACCCGAGAAGGGCCAGGACGGCGATCGAGACGGCGGGAAGCAGCAGGACGCGGCGGAATGATGCGTTCGATCTCATGAGCCCTCGCTTTCGGGCCGGGATTATCAGGCGCACCGCCGCTTCGGTCAACCAAACTGGGCCATTCGCCGCGGTCAGCGTGCTGCGGCGACGACCTCGACGGTCCGGGTCGTTCCGTCCCGGCGGTACGTGACCACAACTTTGGTGCCAGGGGAGATGTGTTTCAGGGCGTCCCCGAGCTCGCGCAGCCCCGGTACGGAAACGTCGCCGAGGCTGACGAGAACGTCCCCAGCCTGGAGTCCGGCGCTCTCGGCAGGCGACCCGGGCATGGTCCCGGTGATTCGGACACCGGGGCCCGCAAACGCGTAATCCGGAATCGTTCCGAGGGAGGCGCGGCGCTCGCCCGTGGGGCTGCCCGCTCGTGCATCGCCCGCCGGGGCGCCCTTCTTGGTCAGCGGCTGCGGGCGCTCCGCGAGGTACGACACGATCTCTCTCGCGACAGCCGCCACTTTGACGAGGCCGTCGCCGTCGATCTTGTCGGGCGTGTCGCCGGGGCCGTGGTAATCGGCGTTGGCCCCCGTGAAGAGCTGGACGGCGGGGACGCCGGCGTCGGCATAGCTCTTCTGGTCGCTTCCGCCGGGATCGGTCATGACCGCCTCGACCGGCGCCCCGGTGACGTAGCCGGCGCCGTTGGCGATGTGGATCCACTCGTCGGCGGAGCCGGCGCCTAGGACCAGCACCTTCCCGGCGAACAGGCGCCCGACCGTGTCGAGATTGACCATCCCGATCGCCTTCGCCGCCGGCCAGGACGACGGCTGCGACACGAACCGCTTCGAGCCCAAGAGCCCGGCCTCCTCCCCCGTGAACGCGACAAAGATCACCGTGCGGGACGGCGCGCCGCTCCCCGCCATCTGGCGGGCCAGCTCGAGCATGACCGCGACGCCGCTGGCGTTGTCGTCGGCGCCCGGTCGAAGTTTCGCATCGTCCCCGACGCCCAGGTGGTCGTAGTGCGCTCCGACGACCACGCTCGAATCGGACCATTCCGCCTTCGTGCCCCGCAGCACGCCCACGACGTTCCCCATCTCGGGATCGGAGGGCAACACTTCGATCCCGGCGGCCCGCATGGCGCCCGCGATCCACGTCGCCGCCGCCTCGGCTTCGACCGATCCGGCCTTTCGCCCTCGCATCGAAGGTGCAGCGAGAGCGCGAACGGTCTCCACCATGCGCTCCTTCGAAAAGGCCGGCGGGAGGTCGGCGAGCGGCTCGCGCTTCGCCAGCGCGCCGATCGGCGCGTCCCCGGCGAACGAGACCGTCAGCGGGGAGTCGCGAACCTCGAACCGGCCCTTCTCGACGTTGACGGGCTCGTCCCCGTCGAACGCAAGGTGAGAGTATTTGTGGTAATGCGGGAGCTTCCTCGCAAGCCCCGGAACCTGAGCTGCGCTCGCCGCGGCGACGACGGCGATCACCGGAGCCTGGCCCTTCTTCCTTCGGGCGGCCGCTGCGATCGCGCGGTCGCCGTTGGGCTCGGGCCGGATGCCGAACGGCGCGAGCGCTTCGGCGGCCGGCGCCAAGAATCGATTCCCGTAGCCGAGGATCCATACGGATCCGTCCTTGGGAAGGGCCGTGAGGTCCTTGTCGTCGACGATGCGCATCGGCGTGCTGCGTCCGGTGTTCCAGTCCACCGCGAGCGCGCGGTACGCTTCGAGCATCGCCGGCTCGGCCGAGGACGGGAGGACGAGCGTGCACGTCTCCGCGCCGAAGGCAGCCGATAGGGCCGGCGGCGCCTCTTCGACGTCGAGCATACGGAAGACGTCAAACTCGGGGTCGACGTCGAGGCGCAGGGGACGCGCCGGCGCGGCGAGCGAGAAACGCGTCGCGCGCTCCGACGCGCGAACGACGGTCTGGAGCGCCTCGGGCCGGCCTTCGACCGTGACGGCGACGGGGACGGTGAGCGTGTAGGCGGGGCCGGCCTGGGTCTGCTCGAGGATTCCGGAAACGCTCCACGCCGAGCCGGAGGGCGACGCGACGACGTCGCGCAGCTTGAGCCTCGGCGCGCCCGCGCGGGTGACCCACGGCGTGAACACGCTCGACAGATCGCGGCCCGAAGCGGACTCGAACGCCTTTCGCACGTCGTCGAACCCTGCCCGGCGGAACTTGAAGCCCGCGTAGAGCGAGCGCAGGCCCTTGACGAACGTCTCGTCGCCCAGCTCTCGCCGCATCATGTGGAAGAGCATCAGGGACTTTCCGTAGCCCACGGCCTCGGTGGCCGGCGAGTGCCGCTCCCGGAACGAGGCCAGCGGAAAGTCCTTCGAGGTGGCCGCGTAGTCGGCGTATTTCTGGAGGGCCTCCTGGCGGTAGCCGGCGCCCCCACCGGTGCGCTCGGCGAAGAGATGATCCGCGAGATAGGCCGTGAGCCCTTCGCTCCAGTTCCCTCCGGACGGGGCCACGTAGACGCCGTTGCCCCACCAGTTGTGCAGGATCTCATGCGGGTAGGACGACGTCAGGATGAACGGGAGCCGGATGACCTGGGATCCCAGGAGCGTGAACGACGGCATGCCGTAGCCGGTCTCCCAGAAATTCTCGACGAGCGCGAAGCTCGCGTAGGGGTACGGGCCGAGGAGCTTCCCGTACATCGCGAGATACGGCCCCGTGGCATCGAGGTACTTCGCCGCGAGCGCGTCGTCCCGCTCGCGCAGCAGCGCCATCGCCTGCGTCCCCTCGAACGTGCGGGTGGTCTCGATCCAGCGTCCCGCGACGAGCCAGATCTCCTCTTGAGGATCGTCCGCGACGAACCGGAGCCGGGTGCGGACGTCGGTGTTCTCCAGGATCTCCCGCTTCCCTTGGCTGACAGCAGTCCAGCCCGCCGGGAGCGTCACGTCCAGGTCGAAGGTGAACAGATCGGCCCCGAACTCCGGATACCAGCCGGACGCTCCGGACAGGAAGACGCCGTCCTCGACGATCGTGCCGCTGGTTTCCGCGAAGCCGCGGGCGTAGTCGGCGCCCTGTCGCGACGGGCCGTGCTCGATGATCTTGGCTTCGTGGATCTCGCGCTCTTTTCCGGCCGCATCGCGGAACGTGCCGTCGATCGCGATCCGGTGAGCCGCGGGATCGACGACGGCCTCGAGGTGGTAGCGGGGCACCGAGGCGGCGCGTGCGCTCGCTCCGGCGGCGATCACCGCGAAGAGCAATGCGGGACGAACGACGCGACCCATGGCGCGACGATCCTAGCAGTCCGGCCGGGTGCTTATAATCCGAACATGCCGGATCTTCTCATCGAGGACGTTTCGAAGACCTACGACGGCAAGGTCGCGGTCGACCGGGTGTCGTTCGCGGTCGAAGGCGGTGAGATCTTCGGCTTGCTCGGCCCCAACGGCGCCGGCAAGACCACGCTCATCCGGATGACGATGGATATCCTCCGCCCGGATTCGGGACGGATCCTCGTCAGCGGCCGGCCTTCGACGGAGGCCGATCACGATCGCGTCGGGTATCTGCCGGAAGAGCGCGGCCTCTACCGCAAGCAGAAGGTGATCGATGTCCTCGATTACTTCGGGCGGCTGAAGGGGATGACCGGGCGCGACGTGAGGGCCAAGGCCCTGCAGGCGCTCGAGCGGATCGGGCTTTCGGAGTGGGCGAGAAAGAGGGTCGATGCGCTTTCGAAGGGGATGCAGCAGAAGGTTCAGATCGCCGGGACGCTATTGCACGATCCCGAAGTCGTGATCCTGGACGAGCCGTTCGCCGGCCTCGACCCGGTCAATGCGCGCATCGTCAAGAACATCATCCTCGAGCTCAAGCGCGAGCGGCGGCTCGTCGTGCTCTCGACGCACCAGATGGATCAGGTCGAAGAGCTGTGCGACCGCATCGTCATGATCGATCGCGGGCGGCGCGTTCTGTACGGGACGGTGCGCGAGATCAAGAAGTCCTACGGCGATGCGATCCGCAAGGCGAACGGCCACGGGAACGTGGTGCTGATCGACGGCGAGGGCGAGTTCGCGTCGGTCGCCGGCGTGATCTCGGCCGAGGCGGCCCAGGGGGGGACGAAGCTGACGCTCGCCCCGGACCTGCGGCCCGAAACGTTTCTCGAACGCACGCTGGCGACGGGGGCGACGATCACGCGGTTCGAGGCGGCGCCGGTGCCTCTCGAAGACATCTTCGTCCACGTGGTGAGATCGAACGAGGGCGCGGCGTGAGCGGAAAGATCTTCATCGTCTTCCGGCGGGAGTTCCTGGGCACCATCAAGCGCCCGAGCTGGCTCATCGGGACGTTCGGCATGCCGATCTTCGTCGGGCTGTACGCGGGGCTGATCTTCATGATCGGATCGGCCGCCGCGAAGGGCGACAAACCCACGGGGCGCGCCGGCGTCGTGGACCGGGCGGGGATCGTGAGAATCGAGAAGGGACCGGTGGGGCTCGACGAAGAGTTGCCGCCCGAGGCCAAGCGCGCGGTGGATCAAGCGGTCGCGATGGCCGGGAACGATGCGCAGCTCGCATCGGGCGTCGTCAAGACACTTCTCACGGGCACCGTGTTCGAGCGATATCCGGATGAAACCTCGGCGCTCGCGGCGCTCTCCAGGAAGGAAATCGGCGCCGTCTATGTGATCCCCGAAGATTACGTCAAGACGGGCAAGATCTCGGCTTATAACCCGAGCGAGTCGCTTCTGTCCGAAGGCAAGCTCGCGCAGCTGCCGCTGCGAAGGTTGATGATCAAGAGCCTGGCGGGGGACTCGGTTCCACCCGAGGTCGTCGCGCGCATCCTGAGTCCGATGGACATCCGGATGCTCTCCAAGCGCCCCGACGGAACCTGGGTCGAGCGGGGCCTCGCCGAGATCGTCCGCCGCATCGGTGTTCCGATCGGGTTCACCGTTCTCCTGCTGATCTCCGTGCTCACGAGCTCGGGGACGCTGATCCAGGGCGTCAGCGAGGAGAAGGAAAACCGCGTCATCGAGATCATCCTCTCGTCGATCGATGCGCGGTCGCTGTTGTGGGGGAAGCTCCTCGGGCTGGGCGCGGCCGGACTGCTCCAGCTCGCGATCTGGCTGACGATGGCGCTGTTTCCCGCGGCGCTCCTGATTGCGGGACTCGCGCTGTCGCCTTTTGTCGTGATCCTGTGTCTCTGTTACTTCGTGCTCGCCTTCCTGCTGTTCGGCACGCTGATCACCGCGACCGGAGCGATCGGGTCGAACGCGAAGGACATGCAGCAGTACGGGATGTTCTGGTCGATCGGCACCGTGGTGCCGATGTTCTTCCTGCCCGCGCTTCTCCAGGAGCCGCACGGCCTCGCCGCCCGCATCCTGTCGCTCTTCCCGCTGACCTCGGCGGTCACGATGATGTTCCGGATCGGAGGCGACGGCGTCTCGTGGTGGGAGATTCCGGTGTCGCTCCTGATCCTCGCGCTGTCGGTGTGGATCGCGCTCCGCTTCGCCGCGCGCGTGTTCCGGACGGCGCTCCTCATGTACGGCAAACGACCGACGGTCGTCGAGATCTTCCGATGGATGCGGAGCGCGTGAGCCGGCTCTAGGCTCCCAGGCTCGTCCGGATGGCGTCGGCGATGCGCTCGGCGGTCGTCCGGACCAGCGCGTCGTCTTCTCCCTCCACCATGACGCGCGCGAGGCTTTCCGTTCCGCTGTAGCGCAGGACGATGCGGCCCCGCCCGGAGAGCGCGTCCTCGGCGCCCGCGACGATGGGGCCGATGACGGGGTGCGCGCGGAGGTCCGGCTTCTGCCGGACGCGGACGTTGATCAGCGCCTGCGGGAACGGGACGATGCCGTCGAGAGTCGCTTCGAGCGGAGCGTCGTCGTCGAGCACGGCGTCGAGGAGCTGCAAGCCGGTGAGGATGCCGTCGCCGGTCGTGCCCAGCGCGCGAAAGATCACGTGGCCGGACTGCTCGCCGCCGAGCATCGCATTCTTCGCCATCATCATCTCGAGCACGTACTTGTCGCCGACTGCGGCGCGGTGGAGAGTGATGCCGAGATCGTGGAGGCGCTTTTCGAGCCAGAAGTTGCTCATGATCGTGGCCACGATCGCGTTGCCCGCGAGCGCGTTCTTCCTCTTCAGGCTCCGCCCGCACAGGAAGAGGATGTGATCGCCGTCGACGACGCGCCCCCGCCGGTCGACGGCGAGGCAGCGGTCGGCATCTCCGTCGAACGCGAGCCCGAGGTCGAAGCCCCCCGCACGCACGCGCTCGGCTAGGCCGTCCAAGTGGAGCGAGCCGCAGTCGAGATTGATGTTCCGGCCGTCCGGCCGGTCGCCGCGCGTCTCGACGGTCGCTCCCAGCTCGCGAAAGACGCGGGGGGCGATGACCGACGCCGAACCGTTCGCGCAGTCGAGCAGGAGGCGGAGGCCTTGGAACCGCCCCGGCGCCACCGCGCGCTCCAGGAGGCCGACGTACCCGTCGATCAGCGTGTGGTCCTCTTTCGATCGGCCGAGGCCTTCGGGGGGCGCGGCCGCGGAGCCGTCGAGCATGAGGCTCTCGATCCGCGCTTCCATGCCGTCTTCGAGCTTCACGCCGGTGCGCGAGAACACCTTGAGCCCGTTGTCCTCGAAGGGATTGTGGCTGGCGGAGATCATCACGCCGGCGTCGAAGCCCGAAAGCGTCGCGTGCGCGAGGCCCGGCGTCGTGATCACCCCCGCGTCCGTCATGTCCCCGGAGAACGCCGCGAGCCCGTCGGCGACCGCATCGCGGAGCCACGGCCCGGACTCGCGCGTATCCCGCCCGCACACGACGCGCGGGGGCCGGCCCAGCTCTTCGTGGAGCACGCCGGCCAGCGCCCAGCCGAAACGCCTCACCGTCTCGGGGTCGAGCGGAGCGCTGCCTGCGATCCCGCGAATTCCGTCCGTTCCGAACAGTCGCTTCATCGGGCGCTCCTGCGCACGTCGATCTTGCGCTTCGACATTCCCTCGATCGTGACCTTGGCCCGCTCCTCCGGATCGAGCCCGGGAAGCTCGATCCGCACCGGGGCGCCGAGAACGGTCGCCGCCGGGTTTCCGCCGAGATCGACCACCGCGCGGACGTGCCCCGCGCGCAGCTTCGGAATCAGGGCCGACGGCGCCGACACGCTCACGGAGATCGACGACGGGCTCAAGGTGACGGGGCCTGCGGCCCCCGCCGCCACGACCGGGACGCGATCGATCGTCGCATCGACGGCGGCGAGGTCGATGTAGACGGACACGTCGAGCGGACGGGGATCGACGACTCGGATGTCCGGTCCCTCCGGAACGGCGCCGACACGAGTCGTGAACGGCTCGGACCGATCGTCGATGCGGATCGGGTCCGTGACGACGCGCGTCGCCGCGGAGACCCGGCTCTCCGGGCCTTCGACGAGCATCGATTCCGGACGCGCGACGGCGCGGTAAAGCTGATATCCCCGAGGCGGCCGTCCGACGAGGGTCGCGACGACCGGCACCTCGCGCCGCTTCTTCCTGGCCACCGAGACGTGGATGCGATCGGGCTCGATGAGCGCGACCTCGACGTCGTGAGGAACGCCCGAGACGTTCCGGGCGGACAGGAGCACGGTGTGATCGCCGCCGGCGGCATCTCCCAGCTCGACATGGACGCCGAGGTCGTACGGGTCGACGTGGCGCAGCAGCGAGTCGGGCCCGCGCAGCCTCACGCTGACGTTGGTGGGCGGCGACCCGGAAATCGTCGAGCCCGGTGCGAGGGAAACGTCGACGGGGACGCGAAAATCCTGCACGGCGCGTCCTTCGCCCGTCACCGCCACCCAGACGGCGAACGCGAGGCCGACCGCCAGCACCTTCAGGTGCCAGCGCTGGAGGACCATGTCAAGCATGACGCGACTCGGGGGAGCGGGCCGCGCGCGTCCGGCCGAACGGCCACCACGACTCGCGCCGCGGTGCCAGCGCGGAGTGGAGGCGCAGCATCAGGTCGCGCGCGGCGAGCCCTTCCTCGATCTTTCCGCCGTCGCAGAAGGAGACGACACCGCGCTGCTCGGAGACGACGATGGCGACGGCGTCCGATTCTTCGGTGATGCCGATCGCCGCCCGATGCCGCGTGCCGTACGTGCGCGAGAGGTTCGGGTCGGTGGTCAGCGGCAGGTACGCGCACGCGGCCCGGATCCGGGAGCCGACGATCACGACCGCCCCGTCGTGAAGCGGGGCGCCGCGCTGGAAGATCGACACGATGAGGTCGTAGGAGACGTAGGCGTCGAGCGTGATCCCGGTCTCCGAGAACGCGCGCAGGCCGAGCTCGCGCTCGATCACGATCAGAGCGCCGATGCGTTTGGTCGCCAGGGAAACCGCCGCCAGCGCGATGTCCTCGAAGATGTCGTGGCGGGACTTCCGGGCGAGGAGGGCGCCGATCGGATTGCGTCCGACCTGGGCCAGAACTTGCCGGATCTGGCTCTGGAACAGGACGATGATCGCGAGCGGCACGTAGAGCAGGAGGTCTCCGAGCACGGAGTGGACCGCCGGGAGATAGAACAGACCCGGGCGCGTCAGAACGTGGAGGAGCGCGATCGCCGCGACGCCGACGATCATGTGGACCGCCCGGGAGCCGCGAATCAGGAGCAGGATCTGATAAATGACGAAGGCGAGGATGACGATGTCGAGGAGCGCGAGCCCGTTCAGCTCGCCGAGGTGCAGCGCTCCCACGAACCGTTCCCACATGCCGTCACGCTCTCCGGATCGCGTCGATCATCCGGGTCACCCGTTTGGTCGCCGCCACGTCGTGCACGCGGATCACGTGCGCGCCCTTCCAAGCCGCATACGCCGCCACCGCGAGGCTCCCCTCCAGGCGATCGGACACCGGAAGCTCGAGCGCCGTTCCGATGAACGACTTCCGCGAGGCCCCCACGACGAGCGGGCGGCCGACGCTGCGCAGCGTCCTCAGCTCGCGGAGGATCCGGAGGTTTCCCGAGGCCGATTTTCCGAACCCCAGACCGGGATCGACGAGGATCTTATCATCCGCGATTCCCGCGCTCGTCGCGCGCTTCACGCAGTTGCGCAGGAAGCCGACGAGCGACGACAGGAGATCGGCGTAGTCCGTGTCCTGCTGCATCGTGCGCGGCGTTCCGCGCATGTGCATGACGATCGTCGGGACGTGCCCCTCGCGCACGACGCTCGTCATCTCGGGATCCGAGAACGCCGAGACGTCGTTGATCATGTCGGCGCCCGCCTCGATCGCCAGGCGGGCCACCGAGGCCTTGCTCGTATCGACGGACACGCGGAGATCGAGCTGCCGCTTGAGCGCGTCGACGACGGGAATCACGCGCCGGGCCTCCTCGTCGGCCGAGACGGGAGCCGCACCCGGGCGTGTGCTCTCGCCGCCGACGTCCACGAGATCGGCCCCGCCCTCCGCCATCGTCCCGGCCTCTTCGACCGCGGCGTTCGGCGAAGCGAATTTTCCCCGGTCCGAGAACGAATCCGGCGTCACGTTCAGGATGCCCATCACGCGCGTCTCGGAAGACAGGTCCAGGCGGCCGCCGTCGGGAAAGGTGAGCGTGAACGACGACGCGGCGTAGGCGAGAAGCGTCAGGCGAATGGCGGCGCCGACGCCTCGGGGGCCCCGGGATTCCAGGATCGTGCCGAGGCGGGCGAGCGCTTCCTCGTCGCCGACCAGGACGCGCGGCGACGTATTCGGCCCGGCGGCGCCCGCACCGTCCAAGACGGCGATTCCGAGCGTCTGCGCCGCCTTCTTCAGCGCGGCCGCCGATTCCGCGTCGATCGCGTCGAGGCGCATCGCACGGGTCGACCGGCGCGCGAGACCGTGCTCGGTGGACGACGGCAGCGCATCCATGTCGCCCATGGAACGGAGTGCTTGCGGCAGGTCGTCCAGCTCGAGAATGCGGGGGTTGTGCTCCACGGCCGCCTCGAGCGGGTGCCGGGACCGCGTCAGGCGGGCTGGCTTCCGGGAGCGGGGAGCACTCCCGGGCGGCGCGCGGCCTCCGGCTCGGCGACCTCGGCGCCCGCGTTGGGGCTGGGAGGCGACGGCGGCCTGACCGGAAGCGACTCGCCCCGCACGAGCGCGGCGATCTGATCGCCGTCGAGCACCTCGCGCTCGAGCAGCGCCTCGGCGATGTTCTTCAAGGCGTCGCGATTCTCCTCGAGGATCCGCTTCGCCGTGGTGTAGCCGTCGACGACGATCGATTTCACCTCATGGTCGATCTCGACCGCGGTCGCTTCGGAGTAATCCCGGTGCTGGGCGATCTCGCGTCCGAGGAAGATCTGCTCTTCCTTCTTGCCGAAGGTCAGCGGGCCCATCTTGCTCGACATGCCCCACTCGCAGACCATCTTGCGGGCCAGCTCGGTCACGCGCTCGATGTCGTTGCCGGCGCCGGTCGTCATCCGGTCGAAGGTCAGCTCCTCGCTGACGCGGCCGCCCATCAGCACGGCGATCGTCGATTCGAGGTACTCGCGGGAGTACGTGTGCTTGTCGTCGACCGGAAGCTGCTGCGTGACGCCGAGCGCGCGGCCGCGGGGAATGATCGTGACCTTGTGCAGCGGGTCCGCGTACGGGACCTTGAACGCGACGAGCGCGTGCCCGGCCTCGTGATACGCCGTGATCTTCTTCTCGTCGTCCGAGATGATGAGCGACTTGCGCTCGACGCCCATCAGGACCTTGTCCTTGGCGATCTCGAAGTCGTCCTGCATGACGGCCTTGCGATTCTTCCGCGCGGCGAACAGGGCCGCCTCGTTGACGAGGTTCGCGAGATCGGCCCCCGAAAAGCCGGGCGTCGCGCGGGCGAGCACGGAAAGGTCGACGTCGGGGGACAGCGGGATCTTCCGAGCGTGCACGCGGAGGATCTCCTCGCGGCCGCGGACGTCGGGGCGCCCGACGATCACCTGCCGGTCGAACCGGCCGGGGCGCAGGAGCGCCGGGTCGAGCACGTCGGGCCGGTTCGTCGCGGCGATCAGGATGACGCCTTCGTTCGTCTCGAAGCCGTCCATCTCGACGAGAAGCTGGTTGAGCGTCTGCTCGCGCTCGTCGTGACCGCCGCCGAGGCCCGCGCCGCGATGGCGCCCGACCGCGTCGATCTCGTCGATGAAGATGATGCAGGGGGCGTTCTTCTTGCCCTGCTCGAACAGGTCGCGCACGCGGGAGGCGCCGACACCGACGAACATCTCGACGAAGTCCGAGCCGGAGATCGAGAAGAACGGCACGTTCGCCTCGCCGGCGATCGCGCGCGCCAGGAGCGTCTTTCCGGTTCCGGGAGGTCCCATCAGGAGAACGCCCTTCGGGATCTTGCCGCCGAGCTTCTGGAACTTCTGGGGCTCCTTGAGGAACTCGATGATCTCCTGGAGCTCTTCCTTCGCTTCCTCGACGCCGGCGACGTCCTTGAACGTGACCTTCTTTCCCTGCGCCGACGTGAGCTTGGCGCGCGACTTCCCGAACGAGAGCGCCTTGTTGCCCCCCGACTGCATCTGCCGCATGAAGATGATCCACACGACCACCAGGATCAGGATCGGGGACCACATGAAGATCATGGAGAGCAGCGAGTTGTCGGCCGGCTTCTTGGCCTTCACGACGACGCCCTTGTCCCTGAGCGTCTTCATGAGAGCGTCGTCCTTCACCGTGTAAACGCGGAAGTTCGGGACCTGCTGCCCGGAGGCCGCGACCTGGGGCGTCTTGAACTTGCCCTGGATGTCGTAGCCGACGGCGTCGCCCGACACGTTGACTTCCTGGATCTCGCCGGCGTCGACGAGCCGGTAGAACTCGGAGGCGTCGAGGTCTTTGCGCTGCTCGCTCGCCGTCGCGAAGATCTGATAGGCAATGACCACCACCCCCAGGAAAACGAGCCAAACGAGGATGGTTCTCAGGTGGTTGTTCACGTTCGGGTCGGCCTCCGGTGATTCGCCCACATCGAATATATAGGGAGGGGGGGAGGGACGCCAAGACGCCGGGCGGGCGTACCGCCCCGGGGGCTCATTCGACGAACGTCAGGTAGGGCAGATTCCGGTACAGGCCACCGATATCGAGCCCGTAGCCGACGATCCACCGGTCCGGGGCCTCGAAGCCGACGTAGTCGGCCTTCAAGGGGACGCTGCGGCGGAACGGCTTGTTCAGCAGGACCGCGATCCGGAGCCTTGCGGGCCGCCGCTCCCGGAGCCGGCCGGTGAGCGCGTGGAGCGTCCGGCCGGTGTCGAGGATGTCTTCCACGACCAGGACGTCCGCCCCCTCGATCGGGCAGTCGTCGGGGATCGAAATCGAGGACGGATCGCCGCCGCGGTCGATCGAGCGGACCGGGACGAGCGCCACGTGAACCGGCATGGGAAGACGCCGCACGAGATCGGCGCAGAACATGAACGCGCCGTCCATGAGCCCGACGACCGAGAGGGCGCCGTCTCCCGTGTCGGCCGCGATGGCCCGGGCCATCGCATCGACGCGTGCCATCAGCGCCGTCTCGCCGACGAGAATGTCACCGGACAGCCGCACGGCCGAACTCTACCAAACGCCCGCGACGCGCGGACACCATACGTCCGGGCAGATCGACCCGCGCTCCGGGATGAGCCGTCGCGAGCGCGGCCGCGGCGGCGACGTGGCGGGAAGAGATCCTCCTCGGGTCGCAACCGGCTGCCTCGAGCGCGATCCGCACCAGCCGCGACGCGAGCGGCGGCGGAAGCGCGGCCAGCGTCTCCGCGGGAATCCGGACGACGCCGCGCCGAACGGAAGCGCCGGTGTCGTAGGCCTCCCGCGCCAGCGCGTCGAGGAGCGCCGCGTCGTCTCGAAGCCGGCGCGCGGCGTCCACCAGATGACGCGCAGCGGCGGGATTCAGCTCCGTTGTGAGAAGAGGAAGGACGAGGCGGCGCACCCGATTCCGATCGAACGCGAGGCTCTCGTTCGAAGGGTCGTCTCGAAACGCGATCCGGCGCTTTCGCAGCCACCCGCGAAGGCTCCCGCGCTCGAGGTCGAGCAGGGGCTTGACGAACGGTCCCGGTCCCGACGGCGTCATGGCGGCGAGCGCCGAAGGCCCCGCGCCGCGGACGAGGCGCATGAGGATCGTCTCGGCCTGGTCGTCGAGCGTGTGGCCGGTGGCGATGACGTCGGCTCCCGCCTCCGATGCGGCCTCGATCAGGAACGCGCGGCGGATGCGGCGCGCCGCCTCCTCGAGCGACTCGTCCTTACGCTTCGCGGCGCGGACGTCCTGCCGCGCCGCGACCAGAGGAAGGGACAGAGCGGAGGCGTGGCGAGCGACCAGCCGGAGGTCGGCCGTGGAGCCGCGGCGGAGCGCATGGTCGAGATGCGCGACGACGATCGACGGCCGCCGTTGCGGCGACAGCCGCGCCGTCAGGTGGAGGAGCGCGATCGAGTCCGAGCCGCCCGACACCGCCACGACGACGCGCCGGCCGGCATCGAACAGCGCCCGCGCGGCGCGGTGAAAGGCGATCTCGACGGCGTCGGCCACGATGTGCGCCCTACCGGAACCTTGAGCGCGCGCGCTGCGTATGAACGCGAGAAATCATGGGGAAATTCTAACCGCGGACCCGAAGGAGACCCCGATGCTCGAGATTCGCGACCTGGTGAAGGTCTATCCCGGCCCGGTGGCGGCCCTGCAGGGCGTCACGCTATCCGTTCCGGAGGGAATGTTCGGGCTGCTCGGTCCGAACGGCGCCGGCAAGACGACGCTGATGCGCATCGTCGCGGGGCTGCTCGAGCCGACCTCGGGCCGCGTGGTCCTGGACGGCGAGGACGTCACGGACAGCCCCCAGCGCATCTGGGAGAGGTTGGGATACCTACCGCAAGAATTCGGCTTCTACCCGCACCTCACCGGCGAGGCGATGCTCGCCCACCTGATCGAGCTGAAGGGCATCGACGCCCCGGGCGGGAAGAAGGCGCTGATCGGGGAGCTCCTCGAGCGGGTCAACCTCACGTTCGCCGCGAAGCGGAAGGTCAAGGGTTACTCGGGAGGTATGCGGCAGCGCCTCGGGCTCGCGCAGGCGATCGCCGGCGATCCCCGATTGATCATCGTCGACGAGCCGACGGCGGGTCTCGATCCCGAAGAGCGATTCCGCTTCTACAGGCTTCTCGCCGAGCTGGCCTCCGACCGCATCGTCATCCTGTCCACCCACATCGTCGAGGACGTCTCCGTGCTGTGTCCGCAGTTCGCGGTGATCCGCGCCGGACGCGTCGTCGCCCTGACGTCGCCCCAGGAGGCGCGGGCCCTGATCCACGGCCGGATCTTCCAAGGCACGGCGGACTCGCGCGAGGCACTCGCTGCACTCTCCGCGACCCGCCGGGTCACACAGGCGATCCTGGTCGAAGGCCGGAACCAGGTCCGGGTCTACGAGCCGGATGGCCGCGCCCCCGCTGGGTTCGTCCCCGTCGAGCCGAACCTGGAAGACGCCTATTTCGTGCTCATGCGGGGAGAGGCGCTCGTCGGGGCGGCGCGATGAGCCTGCGCCGACTGGCCCAGGTCTTCAAGACCGAGCTGGCGCTGCAGGTGAAGCGCCCGATGACGTGGATTCTCGTCGTGCTCACGGTCCTGCTCCTGTGGGGGCTGTCGCGCGGGAACGTGCGGATCGACTCCGGCGACGCTTCGGTCGGCGGGACGAAGGCGTGGATCACCTCGGAATTCGCGGTCGCGTTCACGCTGTCGGTGACCGTGTTCCTGTTCCACACGTTCTTCATCGCCGTCGCGGCCGGCATGAGCGTGATCCAGGACGACGAGCGCAAGATCGGCGAGATCCTGCACTCGACGCCGCTGACTCCGCGCGAATACGTCTGGGGGAAGCTCCTCGCCATCATCGCGGTGTTCACCGGCATCCTCGCGTTCCAGCAGGTCTGGTCGATGTTCTGCTACCACCTGCTTCCGAACGCCAAGGCCGACGAGATCCGCGGGCCGTTCCACCTCGCGGCGTACGTCGTGCCCGCGCTGGCGTTCGGGCTCCCGACGATCCTGTTCACGAGCATGACGTCGTTCGCCGCAGGCCTGCGGTGGCGCAAGCCGCTTCTCGTGTTCGTCCTGCCGGTCGCGATGATGATGGCGTGCGCGTTCTTTCTGTGGAACTGGTCGCCGACGTGGCTGGCGCCCGTCTGGAACAAGGCGCTCATGGCGCTCGATCCGGCGGGGTTCCGCTGGCTGAACGAGACTCACCTCAAGCTCGACCGGGGCGTCGAGTTCTACAACAAGGCCCCGATCGCCTTCGATGCGGTGTATGCGTTGAGCCGGGCGGGATTGCTGCTGCTCGGTCTCGGCTCGATCGTGCTCGCGGAGCGCCACTTCGCGCGGACGATGCGTGGAGTGCCCGCCAGGGCGTCGAACAAGAGCATCGCGGTGAGCGAGATCCTCGCGGAGCCCGGGATCGCCGCCGCGGCAGCCCCCGAGCGCAGTCTGGCCGAGCTCGGCATGCGCTCGCGGCGTCCGGGATTCTGGCGGGGGGCGGTCGAGGTCGCCCGCGTCGAGCTTCGCGAGCTGCGGAACGCCCCCGGGCTCTACCTGTTCGTTCCGCTCATCCTCCTCCAGACGATCGGCTCCACCGCGGTCGCGCTCGGACCGTTCGGCACGTACGTCCTGGCGACGCCGGGGGGGATCAGCGTTCGCATGATGAACACGCTGACGCTTCTCGTCGCCCTGCTCCTGCTCTTCTACACCGTCGAATCGCACCAGAGAGAAAAGCACACCGGCCTCGCCGCGATCTCCGACGCCACGCCCGTGACGACGGCGGCGATCCTGTTCGGGAAGTCGGTCGCCAACGCGGTCTTGGGGATCGCCGTCCTGAGCGCGTGCTGGGCCGGCGCCGCGATCGTCATCTTGGCGCAGGGACAGGTTTCGCTCGCGCTGTGGCCGTTCGTTCTGACGTGGGGGCTCCTCCTGGTCCC
Organism: uncultured Acidobacteriota bacterium; assembly: GCA_964647625.1. Classification (GTDB taxonomy): domain Bacteria; phylum Acidobacteriota; class Polarisedimenticolia; order Polarisedimenticolales; family DASRJG01; genus DASRJG01. The sequence goes on from CAZYHZ010000003.1 coordinate 33,650, forward strand.
GACCCTTCTCGTGTGGACGTGCTTCGTCACGGCGGTCGTCTCGATCACGCGCAACCGGTATGCGACCTACGGAATCGGGTTGGCGGCGATGTCCTTGACCGGGTGGGCCCAGCTCCGGAACAAGATGAACTGGGTCTTCAACTGGGACCTCTGGAGCTCGATTCGCTGGAGCGACATGGGTACGTTCCAGATCGATCGCACGGCGCTCGTCCTGAACCGGCTGCTCGTCCTGTCTCTCGCGGGGTTCTTCATCGTCGTCGCGGTGCGGTTCGTCGCGAGGCGGGATGCGGACCCGGTGCGCATCATCCACCGTCTGAGGCCGGCGGCGCTCGGGATGACCGTGGCCCGGCTCGCGCCCTTCGCCGCGGCGCCGATCTTGATCGGCATCGTCCTCGGCACGATGGTGGCCCGCGGAGACGAGTCGAGCGCGGCCAAGAAGAAGGCGCACGATTACTGGAAGCAGAACCTGGCGACCTGGAAGGACGCACCGCAGCCGGAGATCGTCGACGGCGACGTCAAGCTGGCGCTCGACCCGGAGCGGAGCGCGTTCACGACGCGGGGGCGGTTCACGCTGTCGAATCCCAACGACGCCCCGCTGAAGCGATTCGCCCTCACGGGCGGCTTCCACTGGACCGACGTGACGTGGACGATGAACGGCAAGCCCTACACCCCCGAGGATCGAACGTCGCTCTACGCGTTCACGCCCGACGCCCCGCTCGCGCGCGGCGATCACGTCGACGTCGGCTTCTCGTTCGCCGGCCGGTTCCCCCGCGGTGTCTCGAAGAACGGGGGCGGGGCGATGGAGTTCATCCTGCCCTCGGGCGTCGTCCTGACCGCGTTCGGGCCGTCGTTCGTGCCCGTCGTCGGCTACGACGAATCGATCGGCATCGAAGAGGAAAAGAACCGGTACGAGACGCGCGTCTACCCCGACGACTTCTACGTCGGCCGCACGGAAGCCGCGTTCGGCAGCGGGTCGGCGTTCACGGCGCGGATCGAGATCTCCGGCCCGGCCGCGTACCGGTTCAACTCGATCGGAGTGCTCGAATCCGACACCGTCAAGGACGGCATCCGCACGTCGATCTGGAAGACGGACAAGAAGGTCCGGCTGTTCAACGTCGTCGCCGGCAAGTGGGAGGAGCGCAAGGGCGACGGCGCCGTCGTCTATTACCATCCCGAACACACCTACAACCTCGACGAGCTGATGGCCGGCCTCGAAGGGGCGCGCAAGTACTACTCGAAGTGGTTTCACGAGTATCCGTGGAAAGAGCTGAAGCTCTCCGAGTTCCCCGCGCTGTCGACCTACGCGCAGGGGTTCCCGACCGACATCACGTTCTCGGAAGGGATCGGCTTCCTCACCAAGCAAGAGAAAACGGGAAACGCCCCGTTCACGATCGCCGCCCACGAAGCGGCCCACCAGTGGTGGGGCAACATGCTGTGTCCGGGGAAAGGGCCGGGCGGCGACCTTCTCTCCGAGGGCATGTCGCACTTCTCGACGATCCTTCTGATCGAGCAGATCAAAGGGCTCTCGGCGCGGATCGAGTTCTGCAAGCGCATCGAGGAGAACTACGGCGACAGCCGGCAGGTCGACTCCGAAAAGCCCATGGTGAAGATCGACGGCTCCAAGCCCGGCGACACGACGGTGACGTACGACAAGATGGGCTGGGTCGTGTGGATGCTGCTCAACGAGATGGGGCGCGACAACCTGCTGCGCGGCCTTCATGATTTCCAGACGTACTACGACGACAACGAGGACCACCCCGTCCTCCAGGATCTGACCGCTTTTCTGCGCCCGTACGCTCCCGATCCCACGGCCTACGACGCATTCGTGAAGCAGTGGTTCCACGAGGTGGTCGTTCCCGAATATGTCCTCGACCACGCGAAGAAATCGAAGGACGCGAATGCCTACTCCGTCAGCGTCGAGGTCAAGAACAAGGGGAAGGGGACGATGCCGGTCACGATCGCCGCGGCGCGAGGGGATCGGTTCGATGACAAGGGGGCGCCGAAGTCCGACTACAAGGATGCGCGCACGACGGTGACACTCGGACCGGGAGAAACGAAGGACGTCACCGTGCGCTGCGATTTCGACCCCGACAAGGTCGTCGTCGATCCGGACGCCGTGGTGCTCCAGCTCAGGCGCAAGACGGCGATCGCCAGCTTCTGACCAACGAAACGGCCGGTCGGCGCGTAGTACGAAGGCGGGAGGCGCCGAACCGGCTTGACTTCGAGGAGTGCTCTCGCGAGCATCGCGGGTGTGGGGGCCGTGAGCCGTCTCCTCGCCCTGGTGGTGTCGATCGTGCTCGGCGTTCGGGCCGTCGAAGCCACCGACGTGGCCGTCGTCGATGCCGCGGGCAGCGCGGTCGCCGGTGCGCTCGCAAGCTGTCTCGACGCGCCCGATTCTCCCAAGATCCCGGCCGGCTCCGGACGCGCCGCGCCGGCTGCCGGGTGCCGCCGCGTGCGCTGCGAAGCGCCGGGGTACCTTCCGGCCGAGATCGATACGGGCTCCGGGCGATGCGTGCTCAAGCCGGCGTCTTTGGTCTCTGTCGATCTGTCCGCGAGCGCGATGCCTTCCGGGCTCGAAGCCCGCCTCGTTCCGGCGGCCGTCGGGCCGATGGGCGCCGTGAAGCTGCTCGTCCCGAAGTCCGGCCCCGATTCCCCGCGAGCGGCGCTCGAGTTTCCCCCGATGCCGCCCGGGCGCTATGCGCTCGAGATCGCACGGAGCGCCGACTCATGGGCATGCCGCGCTGAGCTCGGACCGCTCGGGCCGGGGCGCCGGGTGGTTGCGCCTTCATGGCGCGAGCCGGCCGTGGTCGCGTTCAAGGTGAACGCCGACGACGGCAAGGCCGCAGGAAACGTCACGATGCGGGTGATCTCTCAATCGAACGGGCGCGAGGCAAGGGAAAAACCGCGAGTCACCCTTGGTGCGTGGACCTGTGGCGCCGGTGCGTCTCCGCCCGTGACCGACGCGACGGGCTCGGCGCGCGTTCCTGTCGATCTCGCAGGTCCCGTGATCGTCGTCGCGGGGGACTGGAAGGACCCGCGCGGTCTGGCCTTCACGTCGATCGATCGGCCGCCTTCGGCGCCGCTCGCGCTGACGCTTCTGCCCCCCGTTCGGGTTCGCGGAAAGCTGGAGGACGAGAAGAACCGTCCCGTCCCGTGCGACGCCGCGCTCGACGATCTCACCGATGCCGCGAACAGCGTGATCGCCGCCATCCCGGGCGCCTCCAAGAAAGCCGTCTGCGATCCGCAGGGAGCGATCGTGCTCGGTCCGGTTCCATCGTCGTCGGTGACGGTCGCCGTTCAGCCGAAACCGGGGCTTCCGATGCGCATCGCGCTCGACCCGCCGGCTCCCGGCACGACCGTCGATCTCGGCGTGCTCCACGCCCGGACCGGCGAAGGCATCCGCGTCGTCGTCCAGGACGATCGTGCACGGCCGGTCCCCGGCGCGAACGTGCTCGCCCGCGGTTCGGCGGGCATCGTGCTCGCGGTCGCCGGCGTCACGCGCGAGGACGGGGGAGTCGACCTCACGGGCCTCCCGAAGAATTCGAGCGTGCAGTTGGAAGTTGAAGCGAAGGGATTCAAGAAGAAAACGGAGTCCCACCTCGATCTGGACGCGAGCCCATTCGTGCTCACTCTCTCCCGTGGCGCGCTCGTCTCGGGCTCCGTTCGCGACGTCGATGGGCGGGCCATCGAAAGCGCGCGTGTGGAGCTTCAGGGCGGGCACGGCGAGAAGCCGTCTTCCGAGACGACGGACGAGCGCGGCGATTTCACGTTCGTAGGCGTCGACGACGGCGCGTTCAAGCTGACGGCCTCGGCCCCGGGCTTCGCGCGAAGCGAGCCGGCTGCAGTCGAGATCGCCGATCGCAAGGCGATCGACGGTTTGTCGGTCACGCTCCGTCCGGCCGAGGGAATGAGAGGGCGTGTCCTCGACGTCTCGGGCGCCCCCGTGGCCGGGGCCCGCGTGCGCCTCCTCGACGCCGGCAGCCGCACCGATCTCGACCGGGCCAGCGCGATCGCGGAAGCGACGAGCGCCGCGGACGGTTCGTACCAAGTGTCCGCAGCCGCGCCGGCCGAGTCGTGGCTGGTGTCGACGAAATCCGGGTTCGGTCCGGCCGCAGCTCGAGCCCCGATGGAGCCGGGAAAGGAAATGGTGCTGACGCTGACCGAGCCCGCGGCGCTCACCGTCCATCTGCCCCAAGGATTGCGCTCCCGGCGAACGTTGCGCGTGAAGGACGGCGCCGGACTCGGCCACCAGCTCCAGCTCGGCGGGGGCACGGACGTCGTCTTAGGCGATCTCGCCCCCGGCCGCGGCGAGGTGGGCCTGTCGGGAGGCGGCCGTCAGACGGTGTCGTTGGTGCCGAACGAGACGGCTGAAGTCACCCTGAACGCGAGCGTCGCCGTCGAGGGACGCGTCACTTTCGAGGGCGCTCCGTCTCCGCGGGTGTACGTGACGGCGCTCGACGAATCCGACGAAGGGATCTCGACCGGAGGCGGGACCTTCACCGACGAGAGGGGACGATATCGAGTGGACGGGCTGACCGCGGACCCGTACCGCATCGTCGCGGTCGGAGAGGATGGACGCGCCGAGGGCAAGGTCGACGGCTCCGAGGGAGAAACCGTCCGCGTCGATCTCGCGCTGCGATCGGTACGGCTCGTCGTGGTCGCGACCGACGGAGCGACCGGCCGGGCGATCCCGGACGTCATCGTCGAGGCGGCACCGGAAGGAACGAAGTGCAACAGCATGATGGGCACGACGTCATGGGGCTCGCCCGGAGAACTGGGCTACGAGCTTCACGCCGGGTCGTCCGGCTGTCTCAATACGCGGACGGACGCGGCGGGTATCGGTCGGCTCCTTCTCGCAAATCCCGGATCGTACGACGTCAGCGTCTCGAGTGATGCGTACGAGCCGTGGACGCAATCGGTTGCGCTCGGCGACGGCATGACGACCAAGCGCGTGTCGTTGACGCGAAAGCCGGACAAGAAGGACGCAAAGCCCCACGTCATCGCCAACCTTCACACCGACCCGCCCGGCCTTTCGGGCGACGCGACGTGCGCGCAGGAGCACAACACGAGCACGTCGTCGCCGGTATCGGGCCGGTTCGAATGCGACATGGAGCCCGGGCCCGGCGAGGTGTTGTTCCACGTCGAGGGCTATGGCCGCGGCCGTGTCGCGTTCCAGGTTCCGGACTCCGGCGAGATCGTCGTGGACGTCGACGTTCAGCGCGGCGGCACCCTGGTCGTTCCGGTCGGGCAAGGATCCACCGGGGCGCCCAAGGTGGTCGACGCGTCAGGCATCCTCTGGTCCGACGAGAAGGGCAACATGCGATTTGCCGCCGCGATCGAGGACGTTCCCGGCATCGGACGCGCGTGGGTCTACCGCGACATTCCGCCAGGAAGCTATACAGCCACCGTCGACGGCAAGGCCCGCTCCGCGGTTCCGCTGACAGCCGGAGGTGCGGCCATCGCATATTGAGGAGTTGTTCACGGTTCACGGTTCACGGTCAAGAGTCGAGAGTTAAGAGTCAAGAGTGACGGTTCAGTTTTTCTCGACTCTCGACTCTCGACTCTCGACTCTGAACCGTAAACTGTGAACTGCAGTTATTTCAAATACCGGCCGAACCAGTCGATGAGGCGGTGGAGCCTGTCGACGTAGTGCGAAGGCACCGACATCGAGTGCGATTCGCCGGGGTAGATGACGAGCTCGGTCGGAACGCCCAGGAGCTTGAGCCGCTGGTAGAGCTGCATCGCCTGCGTGACCGGGCAATTGCCGTCCTTCTCGTTGGCGATCAGAAAGAGGGGAGTCTTGATCGTCGAGATGAACGATCCCGGGGAGACGGCGCGGTACTTGTCGGCGGAATCCCACGGACGGCCCAGCTCGGTCTCGTACTGCATGTGCCACTGGTCCGTGCCGAAGCACGACAGGTAGTCGATCTCGAATCGCTCCGGCACGCCGACCTTGAACCGATCCGTGTGGCCGGCGAGCCAGACGGCCATGATGCCGCCGTAAGACCAGCCTCCGACTCCCAGGCGCTTGGGATCGATCCAGCGCGCGCCTGCGATCGCCGCGTCGGTGGCCGCCATCAAGTCTTCGGCTTCCCGCTTGTGCCAGTCCGCCCACACGACGCGGGAAAACGCCTCGCCGTACGACGTGCTCCCGCGATAGTTGACGCGCAGCACCGCCCACCCCCGGCCGGGAAAGATCTGGTTCTCGAGGCCGGGCTCGAAGAACTCGCCGTCGAATTCCTGGGGTCCACCGTGGATGTAGACGATGAGCGGATAACTCTTCGACGGGTCCAGATCGACGGGCGGGTACAGCCAGGCATCGACCGAATCGCCGGCGGGGTTTCTTGCCTGGATCTTCGTCGGCGCGACGAGATTCGCACCCGAAAAGACCGCGTCGTTCGCACCCCAGAGCTTGTGGGGCGCTCCACCGTCGAGGCGGGCCGTCCACAGCTCCGAAAACGTCGTCGGCGTCGAGCTCGTGAAGTAGAGGCGGCCGGTCGGAAGGCCCACCCGCACGAGCCCGTAGACGCGCGGACCTCCGAGGAGCTCCTTCGGCGCCGATCCGTCGAGCGGCAGCCGTGCGATCCAGTTCGCGCCGCGACGGTCGAAAGGGACGAAGAGAGACGAGTCGTCGCTCGACCAGGCGATGCGGGCCTGGTCCTCTCCGCCGCCGACGTGATCGTCCATCGAGACCCAGTTGTCGAGCGCGCTCGTCAGGTCCTTCGGGGTGCCGCCGAGCGCGGCGACGAGGACGTGCGTCGTCTGGTACGGGTCGTTGGTGTGCGGCGAGCTGACCCACGCCAGGCGATCGCCGCTGCGCGACCACACAGGATCGACGTCCGGTCCCGGGCTCGAGGACACCTTGCGCGGCGAGCCCCCGCCTGCTGCCACCACCCACACGTCGGTGTCATCGTCGTCGTCGGGGTGGGCTCCGCGGTTGGCGACGAACGCGATCCATTTCCCCGATGGCGACCACCGGGGCGTCATCTCGTCAAACGGGCCCGAGGTCAGCGCCACGGGCTTGCCGCCGCCGGCCTCGACGATCCAGAGGTGCTTGTGCCTTCCGTCGACGAACCCTTCTCCGTCGCGCTGGATCTGGGTGCCGGTGATCACCCACGGCTCGTCCGAGGACGACCGCGTGCCCGCGTCGTCCTTCTCGAAGACGAGCTTCTTTCCGTCGGGAGACCAATCGAGATCGCCGATCGCCTCGTGGACGTCGGTGATGGCGTGCCCGCGTCCTTCGCCGACGCGCGCGACCCAGATCTGGGTGTGTTCGGTCGCGTCGGACAGATAGGCGATGCGCTTGCCGTCGGGAGAAAACTTCGCCGCCATGCAGTCGTCGGTCTCGCGGCAGACCCGCTTCCGGTGCTCGCCGTCCTCGTCGGCGAGCCACAGCTCGTGGCGGAACGAATCCTCCTTCCGGTCAGCGCGCTCGATGGTGTACGCCAGGGTCTTGCCGTTCGGTGACACCTCGAGGGCTGTGATCTCCACCAGCCGGTAGGTGTCTTCGGGGGTGATGGGGGGCTTCGCGGCCGAGGCGAGCGCGGCCGAAAGCAGCGTGGCGACGACGGGCATGGGGGCTATTTTCCACCATGCCGGTGTATCTACAATTCCGCGGATGACGCGAGAGCCGGGCCGGCTGGTTCAGGGACTGGGGCCTTGGGCCGCCACGGCGCTCGTCGCGGGAAACGTGATCGGCTCCGGCATCTACGTCATTCCCGCCTCGCTCGCGGACGCCGCGGGCCCGCTGTCGCTCCTCGCATGGCCCGTCGTCGCGGTGTCTTACCTCGCGCTCAATGCGGTGTATGCCGACCTCGGTGAGGCGTACCCGATTCAAGGCGGCCTGCAGGTCTACGCCGCGCATGCGTTCGGCCCGCTCGCCGGCTCGATCACCGCGACTTTGTACTGGGTCTCGTGCGTGGTCGGAAACGCCGCCTTCCTGACGGCGTTCGTCGGTTACGCCTCGGTCTTCGATCCCCGGCTCGCCGCGCCGCTGCCGGCGTTTCTCGTGGCGCAGACGCTGCTGTGGTCGCTGACCGCCGTCAACGCCGTCGGGGTCAAGGCCGGCGCCGCGATGCAATCGGTGACGACGGTCCTGAAAATCGCGCCGCTCGTGATCCTCGCCGTGGCGCTCGCTCCGCATGCGGACGCCGCCCACCTCGTGCCGTTCGCTCCGAAGGGGTGGGCCGCTTTGTTGCCCGCGCTGGCCTTGGTCGCGTGGCCGTTCATCGGATCGGAGACGGCGACGATCCCGGCGGGGGAGATGAAGGATCCTGCGGCGACGATTCGCAAATCCGTCTTCGCCGGCTTCGGCATCGCGGCGGCGACGTACATGGCCGTGGCGGTCACCGTTGCCCTCGCTCTCCCGCCCGCGGCGATCGCAGGCAACCCCAGCCCGCTCGCCCTCGCGGCGCGCCAGGCGCTCGGGGCGTGGGGCGAGCGATTCGTCACCGTGGGCGCGTTGATCTCCGTAGCCGGCATCCTCAACGGATGGATCCTCGTCGCCGGCCGCCTCCCGCAGGCGGCCGCACGCGACGGCTATGCCCCGAAATCGCTCGAGCCCCTGAACCCGCGAAGCGGAGCGCCGGTCCGCTCGCTCGTCGTCTCCGCCTTCGCGACCGCGCTTCTGGCATCCACGTACTTCACGCGCTCGCTGCTCGCCGCGTACAACTTCGTCGCCTTGGCCGCGACCGCGACTGCGCTGATCGCGATCGCGCTGACGTGCCTGGCCCTCGTGGTGCTCGTGCGCCGGGACCCGGAGCGCTTCCGGCCGCGCCAGCGCGTTCGTGCGCCGGCTCTGACGGCGGTGGGGCTCGCCGTCGTCGCGTTGCTTCTGTGGGGCTCGGACCGGCAGGTTTGGGTTTTCACCGCGGTGGTCGCTTTGCTTCCGGTTCTCCCGTATCTCTGGTCCCGGCGGCGCGGATGACGAACGCGGTCGCGAACCAGATGGCGATCGCGGCAAACGGGTAGGCGATTCCTTTCGGCCACCAGACGGCGATCGCCCCGAGCACGGCGAACGCAACCGCGGCGCCGGCCATGATGCGCCCGCTGCCGAGCACGCCCTCTCCCGGGAAGACGAGCGCGGATCCGACGGCGCTTCCCAAACGCACCGCGCCCGCGGCCGCACGCCGGGCGCTGCCTCGGGGGTGGCGGCGGCCGCGTCCGCGGGCGGAGGGGACCGGGACCTTCCCGCGCGCGAGGCGCTTCTTGAGAACCAGCTCCGTCGAGCGCTTCAGGTCGTCCTCGTACTGCGCTTCCATCGCGGCGGCGAAGCGCTCGTCCTCGACGGCGACGTCGAGCTCGTAGTTCCCGAGGAAGCTCGCGATGTTGAGGTTCGTCGAGCCCACCCTCGCCCAGCGGCCGTCCGCGACCGCGGATTTCGCATGAAGCATGGTGCCGTTCCACTCGAATACGCGGATGCCCGCTTCGATCAGCGGCCGGAACGCCGAGCGCGAGAGCGGGGAGAGCACCGGGATGTCGGAGGCACCGGGGACGAGCAGGCGCACGTCGACGCCGTCCCGCGAGGCGGCGATCAGCGCATGCGCGTAGGCGGGCGGGGGCACGAAATACGCGTCGGTCAGCCAGAGCCTCTTCCGCGCGAGCGACGCGATCAGGTAGTCGAGGCGCATGAGGCCCGCCGACGCCGGCGCGCTGGCGACGACGCGCAGCGAGACGTCGCCGGCCGCGGGAACGGACTCGGCTTTCGTCAGGAGCTCCGCGGAGACGGGACTTCCCGTGGTCGCCCATACGCGCGCGAAGGCGGCCGCGACGTGGGCGACGGCGGGCCCCCGGATCTCGACGCCGGTGTCGCGCCACGGCTCCTTGCCCTGGGCCGGGTCCCCGCGCCACGCCTGGGCCACGCACAGGCCGGACACGAACGCGATGCGGCCGTCGACCGCGATCGACTTGCGATGATCGCGGAAGATCCATCCGAGGGGGCTTGCGAACCGCGGCGGATTGAACACGCGCACGAGGGCGCCGGCGTCTCGCAGCGGACGCCAAAAGCCCGACCACAGCTTCCCCGTCGAGCCCAGCCAGTCGTAGAGCACGAAGACGCGGACGCCCGCTCGCGCGCGTTCCGCGAGCGCATCCCGGAACTCGCGTCCGGTGGCGTCGTCCTCGATCATGTAGCTCTCGAAGAACACCGTGCGCGCCGCAGAGCGGATGGCCTGCAGGCTCGCGGGGTAGTTTTCCGCCGCGTCCTTGAGAAGGCGCACGGCGTTTCCCTGAACCACCGGGGCGGCGGTCCGCGAGAAGGCCTGATCCGTGAGCGCCTCGAGCGGGCGGAGCGTCTCGCGTTCGATCACGTGAGTAGGATGGTATAGGATCCCGGGCCCGACAAAGCTCGTCATCGAAAGGGTCGCCAGCCGATGGGCTTCAACTTGAAGGGCCGCAGCCTCCTCGACATCACCGATCTGACCGCGGGCGAGTTTCGCTCGCTCCTCGATCTGTCCCACGCGCTCAAGGCCGAGAAGCGAGACGGCGTGATCGAGCGCCGCCTGAGCGGCAAGAACGTCTGCCTGATCTTCGAGAAGACCTCGACGCGCACGCGCTGCGCGTTCGAGGTCGCCGCATACGACCTCGGCATGGGCGTCACGTATCTCGATCCGTCGGGCTCCCAGATCGGCCACAAGGAATCGATCCCGGACACCGCGCGCGTGCTCGGCCGCATGTACGACGCGATCGAGTACCGGGGCTTTGCGCAGTCGATCGTCGACGAGCTGGCGCGTCACGCCGGGGTCCCCGTCTACAACGGGCTCACGGACGAGTCCCATCCGACGCAGATCGTCGCGGATTTCATGACGATGGAAGAGCACGGGCCCGGCCCGCTTTCCGCTCTGTCGTGCTGCTATCTCGGCGATGCCCGCAACAACATGGGAAACTCCTTGCTCTTGGGCGGCGCGATCGTCGGGATGGACATCCGCCTCGCCGCGCCGAAGTCGCTGTGGCCCGCCGAGTCGATCGTCAAGAAAGCCAGGGCGATCGCAACCCAGTCGGGCGCGCGCATCACGCTCTCGGACGAGCCGCACGTCGCGGTCGCCGGGTGCGACTTCGTCTACACCGACGTCTGGGTGTCGCTCGGCGAGCCCACGGCGAAATGGGGCGAGAGGATCGACCTCCTCAAGCCGTTCCAGGTCGATGCCGCCCTCATGGCCGCGACCGGAAAATCCGGGGCCAAGTTCATGCACTGCCTCCCTGCGTTCCACGACCGGCGGACGGCGAAGGGCGAGGAGCTCTTCAAGTCGTTCGGGATGAACGGCCTCGAGGTGACCGACGACGTGTTCGAGTCCCCGGCTTCGATCGTGTTCGACCAGGCCGAAAACCGGATGCACACGATCAAGGCGCTGCTCGTCGCGACGTTGTCCTAGCGGGACGCCTCGCCGCTCACGCGAGGTAGGCGACCGCGAAGCCGATCTGGGCCGCCATCATCATCAGATACATGTGGGTCCACGACGGGTGGTTCTCCACCTCGGCGAGCGCTTCGGGGTCGCGCAGGATGAGGTGGACGGTGTACCCGCCCCACGCCGCGAGACCGAGGCCGAGCGCCGTCAAGATCCAAGGATTCCCCGTGAGGATCGCGTGCCCTCCGGAACCGGGGAGATGAGCCCACGCTCCGACCGGCAGCAGCAGCCAGGGGATCACGAAGAACGGGGCGATCATCCGTGCGGCCCGCGCGACCCCGAACCGGATCGGAAGCGTGCGGCAGCCGGCGGCGCGATCTCCCGCCATGTCCGAGAAGTCCTTCGTCGAGGCCGCGCCGAGGAGGAACAGGAAGAAGATCGAGCCGATGAACCACGGCTCGGGCCTCATGACCGAGGCCACCATCGACCAGCCCGCGACCTTGAGCAGGCAGCCGCGAGGGACGGCGATCGTGAGGTTGGCGAGGAACGCGTCGGCCTTGGTTCGTCCGAGTGCCGGCGCGCTGTAGATCCACGTGAAGAGCGTCCCCGCGAGAAAGATGAAGAAGCACTCGTGGCGTGGGACGGCGGCCGCGAGCCGGTCGGCGAAGCTCACCGCGGGCCACGGCACGACGAGCCACGTCGGCACGATCGCCAGCGCATACACCGCGATCGCGAACGCGAAGCCCTTGGCCATCGAGATCTCTCCCGTGATCAGCGGCCGCGTCGGCTTGTTGATCCGGTCGTTCTCGAAGTCGTAGTACTGGTTGATCGCATTCGAGGCTGCGTTGAGCAGCGCGGCGCACAGGGAGCCCAGAACGATCGTCCCGACGATCGCGCCGGTCCAGTGCCTCTGGCCGCCGGCGAGCACCTGGGGGTTTGACGCAGAACCCCACGCGGTGATGGCGCCCGATACGACGCCGAGCAACGGCGGCAGCAGCGTAAACGGGCGCGTGAACCGGACGTAGGTGCCGAGCGTCCCGGCCATTCAGGTCAGGAGAGGAGGCGGCCGACGTGAACGCGGGCGGGGCGCAGGATCCGGGAGCCGAGCTTGAACCCGGCCCGTTCGACCGAGACCACGACGTCGTGCTCTCCCGGATCCGACACGGGAACGACGCCGATCGCTTCGGCCACGTTGGGATCGTACGGCTGCCCGACCGGATCGATCCGCTCGAGGCCCGCCTTCGTCAGCGCGCCCAGGAACCGGTCGCGCGCGATCGCGACACCCGAGACCACGGGCGACGCGGCCGGGATCTGGCGGCCGTGCTCGATCGCACGGTCGAGGTCGTCGGCGCATTCGAGCAAATTCGCGACCAGCTCGCCGAACTTCGCCTCGGCCTTCCGCGTGGCGTCTCTCTCGACGCGCACGCGCGTGGCTTCGAGCTCGGCTCTTGCCGCAAGGAACGTCTCCTGGATGTCGCGCAGCTTACGCTCGGCGCCTTCGGCCCGCGCCCTCATGGCCGTAAGCTCGGCCGGATCGACCGGGGGCGCCTCGGACGGCACCTCGCGGTCGTCGGCCGGCTCCTCGGTCTCGATCTTCTTTCCGCGGTCGGACATCTTCGTCTGGCCCCGATCAGCGCCCGAGCAGGCGCCGGACGCGCTCCTCGATCGGCGGGTGCGTGCTGAACAGGTTCATCAAGGACCGGCCGCTGAAGGGATTGACGATGAACATGTGGGCCGTCGACGGGGTCGCGTCGAGCGGAACACGCTTCGAGTACGTATCGAGCTTCTCGAGCGCCTTGGCCAGGCCGTAGGGCTGGCCGGCGAAACGGGCACCGGTGGCGTCGGCCGCGAACTCACGAGACCGGGAGATCGCCATCTGGACGATCATCGCCGCGATGGGCGCCAGAATCGCCGTCAGCAGGAGCGTGACGATGTTGCCTCCGCCGCGGTCGCGATCGTCGTTGCTTCCGTAGCCGCCGAACAACGCCGCCCAGCGCGCCATCGTCGCCAGAAACGTGATGGCTCCGGCGATCGTCGCGGCGACCGACGAGATCAGGATGTCGCGGTTCTTCACGTGACCGAGCTCGTGTGCGAGCACGCCTTCGAGCTCCTCGTCGGTCATCAACGTGAGGATGCCCTCCGTGGCGGCCACGGCGGCATGCTCGGGATTGCGCCCGGTGGCGAACGCGTTCGGAGATTCCCCGGGGAGGATGTACAGCTTCGGCATGGGGAGCCCCGCCCGCACGATCAGGCGCTCCACGATCGCGTGGAATCGCGGCGCCTCGGCGGGTCCGACCTCGCGCCCGCGATACATCGCGAGGACGATGCGGTCCGAGAACCAGTACGACACGAAGTTCATGACCGCCGCGAACACCAGCGCGACGAGCATTCCTTGCTCGCCGCCGAGCACGCGGCCCACGACCATGATCAGGCCCGTGAGCAAGCCCAAAAGCAGGGCGGTCTTGAAATAGTTCGTCGTCTTCATCGTCGGATCTCCAACCTCCGCGGACCGAGAAAGTCTATCAGCGGGACGGATGCTTCCGCTTTGCGGGCTATTTCAGCTCGACGCGGACGCGACCCGGGCGATCGGAGCGCCGGGTCTTGAGGACGATCTCGAGGACGCCCTCGCGGTGCTGCGCCTCGATCGCTTGCGGATCGATGGAGGCCGGGATCGCCATCGAGAGCGCGAACCGGCCGTGGGGCCGCTCGGCGCGCAGGTACTCGTCCCGGGGGACGGTGCCCGAAGCCCGGCGCTCGCCGCGAACGTGCAGGACGCCGTCTTCGATCTCGACGTCCACGTCGGTCGCGGCGACTCCCGGCAGGTCGACACGCACGTGGTAGCCGTCGGCCTCTTCCCACACGTCGACCGGAGGCCGCCACGCCCCCGGAACCTCCGGGACGGCGGCGGTCCCCGCGCGCCCGAGGACATCCTGGAACAGGGTGTCCACCTTCTCCTTGAGGTGCCTCAGGTCGTGAACCGGGTCCCAGCGCTCGATGGCCACAGTGCCTCTCAATTTACGACCACTTCGTGCGTCTGGAGGACGATTTCATCGCCTTCCAGCGTTACCCGGACCGTCGACCCCGGCCGGATGGTTCCGTCGAGGAGCCTCAAGGCGAGCGGGTCCTGGATCAGGCGCTGGATCGTTCGCTTGAGCGGACGCGCCCCGAACGCCGGGTCGTAGCCGGCCTCGATCAGCTTCCCCTTCACGAGGTCGGTCACCTGGAGGTCGATCCTGCGGTCGGCCAGGACCGCCCGCAGACGAGCCAGCTGGAGATCGACGATCTCGAGGAGGTCGCGATCCGTCAGCGCCCGGAAGACGATCGTGTCGTCGATGCGGTTCAGGAACTCCGGACGGAACGTCCGCTTCAGCTCGGCCTCGATGTGCCGGCGGACCTGCGCCATCGGCGCCCCCGCGTTCTCCAGGATGTAAGACGACGCGAGGTTGGACGTCATGATCACGATCGTGTTCCTGAAATCCACCGTCCGGCCGCGACCGTCGGTCAGGCGTCCGTCTTCGAGGAGCTGCAGGAGCACGTTGAACACGTCCGCGTGCGCCTTCTCGATCTCGTCGAGGAGGATCACGGAGAACGGCCGACGCCTCACCGCCTCGGTGAGCTGGCCGCCCTCCTCGTGGCCGACGTAGCCGGGAGGCGACCCGATCATCCGCGCGACCGCGTGCTTCTCCATGTACTCGGACATGTCGATGCGGATCATCGCGCGCTCGTCGTCGAACAGGCTCGACGCGAGGGCCCGCGCAAGCTCGGTCTTTCCGACGCCGGTCGGGCCGAGGAACAGGAAGGAGCCCACGGGGCGGTTCGGGTCCTTGAGGCCGGCGCGACCGCGCCGGACCGCGGTCGCGACCGCGACGACGGCTTCGTGCTGGCCGATGATGCGCCGGTGCAGCTCGTCTTCGAGGTGGAGGAGCCGCTGCACCTCGCCCTCGAGCATCTTCGCGACGGGGACGCCCGTCCACTTGGAGACGATCGCGGCGACGTCCTCCTCGGAAACCTCTTCTTTCAGCATCGCGCCGTCTTTCTGGATCTCGGCGAGTCGCCCGCTCTCGGCGGACAGCTCCTTCTCGAGCTTCGGAAGGGTCTCGTACTGGAGCCTCGACGCGCGCTCGTAGGCCGCCTCGCGCTGGGCGCGCTCGGTCTCCGACTTCGCCTCGTCGATCTTCGCCTTGAGCGATGCGATCCGCGTGATGACGTCCTTCTCGGCCTGCCACCGCGCCTTGCGCACCTCGAGCTGCTCGGTCTGGTCCGCGAGCTCCTTCTCGAGCTTGCCCAGCCGGTCCCGCGACGCGAGGTCTTTCTCGCGCTTCAGCGCCTGACGCTCGATCGTGAGCTGCGTGACGCGGCGTTGCATCTCGTCGATCTCTCTGGGCACCGAGTCGATTTCCATCTTGAGGCCGGCCGCGGCCTCGTCGATCAGATCGATCGCCTTGTCCGGCAGGAAGCGATCGGCGACGTAGCGATGCGAGAGCGTCGCCGCGGCGACGATGGCGGCGTCTTGAATGCGCACGCGGTGATGGGCCTCGTAGCGGTCCTTCAGCCCGCGGAGGATCGAGATCGTGTCCTCGACGGTCGGCTCCGAGACGCGCACGGGCTGGAACCGCCGCTCGAGCGCCGCGTCGCGCTCGATGTGCTTCCGGTATTCGTTTGCGGTCGTCGCGCCGATGCAGCGCAGGTCGCCGCGCGCGAGCGCGGGCTTCAACAGGTTGGCCGCATCCACCGCACCTTCCGCCGCGCCGGCTCCCACCAGCGTGTGCAGCTCGTCGATGAACAGGATGATCCGCCCTTCGGATTCCTGGATCTCCTTGAGAACGGCCTTGAGCCGGTCCTCGAACTCACCGCGGTATTTCGATCCCGCGATGAGCGCGCCGAGGTCGAGCGCGACGACACGGCGGTCGCGGAGCGTCTCCGGAACGTCGCCGTCGGCAATTCGCTTCGCGATGCCCTCGACGATGGCGGTCTTGCCGACGCCCGGATCGCCGATGAGCACGGGGTTGTTCTTCGTCCGCCGGCCGAGGATCTGGATCGAGCGCCGGATCTCCTCGTCGCGCCCGATGACGGGATCGAGCTTGCCGCGGCGGGCGAGATCGGTCAGGTCCTTCGCGTACCGCCGCAGAGCCTGGAACTTGTCCTCGGGGTTCTGATCCGTGACGCGGTTTCCGCCTCGCACTTCACGCAGGGCGTGCAGGACGTTGTCGGGAGTCACTCCGAGCGACTTGAGGATGTCCGAGGCTTCGCCGCGGCCGCGCACCATCGCGATCAACAGGTGTTCCGTGGAGATGAACTCATCCTGGAACTCGCGCGCCGCCGATTCCGCGACCTGGAAGACGTCCAAGAGCGCGCGCGAGGCGCCGATCTCGGCCTGGCCTTCGACCTTCGGCATCGACCGCAGGCGGCCTTCGGCGGACGCCGCGACGGCGCGCGGGTCGGCGCCGAGCTTCTCGAGAATCGGAACGACGATCCCTTCCTGCTGGCGCGCGAGCGCGAGGAGGAGGTGCAGCGGGCGCATCTCGGCGTGGCCGTACTCTCGCGCCAGCTCCTGCGACGATTGCAGCGCTTCCTGAGCTTTCAACGTCAGCCGTTCGAAACGCATGACCCACCCTTTCCGCCGGGCGAGCCCGGCTACGGATGGGTTGCGATCCCGGGGGTGGCCTGTCAAGCCGGGGGCGGCGTCAGACGGGATCGAGGCGGCAGCGAATCAGCATTCCCGGCGTGTGCTCGCCCGGAAATCGAACCAGCGTCAGGTCCGGCGAGCGGAGCGCCTCGAAGACGTTGCCCGAGATGGTGGCGCGCAGGCGGCCGTCGATGCGGGATCCGCCGATGGTGAGCGTCTGGGGGGCCGAGAGCGAGAAGTCACCGCTGGTGAAATCCTGGGTGTGCACGCCCAAGACCGAAAGTACGAGGGCGCCGCCCGAAGCCGCGGCCAGCGCATCGTCGTAGCCGATCGGTCGCGGGCCCTCCAAGAACACCGTGTCCATCGCCGACGGCGCGGGAGTCGGATCGAGCCCCAAGCGCCTCGCGTGCTTGAGATCGAGGATCGGACTCTTCAGCCGCCCGGCCTCGACGTACGTGCACGGCCGGGCCGGCAGTCCTTCCTGTGTGAACCGGTAGGCGCCCACCGCCATCGGAACGAGCGGATCGAACCGCAGCGTCAGATCCTCGCGCAGCACGGTGGCGCCGTTTTCGAACTGGGAGCGGCCGAAAGCGCCGGTCCCATGAGCGACGAGCGACCCGTCGAGGTTGTGAAGGAGCACGCCGAGCACGTACTCCTCGACGACGTCGGGGTGGAGCAGCACGGGGGTGTCGCCGCGGCGCCGCGCGGGGGACGGGGCCCTCATGGCCAGGACGAATCGCACAAGCCGTTCGAGCCGGTCCTCGAAGTCGCGGAATGAGCCCAGTGCGCGCGATGCGTGTCCTCCGCCGAGCTCGCCGTCGAGCGTCGCGCTCCAGCTCGTCGTCGTTCCATGCGCGCTCACGTCGAGCCCGGCCGAGCTCGTCACGCGCGCGGTCCCGTGCGTGGCGTGCAGCGAGCCGCTCCACGTGCGGATGCCGTGACGGCGAACCTGCTCGCGAATCGCGGACAGGCGCGGCACGAACGCCGAGACGTCGCCTCCCGCCGCGGCGGCCACCTCGGAATCGTGGATCGCGACCTCGGGAAATGCACCGGGGCCGAGAACGTCGCGTCCGTCCGGGTCGTCGAACGCCGCCTCGCGCGCGGCGGCGAGCTGCGCGGGCGCATCGTGCTCGATCGCGTAGCGGGCCAGGGCCCCGCGGCTGACGAGGCCGTCGTCCCAGACGAGCCGATACCTCGCCGACATCGCCTCCGACAGCTCGAGGGGCGCGTGAGGCCCCCCCGTGTCGCGGTCCTTCGTGCCGATGCTGGCGCGGACCATCTCGCCGACGTAGAGGCTCCAGGCGGAGACGGCGTGACCGTGAGGGCGCGCGCGCTCGATCGCGTCGCGCAGCGCGTCGACGCTCACGAACGGCCTCCGAGCCTCACCGACGGCTCGGGGTCGAGCACGACGAAGTAATGGCTTCCGCCCGACGACGGCACGCTCTGTCCCCATTTGCCGCACGTGCCGATCGCGTCGAGGAGCAGCGGGCCGAACGCCTCCCGGATGGCGTGGAGCGCGCCGAACATCGATCCCGAGAAGATCGCGGGTTTGTGAAGCGCGACACCGTCCCGGGAGAGCACGTAGATGCACTTGCAATTGAAGACGAACTCGCCGATCGCCGGGTTGACCTGGCCGCCGCTGTATCCGGACAGGAACACGACCCGGGGATGCCGGTCGAGCACGCCCGCTCCCGCGAGGAGGTCGCGGACCTCGTCCGGGCCGTAATCCTCGAACGCTCCGGGGGCGGGGAGCGGCGCATCGACCTCGATGCGGATGTTCGACATGCGCGGCAGCGGCGCGGAGCGGAACGACTCGGCGCGATCCGCGTTGGTCAGGCGCGTGCCGGCGTGAAGCTGGGACCACGGGTCGGTCAGCGCGTCGGCCAGGCGTCCGTGATCGACGATCGTCGCGCGCTCGCGCGCCTCGCCGGTCGCGGAGTAAGGCTGCCACGCATGGTCGCCGCGCTGCGGCTCGTCGATGATCGACACGTGAGAGGCCCCGACCGGATCGCCGGCGCGGAACCGTCCGTCCTTCGCCAGAATCGACGATCGGAATCCGTCGGCTTCCGCCGCGTGCCCGAAGGCCTCGTGCGCCAGGCCCTTCGCGAGCGCGTAATCGATGACGAGCGGAAAGGACCCCGCCGGATGCGCCTGTGCTTCCGGCAGCGCGGAAGCCAGTCGAGCCGCGGTCGTCGCGCGCTTCAGGAACGTCTCCAAGACTCGCGCGTCGTCGATGAGCGAGGGCTTTGGGGCGGCGATCGAGGCGCCGACCGTGTGACGCGCGTCCCCAGCCGAGCTGGCCGACATCCGGAGGACGCACCGCGGCATCGCGAACAGCACGTCGGTGCCGTCGCTCCGCACGATGCGCCAGGCGTCGAGGTCGGTCTGATACGACAGCGATGCCTTGATGCCGGGGACCGAGGACTCGATCGTGCGCGCGAGATCCACGAGGCGGCGCCCCGCCGCCGCGAGGTCGACGGCGTCGAACGCGCCGACGCCGTCGGGCACCGCCCGCGCGCGGGTCGGGGTCAGCGGCGTGGCCACGCCTTTCGCGACGCCGAGCGATTCGGCTCCGGCGGCCGCATCGATCGTGCGGCCGAGAAGCTCGATCGCGGGCGCATCCCCGAAATCGTCGCGGCTGCCGAGCGCCGTCCGTCCCTCTTCGGTGACGACCTGGATGCCGTGTCCCGACACCGTCGACGTGGCGGCATCCTCGACGCGCCCGGAGCGCAGGACGACGCTCGCGAGACGCCGGGCTTGAGCGCGCCAGATGAGATCGACGCCCCGCGCACGGGCGGAGCGGGACAGCTCCTCGGCAAGACCGGTCAGCCGGTCGAGGTCGGCGATCAGCGATCCGTTCGGCGGGTCGGGCATGACCCGCCATTGTAGGGGATCACGACCGGCGTTCGGATGACGGCGTCAGTCGAGGTTGATCGCGGCGCTGATGCAGTTCTCGGCGCATTTCCAGCACGTCGTGCACGCCATGGCGTTGATGATGACGGGCTGGCCGTTGCGCATCTCGATCACGTCTTCGGGGCAGATGATCGCGCACACGCCGGTCGCTTCGCACTGATCGGTATCGATCGAGAGGGCCATCCTCGGCTCCTTTTGCTGCTCGGAAGAACGTAAGGCCGCCGTGGAGTCGTTTCAAGCCGGGGTGTAGCATCCCGGCCCGATGCCGGAATCGATGCGACGGGCGTTCGAAAAGGCCGAAGACGAGCGCCTGGCGATCTTCGCCGCCCGCTCGATGGAAGCCAGGAGGCGGCATCCGCTCGAAGACGAAGGCCGGGTGTTCGATTACAGAACCGCATTCCAGCGCGATCGCGACCGGGTCGTCTATTCGCGCGCATTCCGCCGGCTCCGGCAGAAGGCGGTCATCGGCATCCTGCCGGCGTACGAAGATCACCGGAGAAACCGCCTGACGCACACGCTCGAGGTCGCGCAGATCGCGCGCACGATCGGGCGTGCGCTTGCGCTCAACGAAGACCTGATCGAGGCGATCTCGCTGGCTCACGATCTCGGCCAGCCGCCCTTCGGTCCGGCCGGCGCGCGGGCCTTGGACGACCTGCTTTCGGGCCGTCGTGATGGACGGGGGGGGCCGGGTCACGCCGATCTCGGGGGCTTCGATCCCGCGCGACAGGGGCTTCGCGTCGTCGACTGGCTCGAAAAGCGATACGAGCATCCGGGGCTCAACCTGACCGACGCCACGCGCGAGGGCATCCTGAAGGCGGGAGGCGACGCGCACGGCTCGCTCGATGCGGACGGCGTTCGGGCCGGCGCTCCGCCGCTGTTCGAGACTCAAGTGGTCGCGCTGTCCGTGCGCCTTGCCGGCGCGCTTCGCGATCTCGACGATGCGCTCCAATCGGGCGCGATTGCGCTCGCGGAGGTCGAGCGGCTGCGCGCCGTCGCGGAGCTCAAGCGGAAGCTCGGCGCGCGCTACCCGCAAAAGGGCGGCCGGTTCACGAAAGTCAACGCGATCCACCGGGGCCTGACGCACCTGCTCGTCACGGGCACGATCCTCGGAGCGCGACAGAGCCTCGCAAGGTGGCAGGTCAAGCACGCGATCCGCACGCGGGACGAGTTTCTCGACGCCCGGGACACGGCCGTCACCGGACGCGAGATCGAGTGGACACGCTCCGCCGCGGGGCTTGTCGAAGAGCTCAACGGCTTCCTCGATCGGCGCGTTCGCGAAGGGGCCGACGCGGACCGCGCGGAGGCGCGCGGCCGCCGCGCGATCCTGGGTCTGTTCGCAGCGTACTTTGCGGATCCCGGGCTGCTCGAAGACCACGTCCTGTTCCGGATGAAGGACGTGGCCGGCGTGCGATACTTGAGAGACCTGCCCCGTTCGGCACGGGAGCGGGAGGCCAGAGCGTACCGCGACGACCCGCGCTTCACCCGGGTCCTGGCGGACCATCTGGCCGCGATGACCGACACGTACGCGCTGGCCGAGCACGCCCGGCTGTCCGAGATGGGAGCCGTGCCGATCCCGAGCCTGGAGCAGCTTCGAAGGGAGGAAGCGCCTTGAAGATCTCGATCGGGGCCGATCACGCGGGCTACGAGGCGAAGGAGCATCTGCGACGCTGGCTCGGGGAGCGCGGCCACGACGCCGTCGATTTCGGAACGCACGGGACCGCATCCGTGGACTACCCCGACTTCGCGCAGCGCGTCGGGCGCTCGGTCGCGTCGGGCGAGACTTCTCTGGGGCTGTTGATCTGCGGGACCGGGATCGGAATGTCCATCAGTGCGAACAAGATTCCTGGGATCCGCGCCGCGCACTGCACGGACGGATTCCAGTCGCGCCTCGCCCGGGAGCACAACGACGCGAACGTCCTCTGCATGGGCGCCCGCGTGACGGGGCTCGGAGCGATGGAAGCGATCCTCGAGTCGTTCGTGGAGCGCCGATTCGAAGGCGGGCGGCACGCGCCGCGCGTCGAGAAGATCCACAGGCTGGAATCCACCGGGGCGGGGTCCGGCCGCGCCGGTTGTTGAAGTTGCAAGAGGAGATTCGATGAACCCGATATCCCGGTCGTTGTCCGAGGCCGATCCCGTCGTTGCCGAGGCGGTGGCCCACGAGACGCGGCGCCAGGCCGATGGGCTCGAGCTGATCGCGTCCGAGAATTTCGTGAGCGAGGCGGTGCTTCAAGCCGCGGGCTCGGTGTTCACGAACAAGTACGCCGAGGGGTACCCCGGACGGCGGTATTACGGCGGGTGCGAGCACACCGACGTCGTCGAGCGCCTGGCGATCGAGCGCGCGAAGAAGCTGTTCGGCGCGGAGCACGTCAACGTCCAGCCGCACTCGGGGAGCCAGGCCAATCAAGCCGTGTACTTCACGGTGCTCAACCCGGGCGACACGGTTGTCGGCATGGATCTGTCCCACGGGGGGCACCTCACGCACGGCCATCCGCTCAATCTCTCGGGGAAGCTGTTCAAGTTCGTGGCCTACGGAGTCCGCAAGGACGACGAGACGATCGACTACGACGCGCTCGACGCTCTCGTGGCCGAGCATCGCCCGAAGCTGATCGTCTGCGGCGCATCGGCCTACCCGCGGGTGATCGACTTCGCGAGGATCGCGTCGATCGGGAAGACCCATGGCGCCAAGGTCATGGCGGATATCGCGCACATCGCGGGCCTCGTGGCGACCGGACATCATCCGAGCCCCGTGCCCGACTGCGATTTCGTCACGACGACGACGCACAAGACGCTGCGCGGTCCGCGCGCCGGTCTCGTCATGTGCAAGGCCGAGTACGCGAAGGACCTCGACCGCACCGTGTTCCCCGGGCTCCAGGGCGGCCCGCTCGTGCACATCGTCGCGGCGAAGGCGGTCGCGTTCGGTGAGGCGCTCCAGCCCTCGTTCAAGGATTACATCGACCAGGTCGTCCGGAACGCGAAGCGGCTTTCGCGCAACATGCTCGCCCTCGGATACCGGCTGGCGTCCGGCGGCACCGACAATCACCTGTTCCTGATGGACGTCTTTTCGAAAGGGATCACGGGGAAGGTCGCCGAGAAGGCCCTGGACGCCGCGCGGATCACCGTCAACAAGAACACCATCCCGTTCGATCCCAACCCGCCGATGGTCGCGAGCGGAATCCGGATCGGCACTCCGGCCGTCACCACGCGGGGGATGAAAGAGGCCGAGATGGACGAGATCGCGGGATTCATCGGCCGGGCGCTCGACGGCCGGGAGGATCCGGCCGCGCTCGAAGCCATCGCCGAGGACGTGACCAGGCTCGCACGTAGGTTCCCGCTGTACGCGTCCCGCCTCGCGCCTGCCCGGGCGTGATGCAACCCTCCCGGTTCTTCGGACCGAACGGAGGGCTGTCGACCGCGCACGGCGCGTACGAGCACCGGCCCGGCCAGGAGGACATGGCCCGCGCCGTCGCCGGGACGCTCGATCGCGGTGGATCGTTGATGATCGAGGCCGGCACCGGCACCGGCAAGACGTTCGCGTACCTCGTTCCGATCCTCGAATCGGGCCGCCGCGTCGTCGTGTCGACGGGGACGCGCAATCTCCAGGACCAGATCTTTCGCAAGGACCTTCCGTTCCTGCGGGACGCGGCGGGGTTTTCGATCTCCGCGTGCCTGATGAAGGGCCGCGACAACTATCTCTGCCGCTACCGTTTCGGCGAATTCGAGCCGGCGCCGCTCGTCGAAGTGCGCGAGGAGCGCCGCTTCATCCCGTTGATCTCGCGCTGGAGCCGCACCACGGCAAGTGGCGATCGGGCGGAGATCGCCGAGCTGCCCGACGACCTCAGGCTCTGGCGCGACATCAACGCGCGCGCCGAGACGTGCACCGGCGGTAAGTGCGTCGAATTCGAGAACTGCTGGCTCACCAAGATGAAGCGGACGGCGCAGCAGTCGCAGATCGTCGTCGTCAACCATCATCTCTTCTTCGCCGACCTCGCGGTTCGGAGCGCCTACGGCGCGGTCCTGCCCGACTACGACACCGTGATCTTCGACGAGGCCCACCTGCTCGAGGAGGTCGCGACCTTGTATTTCGGCCGGACCGTTTCGGCCCATCAACTCGAGGATCTCGCCCGGGACGTCGAGCGAGGCGCGGCCAAGCGCGGCGGGGCGGCCAAAGGGGGCGGCGGGGCGACCGAGCTGCGCGAGGCGGCGCGGAACCTCTTCGATCCGATCCGCGAAGCGCTCCGCCAGGCCGCCGGACGGCAGCGGTTCGTCCCGGCCACCTCCGGCGGGATCGAGCTCGACTCCGAGTGGGCTGGGCTCGCCGCCGCTCTCGACGAGGTCGCGAAGCCTTCGGGATCGGGAGCGGACGGGGAGGCCGTCGAGACGCGCGCCCACGACCTGAAGGACGCGCTCGGCGCGGTGCTGAAGCGCGACGCCTCGGGCTTCGTCTACGGCATGGAGTCCCGCGCGCGCGGCAACGTGGTCCTGTCCGCGGCCCCGATCGACGTCGGCCCGCTCCTTCAGGAGTCGCTCTTCTCGAAGCTGCATGCGTCCGTGCTGACGTCCGCGACGCTCTCGGTCGGAGGCTCGTTCGACTTTTTCCGCCGCCGGCTCGGCTTCGACGCGCTCGACTCGTTGATCGTCGACTCGCCGTTCGATCACGCGAAGCAGGCGGTTCTATACCTCCCCGGGAGGATGCCCGAGCCGCGCGAGCCGGAGTTCTTCTCGCGCGCGATGGCCGAGATCGACTCCCTGCTCGCCACGACCGGCGGCCGCGCGTTCCTGCTGTTCACCTCGCACGCCGCCCTCGCCCGCGCCGGCGAGCACCTGAAGCGCGCGGGGTCCTATCCGCTGTTCGTCCAGGGCGAGGGCAGCAAGGTCTCGCTGGTCGAGTCGTTCCGTTCGACACCCCGGGCGGTCCTTCTCGGGACCAGCTCGTTCTGGCACGGCGTCGACGTTCCCGGCGAAGCGCTCTCGCTCGTCGTGATCGACAAGCTGCCGTTCGACGTCCCGAGCGACCCCTTGGTCGCCGCGCGGATCGAGCGCATCCGCGAACACGGCGGCAATCCGTTCGCGGACTATCAGACTCCGATGGCCGTGCTCGAGCTGAAGCAGGGACTCGGACGGCTGCTCCGCAGCCGGAGCGATCGGGGGGTGCTCGCCGTCCTCGACCCACGCATCCTCACGAAGAGCTACGGAAAGACCTTCCTGAAGTCGCTCCCGCCGTACCCCGTCGTTCGCACTCAGGCTGCCGTCGCGGAATTCTTCGGGGAATCTCAAACGACGGCTTGACAGGCCTCCGGGTGCCTGTATATTGTCCTATGACATTGGGACAATATCTGTCGGCGCACCGCCGAGACGGAGGATCCGATGACCCCTTGGCTCCCATCGATTCTGCTTCTCGCCACGAGCGTGACAACGATTCCGGGTTCGATCGCCGGGACTGCGAATGCCTATGTCCCGACCGACGCCGAGCGCGCACGGTGGACCATGAGCGACATGAAGAGCATGGCGACCGCCATCGAGGCTTACGCGACCGACCGCCACGCGTACCCCGATGCCGCAAACGTCCAAGCGCTGGTTTCCCTCATTCAACCCACGTACATGAGAAAGGCCCACGGAACCGATGCCTGGGGCCGCGATTTCGTGTACGTGCGCGGAGGCGACGGGAAGTCCTACCGCCTCGTCAGCGCAGGTTCCGATGGAAAGACCGACCCCGGGAGCTGGGGTGCCACCGGGCCGCTGTCGAGCTTCGACGATGACGCCGTCCTCGATACGGGCGCCATGACGCGCCCGTGGCCGTTCCGCTGACCGGAGACAGACGCCCGTGATCCTGGACCTCGACCCCCAGAGCCCGATTCCCCTCTACCTGCAGATCGTCGAGCAGGTGCGGCGCATGCTGGCTCTCGGCGCGCTGCAGCCGGGGGATCGGTTCCTCACGGTCCGGGAGCTCGGCCTCAAGGCCCGCGTCAATCGAAACACCGCGGCGCGGGCGGTTTCGGAGCTCGAGCGATGCGGCTTGGTCCGCACGCGAGTCGGGCAGGGGACGTTCATCGCCAACGGCGCCTCGGGCGTGTCCGCCGCACAGCGGGACGCGCTGCTCGATGCGGCGATCGAAAAGCTCCTCGTCGAATCGCACACCTTGGGCGTCCCCCCCGAGGAGCTGGGATGGCGGATCCAGCGCAAGCTCGAGCAGTTCTCGCGCGCGCGGCGTGACAGCCGACTGGAGGAGTGATGGAGCCGTCCGGCGTCGTCTTCGAAAACGTCACGCGCAAGTTCGGGCGGACCCTGGCTCTGGACGATGTGAGCTTCGGGATCGAGCCCGGCACCGTGCTCGGACTGATCGGCCGCAACGGGGCCGGAAAGACCACCGCGCTACGGCTTGCGATCGGGACGCTCTGGCCGGATTCCGGGCGCATTCGCACGCTGGGTCTCGATCCAAGGGTTTCCGCCGTCGAGGTGGCCACGCGCGCGGCGCTCCTGTCCGAAGAATCCGCCCTGTACCCGTGGATGACGGTCGACGAGATCGTCCGCTTCGCCGCCGCGCTTCATCCCCGCTGGGACGCGGCGCTCGCGGCGAAGCTCGCCCGCGACCTCGATCTCCCGGCGGACAAGAAGATTCGCGAGCTGTCGCGCGGGACGCGCGCGAAGGTGGCGCTGGTCCTCGCGGTGGCGGGACGGCCGGCACTGCTCCTGCTCGACGACCCCACGGCGGGGCTCGATCCGCTCGTTCGTCGTGAGGTGCTCGACGGAATTCTCGATGCCGTCTCCGAAGAAGGCGGGGCGGTGATCTACGCGTCCCATCTCGTGCACGACGTCGAGCGCGTCGCCGACCGGGTGATCGTCCTGGATCACGGAAAGATCCGCATCGACGGCGCGCTCGACGCGCTCAAGGCCCGATTCCGATGCGCGCGCGGCGTGTTCGTGGGCGGCGCGCCGCCCGAGGCCGAGGTCGCCGGCGTGATCCACGCGACGGCCGACGGCCGCACCTTGACGGTGATCGCCGACGCGCAAAACGGCGAGCTCGAATCGTTGATGAAGGGCCTAGGCGCCAAGGACGTCGCGATCGAGCCGCTCCCCCTCGAAGAGATCCTGGTGGCCATGCTGCGGCAAGGGCAGGCCAAAGGAGCGACCCATGTTTAGAGCGCTGCTCTGGAAGGAATGGCGGCAATTGAGATTGCTCCGCTGGGGCGGGACCGCGCTCGGGGTTTTCCTGCCCATCGTGCTGATCGCCGGGGCGGAGGTCGCGAAGCACGGCTGGCTCCCGACGGGCGAGGTCAAGACCTACTCGATGAAAGATCTCTTGTTCGAGCTCTTTCCGGCGATGCTGGCGCTCGGTGTGTGGCCGCTCGTCGCCCTGCTCGTCACCTCGCAGTCGTTCGCGGGCGACCGAGCCGCGGGCACAGAGACGTTCCTGCTCGAGCGGCCGGTCCCGCGCGGGGCGACGTGGCGTGCGCGCGTCGTCGCCTCGCTGGGAAGCTTGCTCACCGCAATCCTGCTGACGTCGTCTCTCGCCGGGATTCTCGCTCGCGCGGTCAATCCGGGCACGGACGGTGCGTGGCGCAAGCTCGCGCTCATTGGCGCCGCCGGCCTTGGAGCGGCGTTGCTCGCCTACATCGGAGGGATGATCGCGGCGGTGATCGTTCCGTCGCCGTTCGGTGCGGTGCTGCTCGGCGCCATCCTCGGCGCGGGGCCCGTGATCGTCGCGGCCCAGCTCATGTCGTTCGTCTACGCGCGCAATCTCGGGATCGTGCTTCCATTCCTGCTGCCGCCGGGGTACGTCGCGGCGTCGTGGCTGGCGTCATGCCGGGGCGAGCCCGCCGGGCGCGGACGGCTGCGGCGGGCATTGACGATGCTCGGGTCCGCTTTCGCGGCGGTGACGCTGCTGTTCGTCTCGCTTGCCCCGGTTTATGTGCGTGCAGCAGCCAGGAGCGACCATCACGTCATCTTTCCGTCGCTGAACGGTCGGATGGCGATTGTGGCGACGGTGCCGGATGTCGGCTGGGGGGGCGGGTACCTCGTCGACGTGTCCCGAGGTATCCGCCGTAACTTCATCCCGCCGCCGGTTCGGGACATGTCGTGGAGCCCGGACGGCTCCCAGTTTGCCCTGCTCACGTGGTCCGGCCCGTTCGGCAGCATCCGATCGAACGAGCGCATCGAAGTTCGTTCCACCGAAGACGGAAAACTGCTTCGTGCGATCGCACTCCCGGGCGACGGCGTCGCGATGGACATTGCCTGGCCAGACGGCGGCATCGTCATGCTCCTCTCGAAAGCGGAGGCCGGTGGCTCCGCCGATCGGAGGCTGAAGCTGCTAAATCCCGCGACTGGGGAGTGGAAGCCAATGGATTTCAGCTCCAAAGAGTGGCCAGGGCTCGTGAGCGCGGGCCCGGACCGGCAGGTCTACGTGCGCGAGCTGGCGCACTCCGACGCCACCCCGTCGCCGAATATCGGGGCAGGGTTCCACCTTTATCCGGTCGACGCCAAGTCCGGACGTGTCGAGCCGGCGCTCGCGGACCGCTCCGGCAATCCGCTCCTCTTCGCCGGATGGAGCGGCGGGCTGTCTCCCAGCGGCCGTTTCGCCCGGATCCTGCATCCCGGCGACGACTCCAAGACGGTCTACCTGTTCGATCTGCAGAGCGGGGTCGAAAGCGGGTGCGCGGCGCCGTCATCCGCACGATGGGTCGATGGCGACCGGCTCGTTTGGACGGATCGTCTTGGAACGGTTACGCGGATGTTCGCGCTGACCCCGGGAACGGCTCCGATCGTGCTGCGCGAATGGCACGACGCGCACGTCGAATACGAGGTGTCGCCGGACCGCCGGGCGGTTTTGGTGAATGCCATTCCCGTGCTCTCTCCGCCGGCTCCGGCCGGCTCGAGGGTCCCCGATCCCGCGCTGTTCTCGAGCGTGGCTCCGCAGGGACGAGTCCCCGAAGACCAAATCTATTTGATCGACCAAGACCGGTTCGTGGAGCTGGGGCCCGCGTTCTCCACGCGCCCCGACGATTTCCGGACGTCGCAGTGGGCCGGTCCGCGCACGATCGCGCGGCTCGCGCCGGGCGTCGTCGCGTTCGAGGACATCGATGCACCGGGGAAGCGCCGCTTCGCGATCGGGAGCGCGTCGGACCTGGAGCGGTAGGGTACGATCTGGGGCCTCGTGCCCAATCTCTATCTCATCGACGGCACCTCGCAGCTCTTCCGGGCGTACTTTGCAATCCGCGGACTCTCGAACGCGGAAGGCGTCGCGACGAACGCGGTGTTCGGGTTCACGTCCATGCTCCGCAAGCTGCTGGCCGACGAGCAGCCGGAATTCGTCGGAGTCGCGTTCGATCTCGAAGGGCCGACGTTCCGGCACGAGCAGTTCGCGGACTACAAGGCCAACCGGCCGGAGCTGCCGGGCGACCTCCTGCCGCAGTTCCCCCTGACCAAGCAGGTCTGCGAGGGGTTTCGGATCCCCATCCTCGAGGTCCCGGGCTACGAGGCCGACGACCTGATCGCGACCTACGCGCGACTCGCCACGGCGGCCGGCTACGAGGTCGTCGTGGTGGCGTCGGACAAGGATCTCCTCCAGCTCGTGCGCCCCGGCGTCACCGTCTTGAACCCGTCGAAGAACATCAAGCTCGACCCGGCGGGGGTCGCCGGCTACTTCGGCGTTCCGCCGGAGCACGTCTGCGACGTTCTCGGGTTGATGGGGGATGCGGTCGACAACATTCCCGGCGTTCCGGGCGTCGGGGAGAAGACCGCGCTCTGGCTGGTGAATTCGTACGGGGACGTCGAGGCCGTCATCGCGCGCGCAGGAAAGCTCGTCGCGGCGTTCGACGCGAGAGATGCCCTGATCGCCGCCTTGGAGGCCTCCGATGGAGACGCGGCGGTCGCCGTTGACCGGTTCGGAGCCTCGGCGTCGGAGCTATCGCCGGTCGAAGCCGAAGACGATTTCTCGCGGCGCCTGCGGGACGCGGTCGACCGCGCGCGCGATCTCGTCCGGTCCGGCCCTTCGGATGCGAAGGCTCGCAAGGCGCTCGCGCGCCGGCTCAAGGATCTCGACAAGGGGAGCCAGCGGCGGATCTGGCAGGCGATCGTCGAGAACACGGAGCAGGCACGGATGTCCAGGGCCCTGGCGGTGCTCCATGCGGACGTGCCGGTCACGTTCGACTCCGACGCGCTAAGGCTCGATCCGCCCAACCGGGAATTTCTCGCGGCGCTCTTCAAGAAGCTCGGCTTCCGGTCGCTGACCGCCGAATTTGAAGGCAGGCCCGCCGGCGAAACCGGTGCCGAGCTCACAACGGAAACGGCCGTGGAACCTGTCGAAGCGCGTTCGCCGGGGGCGGACGACGCGGTCTATCGAACGATCCTCACACGCGAGGCGCTCGCCGAGGTCGTCACGCGGTGCCGGGCAGCGGGACGGATCGCCGTCGACACCGAGACGAACTCGATCGATCCGATGCGCGGGAAGCTCGTCGGCATCTCGCTGTCCTGGGCGCCCCGGCAGGGTGTCTACATCCCGCTGTCGCACGCGTATCTCGGGGTTCCGGACCAGCTCGAGCTGTCCGAGGTGCGCGAGACGCTCGCGCCGATGCTCGCCGATCCCGCCATCGGAAAGGTCGGCCAGAACCTCAAGTTCGACAGCCACGTGCTGCGGCGTCACGGCATGCCGGTGTCGGGGTGGGTGCTCGATACGATGGTCGCGGCGTTCCTCCTCGAGCCCGACCGCGGCTCGTTCAACATGGATGCGTTGTCGGCGTACTACCTGGGCCACGAGACGATCACCTACTCCTCGCTCACGGGCACCGGAGCGAAGCGATTGACGCTCGATCAAGTCGATGTCGACCGCGTCACCCGCTACGCGGCCGAGGACGCGGACGTGACGTTCCGCCTCGCGGAGGTCCTCTCCCCGAAGCTCGAGGCGTCCGGTCTCGCGGAGATCTGGCGCACGATCGACGGCCCGATCCTCCCGATTCTCGAGCGAATGGAGGCCACGGGCATCGCCGTCGATCTCGACGTCCTCGCGGCGCTCTCGAAGGAAATGGACGGGCTGCTCGAAGAGGAGCGCCGGGCGATTCACGCGCTGGCCGGCGGCCCGTTCAACGTGGACTCCCCCAAGCAGCTCCGGGAGGTGCTGTTCGGCACCCTCGCGCTTCGCCCCGGCAAGAAGACGGCCAAGAGCGGGGAGTTCTCCACGGACGCCGCAACGCTCGAGGATCTGGCCGGGCAGCACGAGATCGCGAAGCGCCTTTTGAGCTATCGCGAGCTGGCGAAGCTCAAGGGGACCTATGTCGCGACGCTGCCCCAGCTCGTGAACCCCGACACGGGGCGTGTCCACACGTCGTATCACCCGACGGGCGCCGCGACGGGACGGCTCTCGTCGTCGGACCCCAACCTCCAGAACATCCCCGCACGCTCCCAGGTCGGCCTGCGGATCCGCAGCGCGTTCGTCCCGGAGAGCGGATTTGCGTTTCTCGCGTCGGACTACTCACAGGTCGAGCTGCGCGTCCTGGCGCATCTGTGCGGGGATCCGGAGCTTCAAGCGGCGTTCCGGGCGGGCGAGGACATCCATCGGGTCACGGCGGCAAAGGTGTTCGGGGTCGATCCGGCCGACGTCAGCGGCGACATGCGGCGGCGCGCCAAGGCGGTGAACTTCGGCATTCTCTACGGCATGTCCGAGGCGCGTCTCGCCCGAGACCAGGGGATGAGCCGGCAAGAGGCGCGCGACTTCATCGCGGCCTACTTCGAGCGATTCCGCAGCGTGAAGGCCTATATCGAGAGTGTGAGGTCCGAGGCGCTTCGCGAAGGACGCGTCCGCACGATGTTCGGGCGCATCCGCTCCTTCCCCGTGCTGAAGGAGCGGGCGAACCGGGGCGAGGTGGAGCAGGCGCTTCGCGCCGCGGTCAACACGACGATCCAGGGGACCGCGGCCGACCTCATGAAGCTCGCGATGCAGCGGGTCCAGCGCACGCTCGACGACGGCGGGTTCCGCGCGCGGATCCTGCTCCAGGTCCACGACGAGCTGCTCCTCGAGGTCCCGCACGGCGAGGTCGAGCCCGTCCAGGAGCGGGTCCGGGAGGCCATGGAGAACGTCCATCCGATGGAGGTCCCGCTGTCCGTCGATCAAAAAACCGGCCGGGATTGGCGGGAAGTCACCTAGGCCGGTTGCCCATGGGCCTTTCGAAACCTACAATTTCGCCCGTGAGCGGGACGGGGCGGATCCTGGTTGTCGACGACGACGTTGCGATCCGCGAGGTCCTCGCGGAAGGCCTCGAGTCGTTCGGATTCGCGATCAGCCAGGCCGGAAACGCGCATGACGCGTTCGAGCAGGTCGTCCGCGGCGGCGTCGATCTCGTGCTGTCCGACATCGACATGCCCAAGGAGAACGGGCTCGCGCTGCTCCGCCGCATCAAGGCCCACGACCCCGAGGTCGACGTCATCATGGTCACGGGCGTCGTCGATTTCGAGACGGCGGTCGGCACGATCCGGCAGGGAGCGTCCGATTACGTCTCGAAGCCGTTCAATCTCGACGAGGTCCGCATCGTCATCGACCGGACGCTCGACAAGCGCCGGCTCATCCGCGAGAACCGCGACTACCAGCAGCGCCTCGAGTTCAAGGTGGCGGACCGCACCCGGGAGCTGGTCGCCAAGAACGACGAGGTCAAGCGCCTGTACGTGGAGCTCGAAGATTCTTACGAGAGCACGCTCTCGGCTCTGATCACGGCGCTCGACTTCCGCGACAACGAGACGCTCGGCCACTCACGGCGGGTCGTCGAGTACGCCGTCGTGGTCGCGCAGTCGATGCACGTCACGGAGCCGGAGCTGTCGTGGATCCGCCGCGGGGCCATCCTGCACGACGTCGGCAAGATCGGTGTGCCGGATTCGATCCTCAAGAAGCCCGGAAAGCTCGATGCCGCCGAGTGGGAAGAAATGAAGAAGCATCCCGAGATGGGATTCCGGATGCTCGAGCACATCCGTTTCTTGAAGCCGGCGCTCGACATCGTCCATTGCCATCAGGAGCGCTGGGACGGCTCGGGTTACCCGCGGGGGCTGAAGGGCGACGAGATTCCCCTCGGGGCACGGATCTTCGCCGCGGTCGACACCTTCGACGCGATGACGTCCGACCGGCCCTACCGCGCCGCGCTGTCGATTCACGAGGCCCGCGAGGAGATCCGGCGGTTTTCCGGCATCCAGTTCGACCCGCGCGTCGCCGATGCGTTCCTCTCCATCGAAGAGGGCGTGTGGACCGACATCCGCGAGCGGGTCCATCGCGCCGTCAAAGAGATCGGAGAGACGACGCGCGTCGCGCGTTAGTTCTGCGGAAGCGGCTCCGTCCCGTTCCCTTCGTAAACGCGAACCGACACCACCGTATCGCCCGGGCGGATCTGCGTGACGATCTCGCGGAACCCGCGGACCACGCGGCCGAACGACGTGTAGCGGCCGTCGAGGTGCGGCTGCGGGGACAGCGTGACGAACCACTGGCTGCCGGCGGTGTCCTTCCCGTCGGACGCCATCCCGAGCACACCGGCCGAAAACCTCAGGGGGTTGAACTCGTCGCGGATCGAATAGCCGGGCCCGCCGAATCCGTCTCCGCGCGGGTCGCCGTCCTGCACGACGAAATTCGGCACGACGCGGTGGACCGTGAGGTTGTCGAAGAAGCTCTTCTTGGCGAGCTCGGCGAAGTTCCATGCGGCCATCGGCGCGGCGTCGGAGTCGAGGGCGAGCGTGAACCGTCCGATGGCGGTGCCGGGGCGCTGCAGCGAGACGATCGCGGCGTGGGGCGTCCGTCCGAACTCGACGATGCGCTCGTAGTCCTCGATGGGTCGATCGGTCGCAGGAGCGATCTTGCCGCTCCGGTCGTCGCCGAAGATGTCCTTGAGGTGGGTCACCGCACGCCGCCTGACGAGGATGTCCGGATCTTCCAGGGCCCGCGTCAGGATCGCGTTCGCGCGCGGATCCCGTCCCGCCTTGGCACCGGCATCGAGGACCGCGAGCTTGGCGTCGGGAATGGTGTCGGCTCCGGACGCCGTCCAGATCTCCCCGAGGCGTGCGAACAGGTCGTCGAACGTTTCCGCCGCAGGCTGGGGATGGGCGAAGCGGTCCCCGATCGCGTCCCCGACGGCGGCGCGCACGACCGGGTCCTTCGCCCGGAACAAGCCGGAGAGGAGCGACGTGATCGCTCCGGGCTGGCCGGCCACGATGGGAACCCCCAGCGCGACGACATTCGGGGCCGCGTCGCCGAGGAGGGACCGGGCGGCTCCGAGCGAGCCCTGCTCGGTGTGCCCCGCGATCACCTCCGCGGACGCCGCTCGCATGCGCGGGTCGGGGCTCGCGAGCATCTCCCGGACGACGGACGGCGCTTTCGTCGGGTCGACCTTCGTGAGGGAGAGGAGCAAGGCTTCGCGGATCCAGCCGGCATCGACCTTGCGCAGCATCTGATTGAGGTCCCCTTGCGCCGCGGTGCCCCCGACGTTTCCCATCGCCTCGAGAGCGGCGCGCACGACCGCCTGATCGCGATCGGACAGAGCACGGTCGAGATACGGCTTGATCGGGATCCCCGGATACCCGAGCGCGCGCACCGCGTTGATGCGCACGCCGGGGTTCGGGTCGGTCGAAAGCGTCCCCACCGCCGCCAGCTCGGCGCCGGCGCGGGGCGAGGCGAGGCCGCGCGCGACGTTCATCCGGACCTCCGCTTCGG
The DNA here is from genome assembly GCA_964647625.1 of uncultured Acidobacteriota bacterium. Classification (GTDB taxonomy): domain Bacteria; phylum Acidobacteriota; class Polarisedimenticolia; order Polarisedimenticolales; family DASRJG01; genus DASRJG01. The sequence goes on from CAZYHZ010000003.1 coordinate 68,202, forward strand.
GATCCGACACACGCGCGACCAGCGCCGCGCGCGCCTTCGCGATCCCGGCGTCCGGAAGGACGCCGACGACGGCCCCCGAGGACGGGGGCGCGATCGCAGCCGAGGCCATGCGGGCGAGCGCGTAGGCGGAGCCGATTCTCACCGCCGCATCGGTCGACCTGAGGTTTTCGATCAGCGCGTCGAGCAGGGGCTCCGGCTCGGCGAACTTCCAGGCCGAAAACGAAGCGGCCGCGCGCACCGGCATCTCGGAATCGGTCAGCAGCGCGCGGATCGCGGGGCGGCCGTTCGGGTGGTGGAGGCGCCCGAGCGCCTCGGCGGATTGCGCGCGGACGGCGGCCGCGGGATCCGTCGCGAGCTTCTCCACGACCGCCTCGCCGGCGGGGTCCGCGACCAGGCCGATGGAGAACGCGGCGTTGGCGCGAATGTCGGGATCCGTGTCGGTCGCCGCGGTCGCCAGCTCCGGAGACGCCGCCGCGTCGCCGATTTGCCCCAGGGCGAGCACCGCTTTGGCGCGCACGGTGGGATCCGCATCCGTCAAGAGCCCGCGCAAATCGGAATCGAGCGCGCGAAGATCGGCGGCGCGCAGAATCAACGCCAGCTTGTGCACGCGCGGATCGACCTTCGCCTTCGTCGCAGGAGAGGATGAGGCAGCGGGTGCTCCGGCGGGCCGCGAGACGGGGACGCTGAAACAGCCCAACGCGAAGAGTGCCACCGCCGCGGCTCCGGCGAATCCTGGGATGCGCATCGAGACCTCGTCGACAAAGCGGTGATTATAGGGCGTCTTCCGGAGGGCCCGTTGACCTGACCAGGGGCCCACTGCTAACGTCGCCCCGAGGAGCTTCGATGCGGAAACTCGACGTCGCCATGGCGGGGCTCGCGCTGTTCGCCGCTTCCACGCTCGCCGCGGCGAAGGAGGCCCCCAAGGATCCCGCGCTGGCCCAGGTCCTCACTCGTTTCGACCGCGTGCAGGAGGGGATTCGCACCCTCTCCGCGGAGTTCACGCAGACCACGCGGAGCCCGATCCTGAAGGATCCGATCGTCGCCAAGGGGCGGTTCTACTTGACCAAGCCCGATTCGGTGTCGTGGGAGTACACGACACCCGAGCCGATGCGCTTCGTCGTCGCGAACGGCGAGTACACCGGGTATTTCCCCGAGCGGAAGAAAGCGGAAAAGCGCGACATCAAGAGATGGAGCGAGCAGCTGTTCCGTTTCTTCGGCCTGGGTCAGGGGTCGACGGAGCTCGGCAAGTTCTACGAGATCGCGCTCGGGCATCCGCCCGCCGACGACGGCAAGTCGTACCTCCTCTTGCTGTCGCCCAAGAAGCGCCGCGTGCGGAAAAGCGTCGATCAGGTCAAGCTCCAGGTCGATGCCGCCTCGCTCTTGCCGATGCGGATCGAATACGTCGGAAAAGACGGCGGCCAGCGCGAGATCCGGTTCTCGAACGCGCGTTTGAACCCCGATATCGCCGCGAGCCTATACAACGTCGAGATCCCGGCCGGCGTGCCGATCACGAGCGGTTTCAGCGGCCTCGACGGCGGAACGGATCGCACGCACTGACTCAAGCGATGAGACGCGTCGGGCTGGTCTCGGACCCGATATTCGAATCCCACGACACGGGTCCCGGACATCCCGAGCGGCCCGCGCGGCTGGCCCGCATCCGCGAGGCGCTCGAACGGCGCGGGCTTCCCGGCCGCTGCGTGAGCGTGCCGCTCGTGGCTGCGGACGATGCCATGCTCGCCAGGGTCCACGACGCCGAGCACATCCGTCGCGTCGACGGCGCGTGGGCGTCCGGAGCCCGGTTGCTCGATTCGATGGACACGGCGATCGGCTCCGAGAGCGCCCGTGTGGCGAGGCTCGCGGCGGGATCGCTCGCTTCGCTGTGTGCCGAGGTCGCCGCGAAGCGGCTCGACGCGGGCCTGGCGATCGTCCGTCCTCCGGGGCATCACGCGGAGCGAGATCTCGCGATGGGATTCTGCCTGTTCAACAACGTCGCCGTCGCCGCCGCCCACGTACGCGCGGAGTGCGGCATCGAGCGCGTGCTGGTCGTCGACTGGGACGTCCACCACGGTAACGGCACGCAGCACATCTTCGAGGACGACCCGGCGGTTTTCTACTATTCGTCGCACCAGATGCCGCTGTATCCCGGGACCGGCTACGCGAGGGAGCGGGGACGGGGTCGCGGCGAAGGAGCGACGCTCAACGTACCCCTCGCACCCGGAACCGGCGACGACGAATTCCTAGGAGCGCTGTCGGGGCCGCTGCAGCGCGCGATGGAATCGTACCGGCCGGAGTTCGTCTTGATCTCCGCCGGATTCGACGCCCACGCCGCGGACCCCTTGGGCGGCCTTCGCGTATCCACCGGCGCTTACCGGACGGCCACGGAAATCGTTCGGGAGATCGCCGAGCGCCACGCCTCCGGCCGGATCGTGTCGACGCTCGAGGGGGGATACGATCTCGACGCGCTCGCCGAATCGACGGCGACACACCTCGACGCGCTGCTCTAGGGCTTCACGCGTTCCGCCGGCCATTCTTCGCCTGCGACGGCGACGGCAATCGTAGCGTCGTCCGATAGATCGCGTCGCTTGACGGAGGCGATGGCCGCCACCGTTTCAAGTCCGGGCACCCGGCACGCGCTCGTCACGGTGCCGACCGGCCGGCCTCCGGCAATCACCTCCGCCCCCCGTTCCGGCACGGGGGCCGAATCCGCCAGCCGCAGCCGGACGAGCGCTCGCGACACCTTGTCGTACGTGTTCAACCGGGCCACGACTTCCTGTCCCACGTAGCAGCCTTTGGTGAAGCTGACCGCGTCGCGGAGCCCGGCTTCGAGCGGGTTGTACTCTTCCGTCAGCTCGTGTCCCGCCGCGGGATAGCCTCGGACGATTCTCCAGGTCTCGACGTCCGCTCGCTCCATCGGCGCGCCCCCGACCGATAGGACGACCGCGCGAAGCGCCGCCTCGACCTCCGTTGTCGATGCGCGCGGGCCGATGACGAGAACGCCCTCGGCGTCGAATCCGTTCGTCGCCACCACATCGACGGCAACCCCATTGACGACGCACGATGCGGCGCCGAAGCCGGGAAGTTCCGGAATACCAGCCGCCGTCGAGGCGCCGCGCCACCGCGGCCCGACGATCGAGAGCGCGAATGTCGACCCGGACACGTCGCGAAGCTCCGTGACCTCAGCGAACGTGTACTTCCCGAGGTGGGAGAGAACCCGCGCCGGACCGGCCGGCGCCGTCAGGAGCAACACACCTGCCGCGCCGAGATTGTGGACGAACAGGCGCTCGACGATTCGTCCCTTGGCGCTCGTCAGCACGGTCGGGCGGCCTTCTCCCGGAGCCAGCGATGCGACGTCTCCCGTGCTCAGCCGGTGAAGCAGGGCGAGAAGGTCGGGGCCGGTTCCGATCAAGCGCCCGAGATCGGATCGGTCGGCGAGAGCGCAGGTTGCTTCGGCAGCTTCGAGGCCGGTCATGCGATGAAGGTGACCTCGCCGACCGGCGGAATGATGCCCGCCACGGCGCCTTCGTCGAGGAACCGGCGAATCGACGCGCGGCCCCGATCGCCGTAGTCGAGCGTGAGGTCGTTCACATACATCCCGACGAAGCGGTCGTTCGCGGAAGGCGACAACCCTCGCCCGAAGTCGCGTGCATAGGCGAGCGCCTCCTCGCGGTGAGAGAGCGCGTACGCGATCGAGTCCCGGTACATCTTGGTCAGGCCGGTCATCGCGGACGCGCCGAGATCGCGGCGGACCGCGTTCCCCCCGAGCGGCAGCGGCAGTCCGCCGGTTCGCTCGCTCCACCAGGCGCCGAGGTCGAGGACCTTCGACAGCCCACGCTCTCCGTAGGTGAGCTGGCCTTCGTGGATGATCAGGCCGGCATCGGCCCGGCCTTCGACGACGGCGTCCAGGATCTCATCGAACGGCACGACGACGTGGGAAAAATCCGCGGCGGCGTAGAGCCGCAGCGCGAGATACGCGGAGGTCAGCCGGCCGGGGATCGCGACCGTCCGCCTCAAGACCTCGCCGGGAGACAGAGGCTCTCGCGCGACGACGATCGGCCCGTAGCCGTCTCCCATGCTCGCCCCGCACGACATCAGCGCGTACCGCTCGGCGAGGTGCGCGTAGGCGTGGATCGACACCGCCGTCACCTCGAGCTCTCCGGCCATCGCCCTGCGGTTCAAGCTCTCGATGTCTTCCAGAACCTGCACGACGCCGAAGCCTGCGGTTTCGACCTTGCCCTTGGCGATCGCGTAATACATGAACGCGTCATCGGGATCCGGCGAATGGCCGATCCGCACGACCGTGCTTTTCGTGGCGGTCACTCCGGCACTCCTTCCGTGGGATCGTCCGCGAGCGTGGGATTATAGAATGCGGTCGAAAGGGGAGCCTGGTGAGCGACGAGGTAAGGTCCCGCGTGCACGCCCTGACGGACTCGCTCGTTGGTTGGCGGCGGGCGCTTCACGCCCGGCCCGAGCTCGGCTTCGCGGAGCACGAAACCTCCGCGTTCGTGGCGGGACAGCTTACGAAGCTCGGCCTTTCGGTCGAGACCGGAATCGCCACGACCGGTGTCGTGGGAGTTCTGGCCGCGAAGTCTCCCAAGCGCGCGCCTCTCCTGCTGCGGGCCGACATGGATGCGCTCCCGATCGAAGAACAGCCCGGGCGGCCTTACGGCTCTCAGATCGCCGGGAAGATGCACGCGTGCGGGCACGATGGCCACATGGCGATGCTGCTCGGCGCCGCGACGATCCTGACCGGCATGCGCGACCGGCTCGACCGGGACGTCGTGTTCTGTTTTCAGCCCGGCGAAGAAGGCTTCGGCGGTGCCGATGCGATGATCCGTGAAGGGATCCTCGACAAGCACGGTGTTCGCGAGGTGTACGGGCTGCATTTGTGGTCGCAGTTTCCAGCGGGGACGATCCAGCTTCGCTCCGGGCCGATCATGGCGGCGCAGGATGAGTTCAGCGTGACGATCGAGGGGAAGGGCGGGCACGGCGCGATGCCGCACCAGGCGCGCGATCCGATCGTCGCCGCCGCAACGGCCGTCGGCGCTCTGCAATCCGTTGTCGCCCGCGCGATCGATCCGCTCGACGCCGCGGTCGTGACGGTCGGCTCGTTTCAAGCCGGAAGCGCGCCGAACGTCATCCCGGATGCCGCGCTCCTTCGAGGGACGATGCGGAGCTTCGACGACGGCGTTCGAGAGACCCTGAGGCACCGCGTCCCCGAGGTCTTCCAGGGCGCGGCCGCCGCCTGCGGCTGCACGGCCCGATTTTCCCTTCATCCCGGCTACCCGGCGGTGGTCAACGACGGCGAGGCGGTCGCCCGCGTGAACGCTCACGCCGCCCAAGTCGTGGGCCGGAACAACGTCGTCGAGATGAAGCCGATGGCGGCGGCGGAAGATTTCGCCTATTTCCTGAAGAAGGCGCCCGGAGCGTTCGTGTTCATCGGCGCCGGCAACCCATCGCGAGGGATCACGGCACCGCATCACTCCGCGGGCTTCGACATCGACGAGGCCGCCTTGTCCGTAGGCGCCGAGCTGCTCGTCCGGATCGCCGCGGGCTAGGACGCGGGCGCCGCGCGCCGCAGCCCCGGAATCCTCGACGGCGCGAGCGCGAGGTACACGCCCGCGAAGATGAGGAGCGCGCCGCAGACGGTTCGGGCCGTCAGGACCTCGTGCTCGAACGTCACGCCCAGAATCGCTGCGATGACGGGCTGCAAGTAGACGAACAGCGCGACGAGCGACGCCTCGGCGCGCGCGAGCGTCCAGGAGATCAGCACGTACGCTCCCGCGGTGGGGAACGCGACGATGAAGGCTCCCCACAGCCACGCGGCCGCCGAAACCGCCCCGTAGTCCACGTGGCGGACCGCCTGGGCGCCGAACAGCGCGATGGGCACCGTTCCGAACACGAACATCAGGGCGGTCGCGGCCAAGGCGTCCACGCGGTGCATCGTGCGCTTCGAGACGACCAGGAAAAACGAGTACGAGATCGAGTTGAGCATCGTGAGGAGATCGCCGACGAACGTCGCGGACGTCAACGACGCCCGCTCCGGGCGAATGACGAGCAGCACGCCGGCGATCGCGAGCCCGAGAGACGCCGCCTTGGGCAGCGACAGCGATTCGCGCCCCAGCGCGACGGCGATCAGGAGCGTCCACGCCGGGATCAGGGTGTTGATGATCGCGGAGTGGATCGCGGTCGTCCGCGAGAGCCCTTCGACGAAGCACACCTGGTTGATCGCGACTCCGAAGAGGGCAAAGACGGCGAGCAGCGCGAGGTCTCGAGGCGCCGTCGGGAAGCGCCGGCGCATTGCGCGTCCGACCGCCAGCAGCAGGACGGCGGCCGAGGCGACGCGGATCACCGCCCAAGCTCGGGGCGGGATCTCGCGGAGGACGATCTTGCCCGCGAGGTAGTGGACCCCGAAGAAAATCTGGATGACCGTGAGCGCCGAGACGACGCGCAGCTTGTGGGTTCCGGCCGCCGAGTGGGTCAATCGCGCTCCGGCAAAAAAAAAGCCCGGCTCCGTGGGGAGCCGGGCCGAGAGTTTATGTCAACGGGCCGTGAGTCCGGCCCGATGGGTCGATCAGAAGTCGCCGCCCATGCCGCCGCCCATGCCGGGGGCCGCCGCGCCGGCCTTCTTCTCTTCCGGTACCTCGTTGATCACGGCCTCGGTCGTCAGCATGAGGCTCGCGATCGACGCCGCGTTCTGGAGCGCGGACCGCACGACCTTCGTCGGATCGATGATGCCCGCCTCGTGCATGTTGACGAACTTCTCGTTCTGAGCGTCCCAGCCCTTCTCTTTCTCCAAGGACTTGACCTCGTTGACGATGACCGAGCCTTCGAAGCCCGCGTTGTTTGCGATCTGGCGGATCGGCTCTTCCAGAGCGCGCTTGACGATCTTGATTCCGACGCCGATGTCCTCGTTCTTTTCCTTCTTGGCGAGGTCGTCCAGACCGGGGATGCAGCGGATCAGCGCCACGCCGCCGCCCGGGACGATGCCCTCCTCGACGGCCGCCTTGGTCGCGTGCATCGCGTCCTCGACGCGGGCCTTCTTCTCCTTCATCTCGGACTCGGTCGCCGCGCCGACCTTGATGACGGCCACGCCGCCCACGAGCTTCGCGAGGCGCTCCTGGAGCTTCTCGCGGTCGTAGTCGGAGGTCGTCTCGTCGATCTGCGTGCGGAGCTGCTTGACGCGGCCCTCGATCGCCTTCGACTTGCCGGCGCCCTCGATGATCGTCGTGTTCTCCTTGTCGATCACGACCTTCTTGGCGCGGCCGAGGTCTTCCATCTTCACGTTCTCGAGGCGGATGCCGAGGTCCTCGGTGATGCACTTGCCGTTCGTGAGGATGGCCAGGTCCTCGAGCATCGCCTTGCGGCGATCGCCGAAGCCGGGGGCCTTCACGGCGGCGGTGTGGAGCGTGCCGCGCAGCTTGTTGACGACGAGCGTGGCCAGGGCCTCGCCCTCGACGTCCTCGGCGACGATGACCAGGGGCTTGCCGGACTTGGCGGTCTGCTCGAGAACGGGGAGCAGGTCCTTCATCGAGGAGATCTTCTTCTCGTGGATGAGCAGGTACGCGTCCTCGAGGACGACTTCCATCCGCTCGGCGTCCGTGACGAAGTACGGCGAGAGGTAGCCGCGATCGAACTGCATGCCCTCGACGACCTCGAGCGAGGTTTCGAGGCCGCGCGCCTCCTCGACGGTGATGACGCCGTCCTTGCCGACCTTCGCCATCGCCTCGGCGATGATCTGGCCGATCGACGTGTCGTTGTTGGCGGAGATGGTGCCGACCTGGGAGATCGCCTTGCCCGCCACGGGCCGGGAGATCTTCTTGATCTCGGCCGCGGCATGCTCGACGGCCTTCTCGACGCCGCGCTTGATGTCCATGGGGTTGGACCCGGCGGTGACGGCCTTCACGCCTTCGCGGAAGATCGCCTGGGCGAGGATCGTCGCGGTCGTCGTGCCGTCACCGGCGACGTCCGAGGTCTTCGAGGCGACCTCGCGCACGAGCTGCGCGCCCATGTTCTCGCGGGAGTCCTCGAGCTCGATCTCCTTCGCGACCGAAACGCCGTCCTTGGTGGACAGCGGCGAGCCGAACTTCTTCTCGAGGACGACGTTGCGGCCCTTCGGGCCGAGGGTGATCTTGACGGCGTCGGCGAGCTTGTTGACGCCCCGGAGCATGGCCTGGCGGGCGTCCTCAGCGTACGTGATGTTCTTCGCGGACATTTTTCTTCAATCCTCCCATTGGATGTTTATCGATTCGAGACGTTCACACGAAGCGGGACGCTTACTCCAGGATGCCGAGGACTTCGTCCTCTCTGAGGATGACGTGCTCCTGATCGTCGATCTTGATCTCGGTGCCCGCGTACTTTCCGAAGAGGATGCGATCGCCGACCTTCACCTCGAGGGGCGTGCGCTTGCCTTCTTTGTTGACCGCGCCGGCGCCGACGGCGACGACCTTCCCTTCCATCGGCTTCTCTTTCGCCGTATCGGGGATGATGATCGAGCCCTTCTTCTGCTCCTTCTCTTCGATCCTCTTGACCAGGACCCTGTCGTACAGCGGCTTCATCTTCATCGCTTCGGACCTCCTAGATTCTGTTAAATTGCCTAGAATCAGTTGTTTGCGCGCCTGTTAGCACTCGCAATAAGCGAGTGCCAGCATGTTAGGATTTGGCTCTGCCACTGTCAAGGTGCGGTGGAAGAAATCCTACCTTGTCAGTCGATTAAAAGGGCTTCCGAAACAGGTCAACTCGACGCTTGGCGGGTGACACTCCGCGTCGCAGATGAAGAGCCGCAAGGCCGCCTAAGTTCTACAGCAAAAGAACTTGAGAAAGGTTCGTGCGGTGGCACATCCATTGTAAGCGTATATGGGTGAGCGAGAGGCCGGAGGGAAGGGTGCCTCATGACCGATGAATCGAAAGGCCGCGGGAAGGGCTCCCTCGAGGCGATCAATCCCGAGACCCTGGAAGCCCGGCTCAAAGATTCCGTGCGTCTCCTGGCCGGCTCGAGCCGCGTCGACAGCCTCGAGGTCAAGCACCTGATCCGCGTCCTGACGGGCTGCTCGCTGATGCTCACCGACGTCTACTCCGACGAGCGTATCGCCCGGATCATGCAGTCCGACCGGATGTTGCTGTCGTCTCTCGTTGGACAGCTCATCGAGGAGCAGCGCCGCACCGGTGGCGAGGTGTTCTACCGGATCCGAAGGCTGCCGGACGACGTGCGCGTCGTCGCCGACAAGGCCTTGTTCGACTTCGGCTTCCTGGGGCTGCGGCGCGTGAAAGGCTACGAGCTCCACGAGCTCGGCGCGCGCGCGTACCGCGCCGCCGGGGAGGCGCTCGAGCTCCTCGCCGAAGACCGGCGGCTCCGTGAATTCTTCCGTCAGAACAAGCTGCTGATGCTTCCCTTGGAAGACGAGGTCGGCTTCTTGCGGCAATGCGCCGACCGCTTCCCGCTCTACGCCGAGATCTTGCGGGCGTTTCACGGGGACGTAGCCACCCGCGTGCCCCTGATGGCGGCGGCCGCCGACGCCGTCGCCGGCCGCGCGGAGGAGAAGGCGCCTCCCCCGCAGCCCGACTATCTGGACGCGGCGCAGGGCGAGGCCGACCGCGGGTCGCTCTTCTCACGCGACCAGCTGCTGTCGTCGTACGAGCGGATGGTGCTCTTCGCCGGGCTCGACATCGAGCGGCTGCGCGGCGCGCTCGACGCGATCATCGTCGATCAGCAGCCCGCCGTCGAAGCGCTCTGCGACGAGTTCACGCTGTGTGCATCGGGAACGCGCGACCTGAGACGGCCGCCCGGTTACTTCCTCGTGGGCCCGACCGGCGTCGGCAAGAATCACCTCGTCGAGAGCCTCGGACGGGTCCTCGAAGCGATCTGGCAGGTCGAGATCCCGACGCTCACGATCGAGGGCCCGAACTATACGTACCCGTCGGACATCAACGAGCTGCGCGGCGCGACGCGAGGCTTCATCCGATCGGACGAGGAGGGGCTCCTGTCGGCGTTCCACGAGCGGGCGTCGAAGGCGCCCATGTCGATCATCCTCGTCGACGAGATCGAGAAGGCGCATTCGCAGCTCCGGACGTTCTTCCTGTCGATCCTCGATCGCGGAACGACGACGGACAACAAGGGACGGATTCTCAACTTCGCGAACTCCCTGGTGTTTTTCACCTCGAACCTGGGGTACAGCGAGCGGGATCAGAGGTCCGCCCCGATCGGCTACGGCGACGACGCCTCGCACCGGGCGGGCGCCGATGCGGACGCACGCAGCGAGCTGCGCCGCGCGCTCTCGCCGGAGTTCATGAACCGGGTCCGGATGATCCACTTCGCCCGTCTGACCCTTGAGAGCTCGGAGCGGATCCTCGACCTGGAGTTCAGCCGGATCGCGCGCCGCTACCGGGAGGTCCACAATCTCGAGCTGATTCTCGACGACTCTGCGCGGCGGGAGCTGCTCGCCCGCGGCTTCTCGCCGGCATTCGGCGCGCGCCGTCTGGCCGCCACGCTCGAGAGCGTCTGCAACGTCGCCATCTCGCAGCGCATCCGCCGGGACGACCGTCGGCCCGCCACGGACGGCGACTCGCTCGTCTCCTGGCTTCGCGAGCTGCGTCGGGGGGCGCGGCCGTTCGACCCGAATGAAGTGCGCCGCGAGGTCCTGGCCCAGGTCCGCGCGCGCCTCGACTACTCGGCTCTGCGCATTGGGTTCCGCGACGGCGTGTTCGTCTACGAGCCGTCGGGAACCCAGGCGTGACGGGCACGCTCCTCGAGTCGCTCGACGGCCTGCTGCGGCGGACGTATGCCCTGGAGGCTTCGCTCCTTCCGATCGGCCGCTACGTGATCGGAGACGCGGGCTACCGGGCGCTGTACCCGAACGGGGCCGAAGGCGCCGGGTCGGCGACCGGCGACGGTGCGAGGCTGCTCGTGCGCGAAACCGACGGGGGAGTGCGCGCTTGCATCTACTATCCGGACGCGATGATCCGGCGGCTCGAGCAGAACCCCCCGCAGCACGGGCTCGACGACGACAACGTCGACGCGTTCGCCGTGCTCGTCGAAGAGCTCGACCATCTGCTCGTCGCCGCCGAGCGGGCCCATGCCGGACGCCAGATCTCCCTGCTCGAGATGGAGCTGCAGGCGAACGTCAGCAAGGACCTCGTGCTCTCGCGATTCTTGGCGCGGGGCGGCCGGTGCCTGACGCCGGAGCGGAGGACGTGGCTTCGCGAGCGCCTGTTCCATGCACGGGCTTTCGTCGACCCGGCGCCGGAGGTCAGGAGGCGCTACGACGACGCATCCCGCTACGCGCTGCGGTTCCTCGAGGCGTTCGACCGCGTCCCCCGGCAGGCGCGACTCTCGCGGCTGCGCCGGTTCCACCGGGCGCCGCTTCCCGAAAAGCTCGTGATGGCGGAGGGGCGGCGAGCGTGATGTTGTAGCCTGGGTCCGTGGAAACGACCTTCGATCGCTACCTACCCGGGGCTCACCCCGTCATCATCCAGGGCGGCATGGGGGCCGGCGTCTCGAACTGGGTCCTCGCCCGGGCCGTCGCGCTGAAGGGACAGCTGGGAGTCGTGTCGGGCTCGGTTCTCGACACGATTCTCGTGCGACGCCTCCAGGACGGCGACCAGGGCGGCCACGTCCGGCGCGCGATGGCGCGATTCCCGATGCCGGAGGTCAGCGCGGAGGTGATGCGGCGCTACTTCCGCCCCGAGGGGCGGAACGAGGGCGAGCCGTACCGGCTGCTCCCGATGTACCGCCAGACGACCGACCTGCTCCGGCAACGCATCACGATGCTGGCGAATTTCGTCGAGGTCTATCTGGCCAAGGAAGGCCACGACGGCCCGGTCGGATTGAACCTCTTGACGAAGGTTCAGATGCCCAACTTGGCATCGCTGTACGGCGCGATGCTCGCCAAGGTCAATTACGTCTTGATGGGAGCGGGGATTCCGAAGGAGATCCCCGGGGCGCTCGACGCGCTGGCCGAGCACCAGCCGGCCGCGATCAAGTTCGACGCTTCGGGTCTCGCCCCGGGCGAGACCGAGTACCTGACCCTCGATCCGCGCGAGCACGGGGCCGATCGGAGCACGCCGCTGATGCGGCCCAGGTTCCTGCCGATCGTTTCGTCGCACACGCTCGCGGCGTCTCTCGCCCAGAAGGCCAACGGCCGGGTGGACGGGTTCGTGTTCGAGGCGCCCGTCGCGGGCGGGCACAACGCGCCGCCACGAGGCGAGCTCAGGCTCAACGAGCGCGGCGAGCCGGTCTACGGCGAGCGCGACGTCCCCGACTTCCGCAGGGTGCGCGATCTCGGGCTTCCGTTCTGGATGGCCGGCGGCTCCGGCTCCGCGGAGGGGCTTCGCGAGGCCCTCAACGAAGGCGCCTCGGGGATCCAGGTCGGGACGCTCTTCGCGTATTGCGAGGAATCCGGCCTCTCGCCCGAGATCAAGGAACAGGTGCTGGCCGGCGTTGCGCTCGGCCAGGTCCGCGTCCACACCGACGCGCGGATCTCCCCGACCGGATTTCCCTTCAAGGTCGTCAAGATGGACGGCGCGGGGTTCCAGGACGCCGATCGGAAGCGCGTGTGCGACCTCGGCTACCTGCGCACGGCATTCCGGAACCTCAAAGGCAAGCTCGACTACCGGTGTCCCGCCGAGCCGGTCGCCGACTTCGTGGCCAAGGGCGGGGCGATCGCCGAGACCGAAGGGCGCGGCTGCCTCTGCAACGCTCTCCTCGCCAACATCGGCCAGGCGCAAGCCCGTCCCGGCGGCATCGACGAGAAGCCGCTGCTCACAAGCGGCGACGAGCTGCTGTCGATCTTCAAGCTCGTGGGCGAGCGCGCCCGCTACGCCGCTGCCGACGTCGTCGACTACCTTCTGTCGGGAATCAAGCGCGGCTGAATCGGGTCTCTAGCTGGCCGGCGTCTGCGCCTTGAGGTCGGCCGCAGGAGCCGCGTGCTTGCCCTTGTCGCGGCGTCCGACCTCGCCCGCTTCCGCGAGCTTGGCCGCCTCGTCGAAGAGCGTCAGCGCTTTCTGGACCTGGTTGTCGCCCTCGACGAGGATCTTGCTCTCGGCTTCCGCGCCCCACTTCACCCGGCCGATCTGAGAGCGGAGGCGAAGCTCGAGACCCTTCCGGGCGCCGGTGAACTGGTCGGCGTCGTACTTGAAGTTGCGAGTGCCCAGGAACGACTTGAAGCTTGCGATGACATCGTCGCCGACGGCAAACCCGGGCTTGAGATCGGGGTGGGCGGCGACGAACCGCACGGCGTAGTCGAACAGCAGGTTTTCGCGTCGGATCCGCGAGATGAGCGCCGGCTCGCGCTCGGCGCGGACGACGTAGTCCGGCGTGATGCCGCCACCGCCGTAGACGGTGCGTCCGGCATCGGTCCGGCGGACCTCGTGACCGGTCGCCTCCGTGTCCGCAGCCGCCGGCGTGTCCTCGTCGTCGAGCTCGGCGTCGAGGAAGTAGTCGTCGAAGTTCGAGTAGTCCCGCTGGATGAGTCGTCCGGACGGCGTGTAGTACTTCGCCGTCGTGAGCGCCAGCGCCCCCCCATCCCGCAGCGGGATCACGCGCTGCACGAGGCCCTTCCCGAAGGTCGTCTCACCGACGACGAGGCCTCGGTCGTGGTCCTGGATGCAGCCCGACACGATCTCGCTGGCCGAAGCCGAATTGCGATCGACGAGCACGACGAGCGCCGCGTTCGTCCGGACGTCGCCCTTGGCGGTGTAGTCCTGATCCGAGCCCGAGATCCGGCCGCGGGTGTAGACGACGAGCTTGCCTTCCGGGATGAACCGGCTTGCGACGCCGACCGCCTGATCGAGCAGACCACCCGGATTGGCACGCAGGTCGAGGATGAGCCGTTCCATGCCCTGGCCCTTCAGCTTCTGGAGGGCCTCGTCGAGCTCGCTCGTCGTGGTGCTCGTGAAGCTCGAGATCCGGATGATGCCGACGCCGGGCTGAACCATGAACGCGTGCGCGATGCTGTGGGTCGGGATCTCGTCGCGCAGAAGCGTGACGTCGAAGCTGTCGCCCTGCCGCTGGATGGTGATCGTGACCTTGGTGCCCTTCTCGCCCTTCAGCTTGCGCACGGCCTCTTGAACGTTCAGCCCGATCGTGTCCTGTCCTTCGATCTTCGCGATGACGTCGCCGGGCTGGAGCCCGGCCTTTGCGGCGGGCGTCCCGTCGATCGGGGCGATGATCGTCAGCGGCTGGTCGGGGCCGCGCTTGTTGATCTGGATGCCGAGGCCGTAGAACATGCCGCGCTGCTCGTCGCGCATCTCGTTGAAGGCCTCGCGATTGAGATAGTTGCTGTGCGGGTCGAGGGTGTGCAGCATCCCCTGGATCGCATCTTCGACGAGGTCTTCCGAGGTCGACTTTCCGATCGCGTTGTCTTCGACGAGGGCGAGAATTCGCCCGAAGGTCCGAACCTGGTTGTTCGAGCGCTCGGCTTCGGCTTCGACGCCTCGCGTCATGAATCCGCCCAGCAGGCACGACCCGCCGAGAAGGAAAATGGTGAAGCCCGCGGTTCTCTTTCCGGTTCGGCTCATCGCGTCTCCCTCGTCGCCCGGCAGGCCCCCAAAGTATAAGGTGAGGCTCCGGGGTGGGCAACGCGCCTTTCTTGACACCCCCCGGAGCGCCGGGTAGCCTCCCTCCGTGTTCGGCTCCATCGGCGGCCCAGAGGTCATCCTCCTGTTCATCGTGGCGCTGCTCCTTTTCGGGCCGCGCCGGCTTCCGGAAATCGGACGAATGCTGGGGAAGGCCGTGTCGGACTTCCGCCGCGCCACCAACGAGTTCCGGTTGAACCTCGAGCGCGAGGTCGACATGGAAGGGCTCAAGGAGACGATTCGCCCGGTCGAAAACGCCCCGCATCCGGAGGCGCTGGCCCGCGGATTGCTCGCCGAGGCCGTCGCGTCCACGACACCCGCCGCCCCCGCTGCGGGCGCTCCGGAAAAACCGGCTTCCTCGGAAGACCCTTCATCGATCAATGGCGGAACCGGCTCCATCCACTGAGCCGGCGATGAGCTTCCTCGAGCACCTCGACGAGCTGAGGTCGAGGTTGTTCCGAGTGGCCGTAGTCTTTGTCGTCCTGCTCGGCGTCAGCTGGCTCGTCAGCGATCGCATCCTCGGGTTCCTGATGAAGCCGATCCGCGAGAACCTGCTCCAGGGCGACATCATCTTCATCTCGATCACCGAGCCGTTCATGGTCTACATGAAAGCCTCGGCGATCGCCGCGTTCTTCGTGTCGTCGCCGTACGTCCTCTGGCAATTCTGGGGATTCGTCGCGCCGGGGCTGTACGCCTCCGAGCGGCGCGCGGGTCTGATCTTCATCGTCCTCGGCACGATCTTCTTCGTCGCGGGCGGGGCGTTCGGCTATTACGTGGCGATGCCGATGACGTCGCGCTGGCTGATCTCACTGGGCTCCCAGTTCAAGGCGCAGCTCACGCTCGAATCCGCGTTCGATTTCGAAAACCGGATGCTGCTTGGCGCCGGCGCGGTATTCGAGATGCCGATCGTCATCCTCGTGCTCGCCCGCTTCGGCATCGTGACGCCGCAATTCCTGTGGCGGCACTTCCGCATCGCAATCATGGTCATCGGCATCACGGCCGCGGTCGTCACGCCCTCCGGGGACGCCCTCACGATGACGGTCTTCGCGCTCCCGATGGTCGCCCTCTACCTGATCGGCATCGGCTTTGCCTGGTTCGCCGCGAGGCCGGCGAAGTCGTCCCGGCGCTCGTGATGCGCGGCCGGCCCGAGCCGCCGCGCGGCTTCGTCTCGGTTCCGGCCGGCACGGGCGTCGTGTACGCCTCGCGCGACCTCGATCCGGCGGTCCGCGCGCTCGGGCTCGATTCCTGGGAAGGATGGCAGAGGGCCCTCGCCGCCGGCACGCAGGCATCCGGCCGTGGAGCCACCGCCGTGATCGTCGATCCGTCGGGGCGGCGCTGGCGAGTCAAAGCCCTACGACGCGGCGGGTTCGTTTCGCGGCTGACGGCGGATCGATATCTCTCGGTCAGGAGGCCCGTCGCGATGCTCCACGCGTCCGTGACGGCGCTCGAACGCGGCGTGCCGACGGCGCGCCCGCTCGCGCTCATCGTGGTGCCGGCAGGAGCCGGCGTGCGCGCCGCCGCGGCGTTCGAAGAGCTCGACGGCGCCGAGGATCTGGCGCATCGGCTGACCCGTCGCGCGCTCACACGCGAGGACATCGACGCCGCGCTCGCCGTCGTGCGCCTGATGCACGACCGCGGGATCGTCCACGTCGACCTCAACCTCGGAAATCTGCTCGTCCGGCAGGACGGCGCGGGGCCGGCCGAGGCGTTCGTCATCGATTTCGATCGGGCGCGGATCGTGGAAAGCGAGGCGCCCTTCGGATGCCGCCAGTCGGCGCTCCGGCGTCTCGCGCGGTCGTGCGCCAAGCTCACGGGCACGCCGGCGCCTCTCGGGCCCGGAACCGAAGACGTCTGGTACCGGTCGTACGCCGCCGGCGACGGGGCACTGGCGGCGCGGTTCGCGAGTGGACAGCCGCTCGGCCGGGCGCTCCTGGCGCTGCATCGACTGGGCTGGAGGGACCGAAAGCCGTGAGCGAGAACCCGCGATTGACCAAGCTGAAGCAATTCGTCGAGCAAAACCCCGACGATCTCAAGGCGCGCTACTTCCTCGCGCACGAGCTCTTCAAGGTGGAAGATTGGGCGGGCGCCGCCTCGCATTACCAGGCGTACGTCGACAAGGAGTCCGGCGACGCCGGGGCCGCGCTGAAGAGCCTCGGCTTGTGCCACGAGCGGCTCGGGGATGCGCCGGCCGCCGCGCGAGCCTACCGGATGGGGATCGAGCGCGCGTTGGCGTTCGGCCACGAGGGCCTCGCCGGGGAGATCCGCTTCCTCCTCAACGATCTCCCGCCGTAGCGCGCGGCCGTGCCAGCACGCCCGCGACACCCGCCGCGACGGCATCCTCGGTCAGTCCGGAGAAGCCGTTCACCGCTCGATCCTGCCTCTTGATGCCCGTGTAGACGTTGTGCGGCGCGCTCAATGCGGCATACGGAACTCGCCAGGGCGCGTTGACCACCGGGTCGGTCGGGCCGTAAAGCGCCACGACGGGGCAGCCCACTCCGCAGGCGAGATGAAGCGGGCCGGAATCCCCACCGACGAATAGCCTCGCGCCGGAAAGCAGCGCGGCGAGTGCCGGGATCGAGGTCGGGGGAGCGGCGGCCGCTGCTCCCCGCGACGAGTCGACGACCTGACGAGCGTCGTCTTCCTCGCCGGGACCGCAGACGACGACGGGCCGGATCTGCCGCTCGGCGAGCGCCACCGCCGCGGCGGCGAGAAGCCCGGCGGGCGGTTTCTTGTACCGCTGCGCCCGGCTCGCCCCGGGATTGATGACGGCGTATTCGCCTCCTCCGCCGATCAGCGCGGCGCGAATCGCTGCGGCTTCCGATCGCGCGTGGATATCCAGCGGCAAGCCCGCGTCCGGCAGGGGCTCCACGGCGAGGCTTAGCGCACGGACCAGGTCGAGATTGCGCTCGATCCGGCAGCGACGTCGCGACCCGGCCGGAACCCGGTGCGTCGTCAGCCAGCGATTTCCTTCCTTCTGCTGATGTCCCTCGTAGCCGATCCGGACGGAGGCACCCGAGGTGAGGCCGAGCAAGCCCGTGCGGAGGTCGCCGTGAAAATCGAGGGCGAGGGACGGCCGGAGCGCGCGGACGCTCCCGATCAGATTCTCGATCGCAACGGTGAGCGCCGGCCAGCCGCGGACGGAGCGCGACAGCTCGCGCAGCCGTCGGCGCGGAACGGCGATCGTGCCGTCGAGGTCCGGGTGTCCTTCGAGCAGCACCGTCCAAGGCTCCCAGGCGACCCAGTGGATCCGGGCGTCGGGGAGCCCCCGGCGGACGAGGCGCACCGCGGGGAGCGTCCGGACGATGTCTCCCATGGCGCCGAGCCTGAGCACGAGAACCGTGAGACCGCGGCCGCCGTTGCCGACGGCGGTGCGCACCGATTCCGGAAGGGTCATCGCGCGGAGTATAGGCAAATCGGTGTATACAAGCCGCGATGGACGCGGGGCTGCTCGAGATCCTCTGCTGCCCGGCCTGCCGGAGCGCCGTGCGCGAGCTGCCGGGGGAGGGCGGCCTCGAGTGCACCGGCTGCGGCCGGGTCTACCCGATCGTCGATGGGATCCCCGTGATGCTCCTGGATCAGGCCAAACGGGGGCTCGCTTGACCGAATTCGTAATCGGCCTAAGTTTTCATGCGAGGTCGAGCGTCGGCCGATCGCTCCTCGGTGTCCCAGGCACGGGTCGGGAGCCAGTGATCGACCACGCTCCGGCCGGCGAGAGTGTATGCAGCCAGGCAACGGACAAGGTCTGCCGGCCAGCTTACTGAACGGCCGGCTCGAAGGTCTGTCGGTCCCCGACCTTCTCTGGAACATCTGTCGCCGTCACGCGACCGGCGTCCTGCACGTATCGACGCGCGGCATCACGAAGAAGGTCTACATCGACTCCGGAAAGATCATCTTCGCCGGGTCCGGCGACATGGCGGACCGTCTCGGGA
Organism: uncultured Acidobacteriota bacterium; assembly: GCA_964647625.1. Classification (GTDB taxonomy): domain Bacteria; phylum Acidobacteriota; class Polarisedimenticolia; order Polarisedimenticolales; family DASRJG01; genus DASRJG01. The sequence goes on from CAZYHZ010000003.1 coordinate 86,699, forward strand.
ACCTGTTGCTGCGGGACGGGCTGATCACGCTCGATCAGCTCGAGGCCGCGAACCTCCAGCTCTCCGGCGGCAAGAGGCTCGGCACCATCCTCGTCGACGCGGGGCATCTGACGCCGGAGCACCTCGTCCGCGGCGTCCTGGCCCAGGTCAAGAACATCGTCCTGTCGTTGTTCCCGCTCGAAGAGGGGGACTACGCCTTCGCGGAAGGCCCGCTGCCCACGGACGAGGTCATCACCCTCAACATCAAGACGGCGGAGATCCTGCTCCAGGGGATCCGGCAGGTGCGCTCGTTCTCCCGCATCCGGAGAAGCGTCGGTCCGCCATCGACCCGGTTCCGGCTGGATCCCGCCTGGCGATCGATCGTCGAGGGCCTCGACGTCCGGGAGGGCGAGCGGCTGCTCCTTCAGCGGCTCGACGAATCGCGCGCGCGGGGCATCTCGGTCGAGGCGCTCTGCCGCGAGGTCTTCCTCTCGAACTTCGAGATCTACCAGGCTCTTTGGGCGCTGCTCGTGCTCGGCGCGCTCGATCACGTCGACCGGGAGCAACCCGCGGGTGCCGACGGGGCGATCTCGGCAGTCCTTCGCGCGACCCTTCCGGAGATCCTGGTCCGCCTGTCTCGCGGCCGCGTCACGGGTGTCCTGCACATGGCCCGCGGGCACGTCGAGCGCTCGCTGCACATCCGGGACGGCCAGTGCATCTTCGCCACGTCGAACAGCGTCGACGACGGGCTTCTGGCCCATTTGCTGCGGCGCGGTGTGATCTCGCTCTCCGATCGGGAGGAGACCGCGCGGCGGCTCCTGTCGAACAAGCGCGTGGGCGCCATCCTCGTCGAGATGGGCGTCATCGACGAGGGCGACCTCAAGTCGGCGGTGACCGAGCAGATCTCCGAGATCGTGTTCGACACCTTCCGCTGGGACCAGGGCGACTTCCAGTTCCGCGAGGGCGACCTGCCGACGGCCGAGGTCATCACCCTCCAGCGGACCGTCGAAGACCTCGTGTTCGCGGGAGTCCGCCGCATCACGTCGTGGCCGCGGGTGCGCGAGGGCTGCGGGGGCTTGGGCGCGCGGCTCGTGCTGCGGCCCGAGTATCTCGAGATCCTGGACAACACGACCATCGGGCCCGAGGAGTGGGAGCTGATCTCGCTGCTCAAGTCGCCCAAGACGCTTCTCGAGATCTGCCGCGAGAGCATGCTCGGAGACTTCCGGTCGTGCCAGATCCTGTGGGCGCTCCGGCTGCTCGGAGGCGTCGGCGAGGCGCCTGTCGAGGTTTCGATCGACTCCGCCCTGGGCACGCTCGAAGCTCCGGCCGCACGGCCGGCGCCGATCGAGGAGCCTCGGGCCGAAGCACCGGTTGCGGACGCGCCCGTCGCCGCGGAAGGGGCCGCCCAGGAGCACCTCGAGGAGCCTGCCGAGGAGCCGAGCGAGCCGCCGGCCCCGCTTCCGCTCTCGGAAGTCGACGATACCGCCGAGGTCATCAGCGAGCCGTGGCGGCTGGCCGCCGAGCGCGCGCCGGAAGCGCCCGAGCAGGACTGGCATGCGCCCGAGCCGCAGGAACCCGTCCGCGAGGAGCTGACCTTGGACTCCCCTGCGGATGCGACCCTCTACATCCCGCGCGAGACGGTCGAAGCCGCGCTCCGGGCGTCGGAGACGCCCCCCGTGAGATTCGAGCTCGAGCATCCGGGCGTCGGCGTCGAAGACACGAACGTGGACATGCATCCCGAGCCGGCGGAAACAGAGCTCGAGGCTCCGGCGGAATCACCGGAAGTGGAGCCGGTAGAAGCCTTTGATCCGGTGCCGATGGAGGTCGAAGCGCCGTTGCAGGATCCCGGCCGGACCATGCAGGTCCCGCGCGAGACGATTGACGCGCTTTTTGCCGAGCCAATTCCGGCCGCCGAGGAAGCTCCGAAAGCCGAGACTCCGAAGGCGCCCGAGCCGCCGCCGCTTCCGCCGTTCGAGCCGCCCGCCTCTCTCGACGCGTCGATCGCGAGCTTCAACGCCCGGCACGTCATGCTGTTCCGCGCGCTGCGCGTCGAGATCGGCGCCGGGGCCGCGAACTTCGTCCGGTCGTGCCGCGGCATGCTGCATCCGGTCCACGCCGACATGTTCGCCGCGACCGAGCTGCGATTCGACGGCTCGTGGGACCCCGAGGGTCTGAAACAGGCGGTGATCCACTATCGGGTCGCCGACGCACCTGAGGCGTTCGGCAAGCTCCTCGACGGCGAGCTTCAGCGTCTGCGGGCGCATCTGGGCGAGTCCCGCATCGCGGCTCTGGCCGCCCACCTCTCCGACTGAGCTCGCCGGCGAGTCCGCCCATACGGGGACATTCGACTTTTTCCTTCAAATTCAAATTCGAGCGAACCGAACTGTCACTCTCGGCACGTTCGGCGTTGTGCAGCTTGATTCGCCGCGCCGCGGTCGCTCAACTGGTCGAGCGGCCTCTCCGAGACGGACCAATCGCTCTCCCGGAGCACCGTCACATGAAACATCGGCCCGCCCGAGTTTGAATCTACAGGAAAAAGACGAATGTCCCCTTATGGGCGGACTGGCGGCGATCGATCAGACCGCGCGGCCGCCGGTGTAGGGGTCGTCCTCGTCCGAATCATCGGAGTGATACACCGGTGCGCTGGCGGGATCGGTGTCGGGCTCGGCGCCGGCAGCGACCGCCACGAGCGCGTCTTCCTTGTCGTCGATGAACGCCGCCGACTCGGGCTCGCGCCGGCCCGCAATGGGCTGCGTGCGGATGAAGTTGAGCTCGGTTTCGAGCCTGCGGATCTCGCGCGAGAGCTGCCGGTTGCGGAAGCGGACGACGGCGCCGTCGACGACGCCGATGATCCCGACGGACACGATGCCCGACAGCGCCGAGAGGAAGACGACCGACCACAGCGGGACGTCGGGGTAGGTCGTCTGCCACAGGGTGATCTTCGTCAGCGTCTCGAGGTTGGTCATCGAGAAGCCGATCAGCGCGAGCAGCAGCGAGAGGAACACGACGATCAGAAGGAAGCGCATGGCTCACTCCCTGAGATAAGCGGCCGAGGCGTCGTCCCAGCGTCCCTGCGCGCGGAGAATGAGGTCGACCACCTCGCGCACGATCCCGCGCCCGCCCTCGGCCTGTCCGACGTAGTGAGCGTAGGGGAACACCTCGGGATCGGAGTCGGCCGGACACACCGCCAGTCCGCAGCGGCGAAACGCGGCCACGTCGACGATGTCGTCGCCGACGAAGCAGATCTGATCGAGCGCCAGGCCGCGCCGGCGCGCGATCTCCGCGACGCACGCGCCCTTGGCGGAGATTTTCTGATGGATCTCGACGTAGTCGAGCTCCTTCGCGCGGGCCTCGACGGTGTCCGAATGTCGTCCCGAGACGACGCCGAATTCGAGCCGCGCGCTCTGGCCCAGGCGCACGGCGAGCCCGTCCCGGGCGTGGTACGCGCGCGCGTCTCCGCCGCCTGCGACGACGATGATCCGTCCATCGGTCATCACGCCGTCCGCATCCATGAGGATCAAGCGGATCTTCCGCGCGCGCTCGATCACGGCCGGGGGAATCGACGTCATGGTCGCGCCCCCATCAGAAGAGCTGCGTGCGCCAGAGATCGTGAATTTGAACCACGCCGGCGAGCGCTCCCCGGCCGTCGACGACGGCGAGCGAGGTGATCTTCTTGTCTTCCAGGGTCCGCAGCGCCTCCGCGGCGAGCGATTCTTCCCGGATCGTGATCGGCTTGGTCGTCATCGCGGAGGCGACGTCCCCGGACATGGGCCGGTCGGTCTTGAGCATCAGCCGCCGCAGATCGCCGTCGGTCAGGATGCCGACGAGGCGCCCGGAATCGTCGGTGACACAGGTCATGCCGAGCCCCTTCCGGGTCATTTCGGCGACGGCCTCCGCCATCGTGGCGGTCGATGAAACCCTGGGAACGGTGTCGCCGCGGCGCATCAGCTCGCCGACGGTGAGCACCTTGCGGCCCAGCCTGCCGCCGGGATGCATGCGCGCGAAGTCCTTGGCGGTGAACCCACGCCGCTCGTAGCAGGCGACGGCCAGAGCATCGCCCATCGCGAGCGCCGCGGTCGTCGAGGCGGTCGGAGCGAGATCGAGCGCGCACGCTTCGCGGGCCACGGCAACGTCGATGTTCACGTCGGCGTGGCGCGCGAGCGTCGAATCCGGCCGGCCGGTGAACGCGATGATCGGGACGCCGACGCGCCGGATCAGCTCGTAGCACCGAACCAGCTCTTCGGTCTCTCCGGAGTTCGACACGGCGAGAACGACGTCGCCTTGAACCAGCAACCCGATGTCGCCGTGGACCGCCTCGGCCGGGTGGAGGAAATACGCCGGCGTTCCCGTCGACGAGAGGGTCGCCGCGATCTTCTGACAGACGATCCCCGACTTTCCCATCCCCGTGACCACGACACGGCCCTTGCATCCGACGAGAAGCTCGACGGCGCGGTCGAACCCGGAATCGAGCCGCGCCGCGAGCCCGGCCACGGCCTCCGATTCGATGCCGAGCACGCGGGCTGCGATCTCGCGGGACATGCCGGGGATGATAACAGTCCTCAACGGGCGGTCGGGTGCTCCCGCGAGGCGCGATCGATGGCGAGGATCCCGTCGAGAATTCGCGGAAGCTCGTCGAGTGGAAGCTGGCTCGGCCCGTCGCACGGCGCGTTTTTCGGGTCGTCGTGGACCTCGAAGAACAGCGCATCGACGCCGACCGCGACCGCCGCGCGCGCGAGAGGGGCGATGAACTCGCGCTCGCCGCCGGAGGCGGAACCTGCGCCGGACGGGAGCTGGATCGAGTGCGTCGCATCGAAGCAGACCGGAACCCCCAAGCGCCGCATTCTCGGGAGGGACCGGAAGTCGACGACCAGGTTGTTGTACCCGAAGGTCGCCCCGCGCTCGGTGAGCATCACGTTGTCGTTGCCGGCGCTTCGGACCTTGTCGACGGCGTGGCCTAAGTCCCACGGAGCGAGGAACTGCCCCTTCTTCACGTTGACCGCGCGGCCGGTCTTCGCGGCGGCGGTCAGCATGTCGGTTTGCCGCGAGAGCATCGCCGGCACCTGGATCAGATCGACGACCGCGGCCAGGGCTTGAGCCTGGTCGGGTGTGTGGAAGTCCGTCGTCACGGGAAGGCCGGTGTCCGCCTTGACGCGCGCCAAGATCTTCAGGCCGGTCGTAAGCCCGACGCCGCGAAAGGATGCCGCCGAGGTGCGGTTCGCCTTGTCGAACGACGACTTGTAGACGAGGGGCACGCCCCGCGACCGGGCGATCTCCCCGAGCGCTCGCGCCATGGACAGAGCGTGCGCCTCGCTCTCGATCGAGTCGGGGCCCGCGATGAGAAGGAGCGGCGCTCCTTCTCCGGCGGAAAGACCGTCAGCGATGCGGATGCGCCGTGACGGCATCTTGGTCCTGGAAGGAGACGCCGGAGCGGCGCGCCTGCTTGTGGCGGTAAGCGGCCGCGACGAACTCGCGGAACAGCGGGTGCGGGGCGAGCGGGCGTGATTTGTATTCGGGGTGGAACTGGCACGCGAGGAACCACGGGTGCCCGGCGTACTCGACGATCTCGACGAACTTGCCGTCGGGGGACAACCCCGACACCTTCATCCCTGCGGCTTCGAGCTGCGGCAGATACTGCTGGTTGACCTCGTACCGGTGCCGGTGGCGATCGATCGCGACCTCGTCGCCGTAGGCTTGGCGGGCGAGCGAGCCTTCGGCCAGGCGCGCCGGGTAGGCCCCGAGACGCATCGTCCCGCCGAGATCGTCGACGCCGAGCAGATCGCGCAGTTTGTAGATGACCTTGTGCGGCGTCCCTTCGTTGAACTCGGTCGAGTCGGCGCCGGCCAGCTTCGCGAGGTTGCGCGCGCACTCGATCACCGCGCACTGCAGCCCCAGGCAGATCCCGAAGAACGGGACCTTCTGCTCGCGCGCGTGCCGAATCGCCTCGATCATGCCGGCGACGCCGCGGATGCCGAAGCCCCCGGGCACGAGAATGCCGTCCACGCGCGACAGCTCGGATTCGAGCTTGCCGTTCGCCATCTCTTCGGCCTCGATCCACTTCAGGCGGACCTTGAGGCCGGAGGCCGTCCCGCCGTGGAGCAGCGCTTCGTTCAGGGACTTGTACGAGTCCTCGTAGCTGACGTACTTGCCGACGATGCCGATCGTCACGTCGTCGACGGGATGCTGGATCTTTTGGACGAGGTCTTCCCAATCCTTCAAGGACTTGCGGCGGTACGGCAGGTCGAGAAGCTTCATGATGATCTCGTCGATCCCCTCGGCCGACAGGGCCAGCGGCACCTCGTAGATCGTCTCCACGTCGCGGGCGGAGATCACCGCGTCCTCGGAGATATTGCAGAAGAGGGCGATCTTGCGCTTGACCTCAGGCGGGATCACGCGGTCGCAGCGGCACAGCAGGATGTCGGGCTGGATGCCGATCGCGCGCAGCTCGCGCACGGAGTGCTGCGTCGGCTTGGTCTTCAGCTCGCCCGACGCGCCGATCCACGGCACGAGCGTCAGGTGCACGAACGCGGCGTTGTTGCGCCCGACGTCGAGCCGGAGCTGCCGGATCGCCTCGAGGAACGGAAGCGACTCGATGTCGCCCACGGTCCCGCCGACTTCCACGATCTGGATCTCGTGGTTCTCGGAGACGCGCAGGATGAATTCCTTGATCTCGTCGGTGATGTGCGGGATGACCTGGACCGTGGCGCCGAGGTAATCGCCGCGGCGCTCCTTCTCGATCACGCTCTGATAGATCTTGCCCGTCGTGAAGTTCGAGTTGCGGTCGGCGGTCATCGAGGTGAACCGCTCGTAGTGCCCGAGATCGAGATCGGTCTCGGTGCCGTCTTCGGTGACGAACACCTCTCCGTGCTGGAACGGGCTCATCGTGCCCGGGTCGACGTTGATGTACGGATCGAGCTTCTGGAGGGTCACCTTGAACCCGCGGCCTTCGAGGATGCGTCCGATCGACGCAGCGGCCAGCCCCTTGCCCAGCGAGGAGACGACGCCGCCGGTGACGAAGATGTACTTGGTGGTCCTCTTGGCTTTCATCATCGGGTCAGCTCCTGCAAACGCGCGGCGGCGCGGGCGAGATCGGAGGGGGTGTCGACGGCGATCGAACGGAAGTCGGAGGCGAGGACGCGGATCCGGATGCCGGCCTGGAGGGCGCGCAGCTGCTCGAGCCCTTCGTCCATCTCGAGGGGAGACGGGGGCATCGCGGTCAGCGCGACCAGCGTTTCCGGCCGGTAGGCGTAGATCCCTTGATGCTTCCAGTAGCCCGCGAGCCCGGACGGACGCGCCCGCAGCGCCTCGCGAAAGTCGGCTTCGAGCTTGGTCGCGGCGCCGCGGTGGTAGGGGATCGGAGAGCGCGAGAAATAGAGCGCCGACCCGTCGGCTGCGGTGACGACCTTCACCGCGGAAGGATCGAACAGCTCGGCCACCGCGTGAAGCCGCTCGGCGAGCGTCGCCATCGCGAGGGCCGGCTCGCCGTCGAAGGCGGCGGCGAGGCGGGCCAGGGCCGTCGACGTGACGAACGGCTCGTCCCCCTGGATGTTCACGACGACGTCGAACGATTCATCGAGGCGGCGGACGACCTCGGCCGCGCGGTCGGTGCCGGAGGCGTGATCGGCGGAGGTCAGCATCGCCTCGGCACCGATCGCGCGGCAGGCATCGACGATGCGCGCGTCTTCGGTCGCGACGACGACACGGGACAGCCTCGGGCATGAATGCGCCGCCGACCACACGGCGCCGAGGAGGGTTCCGTTTCCGAGGGGAGCGAGGGGTTTGCCGGGGAACCGGGTCGAGGCGTAGCGGGCTGGGATGACGCCCAGGGCACGCAACATCGGGACTCCGTGTCGCGCGTCGAGGATGTACGACCGCAGCGACGTGGCATCCTAGCAAAGCGTCGTGCGGATCACAAGGGATCTTGCGAGCCGCAGCACCCGCCTGTAGCGTTGCGCCTTCACGAGGTGAGCCATGAGCGATTCGACCCTGCGCGACGCGTGCCTTCGCCGCTTTCTCGAGTACGTGAAGTTCGACACGCAGTCGGACGAGAACTCCGAGTCGTATCCCTCGACGGCCAAACAGCTGGTCCTGCTGAAGCACCTGTGCGACGAGCTGAGGCAGATCGGCCTCACGGACGCGGCGATGGACGAGCATGGATACGTGTTCGCGACGATCCCGGCGACGTCGAAGAAAACGAACGTGCCCGTCGTCGGGTTCATCGCTCACGTCGACACGTCTCCCGAGATGCCGGGCGTCGGTGTGAAGCCGATCGTCCACGAGGATTACAAGGGCCAGGACATCGTCCTTCCCGACGATCCGGCCGCCGTTCTCAAGTTCAAGGACAACCCCGCGCTCGCCGAGCAGATCGGGTGTGACATCGTCACGGCGTCGGGCCTGACGCTGCTCGGCGCCGACAACAAGGCCGGGGTCGCCGAGATCGTCGCGGCCGCCGAGTACCTGGTCCGGCACAAGGAAATTCCGCACGGAAAGATCCGCATCGGCTTCACTCCCGACGAGGAGGTCGGAAACGGCACCAAGTACTTCGACGTCCAGAAGTTCGGGGCCGTCTGCGCGTACACGATGGACGGCGAGACGCGCGGCGAGATCGAGATGGAAACCTTCTCCGCCGATGCGATCACGATCACCTTCCAAGGGTTCAACACGCACCCGGGATACGCCAAGGGGAAGATGATCAACGCGATCAAGGTCGCGGCGGATTTCATCAATCGCCTTCCGAAGGACCGCCTGTCGCCGGAGACGACCGAGGGGTACGAAGGGTACGTGCACCCCTACGTCGTCAACGCGGGCGCGGAGAAGACTTCGGTGAAGCTGCTGTTGCGCGACTTCAAGACGCCGAAGCTGCGCGAGCAGGAGGCGTTCCTGACCCAGCTCGCGCAGGAGACGGTCAAGGACTGGCCCGGATCGTCGGTCGAGTGCAAGGCCGACGAGTCCTACCGGAACATGAAGGAGATCCTGGACAAGCACCCGCAGGTCGTCGAGAACGCCCGCGAGGCGATCCGCCGCGTCGGCCTCACGCTCAGGGAGCATCCGATCCGCGGAGGCACCGACGGATCGCGGCTCTGCTTCATGGGGTTGCCGACGCCGAACATCTTCGCCGGCGAGCACAACTTCCACTCGCGGCTCGAGTGGGTGTCGGCGCAGGACATGGAACTGGCCGCGAAGGTGATCGTCGAGCTGGCCCAGGTCTGGGAGCAGCGGGCATAGCGCCTAGCCTTGGCGGACCGATCGGATCGCGCTCTCGAGGCGGGAGTCCACCCGGGCACGGTCGACCTGGTAGTTTTCCTCGATCTTCACGACCTCGGCCGGATCCGCGACCCCCGCCAGGTTCTTCTTGTGCAGGATCTCGAGCTCGGCGAGCTTCGCCCGCGCCTCCGCCCGGAGCTCCGCGATTCGCTCCTTCTGCGCCCGGGTCAACGGCTTTGAGGCCTCGACCCCTTCGTCGCGGTCCTTCTGCTTCAACCGCTCCATCGCCAGCTCGTAGGACGACTTCAAAGGCTTGTCGGACATGATCGGCGCTCCTCCCGGATCCTCGATCCGTTGTAGATTCTAGGCTCACCGGAGCGCGGCTCGATGCCCTACGACTTCGACCTCATCGCCATCGGAAGCGGACCGGCCGGCAAGAGCGCCGCCATCCAGGCCGCAAAGCTCGGCAAGCGGGCGGCCGTCGTCGAGAGGCGGCGGGAGGTCGGCGGCGTCTGCGTCGAGACGGGAACGATCCCGAGCAAGACGCTGCGGGAGTCGGTCCTCTACTTTTCCGGCATCGGGAAGAGCCGGTTCGATCCCCGGGAGGGGATCGCCGACATCCGCCGCCCGACGGCGGATCAGCTTCTGTTCAAAGTCGGAGAGACGGTCCGGACGGAGCAGGAGATCGTCGAGGACCAGCTCCGCCGCAATGACGTTCGGATGTTGAGCGGCGAAGCGTACTTCGTCGATTCGCACACCGTGGGCGTCGGCACCGGCAGCCGCGACGAGCGCCACACCGCCGAGTTCATCGTGATCGCCACGGGCACCGTGCCCGCGACCCCGGCGGGCGTTCCCGTCGACGGCGACGTCGTCATGACGAGCGACGACGTCATCGCGCTGAAGTCGCTTCCGAAGTCGCTGGCGGTCGTGGGCGCCGGGGTGATCGGGATCGAGTACGCGGCGATGTTCGCCCAGCTCGGCGTCGCGGTGACCGTCATCGAGAAGCGGGAGCGGCCGCTCGAATTCCTCGATCGCGAGATCGTCGACGAGCTGATCCACCAGATGCGCCAGCGCAACGTCACGTTCCGGCTCGGCGAGGCCGTGGCGAGCGTCGAGGTCGACGCCGCGGGCGCAAGGCGCGCGGTCATCCTCCTCGAATCGGGGAAGAAGATCGTCGCCGACTCGGTGCTCTATTCGGTCGGCCGCATCGCGGCGACGGACCGATTGAAGCTCGAAGCTGCGGGACTGGCCGCCGGCGAGCGAGGCAAGCTCACGGCGGATTCGCAGTACCGGACCGCCGTGTCGCACATCTTCGCCGCGGGGGACGTCCTGGGCGCGCCCGCGCTTGCCGCAGTGTCGACCGAGCAAGGGCGGCTGGCCGCCTGCAACGCATTCTGCGTGGACGCGGGGCCGATCCGGACACACTTCCCGTTCGGAATCTATGCCATCCCCGAGATCTCGATGGTCGGCGCGACCGAGAAGGAGCTGACGGACGCGAAGGTCCCGTACGAGGTCGGCGTAGCGCGATACCGGGAGATCGCGCGTGGGCAGATCCTCGGAGACGACTCCGGCCTGTTGAAGCTCCTGTTCCATCGCGAGTCGAAGCAGCTGCTCGGGGTCCACGTCATCGGCACGGACGCGACGGAGCTCGTGCACATCGGCCAGGCGGTGCTCGCGCTCTCGGGCGGGCTCGACTACTTCGTCACGACGGTCTTCAACTACCCGACGTTCGCCGAGTGTTACAAGGTCGCGGCTCTCGACGCCGCGAACAAGCTTCGGCTATAGGGGACAGTCCCCTTTTACTTACAAATTCAATTCACCTAGAGATGAGTGTCACTCACGGCACGCTCCGCGTTGCGCGGCGTGAATCGCCGCGCCGCGTTCGCTCCGCTGTTCGAGCGGCCTTTTCAGGAAGAACCGGCCGCTCTCCCAGAGGGCCGCTACGTGACACTCATCTCTTGGGTGAATTGAATTTGTAAGAAAAAGGGGACTGTCCCCTATAGCCGCTAAGCCAGTCGGAGGCAGCCCACCACGCGCGGGGTGACCGGAAGGCCGGGGTCGAGGCCCGCGCAGTCGGCGGCGAGCCGGTCGAGACACGTGACCGAGAATGCGCGCAGAGTCGCCGCCGGCCGATGCGGAAGCTCCGACTCCGCGGCGAGCACGCCGATGAGGCGGCTCATCGCGCGCGCGGCCGCCGACGGGTCGGCAGTCCTCCGGGAGGCCGTCGTCCTGAGAAAGTCCGCGACGAGATCCGAGGGTAGACGATCGATGTGCACCTCGCCGCGCGTCGTCAGCCAGGCCATCGCGGTCAAGAGAAGGGTCGAAAACCGCGGCGTCTCTTCGAACGGTTTGCGCGCCTCGGTGAGCAGGCTCGCGGCGGTCAAACCACGCCGCGTGAGCAGCGTCTCTCCCAGCGCCTCGCAGAGCTCGAGCGTCACCCGCGTCTCGTCGATCTCCGCGATAGAGCGAAAGTCGCGGCGCGGCCCGGCGTCGTCTTTCGTGTCGAGCGAGAGGTACAGCGGGCGCGTCGGCAGGAGCGCCTCGATTCTCTCGCTAAGAGGCGCGTCGATCAGCTCGATCGCCCGCGGGTGCTTCCCGCCCCACGCGTCGAGCATCAGGCGGGCTCGCGATTGCAGCGCGGCGGCGCGCGCGTAGCCCTCGCGGAACAGCTCGACGGCCGGCACGCTCGCGAGGATCGAAGCCGCGCCCGCGGAGTCGGCGGCGCCGCGCGCGAGAAGCGCGAGCTCGACGTACGCCCCGGCTCGGCGGAAGACCTGGGCGTGGCTGTCGAGCAGCCCGGGATCGCCGCCGTCGGCGACCATCACGCGATTTGCGAGCGCCGTGAGGCCGAACAGAACGCGCTCGCGCTCGATGTCGCCCAGACGATCGACGGCGGGGCCGATCAGGCCCGCATCTCCGAGCACGCGAAGCGCGGCGCGCGGTGCCTGCCCCGGCTCGTCGTCGCCGGACAGAGAGACGGGCGTGACCCCCGCCGCGTCGCTTCCGAGCGGCGCAGCGTACACGGACAACGCCTCGTCCCAGGACGGATACCCGTGTTCCTCCAGGCGGCTCTGCCGCCAGTGGAACGCCTCCTCCTCAACCTCGGACGGCAGCTCGAACAGGGCCGAGCGGATGATCCCGAGGTACCGGTTGCGGTCTTCGAGGTAGAGCAGCTCCGCCAGAGAGCGGACCGCGAAGGCGTGCTCGGACCGAACCGGATTGAACAGATGCGCGCCGTCCGGCGAGAGGAAACCGCGCTCGTCGCCGATGTCGCCGATGCCGTGCCCCTTCGTCGGCTCCTCGTGATCGATGTCGAGCGGGCGCACTTTGGCCCACAAGCGGAAGAGCAGGATCAGCGTCTCGTCGTCGATCGCGTGCGCGAACCGCTTGAGCGTCGGCTCGCCGGCTTCGACCAGGAGCGCCACCCACGCCCCGCACCGGAGCGGGTCGAATCGGTCGCGGCGCCAGCTTTCGAGATCGAGCAGGTGAGAGAGCTGCGACGCCGAGGACAAAGCCAGGAGCGGCAATGCGCCCTGTGGACCGACCTCGCGGGCCGTCAGGTAGAACTCGCCGTCGGGGAGCGCCCGGACGAGCGCCATCGGCTTCTGAGACTCGAGGAGATACCGCATCCGCTGCTCGGCCGGTAGCGTGAGCGCATGTTGAAGCTGCTTTCCGATCTCGGGTTGAATGAGGGCCATCCCGAGATCGTAGCAGGCGCGTCGATGGGGCCCGCCCTACTCGACCCCGTAGAGAATCTCCATGCGCCGGACGCGCCAGGCCGCGCCCGCGACGAGCACGATCGCCAAGAGGAGGATTCCCGGGACGGCCACCCAGGGGGATGCGGGGTCGGACAGAATCTCGATTCCCGAGTCCGGGGGCACCGCGACGGGGCAGAGCGATTCGAGATAGTGGATCACGCTGATCTTCTTGAGCGTCGCGGGCAGGAGCGCGTTGATCGATTCCCAGCCGAGGATGACGATCGCCGGAATGATCGGATTCCTGAAGAACGCTCCGGACGCGATGAAGACGGCCCCGTAGCCGATGCAGGCGAGGCTCGTGACGAGGAGGTAGGCCGAAAGCTCGATCGCCCCGTCGAGAGAGAACAGCCGTTCGAGGAGCACGCTGGTGCCCCAGCCGAGATGGAGGATCAACCAGCTCGCCAGCGTGACTCCATTGAACAAGACGAGCGCCGCGGTCAATCCCGACAAGAACTTGGCCATCGTCAGCGTGGTCCGCGACAGCGGCGCGAGGAAATAGTAGTGAAGCGATCGATCGAGGATGTCGCCGCGGAACAGCGGGACGAACATCGCGACGCACCCGAAGTAGACGACGAAGCGGAGGATGAGCGTCCGGAACAGTGCGGCGTAAATGATCCGGTCGTGCGCGAGCGTCCCGTGGTTTGACACGTCGAGGAACCGCAGCACGACCATGCGCGCCGTGAACAGGAAGAGCGGAATCAAGACGAGCAGGTAGACCGGGATCGACCGCTTCCCCAGGAATCGCTTGCGAATCTCCAGAGACTGGACGGCGACGATCTGCCGGAGAACGAGGGCGCGAGCCGCTGCGGTCATGACGTCGGGCCCTCCCGCTCGATGAGATACCGGTAGACCGCCTGGACGTCCTCGTCGGCGGGGGACACCGCCTCCAGATCCAGCCGGTGCTCGAGCACGAGGCGGTTCAAGAGCAGATAGAACTTGTCCGCATCGCGCGTGTGCACCACCAGCCCGCCGCGGTCCTCGTGCAGCTTGATCTCGACGGCGCTGTCGAGCTCGAAGATGCGCGACGCCACGAGCGCCGGACGGTCGCAGCGGATCAAGACCTGCATCGGATGCTCCTCGATCTCGTCGCGCACGCCGGAGATCTTGCCTTCGGCGACGACGTATCCGTGATGGATCAGGATGACCCGGTCCGACAGCAGGTCGACCTCGTGCAGGATGTGGCTGGACAGAACGACGTACCGCCCCTCGTCGGCGAGCTGGCGCAGCAGCGCGATCGTCTCCGCCCGGGCCATCGGGTCGAGGCCGTTCAACGGCTCGTCGAGGACGATGACCTCCGGGTGGTGCGCGATGGCCTGGGCCAGGCGAATGCGCTGGCGCATTCCCTTGCTGTAGCCGGCGACGCGGCGCCCCGCCGCCTCGGTGAGGCCGACCTTGGCGATGGCGGCGACGGCGCCGTTTCGCGCGTCGAACGCGCTCATCCCGTGAAGCTTGAGCGTCGCGTAGACGAAGTCGTAGCCCGTCAGCCCGGGCGGGAACGAATCGTACTGGGTGCAGTAGCCGACCTTGCGGCACAGCACGTCGGGCCGGTCGACGGGCGTGCCCGTGACCGTCACGCGGCCGCGCGTGGGGCGGAGCAGCCCCGTCATCAGGTTCATCAGCGTCGTCTTGCCCGATCCGTTCGGACCGACGAGGCTCGTGATGCCCGGCGCGATCGAGAGCGTGACCCGGTTGACGCCGAGCACCTCGCCGTAGAACTTGGAGACGTTCTCGAAGACGATCACTTGACGACCTCGAACGCCTTGAGCTTCCGCGCCAGGACGGCGATCGAGATGCCGCAGATGGCGGCCAGCGCCGCCCACGCGACGCCCACGGGGAGCTGCGCCCCGAGCGGCACCTGGAACAGCCCCTCCCACACCGTGTGCATCAGCTCGGGGAGCACGAACGCGAAGCCGAGCTTCGTGCCGAACATCTGATTGATCGACCCGCCGGCGAACGCGCCGAACACGATGACCCCGAGCAGGAACGTCTGCGCGACGACCTTCCGCCGCGCCATCGCCGAGGCCGCGAGCGCCAGGAGCGAGATCGTGACGATCCAGATTCCCGCGCCGAGGACGATCGCGACGGCGACCCGGAAGTTTTCGGCGAACCAAGCCCATCCCGCGAGCCCGCTCTGGAGGAGGAACAAGAACAGACCCGGAATCCAGGTGACGAGCGAGATGAGCACCGCGAGGGTCGAGAGCTTTCCGAGCGTATAGCCGGTCCGGGTGATCGCGCGCGAGAAGTACAGGGGGAGCGCGCCGTTGGCGATGTCCGGCGACACGAGACCCGGCCCCACGAAGAGGGTCAGGAGGCTTCCGAAGAAGAAGCACTGAACGCCCATGAAGGCGGCGAAGAACGTGGCGTTGACGGGAGCGAGCCGGACTCCGTCGAGGCCGACGTTCGCCAGTGCGGCGAGATTGTGGTGCAGATAGATCCAGAACGTGGCGCCGAGCGGCCACGCGAAGCACAAGGTGAAGAAGCCGGCGAACAGCCTCGAGCGGAACACGCGCGCCCAGGCGAACCGGGGCAGCACCCTGAACCGGCGTTTTGGCTCCGTCAGCGGCCCCTCGTACGCGCGGTAGCGCCGGTCATAGACGGCCACGGGGCTCCTCCATCGCTTTCAAGAAGATGTCCTGGAGGGAATCGCGCTTGTAGTCGAGCTTGCGGATCTGGATCTGCTGCGCCGCCGCGATCTGGTACAGGTCGCGGACGGCGACCGCCTCGGGCAGGACCATCTTTAGTTTTCCCGCTCCGATGAGGGCGCAGGTGCAGCCCAGCGCCTCCGCGGCCGCGGCGAACGCGCGCTCGTCGCCTCGGGTCTCGATCTGGAGGAACTTCCGGTTGGCGCGGCGCTCTTCCTCGAGGTTTCCGTGGAAGGCGATCTCGCCGTCCTTGAGGACGAGCGCCTCGTCGCAGCATTCCTCGACGTCTCGCAGGAGGTGCGACGAGAGCACGATCTGCGCCTGTCCCGAGTCGCGGATCTCCTTCACGAGCCGGATCATCCGAGCGCGCGCCGGCGGATCGAGGCCGTTGGTCGGCTCGTCGAGGAACAAGATCTTCGGCGCGTGCACGATCGCCTGTGCGAGCTTGGCCATCTGCCTCATGCCGAGCGAGAACCCCTCGAGCGTTCGGTACCGCGCCTCGCCCAAGCCCACGTACTGGAGCGTCTCGTGCGCACGCTCGAGCGCCGCCTCGGGCGGAAGGCCGGACAGCTCGCCCATCATCCGCACGAAGTTCACCGCGGTGATCCCCGCGATGAAAGCGTCGCTCTCCGGCATGTACCCGACCCTTTCGGCGAGCCGGATCGATCCCGAAGCCACGGTCTCGCCGTGAATGCGCGCGAGCCCGGACGACGGCCGGTTGAAGCCGAGGAGCGTGTGGATCAGGGTCGTCTTCCCGGCGCCGTTGGGACCGAGCAGGCCGATGGCCCGCCCCGAGAGGCGGGCCGTCAGTCCCTTCAGGATCGGGCGGTCGCCGAAACGAACGCCGAGGTCCTGAAGCTCGATCGCAGGGGTTTCCGTCATTGCGGCTTCGTTTTCTCCGCCGCCTTCGCGGCCAGGACGGCGTTCCCCAATGCGCCCATGTTGTGGGCCGACAGGATCGATCCGAACAGGGATGAGAGTCCGGCCTCGCCGCGGGCGTCGATGACGATCCGGTCGCTTTCGGCGGAGAGGGTGACGAGCCGCGGCTTGTCCTCTTCGGCCATCGACTGGAGCGCGGTCATCGATTCGGAGGAGATCGCGCCCGACACCTTCGACGCCAGCGGGCCGACCGTCGGTCCGAGATGCTGCCACGCGAATGCCGACAGGTTGACGTTGCCGTCGGTGGGGAGCATCGACGTGAACGCCTGCGAGCGAACGAGCGTGTATCCGTTCCGGTGCCGGTCGATCGCCAGGTCGATCAGCGCGCGGCTGGGGGCCGCGACCAGGTATCCGTCCACCATCGTGTATCGCACCACGTGAGAGTCCGCCTCGTCACCGGTGAAACGCAAGACCCAGTCCGTTCGGTTCCCGCCGTCTTCGCTCGCGAGCACGAATCGCCCCGCCTGCCCCTGGGTCGCGAGCTTGTCGTTCACGGTGCCGAGCAGCTGCTGGAGCTCGGTCTGGAACCGCGCGGGGTCGTAGACCTCGATGACGAACTTCCACGACGGGACGGGCAGGATCGGCCCGTCGAGGGCCACGGCCACGTCGCCGCCGAGCGTCGAAGCGATGCCGCTGATCGCCGACAGGTCGACGTCGTGGACGTCGTCGCCGGCCGCCGGGCTGATCCAGGACACCGCATCGAGCAGCAGGAGCTCCGGCCGCTTGACGACGGCCGCGGCAGCGAATGCGGCGTCGGGCGAGACGAAATCGGCGGCGCCCATCGGCGCGGGATCGGCCAGCCAGCTCGCGAGGCCGCGCCGCGGCTGGTCGAACGTCAGCTCTCCGTGCAGCAGCGCGCCGTCGGTTGCGTCGGTGTGCTCGACGACCAGGTACTGCGCATCGAGGACTCCCATGCGCTCCAGCCGATCGGGCACGTCGGCATGGCCCGACGCGCGCGCCTGGTCCATCGCCTGCGTCAGCAGCGCTTGGAGATCCACGCCGAACACCCACGACGTTCCGTTCGCGTACGCCGAGGCGAGCCGGTCGTGAAGCGGCGAATCGCTCCACGCCGAAACCGCGCGAGCCTTCGTCGTGCCCGTCGAAGCGGTCATCGCATGCTCGGGGCACGTGAACTCGATCTTCGCGATCGGGCCGTCGAACGACATCGAAGCATCGACGTGCACGTCGTTGGCCTTGACCTGGGAGGCGAGCGTCCGGCGGAACTCGCTCTTGTCCTTGACCTCGGCCATCACCACCGGTCCGCGCATCCGGCCGTGCTTGTTCTGGACGAGGCCGATCACGATCTCGTCGCCGACCTGATTCCCCAGTGTCTTGATGCTCTCGAACGCCGCGTCCATGTTCCGGCGCTGCTCCGGTGAGCTCATGTTCGATTCCCACCACGCTTGCAGGCCCGGGCTCTGCGCGACGTGCTCGTCGAAGACCTGCTTGGCCGCGACCAGGGCGGTCGTGAGGTTGGGAATCGCGGCGTAGAGCACCGTCCCGTCCGGCATCCGGTCGAGCAGCCTCGAGCTGTAGCGAAGGCCGGGCTTCGGCACGCGACGCTCGAGGTCCTTGCGGAGCGACGCGAGCTCGTTCAGGACCTGAGCGTAGCGACCCGCGTCCTGGCTCCAGGCGATGTCCCGATCGACGCCCACGCGCGCGACGGCGTCGGACGTCGTCATCTGGTCGCCCGGCTTCAAGAGGCTCTCGCGACCGTCGGCGGCCACCCGCACCGCACCCTCGACGACGGACACGCGCGATCCCTTCACCCCGGTGTTGACCGCGAAGATCGTCCCCTTGACGGCCACCAGGCAATCGTCGGTGCGGACGTCGAGATGTCCGGAGCCTTGAGGAGACGCCTCGACGATGACGGCGCCCCCGGCCAATCGCACGGTCGATCCGTCGCGGCGCTTGTCGACCGAAAGCTCGGTCCGGTCGCGCATCTCGATGCGCGAGCCGTCGTCCATCATCACGAGGGCCCCGCCGTCCTTGGCGGTCTTGATCGGATTCTTCGCGGAGATCGTCATGCCGGGCCGCAGCGGGACCGCCGTTCCGGAAGCGAGCTGATAGACGCTTCCGTCGACCCTCATCACCTTCAGCTGCGGGTTGCCGCCGAAGAGCGGGAGGGCCTGCCAGCCCGTGTAGGCGCCGAGCACGGCCACCGCGGCCACCGCGGCGGCCGCGAGCCAGCGGCGGTCGAGCGCACGACCCGACGCCGGCCGGCCGGACGGCGCACGCTTCGGTGTCCGCGCGGCGATGAGCGCGCGACGGCACGGGATGCACTCCCGCGTGTGGTCTTCGAGCAACAGGGCCGTCTCCGCGGGGAGCGCGCCGTCGAGAAAGGCCGGAATCAGAGATTGAAAGCCGGCGCAGCTTTCGATGTGAACGGTCGAGCCGCCGGATGCGGTCGTCAAGCCGAGCCGCGTGCGGACGCGGGCGGCCGAGGCGGCGAGCTCTTCGCGGGACGGCTCGTCGGTCCGGATCGCGTCGACCACGTCGTCGAGAGACGGCTTGCGGGTGTCATCGGAGTTCATCGGAGGTCTCCCTTCAGATCCTTTTGGAGCTTGGCTCTCGTGCGATGGAGCGTGACGGCGACCGTGCTCCACGAAGTGTTCAACAGGCGCGCGATCTCGCGGTTGCCGTAGCCGTCGAAATAGCGCAGCGCGAAGATCTCGGCGGCACGAGGGTTGAGGCCGGCCAGGGCCGCGCGCAGCCGGGCGCGGATCTCGGCGCCCTCTCGAAGCGACTCGGGGTTGGGGGAATGGTCCTGAAGCGGTGTCGTGCCGTCGACGGGATCGGTGCGGGCGGCGGCGCGCCGGCGCAGAACGTCGAACGCCGCGTTGGTCGCCGCGCGATGCAGGTAGCTCGCGGCGTCGTCTTCGCGCAGTGGGCCGTCCTCGCGGCGCATCACGCGAAGGAACACGGTCTGCACGACGTCTTCCGCGTCGTCGGCCGAGCCGGTGATCCGCCGGGCGACCCGAAACACCCGGTCGTGGTGCTGCTCGAACAGCACGGCGATCGATTCGTTCGGCATGAGCGGGACATCATGTTGCGACTGCGGGGTGGCGTGCACGGCCTTCTCCTTGATTTGGCTCTCGTGCTTCATTACGCACCCCCGGCCCGGGGATTAACGCGGACCGGAAAAAGGCGAATTCGGGATCTTTCCATGGACATTATCCTAGAAGCCATGGGGCGGATCGAGATCGCACCGGATATCGCCGCCCTCGTCGAGGTCGGGGTCGTCGAAGCCGCACCGGTTTCCGTCGGAGCGGCATCGCCCGGTCTCCGGAAGGAAATCGACGAGCTTTGCGCTCGCCTGTCCGCGGCGCACGCGGGGAAGGCGCCGGCCGAGATCGAGGGGCTGGCGGCCGCGCGTGCGCTTTACCGGGGGTTCGGGATGGACCCCACCTCGACCCGGCCCTCGTCGGAAGCCCTGCTTCGGCGGATCGTCCAGGGAAAGCCGTTTCCCGCCGTGAACTCCGCCGTCGACGTGTGCAATCTTTGCTCGGTGTCGTTCCTGCTACCGATCGGCCTTTACGACGCGGGCCGGATTCGGGGCGAGATCGTCCTGCGCCGGGGCGTCTCCGGGGAGAGCTACCCCGGAATCCGCAAAGATGCGGTCAACGTCTCGGGCCGGCCGACGCTCGCGGACCAGGAAGGTCCGTTCGGGAACCCGTCGTCCGATTCCCTGCGCACGTCCGTCTCCGACGCCACCGCCGCAATCGTCATGGTGATCTTCGCACCGGCGGAGTACGAAAAGGCCCGTCTTCACGCCCACGAGGCGTTTGCCCGGGCCGCGATTGAGCGGCACCTAAAAGTGTGATTCCTCGGGCGAATCCCGTTCTTGACATAAGCCCGGCACCCGCCTACCGTCATGTGAGGTCCTGGCGGCATTCTTGTCGTACAGAAACGATTGAATTGCGTGCCATCACCTGGAGCGGTGCTTCGGCACGCGGTATCCGGATCGAGGGTTCGGTTCGGCGCCGGGACCTGATTCTGCTCCCACCGGGGGAGCCAGGGGTTAGAGCATGGGCACGAGATTGTATGTCGGCAACCTTCCCTTCAGCGCTGACGAGGAACAGGTCCGCGAGCTGTTCGGTCAGAACGGTCGCAACGTGGTCGAGGTGAAGCTCGTCACGGATCGCGACACAGGCCGCCCGCGCGGCTTCGGGTTCGTGGAAATGGGAAGCTCCGAGGACGCTGACGGCGCCATCCGAGACTTGAACGGCCGCGATTTCGGCGGACGACCGCTCACCGTCAACGAGGCGCGCGAGCGCACCGCAGGCGGCGGTGGCGGCGGCTTCGGCGGCGGTGGCGGGTATGGCGGTGGCCGCGGCGGCAATCGCGGTGGCGGCGGCGGGAATCGCCGCTACTGATCGAACGACGATCTGGACATCCAAGGGGCGCTTCCACGGGGAAGCGCCCTTTTTTTCAGTACGCGGCGAGCCGCCTCGCGGCTTCGAGCACACGATCCTCGCCTGGCAGAAATGCATCTTCCAAGGCCGGGGAATAGGGGACCGGAGTGTCGAGCGCGCCGATGACGCGCACCGGCGCATCGAGCTGCTCGAAGCACTCCTCCTGGATGATCGACGCCAGTGACTCGCCGATCCCGCCGGTGCGCGAGTCCTCGTGGGCGATCAACACCTTGCCGCAATGACGTGACACGGCCAGCACCGCATTGCGATCGAGAGGCTGCAGCCACCGCAGATCGAGCACCGAGCAGCGGACGCCCTCGCGCTCGAGCACGTCCGCCACGCGCAGGGCGAGATGGACGTACGCGCCGTAGCTGATGATCGCGAGATCGCTTCCGGCTCTTCGGAGCGCCGCCTTTCCGGCGGGAAGTGCTTCCGGCGGCTCCGCTCCCAGCTTTTGCTTGATCTTGGGGTCGCGGTAGAGCGCGATGTGCTCGTAGTAAAGCACCGGATCGGGGTCTGCGAGAGCGCTGGCAAGGAGCGCCCTGGCATCGGCCGGCGTCGAGGGGCACACGATCTTCAATCCCGGAGTTCTATAGAACCAAGCTTCGGTATTTTGCGAGTGGTACGGGCCGGCCCGCCGCAAGCCGCCCCATGGCATCCGCACGACCATCGGCACCGAGCCGCCCCAGCGATACCGGATCTTCGCGGCGCTGTTGACGAGCTGGTTGAATCCGGTCGCGACAAAGTCGTTGAACTGGATCTCGCCGATCGGACGCATCCCGGCGAGCGCGGCCCCGACGCAGACCCCGAGCACACCGCCTTCGGCGATCGGCGAGTTGATGATGCGGCCCCCGTGCTCTGCGAGGAGCGGCCGCAGGAGCAGGAACGCGTTTCCGTACTTGCCGCCGACGTCCTCGCCGTAGACGAAGACACGCGGGTCGCCCGAGAGCGCGTCGCCCACGCCTTTCATCACGGCCTCGAGCAACGTGCTGCCCTTGGGGTCGAACGGCGGCGCATCTTCGACCTCGGGGAGGGGCGTGGCGGGGCGAGCGAGCCGCTCCGCGGGATTCGCCAGCGGCTCGACGTGGGTGCGCGCGGGCTCGCCGGCGAACACGCCGCGCCCGGCGTCGCCCGGATCGGGCCAGGGGAGCTCGATCACCGCGCGGGCCTGCTCGTCGACGATCGCATCCGCCTCGTTCTTCAAGCGTTCCAGATCGCCCTTCGCGATCACGCCATCGGCCACGAGCCGCGCGGCGTACGTCGGGATCGGATCGCGCCTCGCCCAGAACGCGAACGCCTTCGCGTCCGCGTAGCCGCCGTCGCTCGGGGCCGCGTACTCCCACGAAGGGACCGGATCGCGCCCGAGATACAGCATGTCGTCGTGATGGGCGTGCCCGCACATCCGCATCGCGCACAGCTCGATCAGCGTGGGCCCGGACCCTGCTCGGGCGCGCTCGGCGGCCCACGCGAACGCGGCGGCGATGGCATCGGGATCGGTCCCGTCGATCGTGACGCCGGGGATCCCGTACCCCGCGCCCTTGTCGGCGAACGTTCGCACCGCCGATTGCTCGGTGACGGGCGTGGAGAGCGCGGTCTGATTGTTCTGCACGCAGAAGATCGCCGGAAGCTTCCGCGCGGCGCACAGGTTGACGGCCTCGTGCCATTCGCCGAGAGACGTCGCCCCCTCGCCGGCATAGGAGACCGCGACGCGGTCCTCGCCGCGCAGGGAAAACGCCATCGCCATGCCCGCGATCGCCATCGTCGAGATCGTCAGCGGGGCGGACGCCGGGATGACGCCTGCGTCGAAGTTGCCGACGTGCAGGTCCTTTCCGTTCATCGGCGGGCCCGATTTCCCCATCTGGCCGTTCAGGATCATGCGGACGGCTTCGGGCGACGGATCCATCGCGAGCGCGGCGCCGGCGTCACGGATCAGCGGCGCGATGACGTCGCCGCGCCAGGCTCCCGTTTCGTCGCGGTATCCATCGCCGCGCCGCAGCCTGAGCACCGAGGCGTAGATCGCTTCCTGGCCGAGCGACCGGAATCCCTTCCCCTGGAACGACGCCTTGCCGTGGCGCACCTCGCCGCCGGTGAAGAACGTCTTCAACCGGTTGTCGGTCGCCCGCGTCAGGATCATCCCGCGCAGCAGCTCGCGCCGCTCTTCGGCCGTCAAGGATGCGCGCAGGGACTCGCGGCGGAGAAAGCCGTCGCACACCTCGAGCACGGCGGCCGTCTCGAGGCGATACCGCTCGCCGGCGGACACGCCCGGCGTCGTTTCGGCCTTCCCGCGAGGGGCACCCGCGTCGAGCTTCTTGCGAAGCTCCGCGCGCAGCGGTTTTCGCAGCGCGTCCAGCAGCTTCTGGCGTGACGGCCTACCGGAGGTCTTCGTCCGGTGCACGACGGCGCCGAGCGCCGCCGCCGCCCGATCGGAAAAGAGGGGATGCCGCTCCGTGACGAACGCTTCGAACCGGGCGAGGAGATCGTCTTTTTTCGGCAAGCCGCCGATGCTATCCCCCTCCGCCCGCCGGGATCAAGGCTGGCGCGGAAGGCCGGAATGAGGCAAACTTCCCGGCTTGATTCGTCCCTAATTGGGGAAGGACTCTTGAAATCACGGTTGAAGAAGACGACGCGTCCCGCGACGTCCGCGATTTCGGCCGATGCCGTGCTGCTTTCCTCGGATCTCAAGCTCTGGGCCGGAGACCGCGTCGCCGCAGCGGGACACGAAAGCGCGCTCCTCGGCAAGGTCGAGTCCCTGCGCCTGGCCGCCGACGGGCGCTCGGTCGACGGCAAGGTTCGGGATCAGGGACCGACGCCGTACCGCGTCACGATCTCGGTCAACGGATCCGGACTCCTGAGCCGGTGCGAGTGTTCCTACGAGACCGGACCCGTTTGCAAGCACGCGGTCGCCGCGCTCGAAGCGCTGAGATTCCCGCGGCCGGCCGTCCTCCACGTCGCCGGTTCGCAGAAGCGCGCGCGACGGGCGGGCCGACTCGCGCGCGGACAGGGACGCATCGTCACCCACGCGCCGATCCAGGCGGGGACTCTCCTCGCCGGCCCGGGCGAATGGGCCCTGACGCGTGACGAGCGCGTCGAGCTGGCGCGGAGCGACGAGACGAAGGCGCGAAAGCAACGCGCCCGGAAGGAGAAGGCGTCGATCACGCGCATCGCGCGCAAGACCTCGAGCCTTCCAAGGTTCCGGGTCGCGGGTCACGGCCGGGCGGGGGCCTACACGGTCGCCCTGCGCGGTCTGGACGTTCGCCTCGCCTCGTGCACCTGTCCGGACTTCGAGAAGAGCGAGCTGGCGAGCTGCAAGCACATCGAGCGCGTCCGCGCGTGGTATCAGCGGCAGCCCAAGCGCGCGGCCGGCCCGGTGCTTTCGATCTGGTGGCGGCCCACCGAATGGCTGGTGCTCGTCCCCGATCCTCTCCGCGAGCTGCGCTGCGACGTCGTGGACGCGGAGTTCCCCGGAGTGCTTCGGAGCCTGTTCGACGACGAGGGCACTCTCCGCGAGGCGCCCGCCGGAACCGCGCCGTCGGCCTGGGCCGACATGGCCATCGAGATGGCGCGCGAGGCCGCGGCGCAGGGTGGAGTCGCATTCGACCTCGATCCCGCCGCCGACGCGCGGCTGACCGAGGCCCGCCATCAGGCCGAGCTCGCGAAGCGGCTCGGCGCGGTGCGCATCGGCGACGAGACGTGGAAGGAGACCACGGCGAATCTCGGGTTCCACCTCCACAAGTACCAAGAGCACGGCGCCCTGTTCCTCGCGCGCCGCGGCCGCGCCTTCCTCGCGGACGACATGGGGCTCGGCAAGACGCTCCAGGCGATCGTCGCGACGCTCCTCCTCCGGAAAACCGCGGGCGTGAAGAAGACGCTCGTCGTCTGCCCCGCGTCGCTCAAGCATCAGTGGGCGCGGGAGATCGCCAAGGCCTGCGGAGAGCAGGCGCGCGTCGTCGAGGGCTCGCGCGCGATGCGCCACGCGGCATACAAGCGCTGGAAGCACGGCTTCCTGATCCTCAACTACGAGCTGGCGCTGCGCGATCTCGACGCCGTCCGCGCGGCCAAGGCGGAGCTCGTCGTGCTCGACGAGGCCCAGCGCATCAAGAACTGGGAGACGAAGACCGCCAAGGCGATCAAGGAATTGACGAGCCCGTTCGCCATCGTCTTGACCGGGACGCCGCTCGAGAACCGGCTTTCCGAGCTGCACTCGCTCGTCGAATTCCTGAACCCGAGAGCGCTCGGGCCGCGCTGGCGGCTGCTCCCGTTCCACGCCGTCAGCGAGCCGGGCGGCAAGATCGTCGCCTACGAGGCGCTGGACATCTTGCGCGGTCGGCTGGCGTCCTTCTTCCTGCGTCGCGAGCGGGGCGATGTGCTCGACCAGCTCCCGCCGCGCACGGACAACACGTTCTGGACCGAGATGACGCAAGCACAGCTGCGTCCCTACCGCCGCCACGCGCGCAAGGTCGCGGCTCTCCTGGCACAGAACCGTCCGCTCAAGACCGCCGAGGTGCGGCTGCTGCTCCAGGCGCTGACGTCGATGCGCATCCTGTGCAACGCCTGGGCGCAGTACGAATGGGAGCACGCCGAGGCGCGGCTCCGCAGCGAGCGTCCCACCGACGAGTCCGACCTGCGCTGGATCCACTCCCCGAAGCTGGAAGAATTCTCACGCGTCCTCGAGGACCTGCTCGAGCGGCCCGGTGCGAAGGTGCTGGTCTTCAGCCAGTGGGAGCGGCTCTTGCGCCTCGCGCATCACGTCGTCCGGCCGCTCCTCGACCGGCGCGGCGAGAAGGCCGCGGTCTTCCACGGCGGGATGGACTCGGGCAAGCGCCGCCAGACCATCGACGACTTCCGCTCCGACGTCAACCTGCGCGTGCTGTTTTCGACCGATGCCGGCGGGCTGGGGCTCAACTTGCAGGACGCCGCTTCGGTCGTCGTCAACCTCGAGGTGCCGTGGAACCCGGCCGTGCTCGAGCAGCGCATCGGGCGCGTGCACCGGATGGGCCAGCGGAAGAGCGTGCAGGTGCTTCACTTCGTCACGCGCGATGCGATCGAAGAGCGTGTCCGGCAGGTCGTCGAGAACAAGAAGGCCCTGTTCGACGGGCTCCTGGTCGATGAGGTCGATCGCGTGGTGCTCGACGAGGCGGTCCAGGCGAGCTTCGTCGAGCGCGTCCGCAGCCTGCTCTCGGCGTAGCCGATCGTCCCTACCAGGCCTCGAACTCGCGCGTCAGCCGCACGCCGAACTTCGCGGACACTTCGTTCTCGACGAGCGTCACGAGCGCGACCACGTCCGCCGAAGTCCCGCCTCCTACGTTGACGAAGAAGTTCGCGTGCTTGTCGGAGACCTCGATCCCGCCCAGCCGCCGGCCCTTCAACCCGGCGGCCTCGATCAGCCGCCCGGCGAAATCGCCCTCGGGCTTCACGAAGACGGACCCGCACGAGGGCAGCTCGGTCGGCTGCGTCGATTTGCGGATCTCCTGGAACTTGGCCAGGCGCGCTGCGACCGCGGTGCGGTCGTCTCCCGCGAGCGCGAGGGTCGCCGACAGCACGACGCCGCCGCGGCCGCGAAACGCACTTTTCCGGTACCCGAACGCGCAAGCGCCGGCGGGGACGTCGTGCACGAGGCCGTCGCGTTCCATGTAGGAGACGGACTCGACGACGTTTCCGATCTCGAACGCGTGCCATCCGGCATTCATGACGATCGCGCCGCCGATGCTGCCGGGGACGCCGGCGCCGAACTCGATTCCCGCGAGCCCCGCCGCCGCCGCGGCGTTGGCCGCGGCCGGAAACGATGCGCCCGCTCCGGCGACGAGCCTCCATCCGTCGATCGAGATCTCGTCGATTACCTTGCGCAGCCGGAGCACCAGGCCGCGGACGCCGGCATCCGGCACCAGGAGGTTCGATCCGTTCCCCAGCACCCGCCAGGGAAGCCCCCGCCTTTGAGCCCACGACACGGCACGGGTGACGTCGTCCACGTCGAGCGGGGTCGCCAGGACCTCGGCGGGTCCGCCGATGCGCCAGGTCGTCAGGGGAGCCAGCGGAGTCTCGGCGAGAATTTCGCCGCGAAACCCGGCGCTCGTCAGGTCGTCGATCAACGACACGGGCATTCAATGGAACTTTACCAGGCTTTGGCGGTCCGATCGTTCGTGGCATTCTTCAAGCTGATGCAGGTGGTGCGCCCGAAGGGACCGTCCGCCGACGCAGGCGACGACAGCGAGCTCGTCGAACGGGCTCGGCGAGGCGATCGGCCGGCGTTCGACCGCCTTGTCGAGATTCATCTTCCTCATATCTGGGCCACGGTGTTCAAGATGGTCCGCCACCGGGAAGACGCGGAAGATGTCGTCCAAGAGGTGTTCATCACGGCCTACCGGGCGCTTCCGGGCTTCCGCGGCGATTCGAAGCTGTCCACGTGGCTGCACCGGATCGCGGTGACGCGGTCGCTGCATCACCTCGACCGCGCCGAAACCAAGAGGGAGCGCGCCTCCGACACGCTCGACGAGTCGTGGCAAGACGGGCCGCCGGTGCGACAAAACCCTCTCGGGGCGCTCGAGGCCAAAGAGTTGATGCGCAAGCTCGCGGACTGTCTCCTGAAGCTCCCGGCCGCGTGGCGCGCGATCCTCGCCCTTCGTGATTCCGAGGAGCACTCGTACGAGAGAATCGCGGAGCTCCTGGGAATCGAGATGGGCACGGTCCGCTCGAGGCTCTCCCGCGCGCGCGGGGCACTTCGGGAGTGTGTCGAAGGGAGAACGCCATGACCGGGCCCGATCCGCATCCGCGCGAGGCGCTCTCCGCGTACCTGGACGACGCGCTTGGCATCGAGGAGCGATCCGTGGTCGACCGGCATCTCGCATCGTGCGAGGACTGCCGCGCGGAGCTTGCCGCCCTCGAGCGGCTGGCCGCGGCGATGCGCGCCGAGAGGATCCCGCCGCCTCCCGCCGATCTCGCCGTGAAGATCGCGCTCCGGCTCGAGCCGGGCGAGCCCGTGCGCCGCGGAAAGCTCCGGTTCGCCGTGCCCGCGACGATCGCGGCGACCTTGGGCGCGATCGGAGTCTTGTTCGCGCTTCGGTGGCAAGGCGAAAGACCCTTGGCACCGGCTCCTCTTCCGCCGCCCTCGGCCCAGGCCGATGTCAAGGTCGAGCCGCAAGCGGCGTCGCCGTCTCCCGCGCCGCAGCGCGAGCGCGCCGCTCAAGACGAGCTCGCCGCCGCGCGCGCCGATCGTCCGGCAGCCGCAGCGGCGGAGCCGAGTCTCCAGAAGAGTTCCGTGCAGCCGCCACCCGCGCCGGTTGCTCCCGCGGAGGCAGAACGAAGGGCCGAAGCACCAACCGAAGGAGGATCCGCCGGATCCGCCCTCGGCACTGTGAACAGCGTTGCGCCCGGTACGCAGGGACGCGTCGGCCAGGCCGCGGAGGTTCCGGCAGCGCAGGCGCTGCCGGAACAGGCGCCGCCGCTGCGGGAACAACGGTCGCAGGCAGCGGCGCCACAGGCGTTCGTCAAGGACCTCGACCGGTCCGCCAAGAAGGCCGAAGTCGCGGCCGAGTGCGGAGAGCGCTGGTCGGACTCAGGAGTGCGGGCGACCTGGGCAGTCGCAAACCCCGTCGACGCGGCGCTGCGCCTCGATCGGATGGCGCGCGAGACCGGCGGGCGGGGGACGTGGTGGGGCGTCGCCGACGGCCGGCCGTACGTCCTCGTCATTCCGCGCTCCCGGTTCCAGGAGTCGCTGGCGAACCTGCGCGCGCGCGGCGTGACCGGTCTCGATCCTTCGTCGGAAATCGCGCCGGGAGACGATTGCCTCGGGGTATCGATCGCGCTGATCGAATCGACGTCGAAGCCCTAGCGTCAGCGCGAGAGTTTCTTCAGCCCGTCGTCGGCGTCGGCGATCCATGCCGCCGCATCGGGAAGCGCGGACTCGTTCCCGCCCAAGGCGAGCGCCTTGGCCTTCTCGTAGGCCTCGCGCGCCTGGTCGCGCTTGCCGTTCGCGGCCAGCGCCTCGCCGAGCGCGGCCTGATTGGGCGGGAACTGTGGCCGCAGCTCGACGGCCTTTCGAGCTTCCTCGAGTCCCTTCTCCGGATCTCCCGGGCCCGCCGGCCAGCCGGGCGCCCGGAGGAGCAACATCGCCATCACGCGATGCGGCCCGGCGTCTTCATACGCTGGATCGCCCTCGATCGCCCGCGCGAGCTCGGCGACCATCTTGCGCAGTCCGTCTTCCGCGGTGGACCGCACCTCGCGCGCTTGAAGGCCGACGGCGACACCGAGCCAGTAGTGGCACGCCGGAAGATCCGGAGAGCGGCGGACGCACCACTGCGCCGCTTGAACCGCGGAAACGGCTTTGTCGGCTCGCGCCTTCCCGGCCGGGAGGCGATCGATGAGCCACGTTTTCGCTCGTGTCGCTCCGATCAAGCCGGAGACGTCCTTTTCGTCGGCCTGCGCGGCGTTCAGATAAAGCGTTTCCGCGGCCTCGACCGCCCGCACGTCCGGACGCTGCGCCCACCGCTCGTCGGCCTCGCGAAGCGCGGCGGCCGGATCGACCGCCGGGGCCTCGCCGGCGGCGGGCTTGGTAGCGAGCGCCGCAACGGAGGGGGGCTCACGCAGGGCGGGAGCGCACCCGGTCAGCGCCGCCGCCAGGATCAAGCACGCTCGGACCCTCACTTGCTCTTGCCGGCGGGCGCATAGGCCGCCCGAGCCGCGGAGAGTCCTTTCTCGTCCAGAGGAACGAACCGCGCCAGCCGCACCGCATCGAGGGAGGCCGCCCCTTCGGGCGTCTTCGCCATGCGGAGCATCCCGGCCACGAGGGGGTCGACGTCGGAGCGCGGGGCGGTGTTTGAGACCGCGCAGACCAGGAACCCCGGAATCGGCGGCGACGTCGCGACGACGTCGAGGTCCGCCGCGAACGGCAACGTCGCAAGCGCTTTGGATTGCGAAGCGTCGAGCAGGACGGCCACCTTGTCCCCCGATGCCGACCGCCTCAGACCCGAAAGGACCTGGGAGCTGGCCTCGAAGGTCACGTCGGACGGAAGCTTTCCCCACTTCCCGAGGGCGACGTTGCGCACGAACTCGGGCGCGTAGCCTGCGAGACCGACGATGGTGAACCCGGAGAGATCGGCCGCGCTCTTGACGCGGCCCTTCTTCGCGACGAGCGTCCACGTCACCTGCGGCTCTCCGTTTTGCTCCACCGCCTGCGCGCGTGGCTGGAGCTTCAGGTCATGCTCGTGCACGAGGAAGAACGGCAGCGGAACGAGCGCCAACGACGGCGTCTTCGCCTGGAGCCGCGCGACACCCGCAGCCTCGGTTTCGTAGTACTCGGCCTTCATACGGGACGCGGGCCACGAGACCGCCGTCGCGACCGCGGCGGCCAGCGCGTCCATGCTAGGCTGCGCCTCGTTCGTGGAACCCGGATAGCCGGGGGCGCAGATCACGAGCGTCACCGGCGCGGCCGCAGCGCGTGCCGTCAAGGCGCCGGCGAGAACGAGCGCGGAGAGAATCGAGGTTCGCTTCGACATGACCGCGCTCCATTATGCAATGCCCCCGGATGCTTCGCCGGGCGCCGGCACGCGATTGGCCCGCTGGATCGTCGAACACCCCTGGCTCGTCGTCGCCTTCTGGGTCCTCTGCGCCCCGTTCGCGGCGCGCTTCGCGCTCTCGGTCCAGAGCGACAACTCTCCCGCGCGCCTCATCGTCGAAAACGACGAGGACTACATACAAACCCGCGCGTTCCAGAAGCTGTTCCCCGAAGGCGATTACGTCGTGCTGCTCGCCGAGGCGAAGGACCCGTTCGCCCCGGAGGTGGTCGCGCGCCTCGAGGCGCTCGAGCACGCCGTGGCCCAGGTGCCGCACGTGCGGCCGCTCTCGGCGCTCACGATCTTCAAGCAGACGCACCCCAGCTTCGCCGCGACCGCGGACGATGCCGCCGCATTTCGGTCCTTCGCGACCGGAACCACGCTCTTCAGGAAGCAGGGGCTCGTGGGGGAGGGCGTTCTCGGGATCCCGCTTGAGCTTCAGGCCGAGCGCCGGGAGGACGTCCAGGCGCTGCTCGCGGCGGTCGACCAGGCCGTGGCACCCTTCGTCGATCACCCGGCCCCCCTGACGGCGGTGAGGAAGGTCGGCGGGGCCTACGTCGACCGCTACCTCTCGGAGGAGACCCAGCGCTCGACGCTTCTCTTCATGCCGCTGTTCGGTCTCTTCATCGTGCTGTTCAATCTGTTCCTCTACCGGTCGTTCCGCACCCTGCTCGCGTTCGCGCTGACGATCGGCGTGACGATCCTGTTCACCGAGGCCTTCGCCGGCGTGATGGGCTTCGTCTCGACGATCGTCTCGTCGCTCGTTCCGCTGACGGTGCTCGTCACCTGCACGTCGACCCTGGTCTACCTGCATTCGCTCTACGTCGCGGGACCCGAGGAGGGAAGCCTCAGGGACCACCAGGTGTTCATGATGCGGAACAAGTTCCTTCCGTGCAGCGCATCGATCTTCGCCGCCGCCGTGGGATTCGCCGCGCTGGCGGTCTCGAGCATCCGCCCGATCCGTGAGATGGGGTACTGGGTGGCCGCCGGGATGGTCCTGACGTGGATCGCGTCGTTCACGCTCTTTCCCGCGCTGCAGCAGCTCCTGAAGACGCCGACGTCCTCGGAGCGCAAGACCGCGGGGGCCTGGTGGCCGCAGATCGTCGAGAAGATCCCGTCGTTTTCCTACCGGTTCCGCTTCGTGCTCGTGCCGGGCGCCGTCGTGCTGATGCTCGTGGGGCTGTGCGCGCTGCTCGGCGTGCCGCGGCTCATCGAGCCGATGCCCCTCGAAACCGACGCGCTTGACTACATCGATCCGCACCTTCCGATCTACAAGGACACGCGCCGGTTCGAGGCGACGATGTCGGGGCTGAACGTCGCGGAAGCCTGGATCAAAACCCCCGAGGGGCGCGTGCTCGACCCGATGGTCCTGCGGGGGCTCGACCGGTTCCGCGCGCTGCTCGAGGCCGACTCGCGCGTCGGGGCCGTGCTGTCCCCGACGACGCTGCTCCAGTGGGTTCGCTACGTGCAGGGGCAGGGAGATTCCCTCCCGGACGACGATGCCTCGTGGAAGAAGCTGGCCGGGGACTTCGAGCAGCTGGCGCTGACGCGCCCGGAGTTCCGCGGCTCGATCGACGTCTCGACGCTCGCGAACGCGAGGGTTCGCGTCATCACCCGGAAGGGGTTCTCGGGATACGCCGATCTCAAGAAGTTCCTGACGTCGACGTGGGCCGAAGCGCAGCACCGCGAGCCGGCGCTCGCGGAGTGCACGATGACGGTCACGGGCGAGGGGGTCTTGGGCGCCAAGATCGCCCACTATCTCGTGCCGACGTTGACCGAGAGCTTTGCGATCACCGCGGCCGTGATCTTCGTGGCGTTCCTGATCGTCTTCCGGTCGCCGGCCGCGCGGCTCATGGCGATGATCCCGTCGGTCTTCGCGATCCTCGTGATGTTCCTGGTCATGCGCGCGACGGGAATCGCGCTCAACGTCGCGACCATCCTGATCGCATCGACCGTTCTCGGCGCGTCGGAGAACGACCAGATCCATTTCTTCTACCATTTCCAGGAGGGGCGCAAGCTCGGCGGGACCGAGGCCGCGCTGCGCCACGCGCTGACCGTCTCCGGGGGCGCGATCATCTTCGCGACGTTCATCAACGCCGGCGGCTTTCTGGCGCTCGCGCTGTCGCCGCTCCCGCCGATGCGTCAGTTCGGGATCGTGTCCGCGTGCGCGTTCCTGCTGTCGATGATCGCGGACTTCACGGCGCTTCCCGCGTCCCTGTGGCTCGTGTCCAAGGATCGGCCGGGATAGCCCTCGTCACATCGAGATTTCGGGGCCGGCTCCTTCTTCCTCGGTCGCGCGGCGCGCGTCCCACCACAGAAAGACGCCCAGAGCGACGAACACGGCGAGCCCGAGCCAGTTCCCGGCGCCACCGTCGTTGCCCCACTCGTAGTGAACGTCGATCTTCAGGGAATCGAGCGCGAACCGGATCATCCCGTCGGCGACGCCCGCGATGGCGCCACCGGCGATGAACCCCGACGCGATCAGCGTCCCGCGGCTGCCGCGGGCCTTCCCGAGGAGCGTCCCCGCCGGCCGGCGCACGAGCCAGGCCACGATCGCGCCGGCCAGGATCGGTGTGTTGAGCTCGATCGGCAGGTACATGCCGAGCGCGAACGCGAGCGTCGAGATGCCGAGCATCTGGATGGTCACAGCGACAACGGCCCCGATACCGTAGAGGAACCACGGCGCGGTGCCCGACTGCATGACGGACGAGATCACGGCGGCCATCGCGTTGGCCTGCGGGGCGGCCACGGGCTGGGGGTGGTCGGGCGAGGGCGCGTACCCGTAGACCTTCGCGAAGACGAACATGATCGCGGTGACCGTCACGGCGGCGACGATCGAGCCCGAGACGAGCGTCAGCTCGATCCGCCGGGGCGTGGCACCCGTCCAGTAGCCGACCTTCAGCAGCGTCACCATCGATCCCGTCATGGACAGCGCCGTGCACACGACGCCTCCGATCAGGAGCACGGCCAGCATGCCCGACGGGCCGGAAAGCCCGAGCGCCGACAGCACGCCCGCCGAGATGATCAGCGTCGTGAGTGTCATCCCCGAGATCGGCGTCGTCGAGATCATTGCGATCGCCCACGCCGACACCGCCGCGAACAGGAAGGTGATCGCGAGCGTCAATCCCAGAGAGATCGCGGCCGTCGACGTCGGCGTCGCGGTCCCCGGGAGCACCGCGAACCGGAAGTAGAGGAAGATCGCCAGCGCCACGGCGACCGTTCCCAGGACCACACTACGGATCGAAAGGTCGAGGTCGGTCCGCAGGACGGCCTCGGTCCGGCTCCCGGCGCGCTTTATCTCGCCCAGGACGCGCGAGATCGCCTGGGCGATGACGGGCGACATCTTGACGACCGAGAGCACCCCCGCGGCGAAGATCGCGCCGATGCCGATGTAGCGCACGTACTGGCCGAAGATCGTCTCCGCGTCCATCCCTCCCAAGGGCGGCCGTCCGGGAAACAGCGGGCCGGGCGCGACGCGGCCGATCACGGCGAGCAGCGGGATGAACACGTAGTAGGACAGGAACGAGCCGGCCGCGATGATGGCCGCGTACTGCAGTCCGACGATGTATCCGAGCCCGAGCACCGCGGCCGAGGTGTTGAGGACGAAGATCGCTTTGACGTCGTCGGTCAGCTTGTGGAGCGACGGGACGAGGACGGTCGTGAACGTGTCCCGCCACGCCTTGAAATGCAGCGCGAGGAAGTCCATCACGAAGCCGACCGCCATCGAGCTGAGCAGCACGAGCGCCTGGCGTCCGCCTCGCCCGCCGGTGACGAGGATCTCGGTCGTGGCGGTCGCCTCGGGGAACGGGAGCTTCCCGTGCATCTCGGAGACGAAGTAGCGCCGGAACGGGATCAGGAAGAGCACGCCGAGGATCGCGCCGAGGAGCGGCACGAAGAAGATCTGCGCGAAGCTCGATTGCTTCTCGAGGCCCAGGATGAACACCGCCGGCATCGTGAAGGTCGATCCTCCGACGACGATGCCGGCCGTCGCCCCGAGCGCGACGATGTTGACGTTTTCGAGGAGCGTCGATTTGCGCCGCGCAATGGCGGAGTATCCGATCGCGAGGATGGCGATCGGAATCGCGCTCTCGATCCCCTGTCCGAGCTTGAGCGCCAGGTAGGCCGCTGCGGCGGAGAAGATCGCGGTCATCGCCAGCCCGAACCCGAGGGAACGGACGGTGATCTCCGCGACCGAAGCCGAAGCCGGGACGATCGGCTGGTAGGTCTCGCCGGGCGCGAGCTCCCGGTATGCGTTGTCCGGGAGCCCGCCGGACGGTTCGAGCTCGCTCATGGGGCCGCGGAGTTTAGGGCTTCTTCGGTGCGGGCGGCGCGTCCGGCATTTTCATGGCCTCGATGTCGAGCGAGATGGCCACGTTGTCGCTGACGACCACACCGCCGCCTTCGAGAGCCGCGTTCCACTTCACGCCGAAGTCCTGGCGGTTGATGGTCGTCGTGGCGGACGCCGCGACGCGCGATTCGCCGCGCATGCCCTTGATGATCTTCGACAGCGGCGTCACGTCGAGCGTGACCTCCTTGGTCACGCCGTGCATCGTCAGGTCGCCGACCAGCTTGAATGCCCCCGCGGCTCCCGGAATCACCTTCTTCGACTTGAACGTGATCGTCGGGAACTTGGCGACGTCGAAGAACTCGTCGCTCTTCAGGTGGACGTCGCGGCTGTCGTTGTGCGTGTTGACCGACGCGACGTCGATCGACGCGTCGACCTTGATCGACGCCACCGACGAGCCGTCGTATTCGACCGTGCCGGAGAACTTCCCGAACTCGCCGCGCACCGTCGAGATCATGAGGTGCGTGACGGAAAAACCGGCCGCGGAGTGCGTGCCGTCGATCTGCCAGACGTCCGCGGCGGAGGCGTGGGGACCGAGCAGAGCGCACGCCGCAAATAGCGAAGCCGCGGCGAGCGAGCGCGCGAATCGGAGCATGTGGGGGACCTCCTTGTTGGGGGTTCGAGCAAGCTACGATAGCACCGGCTAGACGGTGAGCACGATCTTGCCGAAGTTCTCGTTCCGCTCCATCGCGGCGTGAGCCGCGGCGGCCTCCTCGAGCGGGACGATCCGGTCGACGATCGGCTGCAGGCGGCCCGACGCGAGAAGCGGGAGCATCGATCGGGAGAACGACTGGACGAGGCCGATCTTCTCTTCGATCGGACGCGACCGGAGCACCGTCCCGATCACCGTCGCGCGCTTGCGCATCAGCATCGAGAGGTCCGCGTCCACCTTCGATCCCGTGATCGTTCCGACGAGAACGATCCGGCCGAGCGGGGCCAGGACCTCGACGTTCGTGCCGAACGTCCCCGCCCCCAGAAGGTCGATGACGACGTCGATGCCCGCACCTCCCGATGCGAGCCGGATCGCCTGGGCGGGCTCGCGCACGCCGGGATCGAGGACGCGGTGGACGCCGAGCGCTTCGAGCTTCGCGCGCTTTCCGGCATCGCGCGATAGCGCGACGACCCGCGCGCCGGCGGCGGCTGCCAGTGCGCAGGCCGCCGTTCCGACGCCCGAGCCGGCCGCGTTGACGAGCGCCGACTCGCCGGGGCGGAGCCCTCCGCGTGCGAACAGCGCGTCGAATGCCGTCAGGAACGCCTCCGGCACCGCGGCCGCGCTCTCGAACGACATCCCCGGAGGAATGACGAGACACAGCCGCTCGTGGACGCCGACGCGCTCGGCCTGCCCGCCGCCCGCGACCAGCCCCATCACGCGATCGCCGGGCTGGAGGAGCGAGACCCGCGCGCCGCACGATTCCACCTCGCCCGCGAATTCGAGCCCCGGGATGTCGGCCGGCGCGCCGGGGGGCGCGGGGTAGAGGCCTCGCCGCTGCAGGAGGTCGGCGCGATTGAGCGCCGAGGCGCGCACGCGGACGACCACCTCGTCCGGGCCGGCGACCGGATCGTCCACCGTCTCGATCTGGAGGACCTCCGGTCCGCCGGGGCGGAGGATCCGGAGAGCCCGCATCACGCGCGCCCTAAGCCTGCGGGCCGGCGGGTCGCCTCGATCAGCACGAACGCGGGCGATGCGGCGCGCGCGACCGCGCGATCGGTGACGGCAAACCCGGCGGCGATGAGCGCGTTCCGGAGGTCGCCGGCGCGGCGGTAGTGCGTCCCGTGATGGGGCCGGCCCGGGAACAGTCCCATGATCGTATCGCTCAGGGCGCTCCACTTGAATCGCCAGCCCGCGCCCGCATCCTTCTCACGCACGAACATCCGGGCGCCGGGCGGCAAGGCGCGAGCGAGGCGCCGCATGAGCGCGTCCTGCGCCGTGAACGGGAGGAAGCGCAGCACGTCGTTCATGACGACGACGTCGGCTGCGGCCGGGTCGAAGTCACGGAGATCCGTGGTCTGGACCGTGCACCCGAGCGAGCTTTCCAGCGCTTGCCGCGCCGCGCGCACGTACCGGTCGTTCCGATCGACGCCGAGATACCACCGCGTGTCGCTCGCCGGGGTGAGCATCTCGACGAGCACCCCGACGAGCCCACGGCCGCAGCCGAGATCGAGCACGCGCAAGCCTGCGCCCAGCACGCCCTGCGAGATGAGAAAGGGGAACATCGGATCCCGGAGCAGGCGGGCACGGGCGCCCTCGGCATCCCGGATGGAGACGTCGACGTAGCGCACCACGATCGCATCGACGATCTCCCGGTAGGTGACGTGGTGGCTGCCGGTTCGCGCGATGAGCCACGCGAAGGCGCCGAGGAGCGCCCCGAGCACTCCTCCCAGGACGATGCTGCCGACGAACAGGTCCGCGAACAGCCCCATGAGCCCGAGGTCTTTGGCGTCGGCGAGCGAGATCGCGAGCCACGTCCCGTGCAGCAGGTGGTGGCCGAGCTGGATCTCGCCGAACAGGATCGGACCGACGGTGAGCGGGTTTCCCACGTACGCCGACGCGTAAACGATGAAGCGATTCAACCGGAACAGCGTCGCCAGAAGCACCGAGAGGGGAAAATGCACCCCCCAAAAGGGGGAGCACCCCACGAATACCCCGACGCCGACGCCGAACCCGACTTTCCCCGGCGTCCGGTGCTCCGTGCGGAGGGTCATGTACAGACGCCGCAGCCAGTTCCGGCGGGGCACCGCGGTCGATTCCGGCCGGGATTCCAGGTCGTCCCTGCCGTCCGCCGGATTGGGATGGGTCGCGCTCATCGGCCTCGGGTCCTCGCCTGGAATTTCCGAATGATCATTTGTGGCACAATACGCGAGGCACGGGTAGATATCTTAGGTCCGAGGGCGGCCATCACGAAATCCCCACCGGGGTTGGTGTGTCGCCGTGGGACCCGGGTGAGGAAGAAGTGACCGAAGAGCCGCTGCCGAACGAATCCTCCGTCGAAGTTGCCGTCCCGCCGCCCGAGGCCATTTCCCAAGCCGACGGAGCCCCGCCGCCCGCCAGAGAGAACGGAGACTCGCCCGCGGCGCCGGAGCCCGTGCAGAAAGCCCCCGCCAAGCCGCGCCCACGCGACCCGGCGGTGATCCGCGCGTTCCGGGCCGGTCATCCGGTGGAAGGCCTCGTCGAGCGCGTGATCAAGGGGGGCTATGAGATTCGCGTGGGGCGGTGTCGCGGTTTCTGCCCTCACTCCCAGATGGACGTGCACCGCGTCGAGAACGCCGAAGAGCACGTCGGGAAGACCTATACCTTCAAGATCCTCCAGCTTCGGCGTGGGGGAGAAGACGTCGTCGTCTCGCGGCGCGAGGTTCTGGAGGCCGAGCACAGCGACGAGATGAAGGCGGTTCGCGCCACGCTCATCGAGGGCGCGGTCATGACCGGGCGCGTGACGCGGCTGACCGAGTTCGGCGCGTTCGTCGATCTCGGCGCGGGCGTGACTGGTCTCGTTCACTTGACCGAGCTGGCCCACGGCCGCGTCGTGCGCGCCTCGGACATCGTCGCGGCCGGCGATCGCGTTCCCGTGAAGATCACCAAGCTCGACGATGCGACCGGCAAGATCTCGCTTTCGGTCAGGCAGGTCGTCACCGACCCCTGGGAATCCGTTCCCACCTCGTTCTTCGTCGGCAAGGCGTACGCCGGCAAGGTCAAACGGTTCGCCGACTTCGGCGCGTTCGTCGAGCTCCGGCGCGAGATCGAGGCGCTGGCGCCCGCGCGCGAGTTCCCCCCCTCGGCCGGCGGCTTTCGGGACGGGCTCGCGATCGACTCGACGCACGATTGGGTCGTGATCGCGGTCGACGCCGGAAGGCGCCGGATCACCGTGGTGCCGGCATTCACCGGGTGGGAGCGCCTCATCAACGTCACGCTGCAACCCGGAATGCAGCTTCCGGGCAAGGTCGTCAAGGCGGAGGTCTTCGGGGTCTTCGTCTGGCTCGGTCCCGGGCGCGTCGGCATGGTCCCGCGCGTTTGGAGCGGCGCGGGCGACGGGGCCGGTTTCGAGACGCGGTTCACTCCGGGCTCGGACATCGACGTCGAGGTCCTGGACGTGTCCGAGGACGGCAAGAGAATCCGGCTGTCGGTCGTGGGCGTCGATCGCGAGGCGGCCGATGCCGCACGGGCGGCGGCCCTTCGTCCGCGGCCCGTGGCGAGCGAGCGCAAGCCGGCGTCTGATCGCCGGCCGCAGTCCGACCGCCGGCCGCAAGGGGATCGGCGCCCTCAACCGGAGCGGGCCCACCGTCGCGAGGAGATACCCCCGCAGCAGTCCGATCCGGGAACGGGCTTCGGATCCCACCTCGGCGAAGCGCTGCGCGCTGCCCTTCAAAAGAAGTAACTCTCGACTCTCGACTCTCGACTCTCGACCGTGACGGGTCAAGAGTCGAGAGTCAAGAGTCGAGCGCCTGCGGCTAGACGGCCTCGGCGATGCCGCCGAAGCGGCGGCCGCGGCGCGCGAATTCGGCGAGCGCGGCCTCGAGATCTTGCTGCGCGAACTCCGGCCACGGAACAGGCAAGAAGACGAGCTCGGCGTAGGCGGACTCCCACAGGAGGAAGTCCGACAGGCGCTGCTCACCGCCGGTTCGGATCAAGAGATCGACGTCGGGAACGCCGAGGAGAAGCGCCATCGACTCGCGGACGTCCGCGGCCGCCGCCGGCAGGTGGGGCACCGCGCGGGCGATCGCATCGCGCGACGAGTAGTCCACGGCCACCCGCAGGTGCATGTCGCGGCACGCGGCCGTGGCCGATTCCGCCTCGTCGATGGCTTTGACCAGGGCCGGGGAGAGCCGGTCGCGCCGGCCGATCACCGTCAGCCGGATTCCGTTCTGCCGCAGGCGTGCCAGCTCGTCCTCGAGGTAGCGCCGGAGCAGCGTGAAGAGCGTGTCGACTTCGACCCGCGGCCGGTTCCAGTTGTCGGACGAGAACGCGTAGAGCGTCAGCATGGGAAGATCGAGCGCGCGCGCGGCCTCGACGGTGCGCCGGACCGCCGTCGCCCCCGCGTGGTGCCCGGCGGATCTCTGAAGCCCGCGGGCCTGGGCCCACCGGCCGTTTCCGTCGAGGATGATTGCGGTGTGCCGCGGCCTCACGACGCCGTTCCTTTGCGCATGTTGCGGATCAGCGCCTCCATGTGGGCCAGATATTTTTCCAGCGCGCGCCGCCCCGCTGCGGTCAGGCGGTATTCGGTTCGCGGGATGCGGCCGTCGAACCCCTTCGTGCAGTGAACGTAGCCGGCCTCTTCGAGCTTGCGTGCGTGCACGCTCAAGTTGCCGTCGCTCGCCGACAGCAGCGTCTTGAGGTCGGCGAACGTCATCGATTCGTTGACCGCCAGGGCGCTCACGATCGCGAGCCGCACGCGCTCGTGGATCAGCCGGTCGATCCCGGAGACGGCGGCCCGCTCCGCGGGGGCTTTCGTGGGGGCGGCGGGGCGCCGGGACCTTCCGCCATCCGCCTGAGCGTCGACTTTTCTACCCACCGTGCCTCCTTGCGATTGCGATTCCAAACGCGACGTGGAGGCCGCCGAAGCCGGCCGCCATCATCGCGTTCCCGTAATCGGGCGCGGCCACGAGCGCCGCCAGCCCGACCGCCATGAACGAGGCGCCCATCAGCGGGACGATGCGGACCGAAAGCGCCCCCGAGGCGGTCACCGCAGTGCCGTACAGCAAGAGCCACGTTCCCGGGAGCAGGGCGCGAAGGCCGTGCGTGGCGAGCGTCATCGTCAGCACGGCGCCCGCCGCGAGAGGCGGAAGGAATGCCAGGGCGAACTTGCGTGCCAGCGCGGAGCGCAGGCTGAACCCCACGCGCCGGGATTTCTTCGCAATGGCGACCGCCGAGACGACGGCCGCGACGACGGCTTCGGTGCCCCAGACGGTCAGCCACCGCGGCCCGATCGGGGCGGACCCGGCGACTCCCGCAGCGAGAAGCGCGGTGGCGCCGATCACGATCATTCCCGCGCCCGGGACGGCCGTGAACGCCCCGGCCCTCTCCATCGCATCGCGGATGACGCGGACGCTTTCGAGCGCGTGATCGTGAAGAGGCGTCGGATCGGCGGGGACGTCGACCGGGCGCGGAAGGGGAGCCATGGCGGCCGGAATTTACGCGCCTGGGCGGAAATTGTCAAGTACTTTACGATGCAAAGTTATCCCGGTCAGGGATCGTCCGTGATCAAGGCCGACGCGGGCCGGTAGAAGAGGTATTGCCAGGCCCAGTCGACGAGCACGACGACCTTGTTCCGGAAGCCGACGAGCTGCATGAGGTGCACGAAGAGCCATACGAGCCACGCGATGAAGCCGCGGAACCGGAACGGGCCGATCGCGGCGACGGCCGCCGAACGCCCGATCGTTGCCAGGACGCCGGGGTCCTTGTAACGAAAGCTAGCCGGCGGCTCGTCGCGGAGCTGCCGCACGATGTTGCGGGCGGCGAGCCGTCCCATCTGCATCGCGGGCGGGGCCAGCATCGGGACTGCGCCGCCGTCGGCTTCGAGGTACGCCGAATCTCCGATCACGTAAGCGTCGTCGTGTCCCGGGATCTGGAGCGTCGGCTTCACGATCACGCGGCCGCTCTTGTGCAGGGGAACGCCGAGCTTCCCGGTGAGCGCGGACGAGCGCACGCCCGCGGCCCAGACGAGCGTCCTCGCCGGAATCGACCCGCCGTCGGTCAGGCGCACGGTCTCGCCCTCGTAGCCGGAGACCCCGGCGCCGATCCGGACTTCGACCCCCAGCGATTCCAGGCTGCGAAGCGCCGCCGCGGAGAGCGACTCGGGCATCACGCCGAGGACGCGGGGTCCCGTCTCGAGGAGGATGACGTGAATCTCCGAGCCCGCGATCCCGCGGTAGTCGCGGGCCAGGACGCGCCGCAGCAGTTCAGAGACCGCTCCCGCCACCTCGACGCCGGTCGGACCGCCGCCGGCGACGGCGATCGTCAGAAAGGCACGGCGCTCGGCGGGTTCCGACGTCGAAATCGCGCTCTCGAAGCAGCGCATGAGGTGATTCCGCAAGCGCAGCGCGCCGCGCAGGTCCTTGAGATCGAACGCGTGCTCCGCCAACTCGTCCATC
Organism: uncultured Acidobacteriota bacterium; assembly: GCA_964647625.1. Taxonomy (GTDB): domain Bacteria; phylum Acidobacteriota; class Polarisedimenticolia; order Polarisedimenticolales; family DASRJG01; genus DASRJG01. The sequence continues at coordinate 128,606 of CAZYHZ010000003.1, forward strand.
CCGAAATACGAGGTCGAAGCACCGGCGGCGACGATCAGCTTGTCGTAGAGCACGTCGCCTCCCGTCGTCGAGACGACCCGTCGATCGAGATCGAAGCCGGTTACGGTGGCGACCCGGAATTCGAGATTGCGCTGGCGGCGAAGGATCGACCGCACGGGATACGCGATCTCCGCCGGCGGAAGCGCGGCAACGGCGACTTGATAGAGGAGAGGCTGGAAGAGGTGGTAGTTGTGCTGGTCCAGCAGCAGGACGGAAACCGGTGCGTCGGAGAGCGCGAGAGCTGCGCGAAGGCCGCCGAATCCGGCGCCGACGATCACGACTCGGGGGAGCTGGGTTCCCATCCCGTCCCTATCCTACGCCGCCTGCTACCATGAACGTTTCCATCCAACCCTCCGGAGGATCCGCCATGACGACCGCCGTGCGCCAAGACGTTCTCGCGTCTCTGGGCGTCGCCCCGACGAGCCGCGGTGCTTCGACCGGGACCTGGATCGAAACGCGGGGTCCGGAGCTGGTCTCCTACAACCCCGCGACCGGTGAGGCCCTCGGCCGCGTGATGCAGGCCGAGGTCGCCGACTACGAAGCGGTCGTTGCGGCGGCCGCCGCGGCATTCGAGACGTGGAGGATGGTCCCGGCCCCGCGTCGCGGCGAGATCGTCCGCCAGCTCGGCGAGGAGCTGCGGACCCACAAAGAGGCGCTCGGCCGGCTGGTGTCGCTCGAGGCGGGAAAGATCCACTCCGAAGGCCTGGGCGAGGTCCAGGAGATGATCGACATCTGCGACTTCGCCGTCGGGCTGTCGCGCCAGCTGTACGGGCTGTCGATGCACTCGGAGCGCTCGCAGCATCGCATGTACGAGCAATGGCATCCGCTGGGCCCGATCGGAATCGTCACCGCGTTCAACTTCCCCGTGGCCGTCTGGGCGTGGAACGCGGCGATCGCGGCGGTCTGCGGCGACACCATGGTGTGGAAGCCGTCGTCCAAGACGCCGTTGACCGCCATCGCGGTGCAGAACATCGCGAACCGGGTCATGGAAAAGAACGGCTGCCCCGGCGTGTTCGGGCTGGTCGTGGGCCGCGGCGCGGACGTCGGCGAGCGGATGCTGGCCGACCGGCGGCTGCCGCTGATCTCGGCGACGGGATCGTGCCGGATGGGCCGGCGCATCGCGGTCGTCGTCGGCGAGCGTCTCGGACGGACGCTGCTCGAGCTGGGCGGCAACAACGCGATCATCGTGCTGGACGACGCGGACACCGACCTCGCGGTGCGCGCGGTGCTCTTCGGTGCGGTCGGGACGGCGGGACAGCGCTGCACGACGACGCGGCGTCTCATCCTCCAGAAGGGGATCGCGCCCAAGATGATCTCGCTGCTGACGAAGGCCTACGCTCACGTGCGCATCGGCGACCCGCTCGAGGCGGGGACGCTGATGGGCCCGCTGATCGATCCCGGAGCGGTGGACGACATGAGCGCCGCACTCGATCGCGTCAAGAAGGAAGGCGGCCAGGTTCTCTACGGCGGCAACCGGATCGACCGGGCCGGGAACTTCGTCGAGCCGACCCTGGTGCGCGTCAAGGCCGGAATGGAAACACCCAAGGACGAGACCTTCGCGCCGATCCTCTACGTCTACGAGGTCGATTCGCTCGAGGAGGCTCTCGCCATCCAGAACGACGTCCCGCAGGGACTGTCCTCGTCGATCTTCACGGACAGCGTGCGCAGCTCGGAGCGCTTCCTGTCGCATGGGGGAAGCGACTGCGGCATCGCGAACGTCAACATCGGCACCTCGGGCGCCGAGATCGGCGGCGCCTTCGGCGGTGAGAAGGAGACCGGCGGCGGGCGGGAGGCCGGCGCCGCTGCGTGGGAGGCCTACAACTGCCGCCAGACGGAAACGCTCAACCTGGGGAAAGGCCTGCCCCGCCCCGTCTAAGAGATCCACACGCGGCCAGGCACGTCGCGAGGACGTCCCGCGGCCGGCATGCTTCCCCCCTCGCCTCGGAGCATATGACTCCGCCCCGGATACGCAACGACGTCGGAGAGGAAGGGCGGGGTGGAGCCCCGCCCGACCCCGCTACACGAAGAACGCGCCGTTCTGCTCGTGCCCGACGCCCGCCCCCACGGTGTGCTGGCCGCCGGCGACCGACGTGTAGGTCACGTCTTTCCCGTCGTTCGACGCACCCGACGCCACGAGGATCTCGAGACGCTCTTCAGGATAGTCCAATGCCAGGCTAT
>CAZYHZ010000004.1:0-65298 GCA_964647625.1 uncultured Acidobacteriota bacterium
TCGTCCGTGCACGGGTTGTTGTCGTTGCAGACGATCGCCGTTCCGACACAGGTTCCGCCCGAGCAGGTGTCGTTCGACGTGCAGGCGCTCCCGTCGTCGCACGCGGCCGTGTTGTTCGCGTGGACGCATCCCGTCGACGGGTTGCAGAAATCGTCGGTGCACGGGTTGTTGTCGTTGCAGTTGGGGGCGGGGCCGCCGACGCACGTCCCGCCGGAGCAGATGTCGCTCGTCGTGCAGGCGTTCCCGTCGCTGCACGCCGCGCCGTTCGCGCTCTTCGCGGCCGACAGCTCGTTGCTGATCGCGGACTCGACGATCCCGCCCGCATCGCACGCGCCGGTCACGACGTAGTAAACGGTGGTTCCGGCCGTTCCCGTCGTGTCGACGTACGTCGTGCCGGTCACGGGCATCCCGGACAGCTTGGCGTACGGGCCGCCGGGCGCGTACGACCGGTACACGTTGTAGGACGACGTCGAGCCGGTCCCCGCGATCCACGAGAGCGTGACGCCGCCGCAGTCTCCCACGGCTCCGGTCAACGTCGGTGCGCCCGGCGCCGTGCACGCGGTTCCCGTCGTACAGGACGCGGCGACGCCGGCGTTGTTGACGGCCGCAGTGTCGACGTACCAGCCCGTGGCGGCGACGGAGGAGTCGTCCCCTTCGTGCCAGCGAAGTTGCACGGTCTTGTTCAGCAGATTGGCGTCGGTTCCGAGGTTCGCGGTCACCTGCGTCATGGCGGCGACCGTTCCGGCGCACCAGGCGGCCTTGCCGCCGATGGGGTTCGAGAAACCCGAGTTGGCGGTGCCCGTGTAGCCTCCCGCGGTGAAGTCGGCGCCGGGAAGAACGGTCCAGGTCGTCCCGCCGTCCGTCGTGTACTCCAGCGTTCCGCCGTCGTAGCACTGCGCAACGGTTCCTTCGAACGCGTAGGTGTGCCAGAAGCTCATCGTCGTCGCCGCGATGACGCCGAACGACGGGCTGACCAGGACCTTGTCGTCGGGCCCGGCCACGTCGGCCGCGAGCCACGAATGCGTCCCGTCGTGAGACTGGGCCGTGGACCACGCCCAGTTCGTCGATCCGCTGAGCGTGCCGGTGCTCCACCCGGCGAGGTCGAATCCGCCGCCGGATTGCGATCCCTCGAACGTATCCGTGAAGCTCGAGGTCGTGACGGCGCCCGTTGGCGTCCCGCTCTTCTGGACCGTGTTGGCGTCCTCGACGCCGTTACCGCCGTCCACCGCGCGGACGATGTAGTAGTAGGTCGTTCCGAACGACACGCCCGTGGCGTCACTGAACGACGTGCCCGAGATCTGGTTCGCGATCCGGTTGGCGGGCGCGGGAACGAAGCCCGAGGTCGTGCTGCGGTAGACGTTGTAGAGGACGGAGGCCGAGCAGTTCGACGTGCCTGCGCTCCAGGAAAGACTCAGGGTGCAGGTCGCGTTCCCCGGGTTCGTCACGCTCTGAAGGCCCGCGAACGTCGGGGGCAGGAGGCACCGGCCGGTCGCGAGCGCGCTCATCTCGTTCGAGTTCGCCGACCCGCAGATGCCGTTGCTCGACTGCACCACGTAGAAATACGTGATGCCGCCGCTCACCGTATCGTCGTGGTACAGGTACGGCGCGCCGTTGCCGACGCCCGGGCTGCTGTCCGGAACGGTCGCGATCAGCGTGTACGGCCCGCCGGAGACGGTCGCGCGCAGGACGAGATACTGCGTCGCCGTCGCGGTGGACGAGTCGTTCCACGCGACGTCGATCCGATTGTCGCGCGGAACCGTGGCGGACGTCAGCGACGTTGCGGCCGGCGGCGTGCACGGGACGTTGACGCCGATGTCCTCGTACTCGGTGTCGCTGGGGGTCTCCGTCAGCCAGTTGCGCGAATCGGTCCAGGCGAGCCAGAGGTTGCCGCCGGAGGACGAAGCGCCCATGTACTCGCCGTACTGGTAGTGGTGCAGCGTCGTGACGTTGGGCATGTCGGTGGAGTTCTCGTCGAGATAATTCAGATGATGGCTGAACCGCGTGCCCGTGTCGGTGATCAGCTGCTGCGGGGTCCACGTGGTGCCCCCGTCCGTGGACTGCGAGACGTAGATCTGCACCTTCCTGTTGTTCGTGGGATCGATGCTCGTGTCGTACCAGGCCACGGAAACGGCGCCCGTCGACGGGTCAACCGCCGTGACCGGCTCGAACTGCGACGTGCCGGAGGCGACGCCCGTGAACGTGGCCACGGTCGCCCAGGTGGCGCCGCCGTCGGTCGAGCGGCGAACGTAGACATCCACGTCGTTCCCCGACGTCACGCCGGTGTGGAAGTCGGTGTACGCCTCGTAGAGGCGGCCCTTGTAAGGAGACGCAGCCGCGGCGTCGATCGCGATCTCGGGAAGCAGCGCGATGCCGCGGGTGTCCTGCGGGGCGATCTTGGTGTTCGTGGCGAAATCCGTGAGCGAGGCGGTGCTGGACATCGCCACCGCCGTGGTCCACGTGGTGCCGCCGTTCGTCGAGTGCGAGATCCGCTGGCTCGAGCCCGTCGTCAGATTCCGATCCCAGGCGAGATACACGGTGCCGTCGGCGCCGACCGTCATGCTCGACGACAGGCGCGTGACGCTATTTCCCGTCTCCACCGTGCCGCCGGGGGCGAAATCGGCCACGGTCCACGAGGTGTACGGCGGATCGGAGAAGGCGATCCGCATCCTGTAGCGGAACTGCGTGTTGAGGAAGATGTGCGTCCACGCTGCGTACATGCGGTTCGTATGGGAGAACGCCTGGCCCGACGTGGTATCGATCGCGTGTTCGGTCTTGTCGAGCGTGTCGCAGCCGGATGCCGTGCAGTTGATGTAGCTCTCGAGCGTCGCGACGGCCGACCATGTGTTCGACGAGACGTCCCATTTCACGAGATTGACGACGTTGCCGGAGGTCGTCCCGCTGGCGTCCTGCCACCACGGGAGCGTCAGCACGTACGCGTTGCCGTTCGTGTCCCACGACACGCTCGGGTCGCTGGACTGGAAGGTAAACGGCGAGGTGCCGTTGGCGGAGGTCAGCGTGTAGGCCGAGCCGCTGTGCCACGGGGCGCACTGGTGGCTCCACGTCGCGCCGCCGTCGGTGGACCAGTACAGCTCCTGCCCGCCGTTCGAGTTCAGCGTGACGCCGGACGTGCTGAGCGCGCTGGTGCAGGTCGAATCGCCGAGCAGCCGGTGGTTGGACGACCCGACGATGTGCATCGGGTTGTTGGGATCGACCGAGATGAACGTCTCGGCCTCTTCGCCGAGGACCGGGGGGTTCGTCGCGATGTTGTAAGCGACGGGCACCGAGTCCGGAGTGAACGGCACCCGCGTCGGGACGATCCACCGGGACGCCAGGCTCTCGGTCCCTTCCGTCGTCTGCCCGTGCAGCTCGGCCCACATCTGGTGCGCCAGGACGATGAGCAGCGGAGGCTCGCCGTCCTTCTTGTTCTGCATGCGCCAGTCGTTCCACACGACGGCCGGGTCGTCCGCCGCGTACGGGTCGATCTTCAGCTGCGTGTAGGCCCCGTTGGTGTCGAGCGTGATCGGAAACCGCGACGCCAGCTCTTCCAGCTCCACCCGGGACCGCTCGAGGGACGAAGGCTTCGCGTCGATCGCCTGCGCCCGCACGAGGGGCGCGGCGGCCACCGCGGCGATGATGACCAACACACGGAAAGCGTTCATTCCTCGACTGGATCTCGGCATGCCATTCCCCCGATCGTTCCGGCGAGCGGACCGACTGTTCGTGGATTCCCCCAGCGCGTCTCCGAGGGAGCCCCTCCCCTGCACGGCGCGACGCGCAAACTACTATCGAAAAATCGTAGAGAGTGTACGGTCAGTGGATGGTCCCGGTCGGAATTAATAATGATCGGCCACGGGAGGGGCGTTCGCTAAAAGTACTTAAAGATCGACGGCAGATCGGCGCCGAAGAGCCAGGGGTAAAATGGCCTTCAAGCTGGGCACGTCGCCGCTGCTTCCGGCGTACGAGGAATTCGGGAGACCCGAACGCCGCGTGTTGCCGACTCTCCCGGGGGAGAAATGTCCATGCGGAAGAAATTGCTGACCGTACTCATCGTGCTGGCGGCGGTCGCCGGGACCGCCGCGGTCCTCACGAGCACGCCGGCGAAGAGCGGATCCTGCCCCAAAGGAACGCATTTGTTCGATTGCGGGTCGTACAGCTTCTGTTGCCCCAACAACGCGCTGTGCATCTGTGGGACATAAGGAAACGTCGCTACTCGCGGGAGCGCGAAGAGTTGGGTAAGCAAGAGCGACCACGCGCTCCCGCCCTCTCGAGAACGACCAGGATCCGTTGCCAACCGGCGAGTTACGACGTACCTCATCCGGGCCCGATCGACCCCGGGCCTGGAGAAACCACGATGACACGCGTCCAACGCTTTTCGGCGATGCTGGTAATGCTGGCGACGCTGGGGATTCTCACCCCTGGATCGGCTCGCGCAGGCGATACGGGGACCACCGGCGGAGGCCAGCCGATCGACACCATGCAGCCGTCTCTCGCGCTGACCGTCCTGATCGCCAAGGACGGCGTCGCGTCGGGTCCGGAAACGGGAGGAGTAAGCGCCGGGGACGCGATCATGACCGGGGAGATCCGGCTCTTCGCCGGAAGCATCGTGCCCGGAGGGTTCCTGGCCGCGGACGGCTCCGTGATCCAGATCTCATCCGCGCCCAGCCTCTACTCGGTCATCGGAACGGTCTACGGCGGCGACGGCGTCACCACGTTCGGCCTCCCCGACTTGCGCGGCCGCGCGATCGCAGGGGTCGGTCAAGGGCCAGGCCTCTCGCCGCGGGCCATGGGCCAGGCATTCGGCAGCGAGACCGTGACGCAGGCCGTCTCGCAGCTACCGGCGCACACGCACACGGTGACGGGCGCGGCGCTCGCCTCGACCGGCGGCGGCCAGCCGCTTCCCACGATCCAGCCGACGATCGCGCTGCGTCCGCTCATCTGCCCGTACGGGGATTTCTTTTACCTTCCGGAGATCCGTCTCTTCGCAGGGAACTACAGCCCTGGAGTTTGGTTCACCTGCCAGGGGCAGCTGCTCGATATCTCCCAGTACGACTCGCTCTACACCACGCTCGGGACGACCTGGGGCGGCGACGGGCAGAACACCTTCGCACTGCCCAATCATCAAGGGTATGTCGCCTTGGGGAGCGGAGCGGGGCCGGGGCTCTCGAGTCAGACCACCGGCGACTCCCTGGGCGTCGAACAGATCGTCATGACGTCGACCCAGCTCACCAGCCACACGCACACCGTCACGAACGGAGCGACGAGCTCGACCGGCTCGGGGGCGGCGTTCGAGAACCACCAGCCTTCGCAGGTCATGCGGTACATGATCGCGGTCAACGGCGTCGTCCCCTCGCCCGCGACGACGAACTCGACCGCGACTCCGACGATCGGCGAGATCCGGCCGTTCGCCGCGGACTCGGGTATACCGTCCAACTGGATGTTCGCGCAGGGCCAGGTGCTCGCGATCACGTCGTACCCGAGCTTGTACGGCGTCATCGGCAACACCTTCGGCGGGGACGGCGTCACGACGTTCGCGCTTCCCGACCTGCGGGGCCGCACTCCGATCGGCGTCGGGCAGGGCTCGGGAATGACGAACCGGGCGCGCGGCGATCGTCCCGGCACCGAGACGACGACGATCTCACTGTCCCAGATGGCGGCCCACGCGCACACGATCGATCCGAGCAACCTTCGACACCCCGGCGAGCCGCAGAGCCTGTTGGTCAAGAAGAACGCCGTCGACCCCAGCAAGATCGACCTGAGCTGGGGGGCGGGATGCGCGTCGGGCGTCACCGGCTACGCCGTCTATCAAGGAGTGCTCGGCACGTTCTACGCACAGTCGATCTTCGCCGGCGCGTGCGACACCGCCGCGACGTCGCTGACGAGTCAAACACCGTGCGCCGGCAATTGCTATTACGTGGTCTCCGCCATCGACGACCTCGTCGGCGAGGAAGGGAGCCTGGGTCACGCGTCGTCGGGCGCTCAGATCCCGCGGCCTGCCTCTCCCTGCGTCCCGGCGGTCGATCTCGGGGCGTGTAACTGAGGGCGAGCCCGGAGCCCGCTTCACCGTCTACGGACAGGTCGTCGACGTCCGTGGGCTTCCGTCGGTTGCGGCGCCGTACGATCCCGTACCGCAACTCCCCCGAGAGCGAACGACGTACCAGAAACCCGCATCGGCAACCGGCACCGCGGCATCGGACAACGTGCTGTCGGTCAATTGCGCGAAGCACTGCTCGTCATCGCCGCTGGGGCCGACGGGAAGCGCGGAAATGGCGCCACGCAGGACATCGTAGGATGTCGCGGCGGGCACGACGTCCCATGAGAGCACCTGCTTGTCGGAAGATGCCGACAGGTGTTGCACCTCGATCGCGGCCGCGCATTGGCACGCATCGCCGACGCCGTCGGCATCGGTGTCGAGTTGATTCCTGTTGGCGATCGACGGGCAATTGTCGCAAGCGTCGCCCAGACCGTCTCCGTCTTGATCCGTCTGCTGAGCGTTCGCCGTGAGTGGGCAATTGTCCGTCGAGTCGCAGACCCCGTCTCCGTCGACATCCGGGTCGCCCGAGTACCGTGCACCATCGGCGAACACAGTCTCCCCGGCGGCGAGGGTGTGGCCTCCCCAAACGATCAACTCCGCGCCATCCCATATCGCTGTGTAATCAGACCGCGAGGCCGGGGCGCCGACCGGCGTCATCGACGTCCACCAGTCGTGCAATGGGTCGTAACGGACCCCGGGGGTCGAACCCCTGTACACGAGCATCTCGGCCCCGGTCCAAACGCCGATGAGCTGCGAGAGAGCCGGCGCCTGTGCCGAACCAGAGATCGGCAGCCACGCATCGATCGAGGGGTCGTATCGGCCGCCTTGGCCTCCGGAATAGCTGGGCCAAACCACCAGGTAATCTCCGGTCCACACCACCGGTGGAAGGAGGGGGCTCGGCACCGTCGGGATAGAGGACCAGTTGCCGGACGCGGGAGCATAGTTCGCGCCGTCGGTGAATTCATTTTGGAAGCAATGGCCGGGGAAGCCGGATATGTGGGTGCCGCCCCAGACGATCATCCTGTTACCTGCCCAGAAAGCGTTGTGGTACTGACGTGTCACCAGCGATGAGGCCGACGTCGCGCTCCACGCGTCGGAAACGGGGTCGTATCGACCGCCGTCCGAGGGCTGAGCGCAGTTGCCGGTCTCGCCACCCCAGACGATCATCTCGGATCCCGTCCAGACCGCGGTGTGGAAGCGACGTGCTGCGGGTACATTCGTCGTCGATAGCGGAATCCAATGATCCAAGACGGGATCGTACCGGGCGCCGGTCGCGAGGTAGCCCGCGGCTCCGAGTCCGCCCCACACGATCATCTCGCTTCCGGTCCACACGGCCGTGTGAAAGTATCGAGCGGCGGGCGCCCCGGCGTCGGCGATGCGACGCCAGGTGTTGAGCGCCGGGTCGTATGCGAACCCATCGGCGACCAACGTCGAGCCGCTTCCGTGGCCACCCCAGACGATCATCTCGCTTCCGGTCCAGATCGCCGTATGGCCCCACCGGGCCGACGGCGCACCCGCCGTGGAAAGCGTCGTCCACGATTCCGCAGGACAGACCGCGGCCGGAACTTCGACATCAGCTTGTTCACGTCCTTGTGTGATCGGTGCGAGCGCGACGACGACGGCCATGGTGGCGACGGTGACTAGATAGTTGCGCATCGCGCCAGCCTCCCGTTCCCGTGAACGGAGTATACGGCGACAAGCTCCGTGACGCTGCTGGGGCGCCGATCAGGGCGCGCTCGCCCCGACCCGCAGCGTGCGCCGCTCCTGCGCGACGATGTCGTCGCCGATGCGAGCCACGACACGGTAATCGACGTCGCCGTGCGCAAGGCGCCCGGCGGGCACGACGTCGGTGATCGGGTGGCAAAGCTCGGCCGGCTCGGCAAGCGTGATCGGTTCGAACCGGGCGCGCGTGCCTCCTTCGAGCCAGCGCTCGATGCGGACCGGACCTTTCGTTTTCACGCCTCGGCAGACGACCGACTGCAGCGAGATGTCGCCGGACGGGTCGAGAACCTCGTCGCGGTCGCGGGCGAGCGGCCCCTTGAGCTCGGGCGTGCCGTCCCTCGAGATCGCCGCCGGGCCAGTTTGAAGCACCGCGATCGGCGTGATCGCGGCGTCGGCGGTCGCAGGGTCGGGCCAGTGGTGCTCGATCCGGCGCGAGCCGATCTGGCCGGTCTTGACGTCGCTGGCGACGGCGACGATCGAGAAGTCCCCGGGCCGGATATCGAGGCTTTTTTCGAACACGATGTCGCGTGAGGTATTGCTGGTCGCAACCGACCACGCGAACTGATCCGTCACCGCGTCATGCCGGACGATGGATGCCCCGAGCTCGTTTCGGTTGTCGGCGGCGGCGCTCGGCCGCAGCCGCAGCTGGACTGCCGCAGTCCAAGTCGTTCCGTTCCCCCCGCGCGGGATCAGCAGCGCGCGCAACAACCCGCCGTCCGCCCTCTCCGGATCCACGAACGCTGCGAGGAGGTTCGACTCGCGTTTCATGGACGCCGTGCGCAGAAGGTACGCTTCGGGGTAGAACGCCTGAAGGCCCTTGGGTCGCAGCTGGACGGCGACGGCTGCGCGCCGGCCGCCGTGGCGGCCGTCGTCGCGGTATCCCAGCGAGTAGTAGCACGACAATCGGGTCAGCGCGGTGTTGAGGGCGAGCGTCGAGTCGTTGGTCCGTTCGGTGAGCACGCCCCCTGACTCGACGCCCAGCCGCGCAAGAGAGGTCAGACCTCGGTCCCGCCCACCTTCATTCGCGCGCGATTCTTGCCAGCGGTACCCGGTTCTTGTCGCAAGGTCCCCCTGCGCTCCGTGACCTCACCCTCAGGTGAGCCCGGCGCCTCCGTTCTTGCGCGGCACGCCGGCGTCGGCCCCGATCACGGCACGTTCTCTCTCCGAATCGTCGTCCAGTCCGCGGACGTCCACGGGATAGACGACGCTGCGCGACGCGGCGGCCATCGCCGCGAGATTGCGAAACTCGTCGTCGAGCGGCACGTCGCGCATCGCTGAATAGAAGAGGATCGCCTTGGGTTTGGGATTCGTCGCAGCGACGTCGAAGAGCGCGCTGAGCCCCCGGACGAACCCGGCCTCGCTCAGGTGGCTGAAATTGCCCGCGAAGAGCGACGGGTCGTACCGCATGCCCTCGAGCGCCGCGAGGGTGCGTGCTTCGTCCCGCGTGAACGACTGCTCGACACGCAGGCCGCCCGTCAGGGCGGCGGTCATGATCTCGCTTCCGCCGGGCCCGCGCGATTCGATCGCTTTCCGTGCCGATTCGAGCGCTCGTCCTCTCTGGATCTCGTCGAGGTGCTCGTAGTCGAACGCGAAGACGAGGGCCGGAGGCTCGGCCTTCTCGGCGCACGTCGCATCGAAGCTCTGAAGCGCAACGTGCCGTCGATCGATCGAGAGGTCGAAGTCGGCGGCTGTGAGACCCGGGACCGGAGCTCCGTGCCGGTCGAGAACCTGCACGTCCAGGATCACGAGGTTCACTTCGACGTTCTCGTGAAGCCCCCTGTCCACGGGACGAGCGACATCGTCCGCGGCCGCCGTCAACGTCAGTGCCGCGGCGAGAGAGAGTGCCGACGGGATCAGTCGCGTTCGCATATCGACGCCTCAAGCTGCCGTTCATCATACGCGCAGACTTCCGCAGGTGCGTGGGTTGGAAATCCACAACCGGTCCGGCTCGGATTGCGTTTGATCGCGCGAGTGCCGCCGGGTAAATCTCGGGCAGGAGGTATCCATCATGTCGAAGAGAACGAGAGTCCTGTTGGGAGCTGCCGCGGTGATCGTCGGCGCAATCGCGGTGTTCGGGATCTACCGGTCCACGCTGGCCGACGGCCCCCCCAAGCACATCGAGCTCAATTGCAACTCGCTGCCGCCCGGATCGTGCCCGGGAACGCCGCCGGCCTGCGCCCCGTGCCCGAGCTCGGTGACCTACCAGGACCACACGTGTACGTTGGAGGGATGCGGGTCGAACACGTGCCTCTACTCGTGTAATTGATCCGCTGATCCGAAAGGGCGCCGCCTCGGTCGTTCTCCGAGGCGGCGCAGCTCGAGCCAGGTTGTGAATCTACAACCGATCGGGGAGCGATTCTTCCGCGACCGTGCCGCAGCACCAGTGTATTTTCTGGCTCGTCACCCGGGCGGATAGGCCGTATATCGGCCGTCAGAGCGAGATTGTTCGGGGCTCGGGGTGCGGGAGGCGTGGTCGTGGCCGAAGCGGCGACCGTGGCGTTCGGGCGGTACCTGCGCGAGCTGCGCACCCGCCGCGGCCTGTCGCTCCTCCAGGTCTGCGAGCTGTGCGAAGGCTCGATCGAGGGCATCGACAAGGGAACGCTCTCGCGGTTCGAGCGCGGACAGCAAACGCCGTCGGTCTTCAGGCTCGCCCCTCTCTGCCGGATCTACGAAGTCTCAGCGGACGTGCTGTTCGAGCGCATGGAGCTCGACCGCGAGCTCGACCGGCTCGGCGAGCCCGATACGCAGGGGCGCTCGTACGACGATCTGTTCGCTGCCGGGGGCGACGCGCTCGTCCACGGACATCGCAAGTGGGATGCGTACGCCTGTTTTCGCGACGCCCTGGCGGTGGCCCCAGACGATCAGCGCCTGAAGACCCGGCTCAACCTCGTCACCGCCATCCGGTCGCTGGGGAAGAACACGCTGGCTCTTCACGAGCTTCGAGAGCTCGCATCGGCCCCCGGCCTCGACGCCGCGCATCGCGCGGTCGTTTACGAGCGCATCTCCCAGTGCCACCGCTGCCTCGGCGACATGAAAAAAGCCGAAGAGTGTGCCGACGAGGCCGCCGCACAGGCCCTTACGATCGGAGACTTCCGCGCACTGGCGTACGCGTACGTGGCTCGCTCGGCGGCTGCGATCGACCAAGAGCAATGGGCGGTCGCCTCCGCCGTTCTCATGAAGGCCATCTCGGCGTGCGGGAAGCCGCCCGCTCGCGAAAGCGGCTTGCGCGCGAGCCCTGCGTTCGAGGCCCAAACGCTCCTGATGCTCGCCGAATGCGCGCTGAAGCTGCGCCAGATGACACGCGCACGTCGGATCGTGAACGCGGCGCAGCGCCTCAGTCGCGAGCACGACGTTTCGGTGGGGCTCGCCTACGCGGAGCTGATCCTGGGATGGATCGACGAGGCGGATGGACAGCCGGACCGGGCGCTCGCGCGGTGGCGGCGCGCTTCGGCGCTCGCGCGCAAGATCGACAACGTGAGGCTCGTCTTCACGGCTGAAGTAGAGATTTTTCGCCGAGTTTCCGACGCGGGCGATGCCGCAAGGGTCCGCGCGTCGAGGCGCCGGCTCCGGCGTCTCGCGCCGTGGATCCCGAAACACGTTCCCGCGTTCCGCGAATTCCAGAGGTTAATCGACCGGGGAGGTCACAGTGATGAAGATGCGCCCATGGGTCCCGTTGACGTTGCTCGCCGTCGCAATCGCACCGCTGCCCGCCGCGGCAGATACGATCGGGGGGTCATCGAGTCCGAAAGTCATTGAGGCCCCGCCGCCGTACAACACGTGCCTGCCGACGACCGTGACGGTGACCTCGGAAACCGTGACATCACAGGGGGCCAACCTCACGATCGTGAACAACTCTCAGTCCACCTCGCACGACGCTCTGATCATGCAGGTTGTCGTGAACGGCGCGCAGCGGCTGTTCTGGGTTCCGCTCACCCTGCGCCCCGGACAGGGCGGGTCGGTCCTCGTTACGTTCTTGCAGCCGGTGGACAGCCCGATCGTCATCGGCTGCGGCAACTATCCCATCGGCATCGTGGAGACGCCGGACCCGGTTGTGTGCGTCACCGTCACCTCGTCCAATTAGAGATCCCCAAGGAGAGGCGCAGCATCGGCGGCGCCTCTCCATTTGCGGGGTTGTGAATCCCCAACCGACTGCAAGTGTTTAGTCTCCTCGGCCCTGGCGATGAGCACATACATTCGTACTGAATGGAGGGCCATCCCATGAACAGGAATCGAACGAAGCGCTTACCCATTCTCGCCGGGCTTTTCGTCCTCGGTCTTTGTGCTGCCGTGGCGTACGCGGCCGGCGGCTGGTCGATCGTGGGCTACGACGTGTCCGGAAACACCGTCACCACGGAAGTCCGTAACTCGGCGGGCCGGACGGTGACGGGCACGATCTCCGTCCAGGTCGTCAAGGACGGGCAGACCTATTCCGGCGTTTCGGATTCCGTCTCCATCTCCTCGGGCGCAACCGTTCACATCCCGATCATCGTGGGGACGATCACCGACGACATCACACCGTTCACCGCTATCGCCTTCGCGATCAACACCAACTAGGCAGCGGTGTGGATCGCTTCAGCTCCCGTGCGGCTTGACGACGAGGATCTTCCCCTCTCGACCGTCGGCGACGAACGCCGTGCCGTCATCGCTCACCACCGCGTTCCGCGCACCGGTCGCGGTCGCCGCCGTGGCGGTGCTCTGAAGAACGCCCTTCTCGTCGACGTGCGCGACCGTGAGCTTCGCCGCCCGGCCGGCCGCCACGTAGAGAGCGCGCCGCGCCGGTAGGTAGTCGAGATTGTCGACGCCTTCGCCGGTGTCGAGCTTCGACAGGATCGCGCCATCTTTTCCGGCGTCCAGCACCTCCACGTGCTCGGGGCAGGCGACCATCAGCAGCTGGCCCTTGGGCTCGATGGCGAGACCCTTCGGACCGTCCTCACCGCAGGCGGGCATCCACGTCGCCGTCACCTTCCGGCTGGAAACATCGATCCGCAGCGTCCGGTCTTTGTCTTCGAGGTTCGTGTAGAACAGCCCGCGGCTGTCGTCGACCGCGTACCCCTCCGGCTCGCCTTCCAGCTTGAACGAGCCGGCGACTTTCGGCGTAGCGGGCTTCGAGACGTCGAGCACCACGATGGCTTGGTCACGGGGTGTCGTGACCCAGACTTCTTTCTTGCTGGCCACGTACGCCAGGCCGTCGGGAGATCCTGTCAGCGTCACGCAGTCGCGACGCTCGAGCGTCTTGGCGTCCACGGCGCAGATACTCGAATCGGCCCGGTTACCGACGTAGACGATGCCGTCGCCGACCGTCGCCGAGCTGAGCCCGACCATCCGCTTCTGTCCGCGCCGCTCGACTTCCTTCGTCGCGAACTTCTCGACGGTCTTGATCTCTTGCGTCTTCGTGTCGATCACGACGGCGTTGCCGGTGCCGCCGGCCGGCACCCATACGCGATGGCGCGCACGGTCGACGGCCAGATAATCGAGCGCGACGCCGTCCGCCGGCGCGCCGGGCAGCGCGAGGATGGCGAGGTCGGCGCTGGCGACGGCGGGAGTGGGGGCCGGCATCGCAGCCGGGGCCGGCTTGGCGGAATCCGCCGGGGCCGGCGGAGCCATGGCGGGCTTCGTGGGCTCCGCCGCGAAGATACCGGGCGTGGCAGCCATGAGTCCGAGGCCGAATACCAACGGAAGACGTATCGATCGCGCCATTTCTCACTCCTCTTCGATAAAGGTGCCGTCGGACGCAAACGTTGCTTCCTTCTTCTTGGTGCCGGCCGCGAACGCGAGCTCGTACGTCACCTTCCCGTCGGAGGCGGTCTGCATCTCGGCCCGGGTCGGCTTCTCGGCGCCATACTTCGCGGCGAACGCTTTCATGATCGCAGGCGGGACGTCGCTCACGGACACGTACTCCTCCGTGAGCAGGATCGCTCCGTCCGGACTGACGTCGAGTGAAACGTCCTTCCCGGTCGCCGCCTTGAGCTTGACTTCGAACTGCGTCTTGCCGTTTTCCCGCTCTTGCTTGCACGACGCGATGCTCGCACCCGGGTGAGCCTTTTGAGCTGCCGCAGCGACGGCCGGCGGACACTCGGCGGCCGCGATCGGAATGACGGCTGCGATCGCGAGAGATCCCGCGACCGCGATTAGATTCAATCTCGTCATGACGACTCCCTGGATTGGCGCGGGCATCGATGGTTCGATCGTCGGCGTGGGAAGGTGCAGGATACGCCCAATTGATGCAGCATGCGCGTCGGTCAACCCCCGAGGCGCGGAGGCTCCCAGAAATTGACCACGGCGAAGCTCCCACCTGCTCCAAGAACGATGCTCCTCGGCGGCGCACTTCGGCTCGAATATCTGACGGTTGCGTGGAGCGTTCTCGAGGCCGTGGTCGGAATCGCTGCCGCGACGGCGTCTGGCAGCGTCGCGCTCATGGGATTCGGCTTGGACAGCCTGATCGAGGGGGCGTCGGGCGGGGTGCTGATCTGGCGTTTGTCGGCGGAGCGGCGGGCCGGCGACGCGGAGGCGGTCGAGCGTCTCGATCGAACCGCCCATCGGCTCGTCGGCGGGTCGCTGTTTCTCCTCGCGGCCTACGTTGCCGGCGACGCCGCCTGGACGCTGTGGCGGCGGGAGCGACCGCACCCGAGCCTCCTCGGGATCGGGTTGACCTCGATCGCGCTCGTTGTGATGTGGTGGCTGGCTCGCGCGAAGCGGCGGGCCGCCGCGGCGCTCGGCAGTCGCGCGCTCGACGCGGACGCGTTTCAGGCGACCGCGTGTTTTTGGCTATCGCTCATCGCGCTGTCGAGCATCGCACTGAACGCGCTGTTCGGCTGGTGGTGGGCGGATCCCGTCGGCGCGCTCGCGATGACCGTGTTCATCCTGACGGAAGCGCGCGAGGCCTGGCGTGGCGAGGATCACAGCGAAGACTGCTGACGGTCGCCGCGGCGCCTGCTCAACACATCGACTTCCATCGCCAGAAGACCACCACGACGCACTGAACGATCACGACGATCACCGTGATGATACCAACGTTGAGTCCCATGAACGAATGTCGAGAGCCGTATCGACGCGCAAGGATCCAGTTGGGAACGATTCCGAACGCGAGTCCTACGACCCCCAACGGGACGGAAATCATCATCCAGAGCCCCGCAGCGAGCATGACGTCCGTAAGGAGCGCGAACAGCCAGAGTAGAGTCGCGAGTCCGACGCCCAGAGCGATGAACTGTGGAACCGCGGCAAATGCACGGACGGACGTCTTGTTGTCCGCCGGACGGAAGCCGTCCAGTGTCGGAAGCTCGGGTCCCGGAACAATCCGCAATCGCCACCCCTGGTTGCTGAAATCTAGGTCGCGATCGGACTCGATGCACCTGATCTCTTTTTTCGCACTCGGCTCGGCGCGGCCGGTTGCGGCGACGCTCAGAACAGCATCGGGACGATCGCTTTACGGGCGGGCGGATAGTCGGCGAACTTCTCCCGGTACCAGCGGTGGTGCTGGCGGGCGCGCGGGATGAGATTCGCCGCAGACCCGAGCGCGAAGGCGAGGCCCGCCGGCGAGAACGTGCAGAGCGCCCACCCCGTCCATTCGACGAGCTCACCGAAGTAGTTCGGGCACGAAACGAAACGGAACATGCCGCCATACGGGACTTTGTAGTCGTCTCGCTCCGTGGCTCCGGGATTGCGAAGCTTGAAGAGGATCCCATCCGATTGCTGATTGACGCCGAAGCCGAATGCGAACAGCGCTACGCCCAGGACGAAGCGGGGATCGACGAGCCAGGCGGCCGGCCGTTCCGGCCCGATCGTGTAGATCCACCGCGCGTTGAGATATCCGTTCGCGAGATTGAACACGATCGACATGAGAGCGATGGCGAGCGGCATCTCCCGGCTCCCGCCCCGGCGGCGGAATGGAAAGACGAACGCCCTGTAGACGTAATGCACTTGCCAAAGGACGAGGAAGACGAGGCCGGTCGCGGAGAAGCGGCGCGCGGGCTCCGCCACGAGCCAGCAGACGAGGAACGTCAGCGGCGAGGGCGCCTCCATCACGACCCACCCGAGCGTCGCGTTGATCGTCGGCCCCCATCCGGAGCGAACGTGCCGGCCGTAGGGCGCGCTCACGAATTGCAGCGACACGAACGCGAGGACCGCAAAGATCGCGAACCCCCAGAAGATCAGCCAGTACAGGCTGGTCTCGTCATTCACCCGAAACATCGCCGGCGTAGCTCCTCTCTCGGATGGGTGGATCGATGAAGGCGCCCGCGGGGAGGCTCTTTCCGCGCGTGGACCCGCGCTCGAGCAGGCCCGCCTCCGCATAGAACGCGAACGTGTCGGCGATCGTCCGCTCGAGAGGACGGGGCGCAAAGGCCAGCTCGCGTCGGGCCTTCGCGTTGCTGCAGTTCCGGTGCTCCGACAGGGCGCGCAGCGCCGCGGCCGAATAGAGCGGATGCGAGCGCGTGAGCGCGGCGAACGCCGCGACGCACGGCAGGCCGAGTCTCGCGAGCCAGATGGGAGCGACCAGGCGCGGGCCCTTCCGTCCGGTCGCGGCCTCCATCATCGCTGCGACCGTCGTCATCGATGCCCATTGGCCGGCGAGCAGATATCGCTCGCCCGTGCATCCCCTGCGCTCGGCCGCGAGGGCGCCCTTCGCGACGTCGCGCGCGTCCACCCAGTTGAAGCCGCCCGCGATGCCGACCGGAATCTTGCCGAGATACATGTCGATCAGCGCGCGGCCTGCAAGGTGGGGATGGTAGTCGTGCGGGCCGATCGCGCCTGTCGGATTCACGATGACCGCATCCAGCCCGCGCTCGACGCCGACGCGGACCTCCGCCTCGGCCTCGACTTTCGAGCGGTCGTACGATGTCGCGCTGCGGCCGACGTTCGGGCCGCAGCTCTCGTCGATCACGCCGCCCGATCCGTCGTCGGCGAGCGCGTGGACCGAGCTGACGTGGACCAGCCGCGCGACGCCGTTCGCGAGGCAGGCATCCACGACGTTCCTTGTCCCCAGCCTGTTCGTTCGAACCACGCCCGGGTCGTGAGCCGGAACGATCGAAACGACCGCCGCGCAGTGATAAACCACCTCAATGCCTTCGAACGCTGCGTCGAGGGATTGCCGGTCGAGGATGTCGCCGTGCCGCCTCTCGACGTTCAATCCGCCGAGCGATCCGGACTCGGAATGCTCGAGTGCCCGGACCGTACGGCCCCGCGCGAGCAGAGCCCGGACGATGTTGTTCCCGAGGTGCCCGGCGGCGCCGGTGACGAGCACGGTGTCATTCATGGCCGATCCCGGCCTACACTACTCCGGTTTTTCGGGGAGGCCGCAATGAAGCTCGGACGTCCAGTCGGAATCCTGATCGTGCTTGCCCTCGCGGCGTGCTCCGTCAAGCCGAAGCCCGCCGCACCTCAGTACGGCGCGTTCGGCCTCGATGCGGCCGGCGAAGATCCCGCCGCCAAGCCCGGCGACGACTTCTACCGGTTCATGAACGGGGGCTGGATCGACAGGACCGAGATCCCCCCCGACAAGCCCGCATACAGCCTGCGGCTCAAGATGAGCGAGCTGACGGAAACGAGGCTTCACGACCTGATGGAAGAGCAGGCCGCGCACGCCGCGCACGCACCCACGACGCTCGAGGGCAAGGTGGGCGCCTTTTACAAGTCGTTCATGGACGCCGCGCACGTCGACCAGCTCGGCGCCAAGCCGCTCGCGGACCGCCTCGAGGTCGTCCGCGCGGCCAAGACCCGCGACGACCTGGCGGAGCTGATGGGGCGCGGCAATCTCGACTTCGAAGGCGCGGTGTTCAGCACGTACATCGACATCGACCTGAAAGATCCCAAGCGCTACGCCGTCACGGTGAACCAAGCGGGGCTCGGCCTGCCGGATCGCGACTACTACCTGGAGCCGTCGTTCGCCGAGAAGAAGGACCAATACCGGAGGTACGCGGCGGAGATGCTGAAGCTGGCCGGCTGGCCGGACAGCGACGCGCGCGCCGCCGAGATCCTGGCGTTCGAGTCCAAGATCGCGGAGGCGAGCTGGACCAAGACACAGCAGCGCGACCCGGACGCCAACTACAACCCGATGTCGATCGCCGACCTCGAGAAGCTGGCGCCCGGATTCGCCTGGCGTCGATTTCTGGCGGGCGCGGGATTGGGCACGCTCGACCGCGTCATCGTCGCCGAGAAGACCGCATTCCCGAAGATCGCGGCGATCTACGCCGGCACACCGCTCGACACCCTGCGCGCCTGGCTGGCCTTCACCATGGCCGACAATGCCGCGCCCTACCTTTCGCAGGAGTTCGTCGATGCGAACTTCGCGATGCGCGGCCGGGCGCTTTCCGGCCAGCAGGCGCTCGCCGTCCGCTGGAAGCGCGGCGTTCACGCGGTGGCCGGCGGCGACTACTTGACGGGAGAGCGCTTCGATCGCTTCGGCAATCTCGGCTGGGCCGTCGGGCAGCTCTACACCGCCCGGTATTTCCCACCCGAAGCGAAGGCCAAGATCGAAGAGCTGGTGCTGAATCTCAAGGCGGCGTACCGCTCGCGCATCGAGAAGCTCGACTGGATGGGCGCCGAGACGAAGGCGCTGGCGCTGAAGAAGCTCGACACGTATCACATCAAGGTCGGCTATCCCGACACGCCGCGCGATTACACCGGAGTCAGCGTGCTGGACGACGATCTCCTGGGCAACGTCCAGCGCGCGGGTGAAGCGGACTGGGTGTTCTACGCGCGCCGGCTGCCGGATCCGGTCGACATGGCCGATTGGGGCATGACGCCTCAGACCAACGATGCCTACAACGGCTCGCTCCGGGACATCGTGTTCCCGGCCGGGATCCTCCAGCCGCCGATGTTCGACGCGAATGCCGACCCCGCGATCAACTACGGCGCGGCCGGCGGCGTGATCGGACACGAGCTGACGCACGGCTTCGACGACCAGGGCCGCAAGTTCGACGCCGATGGCAAGCTCTCCGACTGGTGGTCCGCGGATGACGCCAAGACGTTCGAGAAGCGCGCCGCGATGCTCGCCGCCCAGTACTCGAGGTTCGAGCCGCTTCCCGGCGTGCACGTGAACGGTGAGCTGACGATGGGAGAGAACATCGCCGACCTCGGCGGCGTGGCGCTGGCGCTCGAGGCCTATCGCGCTTCGCTGCACGGCTCCCCGGCGCCTTTGGTCGGCGGGCTCACCGGCGACCAGCGTGTCTTTCTCGGCTGGGCGCAGGCTTGGCGCGGCAAGGTCCGCGACGACGCCGTTCGACGGCAGGTCGTCAGCGACCCGCATTCCCCGCGCCAGTACCGTGTGAACGGCGTGGTGCGCAACATCGACGCCTGGTACGACGCGTTCGGCGTCAAGCCCGGGGACGCGTTGTACGTCGCCCCCGAGCAGCGCGTGCGCATCTGGTGACCCGCTGAGGGTCTAGTGTCGTGCAACGGAAGTCTTGTCATGCCGCGTTTGCACTTCTACTCGACAGCTTCAAGCAGAAGAGCAGAAAGGCTGCCGCGAGTCGCGTCTTGGGGCCTTGAAGCTGAAGAGAGAAGTGCAAACGCGGCATGACAAGACTTCCGTTACACGACACTAATGATTGCTGCATAAAGAATGGAATGATCAGCGCAAAAAAGGGGGGAGCGCGGAGTGGGTGATGCACGCGCGGAGGTTGGGACGGTTGGTCCGGATCGCCTCGAGGGAGCCCGTCACAGCGGCCAGGAGTTCGTCAAGGTCGTGTGCCTGACCGTTCGCGAGTCGTTGCTTGGCTAATCGCCAGACACCCTCATCCGGGTTGAACTCGGGAGCATAAGCGGGGAACCGGTGAAGATGAATCCTCTTGGTGCGCGCACAGAATTCGCGGACGAGCCTGCCGCGATGAGGATTCCCACCGTCCCACAACACGAACACGTGACCGCGGATCTGACGAAGTAGAGCGCGGAGGAAGTCGCGGGCCTGGAGTTGTCGGATGTTCTCGGTATAGAGCTGAAAGTGAAGGTTGAGGTGTTGGCGGCGAGGCGAGACCGAGATGCCCGAGATCGCCGAGACCCGGTCGCGACGATCGAAGTGATGAACCGTGGGAGTCTGACCGACGGGGGCCCAGGTGCAGGCAATCGTCGGGGTCAGCTGGAAGCCCGATTCGTCGGCGAAGACGAGGTGGGCACCCAGCCGCTTGGCGTTTTTTTTACCCGCGGCCAATCTTCCCGAGCAAACCGTCGAATCTCAGCCTTGTCACGCTCCAGTGCCTTCTTCTGCGGCTTCTGGTGGCTCCATCCCAAAGCGTGCAGGAGTCTGCCGACGTGATCGCGGTGGAAACGAATCCTGAACTTTTTCGAGATGACTTCGGCGACTCGAGCCGTGGTCCACAATTGGTTTGCATAGCCGGCGGCAAGAGCTCCGCGGAGTAGCACGGACACCAGGCTTCGTCCCTGCGCATGCGACAGCCTCGGCGGGCGACCGGGCGACGAGCGCACCTTCAGTGCCTTGGGCCCACCCTTCCTCCGCGCATCACGCCAACGCTTCACCGAACTCGCAGAACAGTGGATGCGACGTCCCACTTCATTGAGCGACAGGCCTTCATCCAAGAGCGCCAGCGCGCGACGCCGCCGGTCCTCCAGCAAGTCCGCAGATCCTCGAAGTCGCATGGTGCACCTCGAGGAACATCATACCATTATTTATGCAGTAGTCTTTAATGATTGCTGCATAAAGAATGGAATGATCAGCGCAAAAAAGGGGGGAGCGCGGAGTGGGTGATGCACGCGCGGAGGTTGGGACGGTTGGTCCGGATCGCCTCGAGGGAGCCCGTCACAGCGGCCAGGAGTTCGTCAAGGTCGTGTGCCTGACCGTTCGCGAGTCGTTGCTTGGCTAATCGCCAGACACCCTCATCCGGGTTGAACTCGGGAGCATAAGCGGGGAACCGGTGAAGATGAATCCTCTTGGTGCGCGCACAGAATTCGCGGACGAGCCTGCCGCGATGAGGATTCCCACCGTCCCACAACACGAACACGTGACCGCGGATCTGACGAAGTAGAGCGCGGAGGAAGTCGCGGGCCTGGAGTTGTCGGATGTTCTCGGTATAGAGCTGAAAGTGAAGGTTGAGGTGTTGGCGGCGAGGCGAGACCGAGATGCCCGAGATCGCCGAGACCCGGTCGCGACGATCGAAGTGATGAACCGTGGGAGTCTGACCGACGGGGGCCCAGGTGCAGGCAATCGTCGGGGTCAGCTGGAAGCCCGATTCGTCGGCGAAGACGAGGTGGGCACCCAGCCGCTTGGCGTTTTTTTTACCCGCGGCCAATCTTCCCGAGCAAACCGTCGAATCTCAGCCTTGTCACGCTCCAGTGCCTTCTTCTGCGGCTTCTGGTGGCTCCATCCCAAAGCGTGCAGGAGTCTGCCGACGTGATCGCGGTGGAAACGAATCCTGAACTTTTTCGAGATGACTTCGGCGACTCGAGCCGTGGTCCACAATTGGTTTGCATAGCCGGCGGCAAGAGCTCCGCGGAGTAGCACGGACACCAGGCTTCGTCCCTGCGCATGCGACAGCCTCGGCGGGCGACCGGGCGACGAGCGCACCTTCAGTGCCTTGGGCCCACCCTTCCTCCGCGCATCACGCCAACGCTTCACCGAACTCGCAGAACAGTGGATGCGACGTCCCACTTCATTGAGCGACAGGCCTTCATCCAAGAGCGCCAGCGCGCGACGCCGCCGGTCCTCCAGCAAGTCCGCAGATCCTCGAAGTCGCATGGTGCACCTCGAGGAACATCATACCATTATTTATGCAGTAGTCTTTAATTGCAGCTCGCTCCGCACGCGGTGCCGACCTCGGCGATGCAGGTCGCGTCCCAGGAGTACGAGCAGCAAAACGCATCGATCGTGCAGACGGCCGTGACGCAGCTCGGGTCGACCGGCGGGTCGTCGCACTGCGCAACGAGGGCGGCCCCCGCTTGGCAGACGCCGTGCGCGCAGACGCCCCGGCTGTCGGCACACGTGAGGTTGTCGCAGACGGTGCGGACCTCCGACACGCACGTCGCGTCCCATCCGATCTCACAGCAGTACGGATCGTCGGCGCAGATGCCGGCGACGCACGAATCGCACGCCGGCGACAGCTCGGCGCCCGTGGCGCACTTCGCAAGAGCGCACGCCGGCGGGCATCCGGCGAGCGCGCGCGGCGCGCACGCGGAGGCCGAAGCGGGACGCTCTGATCCCGCGCTCGTCGTACCGTACGAGCCTTCGACGCTCGCGTTCCGCGGGACGGCGAGGAAGTACGCGCTCGCCGTCAGCGGCGTGAACGTCGCCTGACCGGCGCCGGACGTCGAGCAGGCGACCGGCACGTGCGAGGCCCAGGATCCGATCGTCCCCTGATAGATTTCCGTGTCGGAGTCGGTGCTCTGGCACGACGGGGCCCACGACAGCGTGAGATCTCCTCCGGCCGCCTTCGCCACGCTCATGAGCGGGACCTCGCCCGATGGCGCGAGAAACGACGCGTGCACGGCGAGGTTTCCGCCGTCGGCGAAGCTCGCCGACACCATCAGCCGGACGGTCTGTCCGGCCGACAGGGCCAGCGTGATCCGCGATTGCGCGCTGCCGTAGTCGTCGTTGCATCCGCCGGGCCATGCGGTGAGCTGGCCGCAGGCGCCGGTCCACGCCGACAGGATCGTGTCGTAGTCGCTTCCGATCGTATCGACCGTCAGCGTGCCGCCGCTCTGCGGGGCGGTGAACCGGTACCAGACGCTCATCGTCGCGCTGCCGTTGCCGCAGTGCGGCGCGGGGTCCGTCGCGTCCACCGAGGCGCCGCTCGTGACTTCGGCGTCCGTGAAGGCCGACGGCTGGATCAACACGCCCGAATCGCAGTGGTCGTTGGGCGGCGCCGCGGCCTGAGACGCCGCCCACGCGACCGACGCGTGCCCGATCAGCGCGAAGAACCTGATCAACCCGCGCAGAGCGCGGCTACGAGCGCGCGTCATGTGTCGACCGGCCGTGCGCTTCAGGGCCCGCACGTTCCGGGTTGGCACGTCGTTCCGTTACCCTCGTACGTCCCGTTGTGACCCGCGCACTGGTTTGCGGTCGCGGTCACGCATCCGAGAGATCCGGTCGTCGAGACCGGGACGCAGCACGCGCCCGTCGGTGGGGGCGTGCATTGCGCGGTGCCGCAGACGGAGCCGTCGCCCTCGTAGGCGCCTCCGCCGGCGTTGCATCGCGTCTGCGTGACGATGACGCACGTCGGCCCCGAGGGCGTGGCCTCGCAGCATGCGCCGGTCGGCGGCGGGACGCACTGCGTCGTCGCGCAGCGCGTGCCGTCGCCCTGGTAGGCGCCTCCGCCGTTCGTGCATTTGTCGTGCGTGACCAGCTCGCAACCTTCGCCTTCGGGGGTCGTGATGCAGCACGCCCCAACGACCGGCGGCGTGCAGGTCGTCGTCGCACAGGTCGTGCCGCCGCCCTCGAAGCCTCCCCCGCGCTCCGCGCACATGGCGCGGCTCATGACGAGGCAGCCGAGTCCCGTGGTCGATGTGCGCAGGCAGCAGGCTCCGGTCTCGGGGGGCGTGCACGTGTCGGTCGAGCAGGTCGTGCCGTCCCCGTGATAGGCGCCGGCGTGGCTCGCGCATTCCGCCTGGGTCACGACCGCACAGGTCGGGCCCGAGGGCGTGTTCATGCAGCACGCTCCGGTGGGCGGCGGCGTGCATGGATTGGTCGAGCAGTCGCTTCCGTCCCCGCGATAGACGCCGCCGCGGGTCGTACACTGCGCGCCCGTCACGTCCACGCACGCGGGCCCGCTCGCCGTCCGAACGCAGCACGCGCCGGTGGGCGGCTGCGGACACGGATGGCTGGCGCATTCGACTCCGATTCCTTCGAACACGCCGTGAAGGGCGGTGCAGACCGGCTCCGAAACCGACGCGCAGCCCGCGGCTCCCGTGGAGGATGTCAGGCAGCACGCCCCCGGAGGCGGCACCGGACACGCCGCAGCCTCGCACGTCGTCCCGTCGCCGTGGAATGCTCCGCCGTGCGTGTCGCAGCTGTCCTGGGTCGTCATCGCGCAGAATCCGAACCCGTTCGGCGACGTCAGGCAGCACGCCCCGATCGTCGTCGGATTGGGGAGGTTGCATGGGTTCAACGCGCAGGTCACTCCCCCGCCCGAGAACGTCCCGCCGATGAAGGTGCATCGGAGCTCGGAGGTGAGCAGGCACGCCTGCACTCCGTTCGCGAGCGTCACGCAGCACGCGCCGAACGTGGGGTCGACAACGGGGCCCAGCGTGGCCCCCGCGTCCTTGAACAGCTGCTTGTAGATCAGGTCATCGATGATCAGCTGTGGATCGATCGACGCATCCGCGCGCGCCGCCTCGGCGGGCCCGGGGACCCCCCCGGCCGGCGCCGTTTTCACCTTCGTCGGCTCGGCCGCCACGGCGAAGTTCGAGCCGGTACACGTCGCAAGGAGAACGGCCGCCGTCCAAGACTTGATCCCCATGGAACCCTCCTTCTGATGGGCGCACTTCCGGTCTGGTGGCCTACAGGCCTCGAAGTCGAGGGCGCAACCGCCGTGCCACACCCATTGCGACGGGGATCGAAGGAATTTCCCGGCGCGCCTGTGGCGGGAATGTGCGCAGTGTGGCGGGGATCCTCACGGTCGAGCGCCGGAGGACGAGCCGATTGCCGGGTGCCCACCGGAAGAAAGCGTCGTATCTTCCGTGCACAGGGGGGCTTCGCTATGCGCGCTCATCGCTTGTGCCGCGTATCGATCCTTTCACTGGCCGCTCTTCTGACTGGGGTCGTGCCGACAGCCACTTCGACCGCGCCGGCGCGCGAGATCGAGGTCCGCGGCGATTTCGATGGAGACGGCGTCGTCGATCTTGTCCGCGGCTCCCTCGGAGAGGCCGGGCTCACGGTGGAATTCGGGGATGGGCGCGGAGGCGTCTACGGGGGCCGCTGGCTTCCCCTCGCCGGAAGACTGACCGCCCTCACGGCCGCCGACGTCAACCGTCCGGACGGCCTGGTCGACCTGGTGGCCGCGATCGACGACGGCGGCCGGTCGTGGCTCCTCGTATTCGAATCCGCATCAGGGGCCGTCAACGCCGAGCCGGAGCGCATCGCGCTGCCGTCCCCCGCGCACGCCATCGCTGCCGGGGCGCTCCTGGGCGGACCGATGATCGACATCGCGGTGTCGTGCGAATCCGGCAACTTTCTGGTCGAAGGGCGGGACCGCATGCTCGGCGTGCCTTCGAGGACGGTCGGACCGCCCAAGCTCGATGTCGTCGAAGCGGACCTGACCCAAGTCTCGAATCGCGCGGAGCCCGAGCCCGCGGCGCCCCTCGCCGCACTCATCGTGGGCTCGACGCTCGACACCCCGGATGCCGTTCCCGGAGACGGCGTGTGCGACGACGGAGCGGGCCATTGCACGCTGCGCGGGGCGATCCAGGAGGCGAACGCGCTGGCCGGAACGGACACGATCACGTTCGCGCTCGGCTCGGGGACCCCGACGATCAGCCCGGCGTCGGCGCTGCCGGCCATCACGGGCGTCGTTTCGATTCAGGGCAACACCGGCGGCGCCACCCGCGTTCAGATCGACGGCACCGCCGTTTCGGGCGGCGCGAATGGACTGCGGCTCGCCGGGTCGAGCTCCGGCTCCCAGATCCGCAGCCTCGTCATCAACCGCGTCGCCGGAACAGGCGCCGGAATAAGGATCGAGACCGCGAACAATTCCGTGCAGGACTGCTGGATCGGGCTCGATGCCACGGGCAGCATAACCGTCAACGGAAATGCAGGCGGCGGCATCGTCCTCTCCGGCGCCTCCGCTACGGGCAACACGATCGGGGGCGTCGGCGCGGGCACGCGCAACGTGATCTCGCACAACGGCGCCGCCGGCGTGCAGATCGACGGCGGGGCGTCGGGCAATTCGGTGCAAGGCAACTACATCGGCACCAACCCAGGCGCCAACGTCGCCGCCGGGAACTCGACGGACGGGGTTCTGATCACGGGCGGATCGAAGAACAACACGATCGGTGGATCGGCGTCACCGACCGGAACCCAGCCCGGGAACGTCATCAGCGGCAACACCGGGAACGGCGTCGACATGACCGGCGCGGGAACGACGGGAAACCTCGCCACCGGCAATTTCATCGGCGTCAACGGAGCCGGAACGGCGGCGCTTGGCAACTCGCAGAACGGCGTGCTGGTCCAGAGCGGGGCCGCCACCAACACCATCGGCGGCACCGTCGATGCACTGCGCAACGTCATCTCCGGAAACGGTGCGGCGGGTAGCGACGGCGTCGAGCTGAATGGCGCCGCCGTCACCGCGATCAACGTCTACGGCAACTTCATCGGCCTGGACGTCAACGGGACGGCCGCGCTCCCGAACGGCGGATACGGCGTCCTCGTGACGGCCGGTTCGGCCTCGAACGTGATCGGCGCGGCCACGACGACGCCCGGCGCGACGGGTGGCAACGTCATCTCCGGCAACTCGTCGGGCGGCGTGAGGCTCGATGGGGCCGGGGTGACCGGAACCGTGGTCCAGGGCAACGTCGTCGGGTTGAACGCAGCGGGCTCTGCCGCGAAGGCGAACGTGGGCGCCGGAATCCAGATCGTCAACGCGCCGGGCAACACGATCGGCGGCACATCCGCGAATCAGCGCAACGTCGTCTCCGGAAACTCCGGCGCCGGCATCCAGGTCGACACCAGCAACAGCACCTCCGTCCAGGGCAACTACATCGGCACCGACCTCACCGCCGGAAGCGGGATCGGAAACGGGCCGGGCATCTCGGTCGTCGGGAACGCCGCCTCGGCGCTGACCGGTGTGGTCATCGGCGGTCTTGCGGCAACTCCGGGAACCACTCCCGGAAACGTGATTTCCGGAAATACAGGGGCCGGCGTCGATGTGAACGGAAACGTGACGGGGGTGACCGTTCAAGGGAATCTCGTCGGGCTCAACCTCGCCGGCACCGCCGCGATCGCGAACGGAACCGGGATCAACATCGAGGGCGGCGCCACGAGCTCGAATACCATCGGCGGAACGGCCGCGGGATCCCGCAACGTGATCTCGGGGAACGGCACGGGCGTCTCCATCACGAACCTCGGGAACAACAACAATAGTGTTCAGGGCAACTTCATCGGGACCGATATCTCGGGAACGCTGGCCGTCGGAAACGTCACGGGCGTCTCGATCGGGGGCGGGGCGATCAACAACACGGTCGGCGGAAGCACGGCAACCCTCGGTACCCCGCCGGGAAACGTGATTTCGGGCAACTCCGGCACCGGGGTCTTGATCGGGGGCCAGTCGAGCCAGACCACGGTGACGGGGAACATCATCGGCGCGAAGAAAGACGGACTGTCCGCTCTCCCCAACGGAATCGGGGTGAACTTGCAGGCACAGGGCGTCGGGACCATCGGAGGAACTTCCGCCGGCCTTCGAAATCTGATCTCCGGAAACACGTTGGGCGTCGGTTGCGACGACTGCTCGAGCGCCAATAAGGTCTTCGGGAACTGGATCGGCGTGGCGCTCAGTGGATCCTCGGCCTTGCCCAACGGCACCGGAGTCGCGATGAACGGAGCCAATCCATCATCTCGAACCTCGTCGGTGACCGTCGGAGGAAGCAATCCCGGCGAAGGAAACGTCATCTCGGGGAATCTGGGGAGCGCGGTGGTGGTCACGGACAGTAGCACCTCCGCGGTCGCCGGGAATCTCATCGGTGTGGCACCCGACGGGACGACCGCGATGGGAAACGGCGGCGACGCCATCTCCTGCCCGAATTTTTCGTGCGTGGTCCTCGGCGGAACGACCGGTCTGACACCCGGCTCGTGCACGGGCTCGTGTAACCGGATCGCGAACAACTCCGGGAACGGAGTCCGTTTTGCGTCCGGCAGCATGAGCTCTCGCGGAAACGTCTTCGCCAACAACGGTGGCCTGGGGCTGGATTTCGCCGCCGCGGGCGTCACGCTGAACGACGCGAACGACACGACGCTGCCGACCAACTTCCCGGTCGTCACATCGGTGATCTTCAACATGGGCGGCGGTGTTTCGACGATCCAGGGAACGCTCGACAGCACCGCCTCGGCGACATTTTCGATCGACGTATTCGGAAACCCGACGCCCGATCCGTCCGGTTACGGCGAGGGGGCCGTCTATCTCGGAAGCACGACCTGCCCGACGAACGGCTCCGGACACGGGACGTGGTCGATCGTCGCCGCAGGCTCGCAGACGAACGTCACGGCCACGGCTACGGCCACCGGAACGGCCGGGACCTCGGAGTTTTCCGCGATCTTCGTCGACTCGGACGGCGACGGCTTCGGCGACTCCGCCGACAATTGCCCGTTCATCTCGAACCCCGACCAGATCGACTCGGATTTCGACGGTGCGGGAGACCCGTGCGACTGCCGGCCGGCGGACAACACGGTCTTTGCCGTTCCCGCGGAAGTGACCGCGCTGAAGTTCGCCCCCGACAAGCAGACCTTCTCGTGGAACTCGGCTGCGCCTACCGCCGGATCGGCGACGGTCCACGATGTCCTGCGCGGGAACCAGGCCAACCTTCCGGTCAACACCTCGAACCCCGGAACGTGTCTCGGCAGCGTGGGCGGCAGCACGACCACCGACGCCACGACACCCCCGGCGGATCGAGCTTTCTGGTATCTCGTCCGAGGCCGCAACGTGTGCGGCAGCGGGACGTACGGCTACGCGACAGGAGCGGTCGAACGGACGTCGGGATCGTGTCCGTGAACTAGCTGAAACGAACCGGGCCGGCGGGACGTCTCCTCAGTGATTCTGAAGGAGCGCGCGATGAGACCCCCCGCCGGCTCGCTTGGAACCGCCGCCCGCCCCGCGCTTCGAGCCGTGCGCATCCTTTCGCTGATTCTTCTGACCACATCATCCCCTGGGCCGCTCGCCGGAGGCGATGAGCTGCCGGGAGGTTGGGTCGACCGGCCGATCGCCATCGACGGCGCCCTGGATGAGTGGCAGGGCCGGCTCGTCGCCTCGAGCGACCCACGAATATCCGTCGCGGTCGTCAACGACGGCGAATTCCTGTACGTCGCGCTGTCTTCCGCGGATGAACGCGTCGCGCGAGCGATATTCCATCGGGGACTCGTCGTCGACGTCCGGCCCAAGGGCGGAACCGAGCTGGCCGTCGAGTATCCGATCGGCAAGCTGAACCCGCACGGCGAGGCGATCCGCGCTCAAGGCACCGGCGCGGACGAGCCGTTTCTCCTCTACGAGCTGGGGGCGAAAGACGGCCAGCGATTCTCGACCGCCAACACGTTTCAAATCGGGGTCGCCGCGATGCTCGACGAATCGCATCTCTCCTACGAGCTGAGGCTCCCGCTGGCATGGAGCCAATCGCACCCGTACTGCCTCGACACCTCCCCTTCCGCAAAGCTTGCCGTCGAAATCGAGATTCCTCACGAGAGCAGCCCTGAGTTACTCGCAGGAGGGCACGGCGGCGGCATGGGTGATGGTGGGCATCGCCACGCCTCCAGCGGAACCGACGGCGGCGGCCCCGACGAGCGGGACTTCCGGCAACAGAAGCCGACGTCGCTTCACGTCAAGGCACGGGTCCAGCTCGCGTCGGCGCGCTAAATAGCTTGCGCGCGCCGAGTTCTCACCGGATATATGCGGGCCCTCTTGGAGGACTCGAATCGTGTCCCTACGGATCGTCGTTCGCCTCGTCGTTGCCGCGTCGGTCGGATTCGCGTCAAGACGCGCTCTTGCGGTGTGTGATACGACGGCCCCCGTGCTCGCGGCGTTCAACGTCGGTCCGGCTGCGGTCGACACGACGTCGTCGTCCCAAGACGTGACCTGCAGCATGACGGTGACCGACGACCTTTCCGGCGTGGCCGCCTTCTCGTGCCAGCTTCAACCGCCCCCGACGTCGACGGTGAAGTTCGGCTATCCAAGTTGCGTCGCGACGGCGCCCACGTCCGGCACGCCGCGAAACGGAGCGTGGTCGTGCGTGATCACGCTGCCCCGCTATTCCCGTTCGGGCGTGTGGACGGTCCGCCAGACGTATGCCGCGGATGCGGCGGGGAACGCGTTCGCCTACAACGCCTCGCAGCTTTCATCGCTCGGCTTCCCGTCGTCGTTGACGGTGACTTCGGACCCCGACACCCAGGCCCCTGTGCAGACCGCGATTTCTCTGTCCGCGGCGACGCTGGACGTGTCGTCCGGTCCACAGAGTCTGACGTGCAACATGACCGTGACCGACGACAAATCGGGCGTGCTCGGGGCGGGCTGCGCCGTCTACTCTCCGACACAGGCCCAGAAATTGTTTTGCAGCTCGTTCGCGCCGTCGTCGGGAACCGTCATGAACGGCGTGTTCTCTTGCAACGTCACGATCCCGCAGTACGGAGAACCCGGGACCTGGACGGCGCAAGGGGCCGGAGAGGATTTCGCATTGAACGGCGCGTTGAGCGCGGGCCCGCCGATCACGAGCGTCACCGTCACCTCGGCCAACCCGGACACGACCGCCCCGACCTTGATGAACTTCACGTTCAATCCACCGTCCATCAGCACCGGAACCGGGCCGCAGCCGGTCGTCTGCACGATGACGGTCAGCGATGCCATCGCGGGCGTCGACACGGCGATTTGCAGGCTCTCCGCGCCCAACATCAGCGGGTCGGTATCGTGCACGGCGAGCGCGCCGAACACCGGGACGAGGAACAACGGCACGTTCCAGTGCACGCTGTACGTGCCCCAGTACGTGTCGGCGGCATCCCCGACCTGGGAAGTGAATCTCACCGATCTCGCGGGCAACACGACGGGCTATCTCGCACAGAGTTCGGTGCTGGGCGTTCAGTGCGCCGCGGGCGATGGCGAAACGACCTGCCGGTTCGCCGCGGACAAACAGTCGCTGACCTGGGACGCGATGGCCGGCGCCACGCAATACAACGTCTACCGCGGCCCGCTGACGAATCTGGTCGATGCGAACGCCGATCACCTACCGGACGGCGGCTACGGCACGTGCCAGGATTCGCGCGATTCGAACCTCACCGACACGACGTTCCTCGACGCCGACGTTCCGGCGCCGGCGCAGAAAGGGTTCTTCTACCTGGTCGACTACAAGTCGGCGAGCGTCGAGAAGGGACTCGGCACGAACAGCTTCGGCACGGCGAGGACGGAAGCGGCGCCCTGCCCGTGATTGGAACGCTCAGGGATCGCGCACGCAGTCGTAGGTGACAGAAATCCGGCTCCCGGCGTCGATCATCTCGAAGTCCGTCACGTGGATCGCGGCCAGGCCTGTCGACCCGGAGGGCAGCACGACGCTCCATTTGGCGGCCGTGAAGCGATCGTCCGCCGCGGTGAGCGCGATGTTGCCGCCGTCGGCGAGGATCATCCCGTACTTCTGCATCGCGCGGGCGATCGTGCGCGACCCCGCGTCGGGAAGCGACGATATCGGATAGTCGGCGCGCAGCCGGAACCGGGCGCCGTACGGCGGCATCCCCGCGCCCGACGGTGCGCCCGCGTGTGTCGCGGGGTGGACGTAGACGCCGGCCTGCATCCTGGGATTCGGAAGGATGAATCGGATCGCATGGTCGATCGATCCCGCCTGCAGCTCGTCGGCGGTGAACAGGAGCGGCGCGATCGGCATCCCCGCCGCGTCCGCGCTCGTGCACTGCTCGCCGCGCCCCGACGGCGCGTAGATCCGATCGAGGTTCCAGATCGCCAGACAGCCGCCGTGGAACACGCCGCTCGTGATGTCCGCGCGCCACATCTCGTAAAGAGTGTTCGTCGAGTGGTCGAGCACGATGAGATGGCAGTCCCCGTCCCCGACGCAGCTGTAGCCGGACTCCCCTTCCAAGGCGCCTCCTGCCGGCACCGGCACCGGGTCCAGATCGCAGTCGGGGCTGTAGAAATCGCTCGTGGGAGTGAACGCAAGGTGCGGCGTGCTGGCGTCCGCGGAAAGGACCGCAATCGAGAAGTCGATCTGCAGGCGGCCGTTTCCGAATCCCCCGGCCGCATTCAAGCTCGAGATGATCGCCGCCGACTGAGGATCGACGGCTGCCTGCGAAATGTCGCGCTCCCAGAACGGCCGCGCCGTGACCCTATAAGAGAAGATACCTCCCGGCGGCGGCGCATCGTTCCAGGATTGGACGCCGGTCGTGCCCAGCGCGTTACCGGTTTGTGATTCCGGCGGGCCCGCGGCACCGCGATAGACCGTGTAAGGTCCGGCGGCGCCGCCGGTCCAGGACAGGATCACGTCGGCAGGATTCGTATCCCGCGCGACGCGAAGGGTAATTCCGTCCTGCACCGCCGTACCCGCGACGCCCGCGGACAAGAAAAACAGCGAGACGGCGAGGAGGCAAAGAGCGGCTCGCACGCTCGGGATACGGTGCAGGAATCGTGCTCAGGGCCGGCCGGTTTCATCAAGGACGGCGCGGAACGAGGACGAGCACAGGAATGACGCCGGCCGCCAAACCGATGACCATTCCGATGACGCCGGAAATTCCTCCGACGAAGCAACCCATCGCTCCGGTCGTCGCCGCGATGGCCGCGGCCGCGACGGCAAAGGTCCAGTCCCCGCCCGCCGAGCGCGCGGTCCGGAACCCGATGACGGCGCCGGCGAGGATGCCGGCTCCGACGCATGAAAATGCGCACCACGTGACGCACGACGCAGAGCACGCGGTGGCGCAGCTCATCGCGAGGCCGGGGAGGATCAATGGAGCCGTTCCGGCCGCGAGGCCCGGAGCGACGGCGCGGCCGGCGGCGCCTCCTTTCCAGACGAGGGCGATCGCCGCGATCGCGAGAGGGATCGCGAGCGACAGGGCGTGGAGCTGCGTGGCTCCGAGCCGGACGGCGAGCCACGCGGCGACCGGAATGGGCCATGCGCGCAGGATCGCTCGACGCAAGCGCGACGCCTCGTAGGCGAAGCGCGCGCGACGTGCGAGCGCGCGGTCGTCACGGCGTTCCATGGCGTGACCTCCACGCGGCGCGAAGCCGCTCGGTGGCGCGCTGGACACGCTTGCGAAACGCGGCGGCGGCGATCGACGGCCGCTCGCCCCGCCATGCGGCCGCCAGTGTTTCCGCGTCCTCGCTGCGAAGGCCGCCCAGCGCCTCGGTCGCTGCCGCGATCAGGTCCTTGTCGATGGCGACCGCCTCGGGGCCCGCGGCCGAAGCTGCAATGGGCTCGTCGATTCCGTCGAGGGAGGCGGTGTGCCGCTTACGGCGGCGGGATGCATGGCATTCGTTCGCGGTGATGGCGAGCGCCCAGGCCGCCGCGTCTCGAGCCGGGTCGTATCGGTGCGCGTGCTCGAAGACCTTTAGGAGCGCGTGCTGCGCGGCGTCCTCCGCGTCGCCGAAGTTATCGGACAGACGCCCGGCGAACGACGTCAAGAGCGGACGGAGGATCGAAAACACGGGCTCGAAGGCGGAGCGGTCCCCGTCGGCGAGCCTTGCCATCGCCGCGTTCAACGTGAACCGCTCCGCCGGATCGAGCTTCGCGATCGACGTCCTCGCTCAGAGGCTCGAGCAATACGGGCAAGGCGGGCAATCCTTGGGGCACGGCTTGGGACAATCCCGCTTGCATTCCGTTTTCGAGCAGCCTGCGGCGGCCCCATGATCGCGCCCGGCCGCCACAGCGCCCGTGATCGCGATCGCGGCCAGCGTCAGAGCGCCCATCCCAAACAAGACTTTTCGGCTCAAGCTCATCTCGTCCTCCCGGCTCGCCGCCTCGGCGTGCCTGAGACGTATAGTCGCGAGAGGAGGGGTTGTGACACCTTTCGTGACGGTCAACTTTCGGGGGCGGCGGTTGCCGGCTGCACGTCCCACTCGGGACCGAACTGCGCGAGAAACTCAGGACCGAGCAGCCGCCATGGAACCCATGCCGGAAGCATGATCACGGAACCGACATAGGGAAGCGCCAAGAGAATGAAGCCAATGCAGCACGTGCACAGACCCGCCACGACGACGACGGCTGCCAGCACGATGCCGATCCCGATCAGAAAAATGAGATAACCGGCAAACGCTCCGGCGCGACGTGTGAGCAGAGGCCAAAACCGCCGCCACGCTGCGGGAGCGGCGAGATCGTATTTCCACATGACCGGCACGACGAAATGCCGGGTGAGCACGAAAAATACCAGTCCTCCGAGCCAGAGCGGGAATGCAATCAACGCCTCGGCCAGCAAGAGCCACGGATTGATTTCAGGGAATGCGGTCTCTCGCCAGAGCGAAAGGAAAACGCTCCACATGAGATGACCAAACATCAACACGAAGACCGCGACGATGCCGAGCCCCACGAGCAGCTGAAAGAGGAACAGCGAATTGCCGATGCGTTTGAACCGCTTCCACGGCTCGACGATGGACGCGCGACCGTGGAGGACGTCGTCGAGGAAGATGAACTGACCACGTGCGCTCACCCAGCCCAGCACGGTCGCGAGCACGACGACCACCCCGAGGATGGCACCAAGGATCAACAGCACGAACGGACGGTGAAGGAAATTGTGGACGGTCTGCCCGATGTCCCGGCTCGAATCGTTCGACAGATTCCCGGGCCACCGGAAGCTCGTTCCGCCCTCCCCGAGGTGGGCGAGGAACGCCGCGAACCCGAGGACGAGCCAGAATTCGAGACGGAACGGCCGGAAGAGCATCGTCTTCGTACGCGCCCACGAGCGCTCGAGGGGGCTCAGGTAGTGGATGCTCAAGAGATGACCGCTATGGACAACTCGTTGTGACCCGCGGCGACCCGTCGCTCCGCATTCCGTAGCTTCCGGCGCCGCAGCGGTTCTCCCCTCGCGACAGGTACCAGAACCCGCCGTCCCGGGAGGGAACGCCTGGGTCCGTCAGCGACGTATCCGCCAGATTGTCGAAACACACTTCGTCGGTTGTGTTCGAGCCGACCGGCAGCCCGGACGTGCTCCCGCGCACGACGTCGTACTGCGTTGCATTCATCATCGCAGACCAGCTGAACGTGGCCTTGTCGGCGGCCGCTAATAATTTCCGAGTTTCCGGCAGCGGTGGCATCATCGCTCCCGCGCAGTAGCCGTCGATACACGAATCACCGATCGTGCAGGGGTTCCCGTCGTCGCACGGTCCCGTGGTCGGAGCGTGCGTGCATCCGTTGACACCCGCGCACGCGTCGGTGGTGCAGGCGTTTCCATCGTCGCAGAGGGAGGCGCCGCCATTGTCCACGACGCCGTCGCAGTTGTCGTCGAGATTGTTGCAGGTCTCGACGGCATCGGGGTGGATCGCGGCATTCTGATCGTTGCAGTCGGTCGCGTCCTCGGCGTAGCCGACCGGAGATTGATCGTCGCACGTGACGATCGAGGTCCCTGCGTCGCCGTGCCCATCGCCGTCGGCGTCGCGATACACGTTGTGAAGCCGAGGGCAGCCGCAATACGACCCGCCGGTCGACGAGTTCGCGCCGCCACCCCAGATCAACATCCGGTCACCCGTCCAAGCGGCGGAGCCCCGATCGAACGTGGTCGTCGACAAGGGCCATGAGGCCATGGGCAGCCAGGCATCCGTTCCTGGATCGTATCGCGCGCCGCCGCTCGCTTGAGGCAAGCTGTTGCCGCAGCCGTGAAAGACGAGCATTTCGAGGCCGCTCCACACGGCCGCGGGATAATCACACGCGGGCGGAACGTTGGCGCCGGTCGAAGTCGGGAGCCAAACGTCGCCGACCGGATCGTAGCGACCGCCCGTATTGAGGACGCTGCCACTCGGCGTCGAGCCGCCCCAGACGATCATCTGCTTGCCGGTCCAGACCGCGGTGAAGTCCTTCCGGCCCGTCGGTACGTTGACGAGCGTGGTCGGTCTCCATGTATCGGTTCGTGGATCGTAGCGTCCGCCCGTATTCGTCCATCCGCCCCACACGATCATCTCGGTGCCGGTCCACACGGCGGCGTGCGAATTTCGACAGTCCGGAGCGTTCACGATCGACATGGCGAGCCACGAGTCGTGGACCGGGTCGTAACGACCTCCGACGGCACAATTCTGGGAGGCGTTCCCGCCCCACACGAGCATTTCGGCTCCTGTCCAGACGGTCGTCGCCCAAGCGCGCCCCGAGGGCACGTTGGCGCCGTTCGAGGTCGGCGCCCACGCGTCGGCGATCGGATCGTAACGGCCGCCCGTGCTCAACCCGTTACCGCCCCACACGATCATCTCGCGGCCGGTCCAAACGCCGGAGTGCAGCGATCGCGCGCTCGGCGTTTGCGCGTTCACCGGCGTCGGGACCCAGACGTCCGTCGCCGGCATGTAGCGACCACCTGTGTTGGTCACAGCGAAACCGCGATCCAAATAGCCTCCCCAGACGATCATCTCGTTCCCGGTCCAGACGGTGGACGCCCAGATCGTGGGCGCGGGAACCGTTGAGAACGTCGAGGTCGGTACCCAGCTGTTGGTGTCGGGGCGATAGCGCGCCCCTGTGTTGAGGGGCCAGTTCGTGGTCCCTCCCCAGGCGATCATTTCTTGCCCCGTCCAGACGACGGTGCGCCCGGACGCGGTGAGAGGCGGCGCG
The DNA here is from genome assembly GCA_964647625.1 of uncultured Acidobacteriota bacterium. Taxonomy (GTDB): domain Bacteria; phylum Acidobacteriota; class Polarisedimenticolia; order Polarisedimenticolales; family DASRJG01; genus DASRJG01. The sequence goes on from CAZYHZ010000004.1 coordinate 36,119, forward strand.
GGAGCCATCGCCGTCCAGGTATCGGTTTGCGGGTTGTAGATGCCCCCCGTGTCGTTCCACGCGAGCATTCGCGATCCGGTCCACGCCGCGAAGTTCCCCGTACCGCCGGATGGAGCGTTGACGGTGGACGTTGGGACCCAGCTATTCGTGCTGGGTGAATAGCGCCCGCCAGTATTGCTGCCTCCACCCCAGACGATCATCTCCGTCCCCGTCCAGACCGCCGTATGCCCACTGCGCTGCGAAGGCTCGCTGCCTCCGGTGGCGACGGGTTGCCACGTGTCGGTCGCCGGGTTGTATCGACCGCCCGCAGTGCTGGAGCCGGAAACCGGGCTCCCTCCCCAGACGATCATCTCCGTGCCCGTCCAGACGGCGCTGGCCGCCAGACGTGGCGTGGGCGTATTCAGATCGACGGCGGTCGGCGTCCACGAATCGGAAACGGGGTTGTACCGGCCGCCGGCGCTGGTGCCGGGGAAGGTACCGATGTTCCCGCCCCAGACGATCATCTCGCTTCCGGTCCACACGGCCGTGTGAGATGTGCGCCCTTGCGGAGTTCCGGCCCCGACGGATATCTCGCGCCACTCGTCGGTCGTCGGATTGTACCGAACACCCGCGTTCGAATACGGGACGCCATCGAGTGTTCCGCCCCACAGGATCATCTCCGTTCCCGTCCAAATCGTACTTGCAGACCTACGAGGCGACGGGGTGTAGCCCTTGAGGGACATCGCCGTCCACGTATCGGTCGCGGGGTCATACCGGCTGCCCGTGACGAGCTGCCCGCCGTCTCCGATGCCTCCCCAGACGATCATCTCCGAGCCGGTCCAGACTGCGACGTGACCCGACCGGCCATCGGGAACGTCGACGTGCGTGATGTCCCACGTGTCGCGCGTGCACGCCGAACCGGTCAGCATCGGAAGGGTGAACGTTCCGGTTGTTTGCGGTGAATCGGCCTTGAGCGACGAACGCTCGTTGGCCCACCAGGCATCGAAGGTCTCTCCCGTGCCGGCGGCTCGCGGCAACTCTCCCTCGTACCAGTTCCGACACAAACGGTCGGCGAGCGTCTGGCGGGCGAGCGTCTCCGCGATCAGGTACGGATCGTTACCGAGAGCCTGGAACAGCTCGCGCAGCATCGCGCGGTCGCCGGAGCGGCGCGCCATCCGATCCAGTTCGCGCTGAAGCTGCTCGCCAGTGATCGGGCGCTGCCAGCGCACCTCGAGCGCGCTCGATTTCCTGAGGTAGTCGTCCACCCGGGCAGCGATCGCCTCGTCGCGCATCACCGCGGAAAGCGGCGGCTTGGGCGCTGGGTTGTCGTTCGGCCAGCTGCGGTGCGCCCAATAGACCTGCTCGATCGCTCGCTGGGCAGCGACTCGATCCTCAAGCTTCAACGGTTCGCGAGCCGAACCGACCGTCGGAAACGCCAGAAGAATTGCGGCGAAGGCCATGGCGCGAGGGGACACTCCAGGTGATATACGCCCGTCGTCACTCGATTACAAGGCGCGGTGGACGGCTCAGAGGAGCCGGAGTACTCCGAACGCGGACGTTGACCGGTTTGGCCGGAAACCCGCGGGGCAGGTCAGTTCGGCGACGGCCGCTTGATGCTCATCGGATCTCCGACCTTGAGCCAGCCGCGATCGATCAATCCCTGAATCGTATCGATCACGACTTGCGACTGGATGGGCGCCACGGCCGTGATTCGACGGAGGTCGCTTTGTCCGTCGCAGAGGGTGATGAGGTACTTTTCGACCATGGAGAGGCTTCCGCTCTTGAGCGCCAGCTGACTCTGCAGAGGGACCGGAACGATCGACATCGGGTCCGCGGGAGCCAGCTCCGTTCCAGGCTCACTCAGGGATTCTGGAATGGCAGCCAGATCGATCGAGTGGTCCTCGAGGTCGAGCCCGATCCACGGGTCGTCGACGTTCTTTTCCACGTGTTCCAGGAATCCCTCGACATAGAGCTGGCGGAGGCGCTCGATGACGTGAAACTCGGTCCCATGCATGTGCAGAATGATCTCGTCGATTTCTCGTTGCCCGTCCACCAGCTCGTAGGCTCGTCGCAACGGCCACGCCGAGTACGGCGTTCCGGAAGGCTCTTTGGCCGTCTTTCGAAGCACGAAGCCATCTCGAACCAGAAGCTCCTTGGCCAGGCGGCTGGTCTGAATGCGGTGCTCGGCGCGCGCGATGGCGTCCGCAATGGGCAGATCCATCGAGAGCGGTGAGTCCAGGTCGGTAGCCTCGGGCTCGAACACGAAGTGGCCCGTCCGATGCTCGAAGGCGCACAGGATCGTCTCTTCGGCCTTCGCTCTGAGCGCCGCACCCATCTCGCCCGTCCCGACCGCGCCCTTTGCGATCAGGACGTCGCCGAGGCGCTGGCCGGTCGCGACGTGCTCCCGCATCGCCGCGTCGAGCGCGTTCTCGTCGATCAGCCCATGGAACAGGAGGAACTGGCCGAGCAAGACGGGCGGGTCCTGCGCCGCGCACTCGACGATGCGCTTGGCCTTCACCTTGAGCGTCGTCTCGCTGTCGCCGTTGCGCACCGTCAGAACGCCCGTCCGGTTGGTGGCTCGAATCCACTCCAGCAGCTCCGCCAGCGGCATCGTCGAAAGGGATCCGTCGAGAGACATCAGTCAAGCCCCCTCCCCGATTCGACTGCCGGGCTCACGATCCGGGCGATCGCATCCTCGATGACCAGGATGCTGAACGGCTTCAGGACCATCGGAGCGCCGACCTCGTGCACGAACCGCTGTGTCTCCGCGCTCGTGCCGTCGCCGCTCGTGAAGATGATGCGCGTTCCGAGCTCCGCCGACCGTCGGATCGCCGCGGCGTGAACGTCCCTGCCGGAGCCGTGCGGCATTTTCATGTCCGAGACGATCGCGTCGAACGTACCGGCGGCGATTTTCTCGCGAGCCTCGGGAACGTCGGCCGCTGTCTCGACGATGTGTCCTTTGCCCGCCAGCAGATCTGCAAGAAACGAAACGACCGCCGGCTCGTCATCTACGATGAGGATCCGCAACGGGCCCATCGGCATCGAAGAATGCGGGATGTCTTCGTTATCGGTCGCTCTCCTCCCCAGCATGATCGGGAGCGTGATGACGAATGTCGCGCCCGAGCCCGCGTCCCCTTCGATGGTGATCGTCCCTCCGTGCTGTTCGACGATGCCCTGACAAATCGACAGCCCGAGACCGGTTCCCTTCCCTTCGGCTTTGGTCGTGAAGAACGGCTCGAACACGCGGCCGCGGAGATCGATGGGAACCCCCGGGCCGGTATCCGAAATGGACACCCGCAGCCCTCCATCGCGCACTCGGGTCGCGATCCGAATCGTCCGCTCCCCGGTGACCTCCAGGAGTGCCTGCTCGGCATTGTTGAGCAGGTTCAGCAAGACCTGCTGAACCTGGTGCGGGTCGAGGAGCGTTCGCGGAAGGTCGGCCTGAAGATCCTCGACCACCGTGATCCGGCTCATCCGGAGGTGGTACGCCTTCAGAGCGAGCGCCTTCTTGACGATCTCGTTCAAGTCGACGTTCTTCTTCTCGGGCGTGTGCTTGCGCGCAAAGGTCAGCAGGTTTCGCACGATCCGCCCGGCGCGCTCGGCCTCGGAAGCGGCAATTTCGATGTACCGTTTCGTGCCCGACGGAATGTCCTGACGCAGCGAGAGCTGCGTGTATCCCAGTATCGATGCGAGTGGGTTGTTGATTTCGTGCGCGACGCCCGAGACCAGCTCCCCGAGCGCGGTCATCTTCTCGGCTTGTATCAACTGTTGCATCGCCGTTTCGAGACGGCCTCGCGTCTCCTTGATCGCGACCCCCTGGGCGGCGAGCTGTCCGCGAGTGTCGAGTGCGCGTTTGTTCAGGATCCCGCTCCCGGCTCCTGCGAGGAGCGCCGCCAATACGCCGAATATCCAGAGGGCCACGCGACCGCTTCCAAGGCGCGCCGAGACGATTCCCGGGAGGGGCGCCACCGAGACGCTCCACACTCGCCCCGCGACTTCGACCGTGTCCGTCGATCGAATCGCGGCGGCCGCGACGGCTGCCCCGCCGCTCTCGAACAGGACCGTTCCGGCGTCGGACACGGTTTCCCCGTAACGTTCGGCAACTTCCGGAACGACCACGCCGTCGAAGAACTCGTCCATGCGGAGCGAACACACCACCGCACCGGAGAAATCCGCTCCGCGAAAGATCGGTGCGGTGACCGCGAAACCACGGGCACCGCCGACAAGCAGAAGCGGCGCCGAAATGGCGGCGCGGTGCGTCTCTCTCGCCCGCGTGTAGGTCTCGAACCCCTCGCGGTGCGTCCGGACATCGAAGCCGATCAGGGAGCGATTCGGCTCGACCGGATAGACCCAGCGCACCTTTGCAAGCGCATCCACGGCGACGATCCGGAGACAGTGAGAATTGAATCGGAGCGTCGATGCCGCAAATTGGTCGAACTCGCCTTCCGTGACCTCCTGCGAGTTCTCCCAGAAATTCGCCATCTGCTCCATGCCGACGACGTGACGCTGGAGCGCCGTGTTGACGCTCCCGGCGAGCCCCCGCCCCGTCATCGCGGTCTCGAGGCGCAGCTCCTGCAGACGCGTGCGGCCCTGGTCGTGATCGATCCAGGCGATTCCACACAGGCCGAGCGCCGCCACCACCAACCCCACGGCGATGGGCCGGAACTGGATAGCCATGAATCCTCCGTCGGTCCGCTGCGGGAAAAGCTAGGGCCGACGGGGTCGAAAGTCCAAGGTGACGGATTAGTGGTTTTTATGGGTCGCGGAGCCGGTACGGCGATGTGACGCGGATCAACCTTCGCTCAAAACGGCTCGACACCCACGTAGGATCCGCCCGCGAGGATGTAGTGCCACGCGTGATCGGGGTTTTTCCCGAGCGCGACCTTGAACAGCTCCTCGGCGCGCGCACGGTCGCCGTTCAGGTTGAACCAGCAGGCGGCTTTCATGATGCCACTGTCGTCATCCATGTCCATCGCAATGGCACGCTCGAAGAGCGGCTTTGCTTTCGACCAGTCCTTGGCGACCGCGTAGGACGTGGCGATGCGGTAGAGATCGTTCTTCCCGAGTTTCTTGTCGCCCAGCACACCGTCGAAGAGCGCCTCCCCCTTGGTCTTGTCCCCGGACAAATACCGGACACGGCCGACGCCGATGCGCTGCCATGAATCGTCGCCTGCGAGCTTCTCGCCTTCCGCGAGCAACGCAGCCGAGGCCGCCCTGGGATCGGCTCCGGCGAAGTAGGCGTTCGGATCGAACGTCACCTTCGTCTTTGCGACGAGGACGGTCGCTGCTCCGAGGATGAACGCGGACATGGCATACACAATGTTCGATCGAGTCATAAGCCGCCCTCAGTGTTACGGGAAGACTGTTCCGGAGCAGTCTAGCCGATCCCTCAGTTGAACGGGTCGATGAGGTCGTCGGTCGCCTCGAATAACATGAACTCCATCAGCTTCTCCTGAGGGGTCATGGGGTTCGCGTTGCACTCGGCGGGGAAGGTCGTTCCCGTCGTCGTCGCGTTTTCCGGGTGGAAGTCGGAATACATCACGCGCCCGCATTGGTTTGTGGGTTGCACGCCGATGGGCGTATCAAACGTGTAGAGCATCGGCACGGTTCCGGGCGGGATCGGCGTGCCGCCCAGGCTGAGCCACAACTTCGACGGGGCCACCACGTTGTCGAAGTCGTGGCGCAACGTCGCGAGCGAAACCTGGCCGAGCGTGATCGAGGCCCCTGTGTTCAACAGCCAGCTCGCGAGCGTTGCCCCGTCGGCGAAGCTCTGGTTGACGTAGCCGGTCTGCGGATCGGGCGTCGGAGCCGCTTGCTGGACGTTCCAGGTGGCCGTCGACGACCATGGCGCGTAGTTGTACAGCCAGACGTAGGCGTAGTGCTCGAGGATCACGCGCCCGCCAGCGCTCGCGTAGTTGTAAAGGGTCTGCTGTGCCGTTGCCGTCCGGGCGTACTGAGCGCCCGCGCATCCGTACAGAACCGCGTCGTATTGGTTGAGCGCCGCCGCGGTGCCCCAGAGGCTCGGCTCCGTCGGCGTGGTGGGGGTGATCTCCGCTCCCGCGCTGCCGTCATTCTTGTAGAAACGAACGCGCCCGGTGCCGGACGGGTCGGTGAATTCCGAGTCCGCGATGCCGATCTTCCGGAGGATGCACTCGAGCGCGGACTGGCCGCCGGTGACGAACGCCATCAACGGGATGTCGCCCTCTGATTTGTTCCGGGGAAGCCGCGTCGCCGTAGTGGGCACCGCAGTGTTCGAGCACGAGGTCACCGCGGCCACCACCGTCTGCCTGCGCCAACGACCGATCTGGACGACCAGCGGGATGTTCGGGCCCGCGGGCACATCCTGGAGCGTGAACTTTCCATCGACTCCCGTGGTCGTGTAGACGAGCGGGCTCCCCGAGACGGACGCGCCGCATGCGACTCCGGGGGAGAACGGTTGAACGGCCGCGTTCGGAACGTAGACGTGCGCACCGACGACTGGATCGACGCCGTTGGGCGCAAGGACGGAGCCCGTGACGGTCGTCGTCTTTCCCGGAGTGCCGCACACCGTCATCTGGCAGCTCAAGTTCGTGCACGGGAGGATCGCCAACACGGCGCTCGCGCTGAGTGTCGGCAGCGCGCCCCCTCCGTTCTCTGTGTAACTCAACGTCGCCGTGTTGGAGACCGTCGTACCCGGGTAGACGACGGCCCTGAAGAACAGCACCAGGACCTGGCCGGGCGCAATCGTGCCGCCGGAGTACCCGACCGTCGTCGTGGCGCTGGTGTAGCTGTAGCCCCCCGAGCCTTCGACGAGCTTCGTCGCACCGGCGTAAGTCGTTGTCGTCAATGTCGCGGACCGTCCGCTGCCGCCGACATAGGACAGTATCGGGTCGAGCTGATCCGTGAACGCGACCGCCGTGTCAGTGACCGATGACGCGTGGTTCGTGGCGACGACCTTGACGATGACGCTGGTTCCCGGCGCCGCCGTCGCCGTGTCGGCGTACGTCGCTCCGTTGTCGGCCGATACCGTCGTGACGACGTCGAGCGACGCGTTGGTGACGGTGTAGAAGAAGACTTGTCCCGCCGGCGGCGTGTCGGACCACGACGTTCCAACCGTCTCGCCCAGCTTGTTGGCGAGCGTCACGACCCGCTTGGGCTGCGTGTCTCGAAACACATAGTTGTTGGGCCCGCCGCCCGACCACTGGAGGCTCACGCCAGGTAACGGCCCCGGCCCCACGCTGAGCGAGATCCCGTCCGACGCGCTCGACGACGAGACCGCCAAGACGGCGATGATGAACGGAAGCGCGAGAGTTACGGTGAGACGGCGCGTGCACGCCCAGAAGCCCAATCCGATTTTCGATCGCATTTCGCCCCTCGAGCGCGCCGTCCGTGCGACGCGGCCGCCCGTGTATCTACGGACAAGGCTCGGGGTTGTCCAGGTTTTTCATGGGCCCAGTGAGCTTTCAGGCGGCCGTCACCCTCCTTCAAACCCCCCAGAACGTCAGCTCCTGTCGTGCCGCGGCGAGCTTGGCCGCCTGCCACGTGTCGTTCTTCTTCAGTAACCCGAACGGCTTGGTCGTGGTGCCGAGGAACGCGCGGTAGACGTAGTGCTGATACGCCGCCTCGATATTCACCGCGTAGGCCTCGGCCAGCTCCTTGTCCCCATTAATAATGATGAAGTTCTCGTCGTTCTTCGCGCTGGCGCTTGCGGAGAAATTGTGGCTGCCGGTGATCACCGTGGGATTGGACGAGAACGGATCCACGACGACGATCTTGCTGTGAACGATCGCGTATCCCACCTGCGAGAGGAACTGCTGGCGGGTGACTTCCGCGGCGAAGTTGGCGAACGCGTGCTTGATGCCTTCGGGCTGAACGATATCCAGATGCAACGGAGTGTGCACTCCGTTGTTGATCATCGTGACATCGACCGCGCTCTCGTCTCCGACTCCATTGGGCAGCGTGCTGACGACCCCGCGGACGTACAGTTTCGGATCGCCGGACATCTTGGCCACCGTCGTCAGCAGACCCGCGGCGCCGGGCATGAACATGAGAAAGAGCACACCCTGCTTCGCGCCGCCGACGGCCTTGTCCAGCGCCGCAAGATCGGCCTTGTTGCTGCTCCGCGTGAACCAGACGGCCACGTCGGCCCCGACGGCGTGCGGCTTGCTGTTTGCCGTCACCAGCTCCTTGGGGAATGCGCTCTTCGCCTTGCGGAGTAGCTTCCACTGATCCAGGTAGACCTTCGCAATGGATGGGTCCTCGATCAGCAAGCCGTTGTTCAGCTGCGTGCAAAGCCCGGTGGGGGTCCAGTTCGTGCTTCCGGTCCACGCGACCACCGGCTTTCCGTTCTTGTCCATTCGCACCAAGAATTTGTTGTGTGCCAGCGCTCCCGGAGAGACGAAGCGGTCATGCAGCGACACGTCGACCTTTGCCTTGAGCAGTTTCTTGCGCGCGTCGGCGTTCTCGTCCCGCTTCCGGGCGTTTGGGGCGCCTTCGCCCTTCTTGGCCGTGATCGAGCCGTTCGCCAGAACGACGTGCGCGTTCTTGCCGAGCTTCACGAGGCCCGCGATGAGCTCGGCGTCGCTCAGCTCGAACAGCGCCGCATAGATCTCCGTCTTCTCCGTCGCCGCGGTCTCCAGCTGGGACAAGAGCGCCTTGCGGAGGTCGCCCGACAGGAACTGCCGGATGGTCTTTTCCGTTGCGTCGCCGATGTGGCTCTTGAACTGTGCCAGAGTCAGCTTGTTCTCGGCGAGGTATCGGGACATGAACTGGGACATCACGAAGCCGCGATTGAAGAACGGTTGGAATCGACCCTTGGCTTGCCCGCCCAGCACACGCGGATTCGACCAGGCGCTGGCGTCGCTTTCCGATGGCTCCAGCTTGGAGTTCGGTTTCTGGATCATCGGCACGACTCGATACGACACGGTGTCCCCGGTATTCGCATCGTGGTCCGTCCAGTTGAATCTCTGAAACGGCCATTCCGTGGACGGTTTGACGGGCGCTTTCCCATTGGGAGGCGCCGTCACGTTCTCTCCTTCGAAACCGGTGCGATTGAGAAGGAAGTCGGTGGTTTGGTTGGTCGCGCCCTTACGTGTGATTCGCCGCTGGATCGCGAACCCACGGCAGCCGGCGATGGGGGCCGGTACGCTCCAGTACAGCAGCGCGTCGTCTTCATTGGCGTAGACTTTCAGTTTGGTAGCCATGGACTCCTCTCCGGCGGCGACTTCGCCGAATCGATCGCTAATCGAATCTCTTCACGGCCGAGACCATCCCTTGCGCGTCGGATAGCGGCGGCACGCTCCCCTTGAGCCAGCAGATGCCCGCCGATTGGCCCGGATGCTGGACGAACGTCATGGACTTGCACCGGACGTCTTTGAGGCAGGAATCGGCGCACGCTGTCGCGCCCGCGGATTCGAAATTGACGAGATCGCCCCCCTGACGATTCTTCCCCGGCTCCAGCTCTCCCATCGTGGTGCTGAATTTCCCGACGACGGCAAGTCCCAGGAACAGAACTCCGGCGATGACGAACAAGTTGTCGAAACTCGCTTCCGTTATGAGCGATTTCAGCAGGTCAAACACTTGGCTTCTCCGCAGCGCCGCTCACGCGCTGGTTCTCAATGACGCCGGAACGTCGGTCGTCCGGCAAAGTGGGCGTCATGACTTCGGACGCCGGCGACCGGGCGATCGTTGCTCGGATCGGTTTTGTCAGGGAACGACGTCCGAACCGCGTCGCTCCTCCACCCCTGTGGTCAAGCATACGCCTCTATAGACGGAGTGAGTCGAGAGCTTTCTCATCGAGATTGCAGGGGTGGACTTGGCCGCGGCCGACGATCGCCAATTTCAAGAATCGCTTTTCACATGGACCCACGCAGGAGTAGAGTCCATTCGGACATTTCAAGAGTCCGGCCTCCCGCCGGAGCTCTTGGTTGAGGCCCCACCCATGACCGAAGACACCTATCGCCTGATTGATCTGATCATGAAGTTTTTAGGCGGGCTCATCGCGTTCGGCGGTGCCTGGGTTGCATACCGTGGATTTCGACAGCAGGTCACCGAGAATCGTGACGAGACTCGGCGAGCAAACACGCAGCGGGAGGACGACCTCAAGTGGCGGCGGGCCGAGTTCATCATCCGGCTCTGGAAGGAGTTCAACGACGACAAGTCGCTCCGGCCGTGCATCGTACTGATCGACAGCGGCGATGACGCCCGGCTCTCGCGAGTGCTTCTCGGCGACCTTCGGACATTATCGGAAGCCGACACACATCTCCGGTATGACTTCGACCGTTACTTCGACTTCTTCGACAGCATTGCGTACTGCGTCGACAAGACCCCGTTCACCGAGGATGAGGCCGGTTGCTTTGGGTGGCATTTCGAGAAGCTCCGAACGACGGCGCCCGTCCGCGAGTACTGCGAGAATAACGGTTATCAGGACGTCGTGAAGCTTGCCGATCGCCTCAGACGAAGAACATGACTCGTCAGGCCGGTGCGCGATGCATATCGGGAGATCGTGACGCTCAGTCGTGATAGCCTCGCACGAACGTTGGCCGATCGAAGGAGGTCTTCATGTTGCTTCGGAGACTGTTGGTTGCCCTGGTGGCGTGTCTGATCCTCTCGGCTCCGCTTTCCGCGAGTTACGCGGACCTTCAGTGTTCGGTCGTTTCTTGGTCGAGTTCGGGTGTGATCGTATCGGTCCACAACCCGAACACGAACTCCGAATCGGCAAAGGTCCAATTGACGGTTCAGCTGAACGGATCCAATCCGCTGCAGCTGAGGAGCAGCTCGTTTTCCGTCTCGGGCGGCGACACCATAAACGTCCAGTTGGGCCCTCCGCCCGGAGGCACGATCACGGGCGTCAGTGACGATCCCCAACCCATCCCGGGTAACTAACTGGCTCCTCTTCGACGCGGGATTCGTTCTTTGTCAGCGACGTATTCGTCGAGAGCGTCATTGCGGCTCCGGCACTGCAGCGTGCGCGAATAGACTCCGGTGGTGGCGGAACCCAGCCTCATTCCGTGCCGTGAATGGGCTCGCAAACGCCTGCATCGACGATCTCGAGATCCACTCTCCTGTTGAGGAGCCCCTGATCGGCCGAGCCCGTTTGATTCAACGCCTTCGCATCGAAATACCTAGGAGATTCCGTCATCTTCGGGCCCGACGATTCTTGCCAAGGCTGAAGGCTGATCTCGACCCTTGGCGGCGGGCGGAAGCGCCCGGGCAGATTCTTCACTTGTGTCGCCCTTCGATTCGCGAGCTCACGATTGCGCTCCACGGAGTCGCCAATGTGGAACTCGTTCGCATCGGCATAGCCAACCACTCTGACCTGCACATGTCTTTCGTCGGTCGCGCACGCCGAGAGAGTCGCGACCAAGCTCTCCATGAACGCGTCCTGACCCGAAGGGGAATCGTTTCCCAGTTGAAATACCACCGGGAACGCTACCTTGGCGCTTCGCAAGTTGGCTGATGAGGACGGGGACGGTGATGGCGACGGCAATGGGGACGGCGGAGGAGGCGCGGATTCGCAGGCCCTCTTGGCTTCACATCGTTCCTTGGTGACCGTGAAATAAGCTCCAACTGATCCGGCCATGAAAGTGACGAGGGCTGTGAGCATCGCGAGCACCTCGCTGAAGCGGCGCAGGAACTTGTCCCATTTCGAGTCCTGGCCCCGTCTTGCTGTAAGCCAAATCAGCGCGACGACGGCGGCAAGGAACATCACTGCAACCGGCCAAGCCCAGCCGCCCGACGTCGCCGCTGAAACATCGCGATCGAGGGCGCGAGACTCCATAGTCTGGGCGAACCGCTCGAGCGCACGGGCCTGCACAACCGCGACCTGGCCGATGGCGTCACCGTTCACTTCGTGGCCTCGGTTGTCGTGGACCCGCCAGAGGGCAATGAGAGCGGCGGCGCAAACGATCAGTGCGACGGCGATGGCGCCGAGCTTGATTGAGCTGTGGTGACGTCGAGACGATCGACCTTGTTTCTGGAGCCACGGGCTGCTCCATACCGCGTAGATGAGAAGCAGGGCCGCCAGCGCGCCAAGCGAAATCGCCGTATCAGCAAAGAGTCTGGAGCCCATTAGCGACCGCTGTTCATGGGCGCCCTAGCGCACATCCGGAAGTCATGGCCGCCTCCTAGGCTACCGTTGTAGCGATCTGACTTCGACCGCAGCTACAACACGCCCTATCTGACCGACTCTGGATGACGTCATGGGAACGGACGCCGGAGCGGTCAAAGACGTGCGTTTCTGTTCGGATTCCCCATCGCGAAGGACGACGTCCGAACTGCGTCGCCCGTCCACCCCTGTCGCGAAGTATACGCTGACATCAACCGTGGAGTTCAAGTGGTTTGGATCACGGCCCCCCGCGCACTGCGCGAACGTAGCGGTCGCCCTCGTCATCGATGAGGTTGAACCCATTGAAGAAATTCACGAACCACGCGTAGCCGGGATAGTCGTCGTCGTAGGTTGACGTCCAGTAGTCACCCACCGTGGTGGGCCCGAAGATCGGATCGATGGCGGGCTGGTAACGAAGGTCCAAGATGTCATCCAACTCCGTGAACGACGCAACCCTCCAGTTGGAGTGCCCGGCGAAGCTCTCGGCGTTCACCGACGCGATCCAGCTGCCGTTCGCGATGTCCACCTCGTAAAGGGCGACCACATCGTGGAGCGCGGATTCGCCGGGCTGGCTCTTCTTCTCCCACACGAAGCACGTGTGGAGATCCGTGACCGTCGGCTCGGGGTCCCCGACCGAGCGCCCGTTGTCGACGTACTGCGGCGATGCGTTCACGTTCACGACGCAGCCCTCGCGGGGCTGCCGCTGGGTTGTCGCCGTGACGTTTTGGGTCTGGAACCCCCACGGTCCCCCGCCGTCCGATGTTCTCCCCCGGACCAGGTACCAGTAGCAGACACCCGGTGGAGGAACCATCGAATCCTGATAATTGGTCGAGCCCGTGCCTTGGACGAGAAGGGTCTCTCCCGCGTCAATTGGGCTGGCGGGCAGCGCGCTCACGACACCCCTGACGACGTCCGATCCCGTTGCGCCGGGCGCCAAGTTCCAGGAGATGACCGCAGTCGGATCGCCGTGCGCGAGCCGGGTGAACCGGACGCCGTCATCGACGATGATCGTTCCGGCGCAGCCGCCCGCAGTGCACGTGTCGGTCCCGTCGAACGCGTTGCCGTCGTCGCACGAGGTGCCATCCGGCGCCGGCGCGCTAACCGTGCACGCCGAGGTTCCGTTGCACGCGCGGGTCACGCACGCGTCGCTGTTGCACGAGATCGGCGTTCCACCGCACGTCCCGGCGGCGCAGCGGTCGCCGTATGTGCACGCGTTGCCGTCGTCGCACGGGGTGCCATCCGGCTGGCCCGTGCAGCCGGGTGCGCTCGCCTGCGTAGGCGGCGTCACCCACGACGCGACGACGAGCGCAAATGCAAACAGGATGATCGCCGTCAACCGCTTTCTCTGAGACGGGTGTTTCGACATGGCCCCCCCTATTTCAACAGCGAGAGACATGAACAGATCTTACGGCCATTTCGGCCACGTGGAGAGGATGTCCGCAGGTTATCGTGTCTCCCGTGAAACCGGGTCCATTCAAGGGGCTTTCCGTCCTCCTGGCGTGCCTGCTGGCGGCGTGCGCGACGCCGCGGAAGCACCCGGTCATCGTCATCGGGTGGGACGGAGCGGACTGGCGGCTGCTCGATCCACTCATGGCTCAGGGCAAGCTCCCCAATCTCGCGAAGCTGTTGCGCGAGGGAGAAAGCGGGACTCTGCGAACGCTCCACCCGCCGCTGTCCCCCATCGTCTGGACCACGATGATGACCGGTCGCGGACCGCTCGATCACGGCGTGCTCGATTTCACGCGGTTCGATCCCGGAACCGGCTTACGCGTCCCGATCGGTAGCGGCGACCGGCGCGTGCCCGCCGTCTGGAACGTCGTGTCGTTCACAGGACGCGACGTCGCCGTGTTCGGCATGTGGGCGACGTACCCCGCGGAGACGGTGCGCGGAATCGTCGTGTCGGATCGACTGATGTCCTTCCAAAACGGCGCCCACGCATCGGATCGCGGCGTGGTCGCACCTGAAGCGCAAACGTCCTGGGCGCGCGAATCGTTCGCCCGCGCGCAGAGCGCCGTCGGTGACGGCGCGCCGTCCGCCTACGGAGCGGACTTCTCGGACGCGCCGGAGCTTCTGGCCGGACTGCGCCGTGTGCTCGTCGAGACCGCGGTGTACGACGATCTGGCCTCGTCCTGGTTTCGCGAGCACCACCCCGACCTGACCATCCTGTACGTGCAGGGAACCGATGCGATCGGCCACTTGTTTGCGCCGTATCGTCCTCCGCGCATGAATGGGATCTCTCAGCGGGACGTCGAACGCTTCGGCCGCATCGCGGACGTGTACTACGAGGACGTCGATCGCCGCCTCGGCGCGTGGCGGCTCGCCGCTCGCGAGGCTGGCGCGACGCTGGTTCTCGTCTCCGACCACGGGTTCGCCTGGGGGGATGACCGCCCTGACGCTGCGGGAAGCGCCGCGGCGGCGACGGCGGGGCGCTGGCACCGGGACGACGGGATCTACGTCGTGGCGGCTCCGTGGCGATCTACCGTAGAGACCGCGCGAGGCCACGGCAACGTGATCCAGGTCGCGCCGACGCTGCTCGCGCTTCTTGGAATCGTGCCGGACCGCCGGATGACGGAGCCTCTCGCCGGCATCGTCCCCACAGCGGGACCTGCGGCCGACTACTCGGCGGCCTTCGAAACACGCGCCGCATCCGAGCCTCTCTCGGACGGGACGGGCGCCGGAGATTCGATCGAGAGCCTCCGTGCGCTCGGCTACATCGGCGCCGCCGAGCCCGATCGGGCCGCCCGCCCCGGACCCAGCGGAACTCGCACCGCGGGGTCGTACTGCAACGAGGGGTTGATCCTCCTCGACGCGGGCCGGACAAAAGACGCCAAGGCGGCATTCGGCCACGCGCTCGAGGTCGATCCGCGGCACGCCGCATCGCTTTTCAACCTGGCGCACCTCCTCGCCGCCGAGTCCGATCCCACCGCGGACGCGACGCTCCTTCGCGCGCTCGAGGCCGGCTCGCCGGACGCCGCACGGCTCGTCGGCTCCCGGGCTCGCCGTCGCCTGGAGGCGGGAGACTGCCGCTCCGCGCTGAGCGATGCGCGCGCCCTGGCACGCGCCGACGCGAGATCGGCCGTTGCACCGGCGGCAGAAGGGTTGGCGCTGCTGTGTCTCGGCGAACGCGTCGCCGCCGCCGCCGCGCTTCGCCGCTCGCTTGCAATCGACCCCGACCAGCCCGAGATCGTCCGCGCGCTCGAGGTGCTTCCGCGCTGAGCCGACCTGCGGTAGCCTCGCGCCACCAAAACTTTTTGGGGGCTGACATGATGCGCAGGACGATCGCGATCTCCCTCACGATGCTGGCCGTCGCACTTCTGCCTGCTTCGGCTCTGGCGCAGACGACGGGCTCGATCACGGGCCACGTGGACTTGAAAACCGGAGGCGCGCTGCCGCTCGTCACCGTGGAGGCGACGGGCCCGGCGCTCCAGGGCGCGCGCTCCGCCGTCACGGACGCGCAGGGCCGGTACAAGCTGGCGCTCCTGCCTCCTGGGGCCTACACGGTGACGTTCGTCAAGCAGGGCTTCTCGAACGAGAAGCGGCCCGACATCGTCGTCCAGCTCGACCGCGACGCCTCGTTGAACGTCGAGATGAAGGCGACGGTCGAGGAAGAGGTCGTCGTGACCGGCGCGGCGCCCGCGATCGACGCCGCCTCGACCGTCACCGGCCTGGCGCTCGACACGCGCGCGATCGAGACCATTCCCTCGGGCCGCAACTACACCTCGATCGTGAGGATCGCACCCGGCGTCGGGAGCGACGCGAACCCGGACAATCAGAGCCAGTCGACGATCACGGTGTACGGCTCGAGCGGGGCGGAGAACCTGTACCTGATCGACGGCGTCAACACGACCGGAGTCGAGTACGGGTTTCAGGGGAAAGAGCTCAACTACGAGTTCATCGAGGCGATCGACGTCAAGACCGGAGGCTACGAAGCCGAGCACGGCAAATCGACCGGCGGGATCGTCAACGTCATCACGAAGTCGGGGAGCAACGAATTCCGCGGCGACGTGTTCGGCTACTACGACGCCAACGGCCTTCAGGCGTCGACCAAGAGCA
Organism: uncultured Acidobacteriota bacterium; assembly: GCA_964647625.1. Lineage (GTDB taxonomy): Bacteria > Acidobacteriota > Polarisedimenticolia > Polarisedimenticolales > DASRJG01 > DASRJG01. The sequence goes on from CAZYHZ010000004.1 coordinate 52,236, forward strand.
CCGTCTCGCCGAACGGCACCGTGAGCGATTTCACGCGCCAGGATTACGGCTTCGATGTGGGCGGCTTCATCGTCAAGGACAAGCTCTGGTATTTCCTGGCGTACGACCGGGTCGACTACACCACGAACACCACGCTCCCGGCGACGGTGACCGGGCCGCTGGCGGGTACCGCCGTCCCATCGGACAGCGTCCGAGACCTGGGCTCGGCGAAATTGACCTGGCAGGTCTCGACCAACCACCAGCTGCAGCTGACGTTTCTCCAGGACCCGCGCACCGACACGGGCGCGATCAACGACGGGAACCACACGCTGAACGGCGATCCCGCGACGTACGACGGCCGTCAGGAGTACGGGGGGCGGGACTATGCGGCGCGATACCAGGGGATCCTTGGCCCGAAGTGGATCCTGACCGGGCAGATCGCGCGGCACGAAGAGGAAAACTCGGTCGGGCCGGGCAGCACTGCCGGCGACCAGATCCAGTACCGCGACGCATCGAACGATTTCTTCCAGACCGGCGGCTTCGGGTTGATCGAGACCAAGAACTTCACGCGGGAGCTCGCCAACGCATCCGCCGAGGCCGCGTACGGGTCGCACGATTTCAAGTTCGGCGCCGAATGGGAGAAGGAGAGCGCGGACGTGGTCAAGCGCATGTCCGGAGGACAACGCGTCGACGTCTTCACGAATACGGTCAACCCCGGGCTGCCCATCTACGTCCACAATTACTGGACGACGCCCGACGCGACGGTCGCGAATGCCCCGATCTCGCAGCTGAACGCGAAGCCCGAGCACCGCAACACCTCGTTCTTCGTGCAAGACCGCTGGACGATCGTGCCCAGCGTCGTCCTCAACTTCGGCGTGCGCTGGGACCGCCAGCAGATCATCGACGCGAGCGGCGTCACGCAGATCGACCTGACGGACGAATGGGCCCCGCGGCTGGGCGTCGTCTGGGATCCGACCGAAGACGGGAAATCGAAGGTCTTCGGCAGCTTCGGCTATTTCTATGAGCAGCTCCCGATGGACCTCGTCATCCGCTCGTTCTCCTACGAGCGCCAGCCGCGCATCGTCAATTACGATCCAGTGAGCGTCACGCCCGACCCCGCGGCCGAGAGCGACTACGGGACGCCGTCGGCGATCCTCGGCGGATTCACCGAGCCCTCCGATCCCCACATCAAGGGGCAATACCTCCAGGAGTTCATCCTGGGCGGCGAGCGAGAGTTTGCGCCTCAGTGGGTCGTCGGGGTGAAGGGGGTCTACCGGACGTACAAGCGTGTCATCGAGGACTTCCTTTGCATCAACGATGGCACGTACTGCATCGGGAACCCGGGCGAAGGGATCATGAAGGAGATCTACGGCCTCGATTACACCACGCTCTACCCGGCGCCGAAGCCCAAGCGCACCTACAAGGGAATCGAGGTCGACGTATCGAAGCGGTACTCGAAGGACTGGCAGATGCTCGCGTCGTACGTCTTCTCGAAGCTGGACGGCAATTTCGACGGTGAGTACGCGCCGTTCACCAACGTCGGCGCCGACCCCAACATCTCCGCGGCGTACGACTACTACGACTTCTTCACGAACGGCAGCGATCTCACGACGATCACGAACAAGGGCGATCTTTCGAACGACCGGCGCCATCAGGTCAAGTTCTCGGCGTCGTACACGACGCCGGTCAAGCTTCAGGTGGGCGTGTTCGCCTACTGGCGCACCGGAACGCCGCGCACGCGATACGGCTACTCCGACGCCTACGGCCGCTACGAGTTCTTCCTGACGCCTCGAGGCGGCGAGGGACGCAACCCCTCGGACTACGAGGCCGACCTCCACCTGAACTACCCATGGGCGGTCGGACGAAGGGTGACGCTGAACTTCCTGCTCGATATCTTCAGCGTACTCAACGCGCAGCGCGCCGTGCTGCTCGATCAGCGGTGGGGCTTCGCCGAGGCCGACAACATCTCGCCAACTCCGGTGAACCCGAACTACGGCCAGCCGATCCTACGCACCCGACCACGCGCGTTCCGACTGGGGCTGCGCGTCAGTTTTTGAGCTGGAAACCGATCACACCGTGGGTCGCCCCCGGCGTAGGCGTCGGTCCACCCTTGCCCCTTTCGCGCATTCCGTGTACATAGTCGCGCAATCGTGGGGGCATCTATGCGAGCGCTTATCCTGCTGTTGTTCATGTCTGCCTTCGTCGGCCTGGGAGTCATTGCCGGCGAGCTCTATCAGTGGACGGACGAGAACGGCGTCACGCATCTCGCCGACACGCTCGACGACATCCCCGCGAAATACCGGGACCAATGCAAGACTTCGGTCACGCCCGCGAGTGTTCCCAAGCCCGCCGCCGCTGTGGTCCCCGCGACCGCTCCGGTGGCCCCGGCCCCGGCTCCCGCCGCACCGGCCCCGGCGAGCGGCTTCAAGACGTTCGAAGTGCCCTACGAGAACGAGGGCTCGAATCGCCGAGTGATCATTCCGGTGACGTTCAACGACTCGACGACCGTCCCGATGGCGCTCGACACCGGCTCGCCCGGATTGGTGATCTGCTTCGAGCTCGCACTGAAGCTCGGCCTGTTCTCGAAGGGTTATGGCAACCTCATCGTCGCCACCGGTGGCGTCGGCGGCGTGGCGGCGGCCATCTCGACGATCACGGACTCGATTTCCGTCGAGGGCGCTCGCGACGTGTTCGTTCCCACGACGGTTACTTCACGCCTCTCCCCGAAGTTCGAGGGGTTGATCGGAATGGACTTCCTTTCCGGGTACACGGTGAGCATCGACACGACCCGCCAGGTCGTCGTGTTTCAGGAGAAACCTGCGAATCCGGATTGGCATGGAGGGCACGACGAGGCGTGGTGGCGAAAGACTTTCAAGGATTTTCGCGAGACACGCGACCGATGGCAGGGACAGCTCGACGCGCTCGACCCGAATCTGTTGTACAAGCCGACGCTTCTGGTCTATGAGGCGCAGGAGGCCCAGCAGCTGCTCCTCAAGCTCCACCAACACGCGAGCGACGTCGGTGTCCCGCAGGACTGGCGCTAGCCCCGGATCGTTGCGCGACGGCCCGCCGATTTGACAGCGGTCCGAGTCGGGCGTACACCCTAGGCAAACGCCCGGGGGCTCGATGGCCAACGTCCGAGGACGCGTGTTGTGTGGGGTTCTCCTCTCCACCCTCCTTGTGGTCTCGGCGCGCGCAGGCGAGCCGGCCGGCGACGCCGAAGATCTGCTCGACCGCGAGCGCTGGTTCCATGACAAGCGGCTCGGATCGGACGGCGAGATGCCCGTCGACGGGCGGAACCGCGCGCTTTCGCAGCTCGACGAGAACGTTCGCAGCGGCCTCCTGGCGGACCCGAAGGCGACGTTGATCGCCGGCGAGAAATGGACGCCGGTCGGCCCGTCGCCGCTCCATTACGACATCTACACGTTCAGCGGCCGTGTGACCGCGCTCGCGGTCCATCCCACGAATCCGAACCTCGTGTACGTCGGCACGGCCCAGGGCGGCGTGTGGAGGACGACGGATCACGGCGCCACGTGGACGCCGCTCACCGACAGCCAGAAGTCGCTGGCCATCGGATCGCTCGCCCTCGATCCGTCGAACCCGAGCGTGATCTACGCCGGAACGGGCGAGGCGAACAGCTCCTGCGACAGCTACTTCGGCGCCGGGATCCTGAAATCGACGGACGGGGGAACGAACTGGACGCTCATCGGAGCGTCGCCGTTCGCGAGCACGAGCGTCAGCCGGATCGTCGTCTCTCCCACGAACCCCAACGTCCTCTGGGCGGCCAACGCGAGCGGCGTCGGTGGGTTCGTCTGCTCGAGTGCGCCGGCTCCCGGCTCGATCGGAGTCTGGAAATCGACGAACGGCGGAACGTCGTGGACGCTCGTGCTCGCCGGAGCGACCCACGATTTGGCGGTCGACCCGTCGAACTCGAACGTCCTCTATGCGGGTGTCGACTTCAGCGGAATCTGGAAGTCGACCGACGGCGGGGCGAGCTGGAACCGCCTGACCGGCGGGCTTCCGAGCCCCGGCGCGATCTCCCGTGTCGCATTCGCGCTCGACCCGAACACGCCGGCGACGCTGTACGCGATTTTCGGCGACAGCTCGAACGGACGGCAGTACGGCGGCTTCAAGAGCACGAACGGCGGAGCCAGCTGGAGCTCGATGCCGAAGCCGGCGGGCAGCTGCTACTTCGCGAACCTCCTGGACGTGTGCACGTACGCCAGCCAGCCGATCGCGCAGTGCTGGTACGACCTCGTCGTGGGCGTCGCACCGGACGGAGGCGTCTGGATCGGAGGCGTCGGCGTCTGGCGATCGGGGAACGGCGGAGCGTCGTGGACGAGCGTGTGTCCATCGGCGGTCCACGTCGACCAGCACGCATTGGCTTTCCGGGGAAGCGACGTCTGGCTGGGAAACGACGGCGGGGTCTTCAACACCCGAGACAACGGCGCAACCTGGACGAGCCGGAACCCTGGGCTCTTCCTGACGCAATTCTATCCGGGCGCCGCGGTTCATCCCGCGAACCGGTCGATCGCCATCGGCGGAACCCAGGACAACGGCGTCGTTCAGACCATGGGGTCGACCAACTGGAACGAGATTCTCGCCTTCGCGGACGGCGGGTTCTGCGCATACGACTACACGAATCCCGACGGGGTCTACTACATCTCGACGCAGTACCTCAACATCTACAAGTGGGACCAGGCGGTGTTGTCGAGCGCGATCACCGGGCTCGCGGACGCGCTCTCCGGGAATTCCGTTTTCATCGCCCCGTTCACCATGTGCCCGAACAACCCGCAAGTTCTGATCGCCGGAAGCGACAATGTGTGGCTCACGACCGATGGCGCGGGGACCTGGACCTCCAACAGCCCTGACCCGATCGACCCGGCCGGCACTTCTCGGATCACCGCGATGGCGTTCGCGAAGTCGACGGGCGACTGCAGCACGTATTTCGCCGGGACCGGATCCGGACGCTTGTACCGCACGACGAGCGGAGGAGGGGGCTGGTCCGACGTCAGCGCCGGACTGCCGGCTCGTGGCGTCAACGAGATCGCGGTCGATCCAGGCAATGCCGCCGTCGTCGTCGTTGCGCTCTCGGGGTTCGGGTCCCGCCACCTGTGGCGGTCGACGAACGCCCTCGATCCGGCTCCGGCGTGGGCCGCGATCGACCCGGGAATCCCGGATACGCCGGTGAACGCCATCTTGTTCGACCCCGGCTCGTCGAGCGTGATCTACATCGGGACCGACGTCGGGATCTTCCGCAGCATCGACTCCGGCGCCAGCTGGAGCGTGTTCATGGACGGACACCCCAACGTCGCCGTGTTCGCTCTGGAGGCCGCCGCTGCGAGCGGGACGATCATGTCGTTCACGCACGGTCGCGGCGCGTTCCGGCTGGAGCCGTCGTGCAGCGACGGGGACCCATGCACGCAAGACACCTACGATCCGACTCTCGGGTGCCAGCACGCGCCCCTGAACTGCGCCGATCAGAACGCCTGCACCGACGATGCGTGCGACCCCGCCTTGGGATGCGTGCACACGTACAACTCCGGCCCGTGCGACGACGGGAATGCGTGCACGACCGGGGACACGTGCAACGGCGGCGGCGTGTGCACTCCAGGTGGCCCGACGATCTGCGCGGACAACAACGATTGCACGACGGACCAGTGCTTCCCGGCAACGGGGTGCGCGTTCGTCAGCAACACGAATCCTTGCAACGACGGAAACGCATGCACGGTCAACGACCGCTGTAACTTGGGGGTCTGCTCCGGCACCGTGATCGTCTGCAACGACGGGAACCCGTGCACCGACGATGCGTGCAACCCGGCGACCGGCTGCGTGTTCGCCAACAATTCCGCCCCATGCAACGACGGCAATCTCTGCACGGCGAACGACACGTGCGGAGGCGGGACGTGCCACGGTACGGCCGTCGTGTGCAACGACGCCAACCCATGTACCGACGATACGTGCAACCCTGCGACCGGCTGCGTCTACGCCTCGAACGCCACAACGACCTGCGACGACGGAAATCCCTGCACGACCGGAGAGACGTGCGGGCCAGAGTTCTCGGAACGGTTCGACGGCGTGACCGCGCCGGCGCTTCCCGCGGGCTGGACGGCCACGGTCGACGGTGCGGGGTCGCCGTGGGCGACGCGCGCGGTCGATCCGGACACCGCGCCGAACTCGGCGTTCGGCGCCGACAGCGCGGGCACGACCGACGACGTGCTGGATACGCCGCCCATCGCGATCAGCTCGTCCGCGGCAAAGCTGACGTTCCGGACCCGGTGGAGCTACGACGACGCCGCGAACTGCTTTGACGCGGGCGTGCTCGAGATCAAGATCGGCGCCGCGGCGTACGCGGACATCGTGACCGCCGGGGGGAGCTTCATCGGCGGCGGATACACGGGCACGGTCGACGTCGGCTACACGAACCCACTCGCCGCGCGTCCGGCGTGGTGCTTCGAGTCGCCTGGTTATCCCGCGTACATCACGACGACCGTGAGCCTCCCTCCGTCCGCCGCCGGGCAGACCATCAAGCTGCGATGGCGGATCGGCAGCGACAGCTCCGCGGCGTCGGTCGGCCAGGACGTGGATTCGATCGCGATCGAAGACCCCGTGAACACGTGCCGCGGCGGGGTGCCGGTCGCCGCACCGTCCGAGACTCAGAACCTATCGGTGGCCGCCGACAAGAGAACGTACGCGTGGTCGCCGGCGGTCAATGCGACGCGGTACGACGTCGTGCGCGGCAGCCTTGGCGCTCTTCCCGTCGGCCCGGGCGCGGGTGACGAGATGTGCTTCGACGACCTCGCGGGGGCCACTCTCTCCGATTCTTCCCTCCCGCCGCCGGGTGCCGGATTCTGGTACCTGTCCCGTGGCGAGAACGACTGCGGCATCGGCTCGTACGGCGTACGCTCGGGCGGAGCGCCGCGCGTCACGACCACCTGTCCGTGATTTTTCGGGTCGATGACGTCGTCCCCACGGCGACGAGCGCGCCGGGCAGCGACCGGGTCACATTCCCTTGTTCCAGGTGCGGGAAGCCGCGAGAATTACGCCTCGATGCAACAACCCGTGCCGGTGAAGCCTGCGGCGTCGCGCCTGCCGAAATGGACCGTGCCCGCAATTCTGCTCGTGGCGACGTTCGCGGCGTACGCTCCCGCCCTGCATGGCGGGCTCCTCTGGGACGATCGGGCTCACGTGACCCGGCCGGAGCTTCAATCGGTCAGCGGGCTCGGCCGCATCTGGTTCGAGCTGGGTGCGACGCAGCAGTACTACCCGCTGGTGCACACCGCGTTCTGGGTCGAGCATCGGCTGTGGGGAGAATCACCGTTCGGCTACCACTTGGTGAACGTCCTGCTCCATGCCGCGGTCGCTGCTCTCGCGTATCTGATCCTTCAAAGACTCCGGGTCCCCGGAGCCGGCCTCGCCGCGGCGATCTTTGCCCTTCACCCCGTGCACGTGGAGTCCGTCGCGTGGATCACGGAGCTCAAGAACACCCTCTCCGCGGTCTTCTACATGACCGCGGCGTGGTCGTACCTACGGTTTGACGAGAACCGGCAGCGGCGCTGGTATCTCCAGGCGCTCGCGCTCTTCGTCGCGGGGCTGTTCAGCAAGACGGTCATCGCAACCCTGCCGGGCGCGCTTCTCGTCGTGTTCTGGTGGCAACGGGGCTCGCTGTCGTGGAAGCGGGACGTGCTCCCGCTGCTCCCGTGGTTCGGCCTCGGCGCCGCCGCCGGGCTGTTCACGGCGTGGGTGGAGCACACGTTGATCGGTGCCGAGGGTGCGGCGTTCTCTCTCACGGCGGTCGAGAGGTGCCTCCTGGCCGGCCGGGCGTCGGCCTTCTACGCGTTCAAGCTCCTCTGGCCCGCACGCCTGATCTTCATTTACCCGCGCTGGGGGGTGAGCGCAGGCGTGTGGTGGCAATACCTGTTCCCGCTCGGCGCGCTGGCGCTCCTGGCCGCGCTGTGGATGGTGCGACACAGGTGGCGTGGTCCGCTCGCGGCAGCGTTGTTCTTCGGAGGGACGCTGCTGCCCGTATTGGGTTTCTTCAACGTGTACCCATTCCTCTTCTCTTATGTAGCCGACCACTTCCAGTACCTGCCGAGCCTCGGCGTCATCAGCTTCGTGTCCGCTGTCATCGTGCGACGCCTGGATCTGCTGTCGCTCGCCCAACGGCGCGTGGCGCAAGCGACCCTCATCGCGCTCGTCGGCGTGCTGGGGATTCTGACCTGGAGACAAGCGCGCATGTACGGTGATATCGAGACGCTGTACCGAACCACGCTCGAGCGCAACCCCGATGCGTGGATGGCGCGCGTCAACCTCGGCAAGATCCTCGCCGAGCGCGGTGACTCCCCCGGGGCCGCCGCTCAATACGATGAGATCCTGCGGCGGACCGATCGCGGGGCCGGATCGCAACCCGACCCGATCTCCGGCTTCGCCCGCAGCCAAGCACAGAACAATCTCGGAACGGTCCTCGCGGCGCAGGGGAAGTTCGACGAGGCCGACGCGCAATTCCAGGACGCGATCCGCACGAACCCAAAGTACGCCGACGCCTACTTCAACCTCGGGCTCGTGCGCGAGGCGCAGCAGAGACTCGGGGACGCCGAGACCGCGTATGAAACGGCGATCCGGCTTGGTCCGCACCTGGCGGAGCCGCACAACAATCTCGCGATCGTCCTCTACGCCAAGGGCGACTACAAAGGTGCGTGGCGAGAGGTCGGAATCCTCCGATCCCTCGGCGGCTCTCCGCACCCGGATTTCGTGCGCGCCCTAACGGCGGTGGCGCCGCCCTGATGAACCATTTCGATTCGGCTTTCAGGAGCCGATGCGGACGGCCCCTCCGATCGCTTGAAGCCTCAACGCCTTATTGATCCGAATCCTCGTTGGGCTTGCCCGTGGGCCCTTGATCAGAACGTCACCGTAAACGGGAGCCTGCGCGATCCCGGTTTCGAGCATGTTGTACGGGCGATCGAAAGAGCCATCTTGGGGCCCGGAATAGGTGAAGTCGACCCAGGTTGGGGTCCCGTTGACTCCATGCGAGTCGATCGCGACGTCCATGTACTCGTACGGACTCGTTCCCCCGCTCTTGAGCGGAATGATCGCCACACCGAGTTGATCATCGTTGAAGACGGAACCGACCGCGAGAGCCGCATCGGTCGGGTCGTTTCCAGGTGTGTTCATATCGATCAGATCACTCATCGATCCGTTGGAGAGTCCGTACGCGGGGTCAGGCTGACAATACTCGGGGTCCCAACCCCAGATGACATAGAGTCCATTCTGCATGGAGGAATTGTTGGTGAACTTGCGTCGCACTCCCATCCAATAGCTGCGCGTGCCGTCCTTCGTCAGCTTCAACGCAAGTGTTCCTGCCCCCGCGGAGTTGTCGAAACGACTGACCCTGTAGGTTCCACCAGCTCCGATCGTTTGAACCTGTGAGTCCGGGATCCATCCCAGAATGTACTTGTAGTACGGATTGGGGTCGCCAGGGAGACCGCCCGATCCCATGACGTCAAAAACGTCTCCATACGTTTCGTTGTGGCCGAACAAGCTGATCGGAGGGTCGCCCACATCCACCTGCCAAAGACCGGCATGCCACAGACCATAAGTGTGTCCGAGTTCGTGCGCGATGGTCCCAGGATCGAAATTCCCGTTGATGCGGATTCTTGGCAGCCCGACGTCGGACTGCCCACTGGGGAAGCCGTTAATTTGTGAGAACACGACAATGATTCGGTCAAAACTCGCCAGATCGTAGTCAGCGGCTGCCTTGCTCTCCGCATCCGCCTGCAACCGGGTATTCCCGCCATTGGCGGACGCGTAGTACGAAGCCATCTGCGGCATCAGGTACAGCTGCGGGGTCACCGTGTTCGTCAGGCTGGTCTGGCCATAGGAAACGTCCGCGAAGAACGGCGAGACTGCGGTGTCCATTACTTGCTGCGCGGCTGCGGCGGTGAAACCGGCAGGATCTCCAAGCAGGTCCGAAAACTCGACCCGAATCACGATGACTTTCTTGTTCCCCGTGGTCCACGACGAAGGGGTTTGCAGAGCGGGTAGATCATGTCCTCCGTGAAGCAAGGCTGTGGCACTCACGATCGGAACGGGTTCAAGTCTCGCTTCAAGCGCCGCGTTGCGACACTCCGCGAGCGGCAGATCCTTCCCGGATGCGAACCTGTAGACCTGACCGCCCATCTCGGCCAGCTGCGTGGGCGAGCCGGGGGCCGTGCGCTCGCCCGCTGGGCGCAAATCCACGACCGGAACGTCCGCAGCCGGAGTCTCATCCTGCTCGAGCGCGCGTAGCGCGTGTTCGTCCACCGCCATCAGGTCGTCGACGACGATGCCGTGAAGCGGTATTCCGAGTTTGCTGGTCTGAATCGTCCGCCGGCCGTATACAAAAGCTCGATAGGTGACGCCGTGGAGCTTCACGAAGCGTTCGATTGAGGGAACGGAGGGCCCGCCGGCGGCGGGTTCGGATACCACCACCAGCAAATCGCCGATGCCCGAGATCGGGGTCTCCAGCTCGTGTACGACCTGCGCCGGTAGTCGCCTTCGGACTGCCTGAGGCACCGCGGCCGCAATGGCCTTACGTGGGTCCGATTGGATCAGCTTGGACAAGGCCTCGCGACGAAGCTTGGCGAGTTGGACGCCCTGTGGATCGGATTCGCTTCCCGCGGCCGCGACGCGATCGGCCCAAGCATCGAACGCGGCCACTGAGGGGGGCGTAGCGGTCTCGGCCGCAAAGGCAGGGAGGACCGCCACTATAATGAAGGCCCGCAGAGCGAATAGCGCGCTCGTGCTCCGCATCATTGCAGGCTCACGAGCATGAGCACCATGCCCTGACCTTGCTCGAGCTTGCTCATTGCCTTGCCGAGAATGGCGCCCTCGGCGCGCCGGTGGTCCGCAACCTTCATGCAGCGACCGGGAGTGTTCGATGCCGTGAGTAAGTCGCCGGGGTGAATCGCACCATATCGTGCGTCGGCGAGCGCGTAAACGCGTCCGCTCAAGGCGACGTTTTGACCTCCTGGAAGTGCGCTGTCTTGGCGCATGCTGATTCCGGGTTTGATTCCGTTCGCGCCGCTCACGACACCCGCGACGCGAGTGTCGTACTCGGTATCGCTCAGCGCGAGCTCACCCTGATGCTCGGAGTCGATGATGACCACGGATCCTTCCGGAATACGTTGAGATGACATGGCAAATGGCTCGGAGAGGTCGCTTCCTCCGGTAATCTCAAGAACGCTTACGGTAGCCTGGCCGTTCACGTTGACCGGTCCGTAAAACGCGGCGGCCGTTCCGTTCCCGCCGAGGTACGCCGCATTGTTTCCGTCGGTTCCGTACTGGAAGAGCCCGCCCCATCCGGACCCGGTCGATTGACCCACGATTCCGTAGCCACCGCTGGTTTCTCCGGCGATCGTGTTCCCGGTGCTGGCAGTCGCCTCGATCGGTCCGGAAAGGATGGTGCCGCTCATGTTGAGCGTGCCGTCCTCGTGGATCTCCATCCATGTCGCGCCGCCGGCCCGGAACGCCAGCCCCGATGCGGATGACAACCCTCGACGGTAGTACGCGATTTGGCCGCGGGTTGCGCTACCGGTGCCGAAGTTGACGGCACCAAGCGTGTCTTCGCGAAACGGCCCCGGGGGGGCTTCGGAGTTCCAAAGTTCCAGCACGGATCCGTTGCCGGAATTCGATGAGACCAGCCGCTCGAAGGCCTGTCCACCCTGAATGTGAAGGGGGGCTGCCGGAGTTGTCGTGCCGATCCCAACGTGACCTGAGACTAAGAGACCGTCGGGACCGCCAACCACGACCGGCCCCGCGTCGGCAGTGATGATTCTCCCTCCACCCGGCCCTCCTTTGTCGTACGCCTCGTCGAGAGAATTGCCACCGGGTTGCCCAGCGGTGATCGTGATCGTGTCGATCCCATTCGATGCGATTGTCGCTCCGCCCGCCGTGGCGAGCTTCACGTCCCCCGCCAGGTTATTCAAGCTCTTCACCGTTCCCTTGTCCCGGGCGCCTGTTGAAAATGCCAACGCGATCCACAGCACGCTCATCAGGGACATCGGAATCACTGCTCGTCTCATTCGACCCTCCTCCTCAACATTTGTTGGCCAAACCCAGCACGACCGCTATCGACCGTGGTCGCACGAGGAGATCCCCGTGACGTGTACCCATCCCGGTGCCGTACACAGGCAAGTGACGTGATTGTTCGGACCAGGATATGTAACGTCGACCTGGCAATCGCCACTGTCGGTCTTGAGCGTTCTATGGACTTCATAGGTATCGCCGGTCAGCGTTGCGCCGTCAGCGTTGCTCTTGCAGCCGGACGTTGATGAGCCATTCCCGTAGGGGTGTGCCTCGACCACGACGTCTTTGGGCTGAGCGGTCCCGATGAGTGACCTCGGAAAGGTCACCGTGACCTCGACCGAGGCAGCACCGTTGCAAACGGACGCCGGAGGCGGACTGCTGCTGGGTTGGGTGCACCGTGTAATACGCCATAGATGATTGTTCGTCCCGCGGAAGAACACCGTGTTGCCGTCAACCGTTGCGGGCTCGCCAACGATCTGAACGCCGATGTCCTCCGGTGCCCCCCACCACGGGCTGCCCGGCGAGTCGGGCCAACTACTGACCAGCAGGTGGCCATTGTGATCGCGATAGAGCGCGTCGATGTGCGTGGCGTCCCTGGAACCGGCGCCTGGACCCGAGGTCAGGTTCACGCCACCCAGATCAGCGGGCGCGCTCCACCATATGTCTCCAGGCTTGTTCGGCCAGCTGCTCGTCCACAGGTGATGGTTGGGGCCGGCGTAGAAGACATCGATGCGCTGGGCATCTCGCGAAACGGCAGATGGCGCCGAGGTCAGGGCAACTCCCCCGAGATCGGCCGGCGCGCTCCACCAGATGTCCCCAGGCTTGTTCGGCCAACTACTCGTCCACAGGTGATGGTTGGGGCCGCTGTAGAGAACATCGATGCGCTGGCCGTCCCTCGACACGGCCGAGGGTGCCGAGGTCAGGGCGACTCCCCCGAGATCGGCCGGCGCGCTCCACCAGATGTCTCCAGGCTTGTTCGGCCAACTACTCGTCCACAGGTGATGGTTGGGGCCGCTGTAGA
>CAZYHZ010000004.1:65398-115841 GCA_964647625.1 uncultured Acidobacteriota bacterium
CCAGGCTTGTTCGGCCAACTACTCGTCCACAGGTGATGGTTGGGGCCGCTGTAGAAGACATCGATCCGTTTGCCGCCATCCCGATAAACGACCGCCGGGCTGGACGACAAACTGACACCGCCGAGATCTTCCGGTGGGTTCCAACAAGCGCCCGCCAGTACTCGGCTGGAATCAGTGCCCGCCAATTGACAAACCGCCACGGACACAAGGGCCGTCCTCCCGAGGAACCGGACGGCGGAACGGACTGCTCGAGAATTCTCGAACGACGACGACTGAGGCCTCATGTCGTTTCTCTCCTTTTGACCTGCTTCGTTCTCCGGAGCGGGCGTGCCGCCTTCCCTGCTGGCGGATGGGCTTTACCGGCATTGAACGCCACAGCGCGCCCGAGCACGGGCCGTGAACAGCGTTCTGGGCTCCGACGTGATGAAGGGCGCGGCGAAAACGAGGCAATCACCTAACCCAGCCCACTGGGAGGCCATCGCTTGAGAGGTGTATTCGTCGGGTAGGTCGCGCACGACCACGCACAGGCCCTCTCCGCTGATCGGAAACGTCGCATCGACGCTTCCGTTGGGGTTGCCCGGGATCGCCACGAACCCGCTCATGTCTCCTGGAGCGCCGGCCGGCTTCGGAGCGAGACCTTGCGCGGCGCAGACGCCTTGCCGTTCCTGATCCGAGATGGCTGCGACGCAGATCGGGAAAAGCGCGTGGGCCGCGTTCGTTCGGGACTGGGCAATGCCTTCGGCCCTCCGGGCGTCGTCATCGCAATTGGTACTTCTCCCAGTCCGCCTCCTGCTCGCGTCGACAGCCGAGCCCGGAGCCTCGACACACTTGCTGATCGGGTAGACCGGTTCCTGCGCGAGTGCCTGATGGCTGAGAGAAAGGCTGGCTACGAGAGCCGTTCCAATAAGGGCGAGGAGTTTTCGTATCGATGGCGTGAGATTCACAACCGTCCTCCGGGTCGAACGAAGTCGATTAGCTGACATCTGTCCTAATTGACGGCCCGAGTCGGACGCTTTCCCAGGTGGGCAGGAAGAATTTCTCGACCAGCCGCGGTGCCGCAGTTCAGCCGTGCTCAACGAGAGTTCGTTCGTCCGTCCGTCGAGGACCCGGCAGGCGCCCTGCGACGACTTCAAGTAATGGAAGTGTGCGGGCACGTCGGGGACGGAAGCAACCGAGCGCCGAAGACGAAAGATTGGTGTATGAACGAAACTAGCGCGCGCCGGAGTCGGCGGCGTTCTCCTCTCGAGCGCGTTCGCTCGTGGCGAACTTGGTCCACACCAAGTCCGTGCTTTCAGGACCGGTGGCGGCGGTCATACGTCGCCATGCATTCAGGACTTGCCGGACGTTCCGCCCTTGCGCGACACTCATGAGTCCTCGGAGTTTCACATCCGCTTTTCCCGAGGCGCCGGCGACCACAGCCTCGACGATCATCGCCCCGAGCTCGTCGCGCATTGTCGGTACGAGCTCCAACACGCTTGACAGTCCGTCGACCGTCGCGTGTCGAGCCCATTCCCGAAGCGGTCCTCTCAGGCGAGCCCGCAACACCCGCGCGCCGTTGCCGAAATTCTGCACGCTGTGGTTCTTCACGATGCCGGCCACCAGCGCCGTCGCCGTATTGCGACGTTCCGCGGACAGGTCGGCGATGAGGTAACCCAATTTCGACACCACGCCCGCGTCGGTCGGCTCTCCAAGTGCGACGTCGAGAATCTCGTCGGCACGTTCTTCCGCGAGGGGGCTGCCCGTACTGAGCGCAATCGCGGCATCCAGAGCGTGCTTTTTCGTTTCCTCCAGCTGTTGCGATGCAAGGCTGATCAGCCGGTCCAACCATGGACCGCGGAGGTCACCGGGATCGTGGACCATTGCAACCAGCCGACAAATGGTCGGAAGCACGCCAACGTGGGACTCCCTATTCAGCAAGGAGTCGATTTCGCCGGCGGTCGGGGGCGTCGTTACGTCAGCCTCCACCAAGCGCAGCCACAAACGCGCTCCATCCCTGCGTTCTTCCCACTCTCTCGACTGGAGAAGGGATGCCGACAAAGTTCGTAATTCACGGCCGAGAGGGATGCGCGGCGGCGATGACGCCGTTGTGCTTTCTAGAACGTTGAGGAGTCCGGTGCACCGCCTCGCGGCGATGCTGAGCTGGGCTAGAGGAAGTAGGAAGGTCGGCTCGTCAGCCGCGAGCTTTCCAAGTTTCGACTCCCACATCGCGGCCACTCTGGGATAATTCGATGGCTTTGCAATGAGCACTTCGTAGGCCAATTCGGGACCTTCCAGGCTCGTCGTCAGCAGACTGCACGTCACCGCCGCGAGATCCCGTTCGTCAAGCCAGCGATCGGAGCCCCGCAGTGACGATTCGGTGGAGAACTTTTCGACGAACCGAGCACGCGCCTGACCGGCTACGTCGGACATGCAGAGTCGCCGGACTGCCCCATCATGCATCGCTGAGGGAACTGTCGTTGCCAGGACGGCAATCTCGTCTGCCGCCGCGGCGACCGCCTCGCTCGACCCGAGCTTGCCGAGCAATAGGGGCTGCCACACGACCGCTCTCCATGCGGTGCGCCTCGCTACGTTCCGTTCCTCGACGAACTCCCTCCAGACCATCACACCGTCCGCCCTGCTTCCTCCCTCGAATACGATTCGGACTCCGTTCAGCATTCGCGTGTAACTCGTCTCGCGCGCGTCTCTCAGTGCCTCCAATCGTCTCGACAAATCGAAGCTTTCCGCATCCCACTCCCTCCACCAGAGCCTTCCCCAAGCCTGGTTCAAGTCGGCGCTGCGTTTGTCCGGGGTGTTGCCTTCCTTTGCAAGCCGGATTGCGAGCCTCGTCGCGACACGCGGACCCATCAGACCGGCACGCTCGCCGATCAGTCTCAAGATTTCCACCCGCGCATCGTCGGATCTTGTAGGGCAGCTCAAGTAGAGTGCGACCAACCCGTCCCACGCCGCAGTCCGGTCAGCGGACGTCAACCATGCCAATGCATTCGCGAGAAGCGTGACCCCCTCATGCCCCACCTGCTCTCGAGGAAGCCGTTCGACGATCTGATTGCGAGAGAGGAAATCGGAAACGCGATCCGGATCACGGGCGATGAGACGAGGCAGCTCATCCAACAGTTTGCGCCGTCCGAGCCATTCCTTCGACCGCCAAATCGCTTCCAAGACCCGAAAGATGTCCTCGAAATCGTCCAGTGAGGCGGACGACAGAGCGGCGATGAATTGTTGTGCTGCCTCCGGATCGCTCGCGCACGCCAGAGCAGCAGCGGCGGCGTTCGGAAAGGCACCAGGAGCGGTGCCGTACACACCCATTCCGATGGATACGAGATTCCGATTCTTGCCCTGGAGCATGCCGGAGAGAATGTCCTGCGCGTCGTATTGAGCGCCAGCCATTGGACTCGATAACAGCGCGTTGGCGAGCACGGGGCTTCGGAACAGATCGGCCGGATTTCTATCGAGCCATGCAGTCAGCTGCCGAATCCCCTCGGCGCCATATTCGGCCAGTACAGCCCTGCCGGCGGCATATTCGAAGAATCTCTGGTGAAAGAACTCGATCCCGTCGCCACCGTCGCGCAACAACCCCCGTGACACGGCGGTCTCCAACGCACTGAGATCCGCCCCCGAGTGGAAACGATCTTTCGGCGTCGTGAGAGTCAGATCATTGAGCTGCTGCAGAGCTACTTTGAAAAGGAACGGACCGAGATCCGTCTCGTCCATGGGGCGTTCGCTTCCTGCACGATAGTCTCGGACCACTCGCCGATCCCAAAACGTCTTGAACAGGAAAGCGAATGAAATGTCTTCGGGTATTTTGGCTGGGTCGTCATAAACGTTGAAGAGCATACGGATCGTCAACGGAATCGAAAACACGTCACGCACGGGTTGGCCGGCGTCCAGCGCGGCAGCCAATCGCGAGATCTGCGTCTTCCGTTCCCACGGGTCTTTCCCAATCCCGAGGGCATGCACGTATTTTCTCAAGGCTTCGTGCATTTCGTCAGCAGTGAGCCTTTCAACTTTGTAGGACACGGATTCCGCGTTGAATCGAAGCGCGCGAGCCTCACGCGGCCGACAACTCGCGACAGCCGGAATTCCGAGCGCGCTCGCGATACCGATGCATTCATTCGCTCGATCTCGCAAGTACTCACTCTTGCCCAACAGGTAATCGAGTGTATCGATGAGCAAGACGGGTGACGCGGCTCTCTGCTTCATTGCGGCCAGATCGCGCTCGAACTCGTCGAGAGGCATGTGCTCGAATGCGCTTGCTTTGAGCAGAATCGGAGTTCGGTTCCCCTTTTGGATGCCCTCGGTTAGGTGCCACAGGAGACTACTCTTGCCGAACCCGGCTTCCCCGACGACCAAATGGAGACGCCACTCGGCCGCCCCGTCCAAGACTTGAGCCAAGAGTTCCCGCTCGACCACCCGCGTGACGTACACGTTCTCGAGTCGGACGCTCCCTGCCGCACCCGAATCCGCCGGCACCACTTCAAGATCCTCGATACTGCGAGCGTGGAGACGGAGGAGCCTCGACGCGCGAAGGTCGGCCTCGTCGATCCGCCGCAGGAAGGGTTTCAGGACTCTCAGGAGAACCGTTAGGTCGATTCGCGGCGAGCTCAGATCATGGCCATCGGTGATCCGCTCATCTGGCGACTGGGCATCGAGGCCTTCCCTGGCTGCTTCCGGACCGGAAGCCGATTGCGCGGCGCGAATGAGCGCGTCACTCGCGTCATGATGCACGGCGACCGTAGCCGACCGAAAGCGCGGCATCGCCGCGACGAGTGACTGCCGCACGTGATCCCGCACCCCGTCAAGTCGGGGGAGGTCGTCGTTCCAACGGAGTCGACGCAGCACCGATTCGGCGGCTACGCGGTCTTCGAACTTGCTCAGAAACCGAACGACCGACTTGCCATAAGTGTCGCTCTGGAGTGCGCTGAGGATCGCGGGTAGAGAACGCGATTGAGCGGCGAATGGCACGTTTGAAACGAGCTCGAATCGTCTGTAGTGATTCGGACGCTCCACATCCATCTGGATGAATCGCCTGACGGTAGCGACGATCCTCTTGTCTCCGAGGGACCAGCGCTTCTGGTCGAGCATCGTCTTGATTTCGACTACACCGAAACCTCCGCCCTTCAGGTCCAGGAGAAGGTCTCCGTTCTTTTCGCACGAGACCGCCTCGATGGTGGAATCGTCACGAAGGAGTTCGCAAGCGCGGGACGCCGCGTACGCCCACTGGTATTCAAAACGACCCGTCGTCTCTCGACCGGCTCGATCACTGGCGTCCAGAGGACCCCTGTCAGACATTTATCGCACCGTTAGCTGTTGATGAGCCTAGCGACGTGGGTCGGACACGTGAATGTGCGGCCCGCTCCAGACTTTTTGCCCTCTGGGGCGCGTCCGCTCGTCGCGCACGGAAAAGCCCTTCGCCCGCATCGCTGCCTTGAAGTCGTTTACCTGTTTCGCTGTTTTGCCTTTGACGCTGAAGTCGACCGCTCGGCCGCGGGCGTGCAGGCTTCCGCTGTTGTGTTTGCCGCCCAAAGTCGACGTGACTTTGAAACCAAGATTCCGGCCCTCGGCCGATATCACGCGATGTCGATCCGATACTCTGACCGCACGGCCGCCGCTGCGAGTTCCGGGGGTACCCCGACTTGGTCTGCCGCCACCCCCACGAGCAGTGCTTGCTCTCGTTCCGCCCGTGCTCGACCTCGCTCCCCGCACGCGCCCGTCGCTACCGGCGGGCGACCGAGCTCCACCTGTTCGGTTCGCTCGTTCACTGGGTGCTGACCGTTCTCCTCCACTCCGACCTGACCTATCCCTGCCGGCACGTCCGTCGCGAGCGGGCCTGTCGGCACTCGCTCGCCCTTCCCTTCCGGAACGACCTGACCTATCCGAAGCTGGCATCGTTGACTCCTTTCATGCGAAGCCCTGGAGGTTTTTCCGGTTCGATCGTCTTGATCAACCTTGGCAGGCACTCGATGACGAGCCGCGAATTCGCCGCATCGCTGAAGTCAGTTCTTCTGCAACGTCGCGCCCGTTTTGCAGCTATATACAGATCCAAATGACAGCGGTCAAGACAATCCTTCCTCATGGTTTCAGGTTGCCGTGCCGATCGCGGCCGTGTTTTCGGCCTGCCTGAGTCGCAGCCGCTGGCGCCTTGGGCCGGCTCGTCGATTCGAACTCGCGCGAGGGCACCGCTGAATGCGCAGTTGGCGATGTTCTCGTCCACGAAGTGTCGTCAGACGCGATTGTCGAACCGTTCTACCCAGATGGACCCATCCACGTTCAGGAGTCCAACTTCGATGACAGCGGGTCTCGACAAGCCGTCGTCGTAGATCGGCCGACTGAAGCAAAATGTCCCCGGGTTGTGGCAGCAATGGGCTTCCATCGCTCGGAACCGCTTCCCTTGATCCGACCAGCCACGATTGAGCTCACGACTCTGGACGAAGACATTCGCCTCGACACCATCGACCGCACCGCCTATCGAGTGACCGATAAAGTGGCCCTTGTCCCATTCCCTCCCGAATGTCGCCTCCGTCCGCCCCACCCACCCTCTAAGGCGAGAATCGTCGCGTGTTCTTGGGCGCGGATTGGAACGTCCAAATGCAGCGATCAACCGCGACTCTTGTGACGGATCTCGAGGAACGGTCCCCCTCGCCTCGAGGGTGGAGTAGTCATCAAACATGTATTCGAAGGAGGCTGATGTTACGAGACAGATCTCCGTCGGTCTGTCCGTCATGCGTTCGTACGCTTCGCGCCATGCCACGGGCAGTTCTTGGCTCAGGTATTTGGTCAGATCCTGGATCTCGAGGAGGCCGGCGGAAGCGAGCACGGCGGCGTAGTCGATGGAGTAAGACTGCATGATCGCGCTCCCAGTTGGACGACCAATTTCGGGAACTTCGCCAACTTCATCGCCACCCCAATCGGCGCTTCGCCCCAAATACGCGCACTGAAGGTTCAGCTCGTGACCGCGTCTCCCCGTCAGGTGCACTTGGCGACCACGCTAGCGGACGGCGATCGCGAATACCGTTGCCCCTAAGTCCGAGGAGTCCCAGCCCCAGCCTTGTTGATCGTTCAACTGCGCCCGGTGACCGAACCCCCAACTGTGTTGATCACGACGGCAACCCTCGCTCGAAATGACGTAGCTCGTTGGGGCCGAAGTCGGATTCGCAACATAGACGCCGAGATGAAGCGCTGAAAATGCGTTGGCTACAGTGCCGTTCCAGTTGGTGTCGTTCGCCCCAGGCCAGCATTGATACAACCCGGCCGATGAAAAGCCGGTAACCGTTATCGATTCGCCGGTCGCCACGCGGGACAAGAGCAGCTCCGTCATCGGGTACGGAACACCGTGAAAGTCCTGGCTCCACTCCCCGACGCCCGGCGAGCCAAAGTTGGAGCCCCAATAGCTCGGGACGGTCGAGCGGAACAGCACGGCCCAGCCTCCTCCGTTGGTCGTCATGTCGCAATAGACTTGAAATGGGTCTGCGCCACCTGCACCGTCGGGGTCGACGGTGTAAACCCCGCTCAATGCCCCGGGGTGATTCGCGAGGATCTGCGCGCATGAGGTGTACGGGCCCGGGTTCGTGACACCGCAGACTCCGCAATGCCCTCCGGTCGCTGACATCTGGCATGGGCCGGTGTCGGAGGTCACCGAGCACGGCGATGCGCTGCACGTAATGAATAGTCCAGGTCCGCACAGGTCGGAGCTGCACGAGCCGGCTCCGCAGGTGGCAACCGTTGAGACTGCCGGGCCGGGCAGACCCTGCGCTCCCTGGGGTCCTTGCGGGCCGACCGGTCCCGCAGGACCCTGAGGTCCGACTTGGCCCTGAGGCCCGACGGGGCCAACGGGCCCCTGTGGCCCTCGGCAATCATTCGCGTCGCATCTTGAATCCCCCGTCGTGTCCTCCGTCGCTAGATCGCAGATTCCGTTGCCGTTCAGGTCCCAGCAGCTGAGCCCTGCCGCGCCGCTACCTAGCTCCGCTCGAAAGGCGTAGGGTGAGCTCACCATTCGTGTTCGCGGTGTCAGCAACTCTCCATTCACTGTGACTTGAAGGAACCGATTCGGGCCCGAGAAATCCGAGGGGCCAAAGTTCAGGGTGGCGTCGTAGACACCGGCGTGAACGTTGATCAGGACCGGGCCAACCTCATTGATGAATGTCCCGCCCGACGGGGCGTCGTAGAGGTCGAACGTCATTTGCACGATGGCGTTCACCGGTACGCCGGAGGAGTCGGTCAGAAACCCTTGAATCTTTATGACGGCGGGCACCTGGACCTGCGCCCGCAGGTCGGCACCGCCGCCGACGATCAGCGCAAGGACGCTAAGGGCGAAGATTCGGCTGACGCGCATGACGCTCCTCGACGTTGCTCTGCAGCGAGTCGGATTCTGGAATGACCAGGTAGCACGACAGCCCGAAGCCTGGCGAACTCGAATCCGTTGCCGAGCACCGATCGGTGTTCATTAGTAAAGTTCCCGGCGAGCCCACGTTCACGGGCGATTCGCTTCGAAATACTTGAAATCCCGTCGCTTGCCCGCTCCAGTTGAGCTCGACGTCGCCGAGTGTGGGCGAGGGCTTGCCGACGTAGAGCTCGACCGGGACCGGTAAGGGACCAAGCACAGACCAGAATCCGAACGCCGTTGCGGTTCCGCTCGGACAAACCCCAGCCGCGCCAAAGTATTCAGCCGCGGTCACAACGGTTCGGTAGCTGGGCGAGCTCATGTGTTCCGCCAGCGCGACCGCCGCAATTCGCTTCATCTGATAGCTGGCGGATTCTTGCGCGCGCAGTGGCTCGGACGCCGCTGCGCATAGACTCGCCGCGAGTAGAGTCCTGACCGCATAACTACCCACCCTGGGCAGCCGACCCATCGCAAGCCCCCATTCGCGACGGCGCCCGTTTGGCGACTGTCCTGCGGCAATGCGATCGCCGCAGTCCGGCACCGCGTGAATTCTGGATGGAGTGATTGTACTGCGGAACTGGAGAGAGACCGCTAGTAGTCGTAGTTTTCGACGCTGGTTGGACCCGTCGACCATCCGACGACCCAGACGCCGTAGTATTCGCCGTACTGGATTCCAGTCGGGAAATTACAAAAAAGATCGTAATCCGAGGTCAAAGGGAACATTTGGCCCCCGTACCACGTTTCGACAAAGGGACAGTGTGGGGCGTGTGGCTTCGAGAAGGTCGCCTTCACGTACCCCTCAAAATCAGGGTCAGTCGTCCACGCCACAGGGTTTAAGCCAACGGAAGCTTCCGAGTCCGGCGGAAAATGGATGCAAAGCTCCGCATTGGGAGACGGTCGCGGCGGTGGGCTGATGAGCACGTCCGTAGGAACCCCCGACCAGAAGCCATTGGTCGAAATCGTCGCAAGCGTTACCGGTCCATTACAGTAGGTGACCCTGGGATTGTTGTAGCAGTAGCTGTCCGCTGAGAGTGCTGGCGGTGGGTCGGTGGACGTCCGCATGTAGGCCAATAGGCCGATAGGATGAATCTCTGGACTCCGGTCGTCGTGCCCACAGTCGATGATCCAGCGGCCACTGGCTTGCAATAGCGCCCCCGGCCGTAGCCCAGCACCAACGGCGTCACACGTGAAGTGTTTCATGTGACACGTTTCGACCTCCAGCTCCATCTTTACCCTGCCGGCCACCTGCAAGTAATCATAGTCTTGATTCATCCCTCCGAGAGGGTACGAGCTCTGAGGGATGATGTCGAAGTTCCAGTCATATACGGGGCCACCACCCGAGCCATAGAACGTGCAGCACGGACTCGGGTCATGCGTGGTTGCGAGGTCATCACCCGACAAATGCGAGTCGACCGGTACAGTCAAGAACCCAACGCCAGTGGTCGTGTCGCAGTCGGACGTCCCTTGTACCGGCTCCCACTCACGTGGCTCGACGGCCGGATTTGGGTTGAACGTCGTGTAGTGACAATTCCGAAGAGTATCGTCGGTCGTCAGCTGAGCCCGGGTGACGGGGGGAGTCAGGTCGCAGGGCCCATGGATGGCTGAACAGGGTGCCGTTTCGCTGACCGTGGCCCCCCCGGCGTGCCCCCAATTGGCCCCGCCGCCTTCGCGCTCCAAGTAGAGAACCGGAGGTTCACCCTTAATTTCGAGAGTAGAGTCCAACAAATCTCCCCCTCGACGGAATTGCTGAAACAGCCACGTGTGGGCCGTCGGACTCTCCAACGGATCGCTGATCGGGACACCCGTACTCGTTTCACCGTCGTAACCGGCGCTCAGATGGACATTCTGCATTGCGTCGGCAAACACCTTCGGTACGAAGTACGGACCGGACTTGTAGATGCGCCCCGATCCGAACCCTTGTGACAGTCCTTGCAACTCTCCGGTCGGACAGAAGTCCGGCACTTCCTCGTGAGTGTCTTTGGAGACCCAACCCTTCCACTTCCCAAGAATGGGTTCTCGGACCACGTACGTAACGTTTCCGGGAGACCAGCTCGGCTTCGCGATCGCCATATCCTGATAGACGGCAATCGGGCACTTCGGGCCATAGCCGAGCGTGTATTGCAATGCCCCCCCGCCTTCTCGCGCATGGCGAGCCCTTATCGCGGCCGGCAAATTGGTGACTCGCGCAGTCGCCTGGCCGGATAGGCCACAATCGTTCCGCGCTGTGACATTGATCGCCTGGTATCCAAGCTTCAGATCTACCGTTTGGGTGAACGTACGCGTGTTACCAGTCCCGGACAGCGGTACCGAGTACGTAAAAGGCGGCGTAAAGTCGTGGGGAGGTGGCAGGAGGTCGATCACCGTGACGACCGCTCGTGACGGAAGGCTGTCCCCACTCACCGTTCCCGAGATTGTGATGCTCGGTTGGTCGAATTCTGCGCCGTCAGCCGGCCCGGAGATTGTAACGGTCGGCGCATCGGAACATCCCGGAGGCGTCGGTCCATCAAATTCCACGTCGTCGACATCAAGTCCGATATTGAACACGGTGCCGCTTGGGCCCTCCGCGTCCAACAGTCCAACCGTTGCGCTATGAATCTGCGCCGCGCGGACCTCGAGAGGCACATTAATCGGTGTCGGAGGAGACGTCGTATCCAAAGTCGCCCTTGCCTCGCCTACTTGCATGGGCGTCGAGTCGTAGACTCGCAGTATGACTGTTTCCTGGTTTGCAAGCGGGATCCCGCTGTAGCCCACCCAAACCTTCAATCTGGTCTGATCCACGCGAAACGTCATGTTGATCGGATTTGTACAACCTTCCACTCCGTAGCACGCTTCAATGTAGTTGGTCCCACTGTGTGCGAATCCTGTTCGGCCGTAGTCCAGGCCTTCGATGCATCCGATTCCAGAGACTGCGCAATCGGCCGCGACGTCATCGAAGACAACACCATCCGCAGAGGAGTAGCAGTACGTAACCGGAACGGGAGGCGGTTGCCCACATGCGGTGGCGACATCCTCGAAATCAATTTTGGCGGTACCCACCGCATGCTCCGCTTGCGCACGCGAGTCGACTCTGACACCAGCCTGGGCACTAGTCCCGGCGGTACGAGCGTTGACAAGCAGTAGCGCGACGGCACAGCGAACGCACGTGCGTATCAACTTCGCCGCTGCCAACCGGCGTGATCCCTGGCTCCGGGGTTGAGCGAAGACCTGACGCGCATCGTGGATCATCACAGAGCTCCTGGGCCTGCGTTCCCGGCCGAGTTACGGTGCAATTCCGTCAATCGCGACGACTGCGGTTACGTGTTCAGTCCCTGGGTTGGAAATTCGAATTCTCACCTGCTCTGCTTGCGCGACCGCAGCAATCGCACTGGCAGTAGCTCGATCCACATCGATCCTGTTGGGGGTTCCGGTAGCTAAGATCGCGGACCCCCGTGAAATCGTGATCGTGAGCCCTTGGTCGGACCCGAAGGAGTCGACCTTCGCCACCAGCGCGGAAGCCTTCACGACGTCAATCGTAAAATCGTGCGTCGCGCCTGCGCGCAGAACGAAATTATTTGTCGGAGGTCCGACATAAGGCGTCACGCGAGAGAAGAGTTGTTCGTCGTCAGCCGGTGCCTCGATGAAGCCCGGGCACCTCGGTTGGAATACCCCGAGGATTCTGCAGCCTGATTGACATCTCTTACCCTCGCAAACGAGGAGGTCGCAGCACTGATCATCTCCATTGCAGTGTTTTCCCAGGCAGCTGGGTTCACACTTTCCACCTACGCAAACCAAGTCGGTGCAGCACTGTGCATCATGATCACAATCCCTCTCTCTCTTGATACAGCGCGGTTGGCACTTCCCGTCTTGGCAAACCAGGTCTGCGCAGCAGCTGGCGTCGTTGTCGCAGTCCTTGTCTTTTGTCACGCAGACGGGCTCGCATTTCCCAGACTCACAAGCCAGACCTGCACAGCATTGAGCATTCCTGGCGCAAGCCCCGTCTTCGTTCACGCATCTGGGTTGGCATTTCTCATCCGTGCAAACCAAGCCTGCACAGCATTGAGCATCAGCGTTGCAGCTCCCTTCCTTGTTCACGCAGCTGGATTGGCACTTCTCATCCATGCACACCAGGCCTGCGCAGCATTGGCTGTTTCGTTCGCAGTGCTTTCCCGACCGCTTGCAGCCGCCGCCGTTATCGTTGTGTGAGTGAACATCTGACGCCGCGCGCGCGGGCGCACAAGTCAGGACCAACAGTGCGCCCGCCAACAGCAAAGGCCAGCTTGATGATCGCCTCGCGCGCGAACGCACTTCGCAGATTCCGGATGGCTGGGTCATTGCGCCCATAGTCGATCTCCTGACAACCTTCTCCGTAGCGCCCGTGGTCGTACACTCGACGGCACAACCAAATTGAACTTAAGCCTCGCCACCCGCTGATCCCTCCGAATCATGTGCGTTCTTTCGGCATGCCGTGGACCACCGTGATTGTTTCTAGAAACCCAGACTCATTGTCAACGCACCGAACGTTCCTCGCCGGAAGATCTGTGCCGTCGATGGCGAAGCACCTAGGGGGCGAACCGGCGGAGTCAGCTGATCACCATTGAGCACATCGCCGTTGAGTTCGGCGACCTTACCGTAGGACCAACCTCCCGTCAGCATGAGCCGAATCCGTTTTGCCGGCCTGATGATTGCGCTAGCGCCGAGGAGGTAGCGGATTGGGTCGGTCGCCTGGACTCCCAGGCTTGGACCGAACGACAGTCCCAGCAGCCATGGCGTCGTCCAATACACGTGCGCGAACACCGACGGCCCGAGATTCCGATCCTCTCCCGGCCCTTGGCGCACCGCCAACGGCACCGTCTTCCCCGTTGAGTCGACAGTCGTCGCCATGTAGTAATTGCGGATGCGAAGGCTGGTCACCGAGACACCGGCCGAGAAATCGACCACCCATCGCGCGTAGACGGGGATCTTGAGAGTTTGTGAGCTCATCGCCCCGCTTGCATACGACGTCGTCGCACCCACGGTGGTCGGCGCCGGTGCGGGCACGGTCAAGTCTCTGCCGAGCTGGTCCACCTTGATCATGATGTCGAGCTCATCAGCGTTCGGGATCTGGATCTGCTTGACGATCGACGTCGGTGTGAGCGCGGGATTGAGGACATTCGCGTATAGGATCGGTAGTCTGGCGACGATCTCGGAATTGCTCTTGAAGTCAGCGTAGCCGGCCTCGACGGCGGCGTTTAACGCCTTGGCGGTCGGATCTGCGCTATTTGCGGCAAACCACAGTTTCCACAGTTCGTGTTGAGCTTCCACGTCCACCTGGGATCTCTTGACGGACCCCGCGAGCGCGGCCACCAATTGCGTGATATCCGCCGACACAGCGTCGTACGCTGTTGGATCATCAACGACATGATCGCACTCGGCGGCCCCAATCACTTTCTCGACATTGTCGCTGTTGGTCTTGAGCTGCGAATCTTCGGTGACGAGGACGGAGTTGACCGACGTCACCACGTCGCGACGGATCGGGGCATTTGCCTTGCCACTGTGAATGGCACTGACAACGACGACGGTCAGTGCTTTCCATTTGTCAAATTCCTCGAGGGCGTCATGAATCGCTTTGGAAGGCTCGGCTAGTTCCTCTTCGACAAACCCCTTGGCCGAACTCGGCGGCTTGCTTACTATCAGCGAAGCCAACGCACTGGGCATCGTCTGCGTGTGGGTGTCGATAATCGTCGCGTCAATCGTGTACGTATACCGAAACGTGTTGGGATTCTCGATCTTGAGGGTGACTGACCTAGCTTTCAGCTTGGACGGCGGCGCCGTGAACGTCTGCGTCGCAGCGTCGTACCTGATGACCTGATCAGTCAGCGATCGACCCTTGCAGTTTGCGGGTGGTACTTCTTCTGCGGGTACGAGTGGCGCCACAGCCAAGGCCACAAGGATCGACAAGAACCGTCCGACAACTGAAGGACGTCCGAGCCTCATTTTGCCTCCACCTGCGCGCGCGACCTGCGGACGCACCCGCCGAGATTCAATTCGTCGCGTTGATGTCTTGTTCGGATCTCCCGGAACCCGAGTGCCCGACTTCTGAGCCGCGTCGGCCCTTCACCTCTGCCACGAAGCATACACCTGCATAGACGGAACAGTCCGAGCGATTTCTCACCGAGGTTGCGGGGTGGCCTCAGCGACGTAGCCAGGAGCAATCCAAGTTCTGGCGTTTGTAGGGGTCCGCGGTACATTGGCGGACGTCTTGTTGTTCGAAATGAGCCGACACACTACGGATTCCGGAACGACGAGGGCTCTCGCAGGCATGTGCCCACCGTCGGGCTTACGTGAGGCGAGTAGGCAATGAACACTCATCGGCAGCGTCGGTACAAGCAGAGGGCCCCGCGATCCGGAGGATTCTCCGAGCCGCGGGGTCCGCCTTGTGCTATCTCCGCCCTAGTTCTGTTCGACGGCGAAAAACGCGATCTGGTGGTTGCGTGCGCTTCCTGTGAGCGTCGTCAGCGCGTCGTAAGGCCCCAGATTGACGGCCGACGTCGACAGATTGGAGGTCTTGTTCGTCGTCGTGATGGACCCGCCTTGGGGCATGACCCGGCAAGTCAATGTTCCAGAGGCACTCCAGTCCACCGTCAAAGCGTATTCGGTGGCACTCACGCTGACTCCGGTATCCGAACACGAGTGGTTCGTGCCATCTCCGGAACAACAGAGCCAGTCCGAGCTGACCGCCGAATCGTAAGCGAGTCCAACATAGTCAATCGACGTGGCTGCAGAACTGATTGACGGCGCGAGCGACTGAAGCGAGGACTCGGACAACCCCGCCCAAATTCTCCGGTTATCCGTTGCATCGACCCGCACCCAAGTGACCAACTTCGGCCGGAATCCCGGGCGGGTCAGCGTAAAGGGTCCAAGAATGCCACCGACCGAGCCGCTCGACGCCGCCGTCGCATATTGGATGTAATCGCGTGAAGCGCCGCTGAGCGCGGGCTGGTTTGTCGCAGTCCCCGACACCGTTGGCCCAAACGCATAGATGCAGGCGAGTGTCGTGCTGCTGGTACCGGCCGGCGCGCATCCTGTCGAATGACGCGACTGCGGGTAATCGATCGTGTTGGCTTGCGCCTGCGCCACGGTAACTCCGCCGCCCGCGAGCGACCCAGCGGCGGTGGCGTTGTCGATGGTTATCGAATTGGGGATATCTGCATCCACGAGTGTTCGAAACGACGGCGTGGCGGCGCTGCCTGTCACCGGCCCGACGAGAATCGCGTTCGCGGATTGCGTCGAGAAATCGGAGCCTCCGACGGGGTCGCAGGAAAGTATCCCCGACGAGTTTATGGACCGAGCGAACTTGTTGGAACAGGTCGTTGTGGGGAACGCTGAGCTCAACATGACGCCTCCGCTACAGTCCCACGTCCCGTTGACGCGAGTAGCCGTCGCCCCAGTTCCTGATCCCGTGCACGGACTGGTGTGCGCGGTGCAATCCGAACAGTAGGTCGACTGGCCATCTGCGAGATAGGAGCCTGTCGGTATGGCGCTCAGGTCCGAGAACGTATGGATGTCGTTTAGCTTGATCCCCCCTAGGAGCCCCGTGCACTCCTTTGTGAACAAGTCGGGGGGCGAGATGTACTTGCAGGCGTTTCCCGAGGACTCGATACGACCGTAATCACCCACGCTGACCGGGTCCCAGGAACTCGAATCCGCGTTGTTCAGGAACACGAGGAGCCCGTTCAGCCGCAGAAGCGACCTGCTCACGGAGTTGGAGGTGGAGAAACTCGGCGCGTAATTTATCAGCTTCGGATTCGACACTCCTGTCGGCAAGCTCCCGCCGATGAAAAGGCCTGTGATTTGAAGATTGGCAAACGTGTTCCAGTCCACAAGGTGGTGCCCGACCGGTTCGAGACTCTCTACTGACACTCGACCACCGATGACTTCGACGCCATGACCGCTAGTTTGTGCCGAATTCGGAGCAGGGTTCGTAATGAATCGGCCACAGCCTTCGGAGGTGTGATCGATGATCGTGATCGGCTCAAAGTTGGTTTCGATCCTGTACGCTTCGCCAAAGTTGTTCGCCACACACGCAATCGAAGTGAATGAGCCGAAGTCCGTGTGGACGAACACGGCGCTATTGGGGGTGACTCCGTGTGGGCCGTCGCCATGGACATGATCGATGAGGTGCCGATAGCTGTTCCGGCCTCTAATGTCGATCGCGGCATTATTCACATTGGCGATCCTCGAATCTCGGATGACGGATTGATCATTGTCGCATTGACGATTCTTATCAGTCGCCGTGCAATCAATAGCATCGGATGTCGTATCGGAATCGAAGACCACGCCGTAGTTGATCTGGTTCGTAGTTCCCGACAGATTGCCATCAATGATGACGTGATCGATGACATTCCTCGACGCGGGCATGTCGCTGGAGCCTCCCGGATTTGTCAGCCGAATGGCCGTGCCGAGATACCGGTTGGTATTGTCTGTTCCGACGCTGATCTCCAGATTGCTGACGGTGAGGCCCAAAGTGTCTTCGAGGGACAGTAATGCATTTGGCGCGCTGTTCACGTCCCCGGATCCGGTCCACTCGAGAGTTGAGCCATTGCCATCGATCTTGCCGCCTTGCACTGAGTTGACGGAGATCGTATCGCCGATTCTGTACTTCGCGCCCGTGGTGCCCTCGACCGTTCCGAAATTGCGATTCACCGTCCAGAACTGCTTGACGCAATAAATGGCGGCCTTCCAGCTGCACGTGTCGTCATCAGTGGAGCCGCCGGAATCAAACCCGTTTGCCCCGCACGCCTCGACGCGAAGCGTTGGGAATGTGGACGGATCCATGGTGCACTGGGGGTTTGGGTTCCCGTTCCCGATGCTGCACGATGGGGGCGTGCACACGCACGCGGTGCTCGTGGAGGCAGGCGGCCCCGTGCACGGACTCAATGCGAAGCTCGGTGAGGACCCAAGAATTAGGACTGCGAACACTGCGAAGACGAACCCTGTCATTCTCACTGTCATCCTCCTTCTCGTGTGCACGACGGTCGGCACTCCAAACTGTGATCACCTCGAGCAACTTTCAAGGCACGCCCTTCTCGACACTCCTTCATTGCGCGACTAGGCACGAGACTCCCGGCACACCGACACGGTCGTGCTGCCGGAACGGGTGCGTTTCCATCTGTTGCCGTTTGAATTCGGTCGTGATTGTTCGCCGACGGTCATACGTCATCAAACATCTCTCAACCGAGACACGAGTCTTCTTCTCACGAGACGCCCAGTCGCGGCACTCGCAGCCAAGCCCTTGTCGCGCGCTCAAGCGCCCTGTCGGCAAAGTTTGGACAAGTGGGCCGACGCTTCATCCTTCGAGCCCTCCTTCTCGCCGGAATGGCTCCGATCGGCGGTTGGCACCGCGGCGAGAGGTGTGATCAAGTTACCCAGCAGGGCCGTTCGAGGGAACCCATGGATCAGAAACTCCGGCCGGAAATCCGGCAGCGCTACGCGCACCGGGGCCTTCGGAAAAGCACGGGGGACTCGGCTTCCGCCAGTGCCGTCGGGGCGGCGCTCCGCGCGTCACGCCGGGCCCTCGGGCTCAGCCAACACCAGGTGTCGGACCTCACGGCCGAATATGGCATCCCCGTATCACGCAGTGCCATTTGTGACATCGAGCGCGGATGCAATTTGCCCGGAATCGAGTCGCTCGTGTCCCTCTGCAACGTGTTGCAGCTCGATCTGCGCGAGCTGGTGGATCGCATCGTCTCCCCCATGCAGCTCGCGGGTGACGTCGCCCAAAGTTCCATCCCAGAGCTGAAACGGCGCGTCTCGTTGCTTTATTGGAACGGTCAGTACCGGGCCATGGCCGCCGTCTGCTCCGTGTTGCTCGCCCGGATCGAAGCCGAGCCCTTGAGTGAGCCGAAGGATCAACAGCGGCTGTGCGTGCGAATTGAGCTCAGCCGATCCGCTGCCCTCAGGCGTACTGGCCGGTTTCAGGCGGCCGAGGTGGCTGTACGACGTAGCCTGCACTTTGCCGCCGGAAACATCGACTTCCAAGCGGACTGCCTTCTTTCGCTCGCACGCCTTCACACCGATCAGGCCATTTACCCATTGGCCCAAGCGGAGAGCGACTTGGCGATTCGCTTGGCCGAACGTGGGGGTTCTCTGCGCATCCTCGCCTTCGCGTGGGCCGCGAGAGCGCAATACCTTCATGCCACCCTCCGGCTCGAGGAGGCTGCCGAGGCCAACAGACGTTCTCGAGACTATGCGATCCAGGTCGGAGACGAACGACTCCAGGCAGGTGCCGAGGGCAGCCTCGGATCATGCCTGCTGGACCTCGGCCATCCGTCGGCGGCATTCAAACGGTGTGCTGGCGCCGTTGAGCTCGCTCGCAAGGGAGGTGATCGCAACGGTGAGGCGACGTGGCAGATTGAAACCGGATTCGTCGCGCTCAGCCTTGAAACGCCGGATGAAGCCGAGAGGAGGGCTGCGGCCGGGCTACGTATCGCACGAAACTGTGACAACCTGACTACGGTCTTTCGTGGGATCTGGCTCCAGCATCGCATCTCTCGTCGGCGCAACTCCCTCAAGCCTGATCGTCACCGCATCGCGTATCTGAAGCGCCTCTATCCCCGCGTCGCGGGACACAAGAACGTGGATGTCATTCGCGAGTTCAGGCGCGAAATCCTTGGATTGGGAGACGCATAGCAGATCCCGATACCCCGGGTTGGCTCCCCAAGCGTAACTCTCTTCAGCCGAGCCAATGCGTGGAAACCTGCCCCCCCAACTGCTGGGATTCTGCCCCCGTTGCCACCGAGACAGATACACAGCGCGTCGGCGCTTTTGTCGTTAACGGGAAAGCCACGAGTTCGACAACTGGCCAGCTGGATCCGCCGAACGCGACTCTGAGTAATCCGGAACCTCACGCTCCGCAGTGATAGCCAAAAGCCGTCATGAATGCGTGAAAGTCGGCACCGTCGATGCAAGCCGTCGAGAGATCCAGCTTCGCCGAGGCGTTGTAACTCGCATCGCCCGGACAGCTATTCCAAGCTGCGGCTAGCACGGCAAGATCCCTGCCGTCCACGCGCTCGGCTGAAAAGTCGTTGGTATCAAGATTGGCGGTTGACGCCACGCAACCAACAGCCGGAGGGCAGGCGTCGATGGTGCAGCGATCTCCGTCGCTGCAGTTGATTGCCGAGCCAACGCATGAGCCTGTCACGCATACGTCCGCCGCGGTACATTTGACGTGATCATCACAGGGAGTGCCCGCAGCCGCGGTGGGATTTAAGCACCGCCCTGTCTCCGGATCGCAGGTGCCGGCTATGTGGCACTGGTCGCTCGCGACACAGGTTAATGAGTTCGAGCCGAGACAAGTGCCCGACTGACAGCTGTCGGTTTGCGTGCACCGGTCGCCGTCATCACAACCGCTTCCCTCGGGTTTAACGACGATTGTGCAGATGCCAGATGACGTCTCGCAGGTGCCCGCGTGACATTGGTCTGTGATCGGACATGGGCACGAAGACTTGTACGCGATGAGCACATTAGTCGCCGGCACATACAGCGCCCCACCGGATTCCGTCAAGCCTGCGAGAACAACGTAGTCATCCTCCACTGGGTGGAGAATCGGCCGACCGGCATCCGCGGACCAAATCTGAGCGCCTGTCGTTTCATCGTACCCGTACAGCATGCCTGTGCTAGCGCCCGCGATGACCGCTCCGCCTGCAACGATCGGCGCGGTCACGATCTGCCGACTCGACGACCAGACAAGACGTTGCGCCAGAAGATTCACTGCCGACAGCGTTCCGCCCTGAACATAGAACGCGAGCGCGCCGTCGAAGCCTGGCGTGGTGTCCGATTGGAAGGAGCCCTGTGGTGCTCCATTACCGGTGGAGAGAATGACAGGCGGCATGACGGAGCTATCGCGGACATACACTGCTTGCCCGTGAACTACTGGAGTGCGTCCGCCGCCACCCTCACAATCAGTTTGATGCCACCAGAGCAACGCTCCGGTCGCCGGCGCGAATTTGTACGATTGCTCGCAGGCATAGGAGACGTAAACGCCGTCGGTTGTAACCGCAGGCGAACTGTAATCACCATTTTCGACTAGTTCTGCCCACTTCACAACGCCGGTGGCCGT
Organism: uncultured Acidobacteriota bacterium; assembly: GCA_964647625.1. Classification (GTDB taxonomy): domain Bacteria; phylum Acidobacteriota; class Polarisedimenticolia; order Polarisedimenticolales; family DASRJG01; genus DASRJG01. The sequence goes on from CAZYHZ010000004.1 coordinate 85,849, forward strand.
ATCTACGGCGTACACGAATCCGGCATCGCCGGTGCCCCCGAAGTAGAGCGTGCCGTTGGTGACCGTTGGAGGTGAGTTGAAGAAATACTCAAAAGGCATGTGCGCCGACCATTGCAAGGCTCCCGTCACTTGATCGCGCGCCTCGACTAGGCCGTCGAAATTCACGGTGTACAGGTTCGTGCCGTCGGCCGACGCACCGGCATCTGGAAACGTGTAGGGGTCGCCGAGCTGCACGGGCCCCCAAAGAATGTCGCCGGTTGCTCCATCCAGCGCGTACAGCCGAACCCCATAATAGGAATACAAAGCGTTCCCGGTGACTGTGACGAACACCCGACCGTTGACCACGACCGGATAACTCACCCACACGTCGCCGTAATCGACGTCTTGGAAATCGCGACGCCACGCTTCATGGAGAGGAAAAGTCAAGTGCTCTCCAGCGTTGTTGCCGTCATGAAGCTGGTTCTGTTGGTAAGTGGTTGCGGCTCCGGCGGGGGCCGGCGCAGGTGTGACGGTGTCAGCACTCAGGCTAGGATCGGTCCAGCCTGCGAGCATCGAAATGCCCGCGAAGATTAGTCTGGAGACGCCAACCGATACGCGAGCCAAGGGCCCCTCTTTCTCGCACGAGCCGATTACCCTCCATGTACACCAAAAGGGCGGCTGTGGCGATAGCGAAAAGAAGGGGGATTGACCCGTTGAAACTCTGGAGTTGGCCTGCCCACATGCGTTCGCTAGCGCTGTCGTGAGGAACCGCCGAGCGCGGCTGTGAGTGCCCTGAGCTAGACTCGGCACTTGAACTGCTGATTGATTAGGTGACGACACCGGCGCAGGTAGAGCGTGGCCATGCGCGAGCCGAACGAAGAGCAGACCATCGAGGCGGAAATCGATGGCCACAACGTCCGCAATCAGCTTCTGCGTGGGGTATTCCTCGCCACCGGTGGGGACGAAAAAACTGACCTCACCATCGATCTGTTCTTCGACTGTTCCAGCGGACCCAGCGCGCGGTGCGTGCCTCCGGCAGGTGCGCCCTGATCCGTCGGGTTGCGCATGCGGGAGCGTGCATTATCGTGGCGACGTCAGCTTCATACCGGTCGTGAGCCATGCGTCGGCGCCATGTACCTAGACGGCGTCAGCGCGAATCGAGTGCCGCCCCTGTGTCCACGAATCCACGAATCTCCTCGGAACTCCGGACCGAGAAGAACTCGTAGGCCGTATAGATCTGGTTGACGCGGAGTAACTCGTGCTCGACGAGCGGGAAATCGCGCTCGCCGCCTCGAACTTTAGACCGGGTACGTACGATCGTGATCTTGCCGGGAAACCTCAGACCGTTCTTGATCTCCGAGAACTCGGTCGTCACGGTCTCAATGTCGTACCAGTCGCTCTCCCATCGCGAGCCCCGTGACTTGGCCGCCTCGAGATCGGCTTCGCGCTTCGCCCGAGCATTCCAGTTCTCAATTGTCCATGCCTCGACCTGGAGAATCTGGCTGGTCTCGCGGTCGACCGAGACGACCCCGGCCCAGTCATTCTCCCCCTTGCGAATCTTTCCCTTGGGTTGGAATCCGATCTTGATCGCAGGACGACCCAGGGCCACATCTTCCCCTAGCCGGAAATAGGAATGCAGCGGCAGTCGCTCGCGGAGGAAGACGAACGGCCACAAGTAGGCGTTCTCGAGGAATCGCGGGACAAGATACTCGTCTGGACGGACCTCTTCCCCGCGCGTCGATGCCGTCGTTCTCGATGGCCACGTCCGATAGTCGTGCAGACGGCCGTCCTTCTCGTGGACGAAGATGTAGGCGAATGCGATGCGCCCACTCCGGTCTCCGTGGTAATCGATTTCCTCGTGGCAGGTGAAGTGGAGCGCTGTGTCGCGATACAGCTCCGCTATGCGGGACAGGCGAGTGAGAGCGTCGGCTCCACTCGGGGCGAGGGCATCCGCTGCGCCGCTGAGGCCGACGGCCAGGGCGACAGCGCACGCCGCGGATAGACGGCTCATCGGCATCTCTTCCGCGGCTCGCGATCTCGGTGGATCATTTTGGCCAGTCCCCAATGGGGCAAGAGATTGCGCCCGGCTCCCCGGCGGCAATCATCGTATATTCGAGCGAGTCCTTTCAACGGGGAGGCCTTCCGTGAACCCACACGGTCGTCTGCGCGCCGCCCTCGTGGCGGGCCTGCTTCTCTTGTCGCTGAGCACGTCCGGCGCGAAGCCGAAGCCCGCTGTCGAGCTGGAGAAGATCGACGACCCGCCCGCGACGCAGCCGGCGCGCGCGAACCCGCTGGCGCGCTCCGAGGCGCCGAAGGTCGTTCAGGGCCCGTACGTGAGCATCCAGGTCAACGTGGACGCCCAGGGTCACAACATCGTCGGCGACGCAGCCAACGAGCCGTCGATCGCCGTCAACCCGCTCAATGCCGCGAACATGGTGATCGGCTGGAGGCAGTTCGACGCGGTGTCCTCGAACTTCCGCCAGGCGGGCTGGGCCTACACGACGAACGGCGGCGCGACCTGGACGTTTCCCGGCGTCCTGCAACCGGGCGTCTTTCGCAGCGATCCCTCGCTCGACTGCGACCTTCAGGGAACCTTCTATTACCAGAGCCTGAAGAGCGACTTCACGGCCGACGTTTACAGATCGACCAACGGCGGGGCGAGCTGGCTGGCTCTCGTCACCGAGTTCGGAGGCGACAAGAACTGGTTCGCGGTCGACAAGAGCGGCGGCCCGAGCAGCGGCCAGCTCTACGGTATCTGGCAGCGCTTCTCGTCTTGCTGCGGTGTGAACACACTGACGCGCTCGATCAACGGCGGCGCGAGCTATCAATCACCCGTGCCGGTGACGAACTACCCGTTCTTCGGCACTCTTGCGGTCGGACCGTTCGGCGAGGTGTACGCGACCGGAGGCGATGGCACCGTCTATCAGGATATGGCGCACATCGTCGCAGCCAAGTCGACGAATGCGGCGAATCCCGCCGCGACGCCGACGTTCACGGGCGGACGCGTCAACCTCATCGGCGTGATGCGGCTGGGTGGGACGCCGAATCCGGGAGGCCTCCTGGGCCAGGCCAACGTCGCCGTCGACCGCTCGACCGGAAGCACGCGCGGGAACGTCTACGTCGCCGCGTCCGTCGCCACCGGTGATCCCATGGACGCGATGATCGCCCGCAGCGCGGACGGCGGCACGACCTGGACACCCGCGCGCGTCAACGACGATGCCTCTCAGGGGAACTGGCAGTGGTTCGCCGCCCACTCGGTCGCGCCCAACGGCCGCATCGACATGATCTGGAACGACTCGCGCGCCTCGGGACAGCCGAACGTCGTTCAGCTCTATTACGCCTACTCGTGGGACGGCGGCGCGACCTGGTCTCCCAACGTCGCGGTCAGCCCCGCCTTCAACAGCCTCATCGGCTTCCCCAACCAGAACAAGATCGGCGACTACAGCACGATCGTGGCGAACGCCACCGGGGCAGACGTGGCCTACGCGGCCACGTTCAACAACGAAGAGGACGTCTATTACGTCCGCGTTTTCCCCGACTGCAACGGCAACGGCATCTCGGACGTCACCGATCTCGCCAACGCGACCAGCGTCGATTGCGACGGCAACCATATCCCCGACGAATGCCAGCCCGGGACGGTCTGCGGCCCGTCGCTGGCCTACGCCTCCTCCGCGCCGGCGGATTCGTGCGCGTCCGGCGGCGCGGGCAGCGCCGACGGAGCGGTGGACCCGGGCGAGGACGTGATCCTTCCGGTTTCCCTGCGCAACGACGGCACGGTCGCTCTCACGGGAGTTTCCGCGGCGCTCTCGACGACGACCCCCGGCGTGACGGTGACGCGCGCCGCGGCGTCCTTTCCGGATGTGGCCGCGCACGCGGTCGTGCAGAGCGTCGCGCCGCACTTCGCCTTCACCGTCGACGCCGGCGTTCCCTGCGGCACCCAGATCGGCTTCACGGTCGCGGCGAGCGCGGCGCAGGGCTCGTGGGCGCGATCGTTCACGGTGCCCGTCCAGACTCAGGCCGTAACCTCCGCCACCTACGCTTCCGCCGACGTCCCGAAGCCGATCGCCGACGTGGCGACCTCGACCTCGAGCCTCACGGTGCCCGCCACCGGAAACGTCGTCGACCTCGACCTCTCCCTGAGCCTGACGCACACCTACGACGGAGATCTGGCCCTCGTCCTGATCGGGCCGGACGGCACGCGGAACCTCCTCGCCTATTCGGAGGGCGGCTCGGGGCAGAACTACACCGGCACGACGTTCGACGACGAGGCGGCGACGGCGATCGACTCGGGCGCTGCGCCATTCACCGGGCACTTCAAGCCGCGGCAGCCGCTGTCGTCGTTCGACGGCCGGCCTGCGAGCGGAGCCTGGACGCTCGAGATCCAAGACATCGGCAGCGGAGACACGGGCACCTTGACCTCCTGGTCGCTGACCGCCACGACGACGGCCGGGTTCGTGTGCAACGCGTGCGCGTTGTCCGCGCCGACAGGCGAGCCTTCGAGCCTGGGCTGGTCCGGCAAGTCCGCCCTGCAGTGGGAGGCGATCTCGGGTGCCTCCTTCTACAACATCTACCGCGGGGCGGGCGCCGATCTTCCGAGCCTGCTGACCGCCGCGCCCGATTCCTGCCTGCGCGCGGTGACGACCGCGACGACGACGGGAGCGACCCAGGGCGAGATGCCGCCTTCCGGAAGCTTCTACTGGTATCTGGTCCGTGCGGCGAACGGCGCCGGGCAGGGCCCTGCAGGAAACGCCACCGCGGGACCGCGCAGCCTGGACAGCACGGGCGCCTGCCCCTGAGCCGTCACGGCTCGTTCTGCGGGGCGTGAGGGACTCGGGTCACAGGCTCTATCAGTCGCCCGCCGATCCGTGGGATCGCGGTGAGGTCGAGCGGAGCCGGATCGCGATCGGATGATGGGCCATGGCTATCCAGGAAAGGGACGAAACGACCGGTGTCGCCCGCGACCAGATCGAGCGCATCGACTACATCAGCGCGAATGGGACGACGAAGACCGCCGTCTCCGCAATGGGCGCCTCGCGCCCAGTTGCGGAGCCAACGTCCGCACGGATGTCGTCATGAGCGTGCCGGCGACCGCGACACTGACGATAACTCTCCCGAGGCCGGGCCGCGCGGGCATGGTGAAGTGACCTTCCCTGGCCGATTACCCCGCGTGGTCCGGCTGCTGGCGCTCGGCCAGGAGATCGACCGGCGAATCCGAGATGAAGAGTTCGGAGACCTCTCAGCAGCGGCACGTGCGTTCGGACTGACGCGGGCGCGTCGCCCAGATCGTCTCGCTGTCGCTGCTGGCCCTGGCAATTCAATCGGAGCCAGCCTGGCACCAGCAGCGTTCAGACTTCCGGAAACTGTTTCCCTGTCCTAGGGTGCGGGTCCGGACAAGCAAGTGCTGATCTTGCAACTCGACACCTGGTCTACACTCCGATGAAGATGACCAATGTAGATTCTCGTTTGTCCCGGGCGTTCGAGGACGCCAACGGATTCGCCCTCGCGCCCCACCTGATCGTGCTGGCGCTGATGGGCTCACACAGTCACGGGACATATATCCCGCCGACCGAACCGGATGCCGTGGACGACGTCGATCTCATGGGTTTCGTGGTCCCCCCATCGAGCATCACCTGGGGCTTCCGCGCTGGAGCCATTGGGTGTTCCAGTTCGAGGAACTCGACGTCGTCATCTACAGCCTGGAGAAAACATTCCGGCTGCTCCTGAAGAGCAATCCCAATATCGTCGGCTTGCTTTGGCTTCGGGAGGACGAGTACGTCTACCGCCACCCGCTGTTCGAGCGCATCCGCTCAAAGCGCGCTTTATTCAGTTCGCAGGAAGCCGCCGACGCCTTTTCCGGGTATGCGTTCGATCAATTGAAGCGAATGGAAGCGTTCGACACGGGGCGCATGGCCGAGTACGAAACGCTGATGGCCGAAATACGGGCTCGCGGCCCAATCGTCACGGTCCTGAACGCTGCGACGACCGACCTGGATCGGATCGCCCAGGACTGGGGCACCTCCCGTGACGCTTTGGCGCGGTTCCGGAAACTCCGCCGCGAACATTTCAGTGGATGCATGGGGGAGAAACGCAAGGCGATGGCGCGAAAGTACAAGTACGATGTGAAAAATGCCGCGCATCTCATACGGCTCTTGCGCATGGGTAGCGAGTTTCTTAGAACTGGAACACTTACCGCATATCGGACAGCCGACGCGGAGGAGATTAAGGGCATCAAGCAGGGTGCTTGGACATTGGACCAGGTCAAAGACGAGGCCCAGCGGCTTTTCGAAGGAATCGGCAAACCGCCTGCTGATCGAAATACACCGGGCTGTGCTTGAGCTCTGAGCGGAGCGCTGACATCGGTCAAAGCGAGAATCTCGCGCGGTAGTCCTGGCGGATTTGCAAGAAGACCGGTCTGGAATTGCCCCGATATGACGCACGCCAAGCTTAGCTGGCAGGCTTGCCAGCATCGGGGGCGTGGTCGCGAAGAAGCGACGCCGCTTCGATCGTGCCTACCGGAGAGGCGTTCAGAGTGACTCCCATGTCGCCCTGGAGATTCCCGCTTGACGAAGAACGATGGTCAAGAGTCCGAGAGCGATGTCTCCCCGGTGGGGATTGGGAATTGTCAGAACGACGTTTCCTCTCTGCATGAACTCGTGGCGGCCGCCCGAATAGGGGCCTTGGAATCCTGCGCGTCGCAACGCCGCGATCAGTTCACGACGCTTCAGAGGTTTCCATGGCGGCATTAGCCGGCCTTGCGAACTCGAATCCTAACGGAGCCTAGCGGCGGAACATCGAGCCTTCGCGCCACGCGCACGAGGACCCATTCTTCGATCACTTCCTCGAGCGCCTTTCGGCACGCCTCAAGAGTTGGGCCCGTTGCGATTACGCCACGAAGGCCTGGCACCTCTGCCGCGTACGTTTCGTCCTCCAGCTGCGTGTAACGTGCACGGCTCAATCCGGCGTCCAAGTATTCTCGGATCATTCCGCGACCCCCCGGTGGCGAGTGGCTCCCCAGGAGCAACTCTCTTCGAACCCGAAGTGTAGTACTAGGGATTGTGGAATGACAATCCTTTTTGTCTTCCGCTCGTGCTCTCCAGAGAGCTCATATAGATGATGCCGCCGAGGAGGCTGGTCGGGGCCCCCGCAGCGGGGGTGCCAGCGATTCTGAACGGTCGCGCCCGCTGGGAATCCATCAACGCTTCGGTGCAATCCGGCAAGTACGGAAGCATCGCAGTCATTGAGCGCCTCATCCAGACCGTCAAGAACGGCTGCACGAGACGGTTGCTCGTCCGCTACTCCATGACGGCTATTCGCACGGAGGTCGAGCTGTTCTCCGATTGGTACAACCGCGAACGGCCCCACGAGTGGCTCGCCGGCGCGACTCCCGACGAGGTGTACCGCGGTGTTCTGGCCGCCAGCTCGAAGCCGCGATTCGAACCCAGGCGGAGATTTCCGAGAGGAGCGACGTGTGCTGGGCCGCCGGCCAAGATCGGTGGGCGTCGCGGAACCGAGCTCGCGTTGCAGGTGAGCTTCGTCAAAGGCCGCAGGCACCTGCCGATCGTCGAGCTCAAGCGAGCCGCATAGTTCGCAATCCCTGCGGCGTCCGTCCCGCGGGGCCACGACCGGCGTGTGCGGTTGATTGGCGGCCGATGTGCCCACGCCTCCGATCGACTGGATGGACCCGCGTTGTCGAACGACCATCGAGCTTGCGTCATTAGCGTTCACGACTCGATCGATCTCCAATTCGAACATTTTCGGGCCGTTCAATTTCGCTGGAGCCCCACACCAGCACTACAGGTCAACTCCGTTCATTTCGACGCGCGTAGAGCCTTGTGTGCTCACCTCACGGGTTCGGTGCCGCACCTTGAGATCTGGCATACGTCATGACCTGTTATGCCAGAAGATCAGCAAGCCGGCTACAAGGGCCACGATGAGAGCTGCCCAACCGATAACGATGTGCCACTTCGGTAGCGGATTTCTTCTGTTCACCAGTCGCGCAAGACGAATAAATGCTTCTGGGCGGACACGCTTTGTCAATTGCCACCTCACTAACGACAATTGATCATAGCGCCCACCATCAGGCTGCTGTAACTGGTAAACGCGATAGCGCCGCCTGCATACATTCCCACCGTTCCCGACAAGGCCCATCCTCCTGCTGCCTCGCTTCCAAATAGCCCGGTTGCGCTTCGGGCAGCCATGTATCCCGAGACTGTGGAGATCGGTAAATTCCCCAATCCGGAGGGCCCGTAACCAATTATCCCCGCTGGCGTAAGTCTTGCGGCGGTCGCCAAGAATGTGGCAACGAAGACGTCACCTCCGATCTTGCTGTGCATGCCACCAGTAAGTCGATCGAGATTGCGATTAACACAGTCATAGAATCCTTCCCCCGCCGTTCTGTTGCCGTTGAGCACGCCCGACTTGAAGTCGTTCCAGATATCGGATTCCGAGTCCGATTCCGACATCGACACTCCACCGTCAATGAAATATGGTTTCGCCGACGAAGTGAGCAGATTGTTGTCGCCGTCATAGGTGTCGACCCACGACATCCCTAGAAAGCCGATACCCCGAATCTGGATAAGTCCGAACTGCTCGATCCATAAGTCCGCTGTCGGCTCGACCTTGACGCCGTTTCGGACCCACGACCCAGCGGTCCCAAACGGAGTGCAACTCGCATCGAAAGGACAATTCTCTTGTGTGTGCGCGTTCCAGAACGGATCGCCTACACCAGAACTCCCTCCGCTGGATGACCCACTAGCGCCGCCGGTGGCTTCCAGACAGGCTGGATCTTCGTCACACTGTATGAGGCCAAGAGGATCGATGCGACTCAGCGGGTTCCCGCCAACATACGCATATCGGTTCCATGTAACTGGCGCCGAGCCGTTAGCATTGCCAAGCGGATCCGGCGTCGCAAAGAACGGGTAATTCACGTTCTTCGAACGCATTACCATGTAGTCCATCCCGGTCAGGACATCGCGCTCGTGACCGGTGAAGCGACTGACGGCGCCCTGATTCAGGTCCGCTCCAATCGAATCGATCTCGCGGCCAAACGGGTAATAATCGTGAGCGTACTGGGCGCCAAGAGAATGTCCCAAGGAATCTGTCAGCACCCGAAGACTGCCAAGGTGATCGCGATGATGGAACGTTGTTACGAGAGATTGAAGCGTAGGCGCGACTTCCTCCCAGCGGTGGATCGGCGGGTCTGGTCCGTCGTCAAATGGCTCATCCGAATCGCAAGGACTGGACAGCAACGTCGCGCTCATTCCTGCTGACGACGGCAAATCGGCCCCGATACTCGGGCCAGTCGGATTAAAGCCATCGACATCCGTCTGCGTTACTTCGAAATAACCGCACGGGGATTTGGATCCTGGATACGGCAGGACGAACTCGGTTGTCCCGGGATCAAGGCCGTCTGGAGTCAAGAGGGTCGGTTCCTCCGCATTCTTTGCGTGAAAATAGACGTAGGATCGCTTCTCGTTGTCTCCGGACAGAGTCCAGCGAACGACGACGTCGGAGTCAACACGGCTCACGCTGATTGCTCGAACTTGATTATCGGAGTCCAAGTTGACGCTTGGATCAAACGCCACGATAGATACATTCGAGTACGGCTCCCCCGCGGCTGAATTTCTCCGAACGCTCACCCAGTTTTCTTGGCCAGGGGCCAACGCTGATTCTGGAATGGAGAAGCTGCCATCGCTGTCAGGTTGAACGTTTTCGAGGAGCGCGCTGGCGGTTCCGTCGGGAGTTCGGATATCCACCGAGTAACTGACTCCACTGAAATCGGCCGGAGCGTTATCATCTGAGACAATGAACCCATAGGCCCCGCCCTTGTACAGGGATTCCGAGCTCGCGAGCGTCGGCGCGGCACCCTGCGGGCGGCGTTCGGCGATTTGAGTCTCCCCAAGATAAATGTTCTCCCGGGACAGGATCGGACGATTGCTCGCCGGATCTGCGACAAACTCGGACCTAGTCTTCCCAGTTACGCTTCGCAGTGTAATCACGGGAGCACCGCTGCCGGATTCCGGCCAACGGACCAGTCGGAATCCTCCGGCATCAACGGCGTAGCGTTCTGTAGGTCGGGACTGGTCTTCGGGCGTGCCGTTGAAGAACGCCGACAGCCTCCCCTCTCGGTCCCACGACATTGCCGTGGCCCCGCCAGTCGAGCCGGGTGCACGCACCATCGCACCGTCCAGGTCATACACGAACGAACTGTTCCCCTGTACGTGATTCGTGGCGTCATCGTAATCGAAGGAAAATGGAAATCCGGGCGGAGCTGTTACGCCGTGAGAATGCGACCACGTCTGCACTTTCATGTTTCCATACGGATCGTAGACACTCGTGAGGTCGTAGGGAACCGACTCGGACGGGCTGGTCGTCTGCGGCAACACTTGGGCATGTGTCAATTGGCGAGCCAGATCGTAAGAGAATTGTTGTGCACCGATCCCTGTGATGTTATCGGCGCCGTCGTACTGGTACAGGCCGGTAGCCCAAAGAGTTTGCCGGTTGCCACCTGAGGCCGGAGCGGTCACGGTGATGCCCGCGGTTCGGCCCAGGACGTCGACTGAGTAGTTGTTTTGAGCTCCATTCGAAAACATCATCTCGCTGAGCTGGCCCGCGGCGGTGTATTGGAGGTTCGAAGGCGTTCCACCGCCGACGATCAAGGGAAAGTTGGTCGAGGCGTCGATGAGTCCGTCAACATAGCCACGCTTGTACGAGTATGCATACAGCCGCGGCAGGTCGATGCCTGCCAGATACGGAGATGTCCAGACTGAGGTGTTTCCTTGCGCGCCGTAGCTAACGCGGCTGACCCAACTATCAAAACCACCATCTCCATCCCAATCGATTGATTCATTTTCACCTGACACTCGACCATTGAGGCCCTTGTATACAAGTCTCCTTCGTTCCAGCGGCCGCAACCCGAAGTTCGATTCCACCATGCTGAGCTGGCCTTTGTAACGGTTTACGGAATCGTCTCCGCCACTACACGCGTCGCCTGCCGGTGGGACCGATCCCAGACACATGTCCGTGTCGTAGGTGTAGTTGGCGAGTACAGAATGGTCTTGCGAAGGAAAGACATCCGGTCCGACATACACGTCAGCGATTCCGATCCCTGGGTCCACGACAGGCACGGTGTTGTCGTCACCCTTTTGGAACGTGAAAAAGAGATTGAGGTGTTGCGAACTACCCTCTGGCCACTCGTCCTTAGTGAAGAGATCGCTGAGCCGGATCGGGTACGTCTGTTGCCACTTCCCAAATGATTCCTGTCCGGAGTCCAGTTTGAACGCTAGTCGGCGATTGGTGACATCGCCGTTCAGCCCATTGAAGATTTTGACGTAGACCTGAAATGAATCCAGATGACTGCTGGTAAATCGTACGTGTCGCCAATACTTGAACGTAAGCACATCGTCTTTGGTGACTTGCAGCAGTTCACCCCGCATGGCAAGCGCAGTTGTCGGCAGATCAATGTATGTACAGCCGTCAGGCCCGCTCGGAACGCCGATGTACAAAGTGCCGCTGGTGTTTGAGGGGTAACCATTCTGCGGTGCCGTCGGAATGCAGGATGACGTCACATTTAGGTACGGACTCGGGAATGCCGTGAATGTATTTCCGTCGATGGAGATCGTTCCTTCGGTCCAGCGATTGAATTGGTCATTCCATTCTGGCGCCTTCGACGCTCCGGCCGTGATTTGCGCGCCCGGAGCCCCAAGTACCCTCTCGACTGCCAGCGGGCGACCAATCGCATCGTAGGTCGACTTGAAGAAGTATCCTCGTTGCTTACCGAGAGCATCGACATAAATGAGCGGATTCCCAGCTGGGTCGTAGTACGCTTTCTCTGGGCCTGGACCATCGATCTTGCCAAACAGTTCGAGTCCCTTCTCAGGGCTTTGGCGGCTGATGAGCCGCCCGGCTGCGTCGTAATTGAACGTTCGCACCTGGCCAGGCAGAATGGTGCCGTGCCGCCAAGCGTCGTAAGGGTTGGACGGTAACTGCTCGACAAGATTGACCCGCGTCAGATTACCCCGGGCGTCGTAAGAGTATTCTGCATCAGCAGATCCTGCTGGCGCGTCGACGAGCACAAGTCTGCCTAGGGCGTCGTAGTACTTTCGCGTCACTGCGTCGCTCGTTTGCGAACCCGTCAGGCTGGTGCGGATGCCGTGAACCGTAGTCTGTACGTGGGGGCCGCAGTACTCGTAGTCTGTACTGGAGCCATCCGCCCGAACGATGCGACGGACTCTGCCAAGACCATCAGGCTCCGCCATGAGAGGGTTTAGCGGATCGGAAGGATTCGGAGCCCCGTAGAAAGTAACAGTTCCCAGTGGCGTCAGGCTTCCGTCAACTGGAACATCGACTGAGTACTCAGGAACACCATCCGTGTCGACATCGCTGGACCAGACGTGGGAGGGGGCGACTTGTCCGGTAACGACGGGCAACCAGTTCGATACGAAGATCACTCGTCCGAACTGATCATACCTGGTCAGCTGCGCGCTCAGTCCACCGCTAGGCATGGCGCGGTTGATTTGGATCACCCTGCCGAGCTGATCGAGTATCTGCTCGGAGTAGAGCTGGTCGTTGTTCGAGGAATCGAATTGCGTCTCGGTGCCCGGAGAAGTGATCGTTCGAATGTGATGGAGATCCGCGTCAAAGATTGTGCGGGTTTTCTGTTCCACCGGCCCAGGCGGATCGACTTCAGTCAAGCGACCGAGCGCGTCGTAGTCGTAAGTCGCTTCGAGTCCGTTAGGGTCCCGTCGCTTCCAGACTTGCCCCCCGACGTCGGGGGTGACGTCGAGGAGATTGTATGCGGTGATATCGGGCGATGATTGAGTCGCGATTTGACCTTTGTCCCATGTGGAAGTAGTCGTGTAGTCGTGTGTTGCTCCGGGATATCCCCCGCTCTTCGTCGCGGTCACCCGCTGAAGATTCCCGTTCGAGAAATAGGCATAAGTCTTTTCAAGGTCATCGGTATCCGGTGCTTGGATAGCCGGCACCGAACTTGGCGCGTCCTGCGTGACCGACGTTTTCCACTCGTCAGTGATGTCGGATTGTGTAAGTTGTCCGCTGCAGTCCCACTGGAAGCTTTCTTCGGCCCGGGAGAGCTGGCCCAGCCCCTCCTCGATCGCTTGCCCACTCGGAAAGCCCCGAAGGAAATGGGGACAAGCAGTAAGGTCCGCAAACGTCGTCTGCGTGACTTGTGTGGCAACCGTTGTGCTGGTGAGAAACGGCATATATGCGTTGCTGGTCAGTACAGTCTGCTGCCAATTGCTGCCGCCGTCTCGCGCATAGTTCTTGACGTCAATCACTCGAGGCGGAAGATTAGTGGACGAACTCGGAGTCTCAAAACATACGTCCTTGTCGTCGTCAAACGACGTTGTTCCGCCTTGTGAAATTGGCTTGATGACCTCGCCGTCAGGATCGGTCGTCAGGGAACTGAAGAAGCTGGACCGAGTGCGAAGGGGAACTCCAGGGTTGCCTTGATACAGTCTGACGTACCCTGGAACACCAAATGCGCTGAGATCGTTTCTGCGGAGCTTTTGCCCACAATGATCGCCTTGAACAGTGAACATCGTCCGACGGTTGTCGGGTGCGATCACTTCGAAATCGTTGGTGCCCCCAGTTGTCGTTGGGGAGCATGTGGTTGCGGATAGATCCCGACTCCAGTGCCATTCGAAGTGCGACCTGCCCGTCGGATCATCGTTCGCTCCTAGTCCCTCGGGAAATGTGGTCTCTTTCGTAACCCCAGCGATTACACGGTCGACTGCATACGTTCCACGCGATCCGGATCTCCAAGTCCCATAATCGAACTGAAACACCGCTCCCAGCGCGGTTCTGATCCGGTCGATAAGCGGGTACGTCTTGGGTCCATCTTGATAGTTGAATAGAGTGGACCCGCCAACCTCTTGATTGCTCCCAACAACGGTAATGCCGCTGAGAGTTGGAAACTGCGTCCAAGGGACTTCAAAAGTAGCCCCCCCCGGATACGTAGAAAGCAAGTTGTAGGACATTTGGACCGTGGTCGTCTGTGCGGCAGACCGCGCACCCTTAAATGAAGCGGATTGAATGTCCTTCAGCATCCCTTCGGTGCCAAACGGGCAGCGTGTCGAGTCTGGATCGTTGGCGATGCACCGCGTCAAGACGATGTCACTTGCCGCGGTCGAATCTTGAACAGAGTGAATACGCGTGATCGCTTCGGGGAAGGGGTCCGTACTGGCAGCGTAGCTGATGCTTATTGCATTGCCGAACGCGTCGCGGATCTTCGTCGTGTAGTACCCCGCACGATCCGAGTTACGAATCCATTGATTCGCGGCATAGTCGTACGGAATGATCTTCTCGAGACGGTAGACGGTCCCGTCGGGGAAGCTCACGTCGTAATGTTCGACCAGGTCGCCACCACGACCGGCGCACTCCGCCACACCGTTTCGGACGTCGTCACAACACGCCGCATCGTAGTGTTGGTTGGAGTCGCAAATATTGCACGGTGGTGGAGGGACCTGACCCGTGCAATCACGGAGATACTGGATCTGTACATCAGGATGTGCGTTCTTGACTTCCGGTTCGAATTGCAGGAGCGAACCGTCGGGGAACTCAAAGCTCGTCACGAAACCGGAGTAGTCATTTGAGACCGAAGAGTAACGTGACGTTCGAAAAATTCTTCCCAAATGACCGGTCCATCCTAGGCCCACCCAGCTCTTGCCGGTCAATTGGATTCCTGACCCGTTGACACTTAGGAGCTGGACCTTCTTGCTGTTGTAGGTCAATCCGAACCCGAGAGCCGGAAGCCTGCCGTCTTGCGGCAACTGCGTGGAGGCTGGTACACGGATGAGTAGATTTCCATTGAAGGAGGACACAGCGGCGCCGCCACCGATCACAACGTCAGCAACACCTGGCTGGACGTTGGCTGCGTCAAGTTCGTCGAAGTGCTCCGTATCAACCCGCGGAAGCAGGTCACCTCCTAGACCGGTCGCCCATGATTGCGGAGGTGCCCCGACCACACCAAGAATGCCGACCAACGCTAGCACCGCCAGTTTGCGCCTACCGCGGCACACTCGAAAACACGCGGACTGCGCGAGCTCACAGTTTGAATCGCTTCGAACGGTCATGGCTACCTCCAACGATGCAAGGCTGATGGGATCTGGCGATGGGTCGGTGGCTCGGCCGACGAGAAAGCAACCACGACGAGACTTGCGGCGAGGTACGGGAACCTCTCGGCCGCACCGGTGCGCACCGCCCCTAGAACCGCCATTGCCACGCCCCCAAGCTTGGCTGCTCTGTGCACTACTGCTGTCGTGAGGAACCGCCGAACGCGACTGTGAGTGACCCCGCTCGCCCTTCCCCCGTGGGCGCGTTCTACGCCGGGTGGGGGGTGGTGTCAAGGACTGGAATCGTCTGGTTTCGGGATCAGACTACTCGCGTCGAATCACTTGGATTGGTCAGATTCCCCTGCGGCTGGCCGCGTGGTCCCGCGGTTGGTATGAAGCTCAAGCAACCGGCCGCCGGAGGCCAAAGCCAGAATTACGCTGAGAACCAATAAGAAGTACGCCAACTGATAACGTACTTTGATTCGGCTTCGCCACTTGCGCTCGAACACTCGATCAAAGTCCTGCCCGCAACCCCAAATGAGGTCCTTTAGCGATACCGTCGATCGTTTTTGCTTAGCTTCGGCCGTCAAGTGGTCCTCGCTGCCAATTATTCGCTGCGTTTTGTGATGCGAACCCTTGGCAGCGAACGGAGCGTCGTGCAGGTAGTTCTCACTCATGCGCACGAACCATCCGAACGAGGCAAACACGATAATCGCCGCGAGTACGACAAACACCGTCAGGGCGGGCAGCGCTGTAGCATCGGTTAAGACGAGGATCACAATCGCAGCAAGGCAGCCGATTAGTACGGCGGTTCTTTCGGCAAGGCGCGGGACCTCCGTATCGGCAGGTTCCCACCGTGGGCTTCTTCCTCGAAATAGCGCGAACAGCGCGCTCGCAGCCAGAAATGCGTATGTCGCATAGGTGACGATTGGCGTGAGCGGACCGTATTTGGACGGCGCAGCGGCAAGACAGATGAACGTGCTACACATCTACAGTACCAGCACTATTGACCGGGATGTCAAAGCGCTTTTTATAGTCCATGATGGCGCCGCGCCCGTGAGGCGCATCGGCTCCAAAATGGTAGTAGCCCGGTTTGAGTTGGCCGCACACAGGTGTCGTCAAGACCGAGCCATATGCCCCAAGCGTAATGAAATACGCCGGGGTGTAGAATGCGGTCATTCCGTGGCAGGGCGATCCCGACCGTCGGCAGTTCAGTGTGAACGACGCCGACGGCGTCGGCTGCGCTCCCTGAGATCCAACTCCGAAGAATCGATTCGCGAGCGCACGAATCAGCGGTTGCCGGACCCCGCGCGTTACGTCTTGCGGAGAGACCTCGTGCAAATCCGCGTCTGGAAGACACCCTCCGACAAGTGCTCGCGATTCGTTTCGCCAGAATGGACCCCAGAATGCAGGAGTCCAACGTGCCGGTCCAAAGAACGACGCTAGCGAAAAGATATCCACGGGCACTGGATAGTCGTTACCCTCAATCGCAATGGCCGGAAATGCTGTGCGAGCTCGGCCAAACATTTCTGCTTGTCGGAAGACTCTCGTGACGTCACGCGATATGTCAGCACTCTGCTCCGGGGCCTCCGAGATCGCTTGCCCGCGCGCTTCAAGAAGCCGATCCGCGAACAATTCGGCCTTGCTACGGTAAGGAAGAAGTTCCTGCGGCCACTCCATGCTTCGTCCCTCCACAGTCACGCGTCTAAAGCGTCAGAGAATCGTAGTCGTACCCCAGCGCGACGATGTTGAGAAGGTCGTTGTAGGACTCTGCCCATGGGTCCATGACTAGATCCGATCCCGCGAGGTTCGGCTGAGGTGCAGCGTTCGATTGCCGCCAGACTTGCCAGAGGCGGTCCACTTCCGCGTGATGGAGCCAGAACACTGGATCGGTCGGCGATGTGCTGGTGTTGTTCATTATTCCGCCAACCCAAGCGTGCACATGATTATGTGCAGGCAGGTCCGACCTGTCCGGGCGCCGTCCCCAGCCTTCAACGCCATATGTGAACTTCGTGTAGTCGTTTTCGCCTGTAAGGCCGGTGACTTGAATCGCGAACTGATTCACGATGATATCGATGTCCGCCGCGTTTGGTTTGTACGACGGCGGCGTCTCGGTTCGAGCGGGGACTGGCATCCCCGTATTGGGATCAGTCGCCGGGAGAAAGCCTTCGAGCCACGCCGGAAACGGGTCCTGCCAACGCCAGTACGGAATGCCGAAGCGATCGCTCGCCGTTGGGCGGAGCGCGAGGTCCGCGCGCTCCAATGCGCGTTCGAACTCGACAAGGTAGCGGCGGTGCCAGGCCAGGAACCGGTACAGCCCGGTCTCCCCCATGGAGCCATGCATGTTGTGGCTCATGTCCATGTGGTTCTGGACGAGCTGTAGATAGCTCCCGTCGTTGACCAGACTCGTCACCGCGTTTCGGAACGCCGCTTGCTTCGCGGCGGTGAAACTGGCCTGGTCTTCCCGAATGAACGGAGCGACGGCAACGTCGGCGGCCTTCAGTGGAGACGCGCGAACGAGTGTCCGCCCGGACGTTCTCTGCCGGTGTGCTGCGTGCAGGGATTCAAGCTCATCGTGGGGAAAGCCGCGTTTGATGACTTCGTCGAAGGTCTTCGGATGCGAGGGGTTCATGTGGTCCATTACGCTCTCCTGGTCGCTGAGCGCCGTCGTCCTAGAAGTCTTTGAGCGCGACCCAATTGTTTGAATTGGCCGTGCATGACGAGGCCGTGCACACTTCGAACCTCGTCACCGGGTGGATTTCCCAGAGTGACGCGCGCCAACAGCCCGACGTCGCAGATGGGAGGCCGCAATCGTCGCTCGTCTTCTTGTGGGCATTGTCGACGATCAGCTGTCCCGTGATTCGGACCTTGTGCCCGATCGCCTTCGCAAGGCTGTCGAGAGTGAATCCAAGCTCAGGATGTTTTTCTCGGAAGTACGGCGTCATTTCGGCGACGAAACTCGGCTGCTGGAGCTTCTTGACGTCCTGCTTGGAAAAGTTGCTGCTCAGGTCGGAGCTCGAACGAACGCTGCCGCTCCGCAGTGTCGTGAGGGCCGCGTTGTTTAGTGGGAAGTCTTCGAACGCAAACCCGATGTGGTAATCGACCACGTCTTCTGAGCTCTCCAATTGGCAGTTGCAGGATTCCTTGCCGGTGTGGATTGCGTAGTACAGCGTCCCGACGGCGGTGACGATGTTTCCCTCACCCAGCGCCGCCAGTTCGGACGCAACGCTGCCGTGATTGTTGATCTTTAGTGTCGACGGGAGCGCCTGCTCCTTTTGAACGAAATCGCTTTTGGTCAGCGTCTCTGTGGCCGCAACGGTCGGTGGCAGCAGCTTGTTCTTGAGAAGGTTTAGGTAAGCGTCGTAAGAACCTGAATCGTTGCAACCGACCGGGTAATTGTCGTGACAGTCATCGTTGGTTGTGATCTCCTCCTCGCACACTACCGCCGCGACCGTGCTTTCGTTTGTTGGGCCGGCTGGAGCTGAGCCAGATGGCGCTGGGCCGGATGGCGCTCCGCCCGAACCCATCTCGGTGACGTATTGGGCGTAGACCCAGCCGACTTCGTTAAGGTTCGTGCGAATGCGGATGTACCCACTCGTTTCGCCGCTGGACTCCCGTGTGACGATGTCGTTCTTATGCACCGTCGCGACCCAGTGGGACGTCGAAGCATGGTTGGAGTAGACACGGCCGGTGCGGATCACCTTCAGCTGCTCCGCGAGCGCCGGGGTCAACGTGAAGACCAGACCGAGCGTCACGAGGACTCCGAGGACCCAGCTGAGAAGCGGCCTCGCCGGTCGTGGTAAGCGGTGCCGCGTCATTTCTTGTCGCCCTTGCTCTCGTCATCCTTGCTTTCGGTGATTGCCTTCGATGCGACGTAGCTCCCGCCGCTGATTCCCAGAAGCCCGAGGATGTTCATATCCATCTTCGGGAACTCCCCTGAGCCAATGGTCAAGATCATCAGGCACATGACGATCGCGAACGTGAATAGGAGAAACTGGAACCGCGAAAAACTCGCCTTGCCGTCCGGTTCTTCGAGAAGCGTGGCGAGCTTGATCTGGTTCTTGTAGATGCGGATGACGAGCACCGCACCGATCAGCCCCACGAAGATGACGACGATCCAAGCGGCGACGAGAGCCAGGGTCTCCATTCGTTACCTCCGATCCGATGGCGATGAGGCGGCGCGGGGCCGCATGTACTTCGTGATGAGATAGGCCGCTTGGCTTCCCCCGAATAGGGCGAGAAGCCCCTGAGAGGGAAAGGTCAGTCCTTGGGCTGTATGCGCACCCAACGAGAGGAATAGGTATCCGACCGCCCCGACGGACAAGAGCAGCGCTTGAACCCTTTCAGGACTCACAGGTTGACCGGGCCGCGCCGCTAGCAGTCCGCGGACGTGGATTCGGCGGGTCAAGATCCCGAGACCCACGTAGGCGCCGATGGCCGCCATGATGACGACGAGCTCGAGCTTGGCGAAGAAGACGACCGCGTTCATCTCACGGTCCAGTCGCTGAATGATCCCGAGACGGCCAAAGCAGCCATTCGCGCGCCCCCGCGATGCAAAACGGGTACTCGAACGTCCGGCACAGTTGGCGACATGACTTCGGACGCCGGCGACCGGACGATCGCTGTTCGGATCAGATCTGTTAGGGAACGACGTCCGAACCGCGTCGTCCCTCCACCCCTGCGGTGAAGCATACTCCTAGTTAGACGGAGTGAATCAAGTTTTCTTACTGGGAGTGCGCGGGGAACTTGGCGATATTGCAACCGGGCAACCGAAGTCTCGCCGAAAGTCACCACCCGGATTGGATTCGGCGCTGTGGACACCATGGAACAGCTTGTCGGCCCCCTCGCGCATCGCGATACCGCCGCGGTATCACGTCCGAAGTGACAGTTCCAAAGACCATGACCAGTGGTAGCGCCCGTTCCGTTTGAATGCGTGCGAATCTTGAAACGGCCCTTCTCATTTGCCAAGAAGCTTTTGGCGCACAGTCCCTGACGGAAGGTATTGGTATGTCTTGACGGATTCATAGATCAGGACGCTGACGAATGGTGCGGCGAACCAGACGAGCACGGCTTCCAAGGGAACAAATCGGTTCTGGTCAACGATCCATGGACGGACCTTCGCACCCATCAGGCCGTCCAGCCGGTATTCCCACCAACCTCGTGGTATCGCAAGTGTGACTTCCCACATCACAGACGTGGCGATTACAAATAGCGTGGTGACTGCGAATGCTCTCCAATTGACCAGTTCTTTCACGGATCGATAAAGCGCTGCAGCTGGTAGAAATGCGGCCACTATCAGGAACGTGAAGTAGACCGGCAGCCATCCTTGGGCTGGCTTCAGTACTGCCTTCGTAGCGCATCCCGCGATGAATAGCGCTCCTCCAATGATTGCTACACTCGGCGAAAACATAACGATTGGTCGTCCGTACGCCAGGTTTTCGCGGTAGGCCTGCGGGTTGTACCGATTCATCCAACCTTCATCAAGCCAGGCGTACATGAGCACCATGGCCGCAGGTCCAAGGATGTAGAAGAACACCTCCTCGATGGGGACGACGCCCCCGATCGCAGGAACCGCGGGGCCCCAATACAGCCCCGACTCCATGGGCTGGAACTTTAGGACTTTGCTACCGAGGATCAGATCGAGCACGAGCCCTAACCCGGCCACAGTTCCCACGCCAATTGCAAGCGCCCGACGTCGACGCGAGGGGGTTGGCGTGGAGAGCAAGAACCGGGGGAGCAATACGACAACCGGCACCGCCCAGAACAGGAGGCTCTTGAGGTACGTGACCGACGAACTTCGAAGGGGAAGCACCCAACCGGCAATCAGCAACGCCAGCCAATCGAAGTTCACGATCTCATTTGAGATCGCCTTCGCACGCTGAAACGTCACATCTTCACCGAGACCGTCGAATAGATGGTCCAGGGGTCGCTCTGGAATATCGAGTCCAACGCCCCACCCGGGAAGAACTTCGCGCCGCCGAGTGTGACCTTCACGCCCTTTGGGGTTTCGATCTGGAACTCCAGATCGCACTCCCGACCGGCAGTCTTATTCCCGAACACTGGCTCGTTCAGCCCATACCAGTGGAACTTAAGAATGGTGCCCTTCGAGGCGATGTCTTCCTTGGGAACCCGCAACATCTGTGCGATCCACTGGAGGAATGAGAACGTCTGCTCGTTGTAGGTCAACCCAACATATCGTTTGTTGCTTAGGCCCGTTCCGACGACGCCGTTCCCAGTCGTGTCGATATGCCCTGCGATCGAGTTGAGAAACAGCGCATCCGGAGCAAATGCTGCGGTCTCGCCGAGATATCCTTCGTCCTTTGTTGTCGTCGACGCTTTGTCGCCCGTTCCGTAACCGAGGAGCAGACCGACCGACCGAAGCAACTGGTTTCCGGAGGTCGAGCTGTTCACGTGGCTCCAGGAACCCGTCAGGATTCCGGAAGAGCCCGATCCGTCGAGGACGCTGCTGCCCGCGCTTGTCTCCCGACGACTGCGGTAATACGCGAGGCTTCCTTGGATGTGCGACCTCGGGAACGCATATGCGAGGTCGGCGCCAACCGTGTCATAGCTGTGCGCTTGTGCCGGCAACCGTTCCCTGCCACGCAGCGCAATGGCACTTACCGAACGAAGGGGGCCCGCGTCCTGACCAAACGCCAGATTATTGAGTTGGAGAAACGTGACGTCGCTGTCATCGTTCTCCTCGTTCGATACGCCGGCTGCGCTTTCGCGCCGGACTATGTGTGAGAGACCAACCCAGCGATAGTTGAGCCGGAACCCCTCCCCGGTTTCCTTCACGGCGATGGATCGGGACGGCGCGGCGAAAGCGAATTTCCCGAAATTGAGGGACAGACCGTACAACGAATAGACGCCCACACGGTATTTTGTGGCCTCGGTCAGCCGCTTCGAGTCTTTCTCCCCGAGGTCGCCGTTCTTGTAGGTCAGTTCGATCTCAGCGTCTGCCCGGTTGCCGAGGTTCCCGGCGAGGTTGAGGCGTCCAGTGGCGGGGTATCGTTGCCGTTCCGCACTGTCGTAGGGGACGGTCGTTGAAATTGTCGAGTTGCCGTCGCCGTCGGGGTCGAAATCTGGATCTTTCGTGCCACCGATTGACGCGACGACTCCCCATTTCATGACGCCATCGGGCTCGGTAACGTCCGACGCTTTGGGAACTGTCTTCAGATAAGCGTTCGGGTTCGATGGATCGCCATCTTCGTCGAAGAACGCGACCTTGAAGTGGAGCACCAGATTCTTGTTCTCAGGCTTGCGGGCTTCCGCGACGCTTTGGAGTACGCATGGCGCAATCGCCGATGGCGCCCCTGGTGGCACCCGAAGGTACACTTCGTAGAGGACGCCACCCGCGGCGTCCTTTTTCTTGCTCTGAGCGGCTCCGGCCGGATTCGTCACTCCTATGCATTTGGTGAGAGGGAATGGCTTCTCGTCGGGCATCGTCACAACAAAGGTCCGGTCAGCAGTGCGATTCGCGAACGCGATCGTCGCTTTGTCGAAGTCGACAAACGGAGGATTTCGTGGGTTTACGTAATCCCAACTAGCGATCCCTGTGTCGTCCAACGGAATCGTCGCCGCCGACACTCCGGCCGCGCTCTCAGCGACGGGCGCCGTCAACTCAAGGTACTTCTTGGCCCCTTTCGCGTACGCCGGGTGCATCACAATTCCGGCAATTGCGATGAATCCCGCGAATCCAGGCAGTGGACGTTTCATCATTGGCTCAATACCGCCTTTCATGGATGGCCCGGTCACCGCTTGGCGTCGCCGATGACGGCTTCCTGTGCTTCATTGTGGGTTGGGAACGCCTAACGTTGTGGAAATCAACCAAACATGGCCTCCCTGGATGTCACGCCAGGCAAGGGTTCTCCAACACGGTGCTAGCCCGCGCTCCTCCGCTGCAGTTCGAGTCGATTGCACCCAGTTGAGGCTTGGTTGAGTCGTGGCCGCAATCGAGACCAGGTCAGCTGAATAGACGACTACTTGGAGCTGTTGCATTGCAGGTTTCGCCCTTCGCATCAAACATGGCGCCTTTCTGCATCAATCTGCGCCTTCCAATGGAAGAGCTCGGGGTACTTCGACCCCATTTCGTTCGGATGGGCAACGAGAAGTTGTCCGGCGGCGATCTCGAACGCTTCTTGCATCGGATTGGATGGCTTTGATGTGATCCCGTCCCCGAGAACGCTGGTCACAGCCACGGGCGCGGCGGGCGCATTTGGCACATCCGATCGCGCATTGTCTCTAAGCACGGCAGCGATGCTGCCGACTCCCGCCGCCTGGCGTGTACTCACATTCGTGTTGTAGGGAGTTCCCGGAGTGAACACGTCCGCCAGAAACTGCAACACAGAGGTGTGGTCAAGGAGGAGATTACAGACCGAGCCACGATCTACGAACGGGGAGACGATGACCGCGGGTACTCGTGGACCGAGTGATGCGAACGCGTGCGCGGGACTTCCCCCGGTCGTATAAGGAATGCGCGGAGGAGGAACGTGATCAAAGAAACCGCCGTGTTCGTCGTAGTAGTAGATTAGGGCAGTTCCGCGCCATCGCTCCGGATTGACCGTGGCGGCCTGATAGACGCGACGGAGAAACTCTTCGCCCCATCCGATGGCAAGTGGCGGGTGGTTATCGTTGGGGTGGTCTGGTCCGATGTGCGGGGCATCTTGATACGACGGCTCCACAATTACGACCTGGGGACCATCGCCCACCGGCTCTTTCTGCATGTCGTGGAAGTAGTACTCAACATCGCGGAAGTTGTCCCCGAGGACATGACTCCACGCGCGCGGATAGAGCGCAAAGAACGAGAATCCATCGTGATACACGCGCCATCGAATCTGATTCTTGGATAACCAGTCGAACACCATACTCTCGGCGTGGATCAGCCGCGCTGCAGTGTCGTAGATCTCGCTTCCTCCACAAAACGCGATCGTTCTGTTAGGTTGCGTGCTCGTCGGCAGCGACGCGTGCCAACGATCACATACGCAAAAGTTCTGTGCGAGGAAGCTCGAGATGGGAACGTGCTGCGCTGCAAAGAACCCCAACGGGTCAGCTTGAGCAATTGGCTCGACTCCGGTGTACTTGGCGTAGGCGGCGACAAAGCCGTCCATCGCGAACCCACCTGTCACAGTGTTACGTGCTAGCTGGATGTCGACGTAGTCGTACTCGTGTGGAATGTCGCTAGAAAGGGGGGCCGCGGTCATCTGATAAGGCAGGTACTGGTTTCCCCCGTAAACGTTGGCGAAGCCACTGAGATCTGGAGTCAGGCCGTTGACGCCTGGAATCAGCCCCTCGTATCGCAGGTGCCCAAGCATGTGATCGAATGACCGGTTTTCGAGCATCACTAGGACGACTGTCTTGATCCGTTCACTCAGCGGCGTCATGGAATCCCCTGTTTGCATCGAACCGTCACCACAACTCGAAGACGATTGGGAATTGTCGAGTGATCGTTTGATTCTGCAGGTGACAACGGCGAACGGAGTTCCCACTCACCAGAGAGCTCAGCGCCCGCAAGTTGACTTGATGGCGGTTCGTTCGGCTTCACCTCGACGCTTTTCCCAGCGTGCTGGATTTCGATTGTTCGGCCGTCGCAGGCTGCGACTGTTGCGATCTCGAAGTCATTGCCCCATCGGTCGTCTTTGACACCTTTCGCGATTACCGATCCTTTGGCCACGTCAGTCGACGAAAACACAATGGGCTCTCTGGCGTTTGCTTGGATGACAGCCACTTCGGCGGGGCGGGATACTTCCTTTCCCCAACGGCGAGCGACCAGCGTGTACTTCGTGACCGACTGGCCAGAGGCCGCGCAAGGGTCATCGGAAGCTTGCGCCTCGTTGTCGGCTCGGATTGCCAACTTGCCCGTAGCCTTCCAGCGCAGAACCGTGCCTTGAGTCCCGCAAACTCGTTCTGGGACGGCCTCGAAACTCGAGATGTGAGCGCAGTTCGTGATCAACCAGATCGGGAGTAGCAAAAGAACGAGGGCCGTCCTACCCGTGAATCTGAGCGGTATTCGCCAGTCGGCGACTCGGGGTTCCGAGCTGGCATAACAACCGAAAGAACGTCGGACACTTAGATCTTCCATGATCCGATAACCTCGATCGGAAAACGCTTGTCGGGATTGATTCGTCCAGTCGGGAAGCGTGCGCTGCGAATTACGGCAAAAGGCCGTGTAGCACGAGGCACAACGCGACCGTGGCTTGGAAGACAACCGAATCCACTCCGACGAGCACCGCGGTGCGTGCCGCCCAATCTCGTTACGGCCGCAGCTACAGCACATCCTTCCAGCCAGCTCTGGGAGGCGTCATGGGAACGGACGCCGGAGCTGCCGAAGACGTGCGTCTCTGTTCGGATTCCCCATACTGAAAGGCGACGTCCGAACCGCGTCGTCCCTCCACCCCTGCCGCGAAGCATACGCCTAATTAGACGGAAGCTAGCAAGCGTTTTCTCACCGGAGCCGCGGAGTGGGCTCAGCGGGGTTGCCGCGGTACAACCCGAGTTCGTCGCGCCGTCGGGTTACACAGTACATTCCCCGGCATGAACCCGATGGACCGCCTCATCGCCTCGATGTCCCCCGACGACACCATCGCCGCCGTGCGACTACTTCAAGTAATGGAAGAGTGCGGACAAATCGGCGCTGAGGAGGCCGAGCGGTGGAGGCGGAGGATTGTGGGGTGGGAGAGGTTCAACGGCGCGGAGACCGGAGCGGAGCCGAGCGCGTGATCACCTGCTCCGGGAGTGGGACGCCGTTCATGACGCCCACTCCCTCCGGGACCAAACCTTTACTCGTACAGGCAGATTGGCGGTGGGACTTTCGAAAAGTCGCACGCGGTTCGGACCGCCGAATGGTGCGTGCAGTAGCTATCCGCCGCGGGGCAGACGGGAGTAGTGCCGTCTTCGTAAGTGCCCTGGACGCACACGACGTCGGAGTACGGTGGCCCCCATGTGGACCCGTCCGTGCTCTGTCCAATAACCGTGACACGGAGTCCGTTCAACGTGGTGCACCACTCGAGATCCGCATGGTTGCACGTCGCCGGGCAGTGGGTCGTGGAGTTCGCAGTTGTGCGATTGTCGCAGGTGTGACAACTCTGACAGCTTTCGGTGCAGAGGTAAGTGCAGCCGTCGCCACCGCCAGGGAGGAAGACTGGGGCGCTGCCACAGAACCCCGTTCGACCGCAGGGATTCAGCACAACATCTTGGGTGATCGAGCGAGAACACATGATGCCGCTATTGCCACCCGTCGATGTGGTGCATTGCGTGGGGCCCGGAGAATCGTCCGAGGCCGTCGCTTCGACACGAACTTTCACGTAGTATTCGGCCAGGCGATTGACCAACTCAATTGCGGTCTCACCCGTGTCGCAGCCTGGCCGTTTGAGGACGGCTCTCACATCCAAGGCAAACGCCGACTCCGACAAAGACATTACCGCTGCGAAGATGACCGAGACCCACAGTATTCGACGACAGTTCATGATGACCTCCTCTGGCAGTTAGCCATTGCAACGTTGAAGCCCGTCATGGCGACGCTCATTCGGTGACCGGCGCTGGGGTGTCGCCGGCAATCATGCCAGGGACATTTTCGAGCTCATCCGCACTCCAAGGCGGGGCGGCCTCGCGAACGCGCAGAGTGACGGATGAGCCAGCGACTCGGACTGCGAGCATTCGAAACCCAATTCGGTACCGGCAGTCCGGGCACCATCGTGCCGTGCGGCGGACGCTGCGGTCGCAATTGGGGCACGGGAGGATATCGGGGAACATGCCGGTGCGATTCTAGGCGATCTCGACGTTCAGGTTCCCGACGATCTCCCGATCCGTGTTGGCAACCACCCGCACAGTCGTGGCGCCGAGCTTCCGGCCGTCCTGCCCAGCACCGCGGATGACCGTCTGAATTTCCAGCCGGACGGTGCCGACACGTTTGGCTTTCTCGACCGTCGCCCTTCCGGAAAAACATAACGACGCCGGTATGTCAACCTTCGCTGTCTGCCTCGCGTCCTCTGCGGACCGTCTCGCGGCGCTAGGTGTTCGTTCGGATTCGGTGAAGCCGCTCCTTCATGACGACAAGGAACCCCGCAGAATGTGTTCTTTTCAAATACAGCGTACTCTCCTGGTTCCAGTCCACGCGGACCAGTCCGGTTTCAGCCGAAGCAATCATGAATTTTTCGCGTAGGGTATTCCACAATGAAGCCCACTGTGGCGATGGGGCGTTCCCAGCTGCGATGGCAATTGGGTTTCTGGAGAGTTCGTCGTACCGAGACCTAAGGAACACTTCGAGCGTCTGCTTGCCTGTGGGGTTCTTGCTAAGCCGGGCAGGAACTATCGGCTTACCCCATCCTTCTATTTCCGGTTCCTGTGCGACCGCGTGTGAGAGGTCTCCATCCGCCTCGAGTTCAAACGTGACGACCAACGTGGGCTCGTTCTTTCCAACGAACTGCGCGGCGAGAATGTGGGCCAGGCGGGCCTCCCGCGACGAGGGCTCCAACTCCGCAAACACCGCTCCGGCGTGCTTGCTCTCACGGTGAAACACCGCGCTGACCGTAGAATGCCAGCCTGACACCTCTATTCGCTGGCCCGGAATATTCAAGAGCAATGCATGAGATCCGGCGACATTGTCCCGAGCAGCCGTGACAAATGAAAAAGTAGGCCGAGCTTCGGCTTCTCCGACGACGTATCCCGGCGGCGGAAACGTGTTCGAAAACTCCTGGATGGTGTCCCGAGCCCACACCGAGTTCCACTGCACCCTACGCGGCCAGGCCCACGGCCATCCGAGCAATGCCGATGGCGAGCCCGCGAGTGGAGCAGCCAAGATGATTGCGTGATGAGGGCGTTCGCTCGGCTGTCGTTGCTTGTCGGAGAATAGTTTCCGTAACGCGCGCATGGTTAGCAGCCCACCAAAGCTATGACCGATCACAACAGTGTCGCATTGCGCCTCCCTAGATACGACCGCGATTTCATCAGTCAATTCGCTTTCCACGGACGCGAGATCGGCAGCGCCGGACCACGGCAGGTGCTTGTAGCTCAAAACATGAACTCTCGATATCCGAGTATCCCGAAGGAGCAGAAGAGGTAGCAAGCCCCAAGCCTTTGGGCCTGAACTGAACATTCCATGAACCAGGATGACTTCGCAGCGCGAGGCGACAGACGGGCCGCGGTTTGGACGACTCAGGACGAGCGACGTTAAGTGCGTACCGAGCTTTTCACGACGTTTCAGTTCGAGAAGGCCTCTCAGTGAGTTCTGCCGATGCCAGTCCCAATCGACTCCAAAAGCAAGGCGATACAGGACCAAATATGCAAGCAACTGGGCGGCAACCAGTGCCATCGAAAGTGCAACGAGTCCCAAGACGACTCCCAGCAGGATGTACCAACTCCCCTGTCGGCTTACAGCGGCGATCGGGCCGCGTACTAGACGTATCAGCGAGCCGCCAATCAACATGATTGTCAGGCCGAATGCGAGCCTCTGTGCGAGCAGCCTGGCTTTCGTCAGGCCTTCCATCCGGTCACCGACGTCCCGAATCCGGTGTTCGTCATCCGACTGACTGGTCGGTACAAGCGATTTGGCGAGGATCAGCAATGCCCCGCCCAGGAACAGCTTTAGGAGGATCAGCACTACTTGAAATTTCGGGCGAACCCAATCCGACTGCGCCGCCACATAGAACAACTGTGAAATCGCGTAGAAGAAAGACGCCCAACCGAGAACACGAGATCGCAATCCGAATAGATATACACGCGCCAATCGGATGAACAACGCACTCGCTACCGACAGGTTCGCTAAGTACGCGGCGCCGACCCACCAAGACGAGTAGTCCACTCCTTCTAGAAGCGGAGTCAAGATGAGTCCCAGGGCCAGAAGCCCCATAAGATAAACGCCGCGCTCAGACGAAAAATCGACTACTCGCAGACTTGTTCCGCTAGCGAGCCATTGTGGTTTTGCCGGTCGCGCTGCGTCCCCGGTCTGCTCGCTGTGTTCGATCATGACAATGGCACGCAGCAAAAGCACGTTTGTCGTGGAACTGAGGGCCATTACGAAAAGGTGATACAGGTACTGTTCCCATGCTGGACGGTACGGCGATGATTCGATCTCCACCGGGAAATCAATTCGCTGCAGTCCGGCGCGAACTGCATAGTAGATGGACAGGAGTAGCCAGGCTTTTGAGAACTCAGTTAGGTGATTTCGAATCTGTCTGCCTGGCTCGTCAGTTCCCAGTGCTCGCGATCGCAGTCCCAGAAAGATAGCGACCAGCAGCGTCGTTACGGCCGCGACAAACGATCTTCCGGCGTCAGTGGCCAGCGCGTCCATGAACCTCCCCCTCACACACACATGCCCGGCACCGTCCAGAGTGTGTTGAGTCCGCGGTGTCGGGCGTAACCGCATATTAGCCGCATATCGCTTTACGCTTGATGGGTGACATGCGGCACACGATCGGCATTTGGACGGCCAGATCCGCGCGGCCAAACGGCACGTCGTCGGCCCCACCGGCATTCCATCGGCAGTTTTTGGCGGGGAAAACACGTCTCGGGACCGGCCCCTGGAGGCCAGTTTCAGCCCCTACTTGCGTGGGTTCAACGAGTTACGGCGACGATTCCAACCGGCAGACTAGGGTATGACCGCCTCCGAGAGGCTGAAAACTGCCGCTTAAACGCACCCTCGGAGGCCGTTCCCGCACGATAACTGCACCCTACGGGACGGCTCACGATTGATAACTGCACCCTAAGACCGGAAAAGTCGCGATAACTGCACCCGAAATCGAACCGGCCAGTAACCGGCAGACTACGGGATACGACCCTCGGCACGGAGCTTCCGGACCTGCGCGGACAGGAAGCGCAGGTAGGCGGTCGCCCCGACGCATCCACCAGATCCCATGAGCGCGTAGGAGAACGCGAAGTCGTAGTGGTTCACGCCGGTCTTCACGTACCGGTACTTCTTCATCCCGGTCTCTTCGTCTTCATCGAGCACCT